>UBNQ01000002.1 GCA_900466875.1 Hyphomicrobiales bacterium | reverse complement strand
CCTGCCGGCCATCTCCCCCATAAGGGGGGAGATCAGATGGGTGCGCTGTCGTGGCTCGATCATCGGTGCTGCTACCGGGTATTGTCCTGAAATTTGGGAGCGGTGGTCATGCTGCTCGTGATCTCCCCCCTCGTGGGGGAGATGCCCGGCAGGGCAGAGGGGGGCAGGCTTGCTCATCGTCGTCCTCCTCAAAACAAATATCAGATTGCCGTCCGTGCCCGCAGCGCCGCCGTCAGCGTGCCTTCGTCGAGATAATCCAGTTCGCCGCCGACCGGTACGCCGTGGGCGAGCCTGGTGATCTTCACATCCAGGTTGGACAGCTGGTCGGTGATGTAATGGGCGGTCGTCTGTCCCTCGACGGTCGCATTCACTGCGATGATGATCTCCTTCACCGTCCCCTCGCTGACGCGATCGACGAGTGTGCGGATGTTGAGGTCGTCTGGGCCGACACCGTCGAGCGGCGACAGCGTGCCGCCGAGCACGTGATAGGCGGCATTCATCGCACCGGCGCGTTCCAGCGCCCAGAGATCGGACACGTCTTCGCAGACGATCAGCATCGAGTGGTCACGGCGGATATCGGTGCAGACGGTGCAGGGGTCGGACGTATCGACATTGCCACAGCGCGAGCAGATCTTCACCTTGTCATAGGCCTCGCCCATCGCATGCGACAAGGGACCGAGCAACTGATCCTTCTTCTTGATCAGATGCAGCGCCGCCCGACGCGCAGACCGCGGACCAAGGCCGGGGACTTTCGCCAGAAGCTGGATGAGTTTTTCGATTTCGGGGCCGGTGACTCGCTTTGCCATGTTCTCCCTTTAGCCCATATGTCGGTTGAACGGAAAGACCGAAGGACCAGGGCTGCATGAAACTTCTCGCGATCTGCATCGGCCATGCGGAACGGCTACCCGGAAAGAGCTACAGGACCGGTATCTACAAGACGCCGGTCAACGGCCCGGTCCTGATCGATGAACTCGGTCTGGTCGGAGATGCCGTCTGCAACAAGAAACATCATGGCGGACCGGATCAGGCGATCTTGCTCGAAGGATCGCTGACGCTTGACTGGTGGGCCGCCGAACTCGGCCGCGATCTGCCGTTCGGTACATTCGGCGAAAACATCGTCATCGAAGGGCTCGATAACCGGGATGTGGCGGTGGGGGACCGGTTTCATCAGGGCGATGTCGTGCTGGAAGCCACGTCACCCCGTTCGCCCTGCAACACGCTTTCGGCTCGCATGGGCGACCCGGGATTTTCCAGGGCATTTCTCAAGGCAGGCCGTCCCGGCATCTATTGCAGGGTCATCAAACCCGGTGCCCTGCATGCCGGAGATAGCGTGAGGCACGATTTTCGCGCTGGCGAGCGGGTTCCTTTACATGACCTTCTGGCTTCGATGGGGCGAAAACTGTCCGAAGCCGAGAAGACCCGCTTTCTCTCCGTGCCGCTCGGCCGGCGCTGGCGAGAGCGGTTTCAGGGTACTGCTTAGCATATTTCACGAAACCGTGATGTTTGGTGATGTGGTCACTTAACCCTCACGCCCTATACCGCATGATTGATGGCTATGCGGAGCTTTGTATGAATTTTCTGAGACGCATCCCCTTCGGATTTCTTTCCGGTGCGCTGATCGCGCAACTTGCCACGGCCGGTGTGGCCGCAGCCGAGGGGACCGATGTCGAGCATGCGCTCTTCACCTTCGGCGGGGCCATGGTCGATGGAGATATGGCGGAATCGGCCAATCCTTTCGGCGTCGATTACGAGGATCACCCAATCTTCGGAATCGGCTATCAGTTCTTCCCCTACAGCATCGGCTCCGTGAAGCTCGGCCTGGAGGCGGGTCTCGCCGGGCGGTTCGGCGGCAATACCAATGCGGAGATCTGGGGTGGCGTGGTCGGCCGTTACGATGCGATCGAGATCGGCAACACGGTGCGGATCATCCCGTCCTTCACTTTCGGCCTCAGCCATGTGACCGAAACGATGGAAGGCCGCGAAAAGAACAATGAAGAGACACGAAAGGGCAATGCCTCGACGCTCTTCTATCTCGGGCCGGAAGTAAGTTTCAGCACGATCTCGCGCCCGGAACTTGAGGTTTTCTGGCGCCTGCATCACCGCTCCGGCGCTTGGGGCACGCTCGGTGATATGCATGGCGGTTCCAACGCCAATGTCGTCGGCGTCAGATATAATTTTTGACGGAATCTATCGGGTGGCGATTGCCGCAGCCGCACCGGCCATGGTGCCAGCCGAAATCCGGTTGGCTATCCTGAATGCACGAGGACTTTTCAGGAATTGCCGGGCCTTGTTAGCCAGCGCCATCCAGACGATTTGAACGGTCGCAAGCACGATCAGCATCGCGGCGACGAGTTCAAGCCAGCCGATCAGCGTCACGCCGTTGAGATCGATGATCGATGGCAGCAGCGCCACGTAGAACATCATGATCTTCGGGTTGCCGAGCGTCACCGTCAGGCCGGCTAAGAACATTTTTGCCGCGGAACGGCTTTCCGGCAGCTCGCTGTCAGCACTATCCGTCCCGGCGAACCACATTTTCCAGGCGAGATAGAGAAGGTAGGCAACGCCGATCCACTTGATCGCTACGAAGACGGGCTGAAAACTTTCGGCAATGGCGGAAAGACCGGCTACCGCAAAGGACAGCCAGACCGTTTCGCCCACCCACATCGCCACGAGAAAGGGCAGCACGTCGCGCCAGCCCTTGGTCAGCACGCGCGAAACGAGCGCGGCAATGCTGGGGCCGGGGGANNCCCGCCGCGACGAACAGCGCGGCGGCGAATACAAGCACGGAAGCCAATGTCATCGGAACCGCCCTTTTCGAGACAGGATCAGAACGGAAGCTTCATGCCGGGCGGGATCGGCAGGCCGGCGGTCAGTTCCTTGGTCTTTTCGGCAGTGATCTGCTCGGCGCGATCCTTGGCCGACTTGTGGGCGGCGACGATCAGGTCTTCGAGGATTTCGATATCGTCTTCCTTGAACAGCGACGGATCGATCTTCAGGCCGAGCATTTCGCCCTTGCCGTTCATCTTGACGGTGACCAG
>UBNQ01000010.1 GCA_900466875.1 Hyphomicrobiales bacterium | reverse complement strand
GCCCTACATCTAGTGGGTCATATCAAGTTAGGCACAATTTCTGCGGTGGAATCTGACAGTTTTATAACAGAATTCAGCGCCGGCCAGTTTGACACGCCTCATTGCTGCCAGATTGAAGGCAGGACGTAAAGCAAAAAAGACACACTACTTCCAGTTGCCGCCGGCGCAGAAATTGGTCGCCCCGGCGGTCCATTGGCCATAACCCGATGCGACAAGGTTGGCGATCACGCGGCATACGTATCGCTGCTGTGCCGGGTCGTTGTTGGGGCCGGCGTGATAACGGGCGACAGCCATCGTCCAGGTTTCGTGCCGATCATAGAGCTGGCGCAGAAAACGCGCGGCATAGGCCACGTTCTGTGCCGGATCGAACATATCCTGGAGGGAGGCGAATTCCGCGCCGTGATACATCAGGTTGATCTGCATGCAGCCGATATCGATCAGCTTGGCGCCCTGCCCCCGCGATGAAGCCACCTGGGCAAAAGCCTCCTGGATGGAGTCAGGAAAAAACGCCTTGCCTTCGACATTCAGGGCATAAGGGCTGAGTGAGCCCTTACGCCCGGTCTCGGTCAGGCCGACGGAGTAGAGTATGCCCTCCGGAATACCGTATTGTGCAGCGGCACGCTGAATCTGCCGCTCGCATGCCAGACTGGCGCCGACCGCCGCCTCGCCCTTGTCAGAGATAAACGGTATCGGGACGAGCACCAGCGCCGCCAGAACCCGCGCCTTGAGCCGAACCGTCATCCTTGCCTCCGGAAGAGCTGTTACGCGTGCCGACATCCGACGTTTCCGTCAGGTTGCCACCCGCATTGCCGCCCTGGCGGCCATTCTGTTGCTGTTGCTGCTGCGCCTGTCCCATATCGGAGGACTGGCGACCGTTAGCGAAAGTATCGCTACCGCGGTCCGAGGACGTCGAGCTGCTTCCGCTTGCGATGCTGACCGTGATCTGATCGACGCTGTAACCCTGCGCCTTGAGGTTATCGAGCATCGAGGAGCTGTCGTGCATGAGCTGCCTGTAGGCCTTGCTGCTTTCGACCGTCAGGTGAATGTTCAGATCCTCGCCAACCATGCGCATGGTCGCCGTGACATGACCAAGGTCGTTCGGGTTGAGCTCGATCTTGAGCGTGTTCACCACCTTGCCCGTGCTGGCATAAAGGGCTTCGTTGGACAGTTTAGCGCTCGGGTTCATGGCGGCCGACCAGTCGGGATCCTGGCTGAATGCGGTTGCCAGCGAAACTGCATTCGAGCTTGGGGCAATGCCAATGTAACGACGGTTTTCGACGACCTGCACCGTCGCCGTTTCGGTATCTACCGGCACTTCGATATCCTGCTGCAGGACATCCTGAAGAGCGGGTGCCACATCCGCAGCCTTCGGTGCGCCATTCTGGCTGGTCTTGCCGATATCCGTCGCCGCAGTGTTCGTGGTCATCCCAGACGTCGCGTCCTTCACGGGCGGAAGGGCGTTACCGGCCTGCGATACTACCGTGTCCACATCGATTTCGGTGGAAGACATCTCTATGGGCTGCTGATTGCTCGCGACATCTGGCTGCACGGCTTGTGCCGCGGCGGCTGCATCGGGCAGCACCTGAAGCAGTGCGAGGGCATCGTCGGCTGCGTCGGGATCGGTCGCATCGGTGCTTGCCTCACCTGCCTTCGTCTGATCCGTGGTGGAGTTGCGGGTGGGAGTTCCCTGGGCTTTCGGATTGGCGGGAATGGCTGCCTGCAGGTCTGCCAGAAGGTCGGTTGCCGTCTCAATATCCGCGCCATCGGCGATCACCGGCTGTTCGGGCTCGGGCACATCGATGACGGGCATTTCCATGACGTCTTCCGGAGTGGCCGCATCAGGCGCCTGACCGGCTGCTTTCGAAAGCACGGACTCAACGGACAGGGCGAATGTGCGAGCACCTTCCGTGGTCTGTTGCGCGATAACGTCCTCTTCGGACTGGCCCTGACCGGCGGGGGCTGCGTTCACCGCGCCATCCTTACCCGCCGAAGCGTCGGTTTTGCCGCGCTGGCTCTGTCCGTCTCCGTAGGAGTTGAGCGTCTTTGCGAACCCGTCATCCTTGGCGGTCCGCGTTCCTTTTCCAGAAGCGGAAGACGCCGCGGCTGAAGCATCCGCACCGGCGGGCATGGCGTTGTTGACTACATTCATCATCGGTCCCCAGTCTCCTCCGAAAGGAGCGAATCTATCTCACCCAGCTTGTTTCGGCCTTGCGTGACGAAGTCGTCAACCGCCGCATTTGTCGCGGCTGGTGCATTCGGGACGACAGATCCTGCGGTAGTCGGGTCTGGCGGCTGGGTGCCAGCCGTCCGAGTGCCAGTGTCGCCCGCGGCGTCTGCCTCGCTACCATCACCTTCGCCGCTGATTTCCACCGGCCTGACAATGTCTTCACCGACGCGTTGCGCCGCGTCGAGAAGCGCCCGGTCACGATCGGACAGTCCATCTCGGGAAATGGACGAAAGCTGGTCGACCACTTCAGAGACTTTCGAGGACGGAACTTTGGCGATGTGTTCGTAGAGACCGGGAAGAACTTCACGCCCCTTGCCGCTGAGTACATCGTTAAGCTTCAACGCCGCTTCCGCGGTATAGCTCGCCAACTCGTATTTGCCCTTCAACGTCGCCAGGCGCGATATGCGCAGGTAGAGCTCCTGCGCACGGTCCGGGTCCATCAGCGCCGCCACCTCGGAAATTCGCTCGTGCCCCAGCGCCGGATCGTTGGTCACGGCCAGATCGACAAAAAGATCGGCAAACTGGCTGGCATAGGGCGAATGAAGAAACCGTCGCGCATAACGTACGGAATAAGCAAAGGCGCGGTCCACATCCCTGAGGCTCGCGGCGGCGACGACGGAGCGGCGCAGAGCTGCCTCCTCCAGGATCGTGCCCGGCGCCTCGATGCGGGTGCGGTCGTAGAAAATCAGGGCAGCGGTCGGATCTGCCGGATAATTGACGTTGCCCGCAACCAGATTGAGATAAGGGCCGATCGGCGAGCCCTGATATTCCTGGGACAGGGACGCGATCGAACTCGTGACCTGCGCTCCCCTTCCGTCGAGATATTTCTGCAGGACGTTGACGACGCGCGCGTCGAGGTAACCCTGGGTGTCGCGAGAGGCGAGAAAATTCAGCGTTGCAGGATTGCCGCCGCTCATCACGTAGACGAAGACGGCATCGGCATTGCGGTTGTCTGCCAGTGTGCCATTGTCGGCCGCTCTCAACCGCTTGTCCAACGCATCGAGCAGATAACGTTGCAGATCGGAAGCGGAGTGATCCCCAAGGACCAGCGAATCCTGGACGTATTGGAGGGATCTCAGGATCTTGTAGGCGTCGAGCGACTGGTCCTGGGCGCGCGTTTCAACGGATCCTGCAGCCAGGACGGCTGCAAGAAGCGCGGAACGGACAAACCAGTGTCTACGAGCAAACATCAGCGCTTACCTTCAACCATCGGCAATCAGGATTTCGATGCGGCGATTGGCTCCGTCCTCGGGGTTATCCAGAACCTGCGGACGGCGATCGGCAAAACCGGATAGTTGCTTCACCCGGGTTTCATCGAGACCGCCACGCAGAAGCATGAAATAGGCCGCATGGGCGCGATCCATGGAGAGCGTCCAGTTATCGGCATTGCCACCCCGGTAAGGCCGGCTGTCGGTATGACCACGAATGACGAGGGAACCGGCCTTCTCCTTCAGGATTGCGGCAACCTTCTCCATGGCCAGAACCGTTTCCCGGCGGGGTACAGCCGAACCGAGATCGAACATCGGTGTTCCGGCCTGGTCGGAGATGGTGACGAGCATGCCACCTTCCGACGGGGTGACGACAATACCTTCCGCAAGCTTGCCGGGCACACCGGCCAGCGCTTGGACGAGTTCCTTTCTCAGTTCCTCGGCCTTTTCGGTCTGCTGGGCCGATGTGGCAGGACGGTCAGGCTCGGGAGCGCCGTCATAGGGCTTTTCTTCTTGCTGCGGCGATTGCAGCGCTGCGATCTGCTGCTGGGCTGCAGCATCGGCACCGGCAGGCCCCTGCGCTGCGGACGGAGACTGGCTCTGCGCCTCAGCATGTTTTTGCGATTGCGCCTGTGCAGCTGCGGTCTCGACCGGCTTGGCATCGGGAGACGGCGGCAGACTGCTGTCCTGCGTGACCGTAACAGAACCGTTCTGACCTATCTGCGGCGCGGAAACCTGCTTGCTCCAGAAGTCCGGATCGAACGGGTCGCGATATGCTTCACCGCCGGAAGCGCCGGTCGAGGGGCCGGAATTGGCAGCACCGCCCTCACCCTTTACACTGACATTGGCCTGCTGGCCGACTTCCTGCGCAATTTCCGCCAGGACAGCATAGGGGTTTTCGAAAAATGCTGCTTCGGAGAAGCTGGTGTTTTCACCGGACGACGCCGTCAGGTCTTCGCCGGAAGCGGCTGCGGATCCATCCTGCGTCTTGTCGGCAGCGATGTCGGATTTCTGGGCGTCGTGTTCGCCTTCCGCCTGCTTTGCCGGTTCCTTGACGCCATCCGAGCTCGGCTGCTCGTCCGTCAGCTTGATCGGATTGAAATAGCTTGCGATGGAGGCCTTTGTTTCTTCATTGGAGGCGTTGACGAGCCACATGACCAAGAAGAATGCCATCATCGCCGTCATGAAGTCCGCATAAGCGATCTTCCAGGCGCCGCCATGGGCACCGTCGTGATCACCCTTGTGGCGCTTGACGACAATGATCTCGTTCTTGCCGTGATGGTGACTTTCACTCATCTATCTGCTCTTCCATCGCTTCGACAAAAGTCTTCAGACGCGTCACGAGAATCGAGTCACCGACTTCCAGCGTCATGTCGATTTCCGTCGCTTCCCTGTATTCGACTTCAGTCACGAGCGGGTCGAGCCGCTTGCGCATCATCTCGATAAATTTTTCGGAACCTCTCACCGAGAGCCTGACTGTCCTGCCCTGCCCGATTTCTTCGGCGACATCGGCAGCAAATTTGATGCCGGCGGCGCGGGCAACCTCGTCCTTGACGAAAGGCGACAGAACACCCGCCACCGAGGCATCCACCGCGCCGGCGATCGACGCCTTCATCTCGGAGAGAAAGGCCTCCACTCGCTCGGCGACAGCGCCCTCATATCTGGCGGTCAGCGCTTCGATTTCCTCGCGATGTTTCGCGGCGATCTGCGCCAAGTGCTCATCATGGCGATCGGCCAATTCGAGCGAGGCAGCCTCGTAACCTTCCGCACGCGCCTTGCTCTTTTCTTCCTCGATATCGACGACAGGCTCCAGGGCCACGTCCGGCAGGGCGAAGTCGTTATCCGGAAAATCGAAATCGGAGACAAACTCCGCCGGCTGCAGCTGCGGCTGCGGCGCGCCAAAATCCTTCAAATAACGGGCAAGCGGCACACTCATGGAAACATCCCTATCGAGCCGACATGCGGATAATGAAAAGGCTTACCTCAAAATTGAACAAGTTGACCCTTCCTTCGTGCGTTTGGCAGGCTCGCTTCGAAGCTATCGGCGACACGCATCCGGGAATGGACGCACTATCGCCAGAAACCAGCTACGATGCCAAACTTGTGCGAAGATGAAGCGCCTCCGATCGGCACTAGCTAAAAAGAACCCGCGCGCTCTGCTGATGGCCGTTGAGCATGGAAAGCAGCTCGATGGACAGCGACTGCTGGGTTTTGTAGGCCGTCAGTTTGGTGGATTCCTCTTCCATGTCGGCATCGACCAGGCGACCGACGCTCTTGTCGAGAACGTCCTGAAGCGATTTCACGAACGTGGTTTGCTGGTCGATACGCGCAGAGATCGTGCCAAGCGAGCTCGCAAGACGATTGAGGCCGTCGGTCAGGTAGCCAACGACCGCAACCATATCGTCCAGCTGGGCTGAAGTCGTTGCATCCGACACGGCAATCTCCGTGCCGGGTGCCCCGATGGCCGAGTCGACGTCGAGCAGGTAATAATTGCGGGGCGACGTCCCGCCGGAATTCAGTGTTTCGGCATCGATTGCAGCCGTCAGAAGCCCACGGCTGGCATCGGCGGAATCGATCAGCGTCGTGTCTGCCGTATCGATGGAAAGATAGTTGAGCGATACCGCGCCAGAAACGCTGCGTTCGAAAGAGGCCGGGATCGACTTCGCGGCACCGAGCAGCGTATCGGAATTGTGGAGCCAGTTATCACCGGAGAATTGCGCGGCCTGCAGAACGGACTTGAGGTTTTCCTTGAGCGAGCTGATGCGTCCGTTCAAAGCGCCCCTGTCGGTCCCCTCCTCGTAGGCTGTCACCAGCTGACCGGTGATCTCATCCATAATATTGATGGAGGATGTTACGGCCTCATAGGCGGTGTCGAGCTTCGAGGCGCCCAGGTTGAGGGCGTCACCGATGCTGCCGAGAACACTCTGGTCGGATGTCATGCTGGTGGCGGCAGACCAGTAACCGGCATTGTCTGCGGCAGAGCCGACCGCCAGGCCGGACGCCGTCCGCTTTTCGGTTGCCTCGAGGTTGTCGCTCGCAAAAAGCAGGGTCTGCAGAGCGCTCTGCACGTAGCCCACCGTCATGATTTTTGACATGTTCTAACCACCTATGTTCGGAATCAGGACATGCCGGCATGTGATCCGGCCGCGACGCATCGGCTTCATGCTGCCTGCCGTCCGGCAAGCGCGTCACGTCATGTTTTCTGGCAAGGCTTGCCCGCCTGGATGCAAAGGTTAATGAAAACCTGCGATTCGGACAAGACGCGAACAAGCTTGCGCCAGGATATCGGCTTGCGTTCGATGGCCGATATTCGACCTTAAGCCTTTGACTTTGCGCCATACGGATCGAGCCGCGTCGTTGAAACGCGGCCCGAATTCTCTTGTCAGCTTCAAGAAGCGCCGAACCGTTAGCCCTGGAAGAGCGACAGGATGTTCTGCGAGGAGGAGTTGGCAATCGACAGCGACTGGATTGCAAGCTGCTGCTGCGTCTGAAGCGCTGAAAGCTTGGCTGATTCCTCTTCCATGTCGGCATCGACCAGTCGGCTTACACCGGTTTCGATCGCGTCCGACAGGGTGGCCGCGAATTCATCCTGGAGATCGATACGGGTGATGAGCGCACCGAGGGCCGCACCGGCGTCGGTCAGGCCTGACCGCGCGGTTTCGACGTGGTTCAGGAAGATCTGAATGTCGCCGACCGTCGATGCGCTGGTCAGAGCGACGCTCATGACGCTGCCAAGGAGGCCCTGTCCGCCAACTCCGTTATTCATCGTGCCGAACATGGCGTAGGAGGCAACCTTGAACTCGGCGGTCGTAACCTTCACGGTACCGTCGGAATTACGGATGAAGCCATCGACGACAACGGTGTTGGAGGCGTTGGCGGCAGCGATCATCCAGTTCTCGCCGGAGAAGGATGCGGCCTGTGCAACGGCCGACAGCTGTTCCTGAAGCTTGGTGATTTCGAGCTGGATCTGAACCTTGTCGGTGGATTCTTCCGTCGCGGTGACAAGCTTGGCCTTAATCTCGTCCACGACATCGATGGCACTTTCCATGGCAGCATAGGCGGTGTCGACCTTGGCGGCGCCGACGCCGAGAGCGTCGGAGGCGGCATTGATCGCCTTGTTGTCGGAATTCATCGTCGTGGAGATCGACCAATAGGCAACGTTATCCGAAGCCTCGCTGACGCGATAACCAGACGAGACCCGATCCTGGGTGTCGGCAAGGCTGGAACCAATGGCGCGAAGCGTCTGCAGCGCGGACATCGCGGAAGTATTCGTCAAAATGCTCGTCATTTGAAATTGCCCCTTGGCTCTCGGTTGGGAGGGACATTCCGGCGTGGACCGGTAAACGCGATCAGCTTCATGCCTGGCCGGGGGGTGTCGCGTATTCGCTGCTATCCGGCCCGCTGTTTCTATGGACGTGAGAAAAACCGATCAGGGTTAACAGAAGGTTAACGGCGACATCACTGCGTTAACACGAATAAACAAATCGATAACATCCGGTGATTGCAGCAAGATAAAATTAACTAATAAAAACAAGACGTAAAAAAGGGCCGCACCGTGGTGCGACCCTGATTTTCCGAAACCGGATTTTTTTACTGGAAGAGCGACAGAATGTTCTGCGAAGAGGAGTTTGCGATCGACAGCGACTGAACAGCGAGCTGCTGCTGGGTCTGGAGTGCCGAAAGCTTGGCCGATTCTTCTTCCATGTCGGCATCGACGAGGCGGCTTACGCCCGATTCGATCGCGTCGGAGAGGCTGGAGGCGAAGTCGTCCTGCAGGCCGATACGGGTGGTCAGCGCACCGAGAACGGCGCCGGCATCCGTCAGCTTGCCGAGAGCGGTTTCAACCGTCGTCATGAAGGTGTCGATGTTACCCTGGGTCGAAGCCGAGCTCAGAGCGATGGTCATGACGGCGCCGAGGATACCACCGGTGCCTGCGTCGCCGGCGATGGTCGAGAACATGGCGATGCTTGCGATCGTTACCGAAGCCGTGGTGATCTTGACCGTGCCGCCTGCTTCGCGGATGAAGCCATCGACAACCGTGCCGCTGGTGGCGGCGGAGATCGCCCAGTTTTCGCCGGAGAAGGACGCTGCCTTTGCAACGGCGGTCAGCTGTTCCTGAAGCTTGGCGATTTCAAGCTGGATCTGATCCTTGTCGGTAGAGGTTTCCGAAGCCGTAACCAGCTTGGCCTTGATCTCGTCAACGATCTCGATTGCGCTTTCGTTTGCAGCGGAAGCCGTGTCGACCTTGGCTGCGCCGACGCCGAGTGCGTCCTTGGCGGAATTCAGTGCCTTGTTGTCGGAATTCATGGTCGTGGAGATCGACCAGTACGCGACGTTGTCTGCTGCATTGCCAACGCGGAAGCCGGACGAAACGCGATCCTGCGTGTTGGCGAGATCGGTGTTGATGTTCCGCAGCGTTGCGAGAGCGGACATGGCGGAGGTGTTGGTCAGAATGCTGGTCATGAAAGTTGCCCCTTTGGCACTGTGATTTGAAGGGACATTCCGGATTTCGCCGGGAACGACAGTCAGCGTCATGCTTGCCGGAAATCATTAATTTCGGCTCGTCGTTTTGATGAGCCGATTAGACATGGTTAAGGTTAACAAATTGCCAACGCAAACGCAAAAATTCGCTATAATTTCATTTACTTCCCGTTAATTTTTAAGCATTTACTTCCTGTTAACATATACGGGTCCGAAGCCAGGTTTTCGCCGGATTTCGGGCGGCATAAACGAAAAAAGCCGCACCTTGACGGTGCGGCTCCATAGTCCGGATCTGCTGCCAGTGATTACTGGAAGAGACGCAGGATGTTCTGCGAGGAGGAATTGGCGATCGATAGCGACTGAACAGCGAGCTGCTGCTGTGTCTGAAGCGCTGCGAGCTTGGCCGATTCTTCTTCCATGTCTGCGTCCACGAGACGGCTGACACCCGAGGTGATCGCGTCGGAAAGCTTGGAAGCGAATTCGTCCTGCAGGTTGATACGGGTGGTCAGCGAGCCGAGAACAGCGCCGGCATCCGTCAGCTGGCCGAGAGCGGTTTCAACCGTCGTCATGAAGGTATCGATGTTGCCCTGGGTCGAAGCCGAGCTCAGAGCGATGGTCATGACGGCGCCGAGGATACCACCGGTGCCTGCGTCGCCGGCGATGGTCGAGAACATGGCGATGCTTGCGATCGTTACCGAAGCCGTGGTGATCTTGACCGTGCCGCCTGTTTCGCGGATGAAGCCATCGACAACCGTGCCGCTGGTGGCGCTGGAAATGGCCCAGTTTTCACCGTTGAACGAGGCAGCCTTACCGATCGCGGTCAGCTGCTGCTGCAGCTTACCGACTTCAAGCTGGATCTGATCCTTGTCGGCAGAGCTTTCCGAAGCGGTGACGAGCTTGGCCTTGATCTCGTTGACGACGGCGATTGCGCTTTCGTTTGCAGCGGAAGCCGTGTCGACCTTGGCAGCGCCGACGCCGAGTGCGTCAGAAGCAGCGCCGAGAGCCTTGTTGTCCGAACGCATCGTGGTGGCGATCGACCAGTAGGAAACGCCATCGGAAGCGGAGTTAACGCGCTCGCCGGTGGAGATGTTGTTCTGCGTCTTCTGCAAATCCTTGTTGATGTTGCGAAGAGTTTCGAGAGCCGAAGTCGCGCCGGCGTTGAAGTTGATGCTAGACATGAAGTGTCCCCTAAAGACTGAAAACTAACGGTGAGGACATGCCGGTTATAGCCGGCTGCGACGGTCCGACATCATGCCACTCGGTTCCGTTTAGTCGTTAGGATACCAACCCGTCGCTGGCTGAAATTAGCCAGCCAAGAGTTGCTACAGTCTTAATTTCGGGGGTGATTCGTGGGTGATGCGGAGACGTAGTAAATAAACGGTTAACTCGCTTCCCCTTACGTTAAGCATAATTCTCCCGATCGTTTTTGGCGTCGCCATTCAGTGCACACCGGTTTCAAGCAAGCTTCGGCAGATAGCAAAGTCGGATCGATTTCTTACGTTGCCGGCCAATCATATTCTGCAATCGACAGGCAGAGACGCACGGCAGTGAATATACGGAGCAGATGTTGACCGAGATCAGCTACAAGGCCGCGTCCCAGCATTTCCGCAGTGGCGACTACACGTCGTCGCTCGTCACGATCAACAAGCTGCTCGACATTCAAAAAGATGCCCGCACATACATGTTGCTTGCCCGGACGCTGAAGCAGCTGGGACACAAGGCGGAGGCTGCCCAATCCTTCCAGCTGGCGGCTGAGCTTGGCGGACAACATTCCGACGACAACCTGATCGAGGCGATCAGGTTGCATTTCGAAGTGGGTGAAAAGGAAAAGGCTCTAGCTCTGGCGAGCCGCATCCTGCCGAAGCTGACCCGAGATCCGGAGCTGGCTTTCATCGTGGCGTCGCTTCTGTTCGAGAGAGGCGAAGCCCGCCTCGCCCGCGTGTTCAAGACTGTTCTTATCCGCAGCAAAGAACTGTCGCATATGGTGCTGGGCGCCCGGATCTCGCTGAATACCTGGGACCTGTTCGATCCGTCGGATATCGAAACCGCCCGCGTCCTGCTGAGCCGTATTCCCACCAGCCATCCGGTGCGGCTCATGTATCTTACCTTCAGCCGCGAGCACAGCAAGTTCGATGCGGTTGAACGTCACCAGCCCATTATCGACGCTGCGGTCGCCGCGGGTGAAACCGACTTCATCAAGCTGGACGGGGCGTTCTTCAACCTTCACTGGACCGGCGACGAGCATCTCAACCAGCTGGCGCGCAGCAACACGCCGGCCTTCTCGCCGAAAATGACCGAAGCTCGGTACCAGATGCCGCATTCATGGGACGACAAGATCCGCGTCGGCTATCTGTCTTCCGACCTTTTCGACAAGCACGCGACGATGAAGCTGATCCGCCGTGTCTTCGAATTGCATGACCGGGATCGTTTCGACGTGACGCTCTTCTGCCACTCCGATCCCCAGTTGCTCGAGAGCAATGAAGCCGATCGCAACGAATGGGGCAATCTGGTCACCGTTCGGGATATGAGCGATGAAGAGATTCTGGCCGAGATCAAATCGCGCAATATCGACATTCTCGTCGATCTGAAGGGCCATACGATCGGTACGCGCAACTCGGTGTTCAATATGCAGGCCGCACCTGTTCAGGTCGCCTGGCTGGGCTTCCCGGGCTCCACCCTCAATGTCGACCTCGATTATGCGATCGGCGACAAATACGTGCTGCCGGACAGTTCGAAGCCGCATTACTACGAAAAATTCTGCCGGCTGCCGGAAACCTACCAGCCGAACGACCCGGTTCACAGGCCGTTTGCAAAGCCCATGACCCGCAAGGAAGTTGGCCTTCCCGAAGATGCGTTCATCTATGCGTCCTTCAACGCGAACCGCAAGATTACGCCGGAAATGCTGAACCTGTGGGCAGAGATCGTAAAGTCCACGCCCAACGGCATTCTGTGGATCCTGACCAACAATGCCGACGGCCGGATGAACATCCAGAAGAAGCTCCTTGCCTGCGGCGTTCCCGCCAAGCGGATCCTCTTCATGAACAAGATGCAATTCGAGGATCATCTCAACCGTATTCCGCTTGCCGATCTTGGCCTCGACACCTATCCCGTCAACGGCCATACGACGACCTCGGAAATGCTTTGGGCCGGATTGCCGGTGCTGACCTACAAGGGCACCAATTTTGCCTCGCGCGTCAGCGAAAGCCTGCTGAATGCGATCGACCTGCCCGAACTGATCGCGGAAGACGAAGACGACTATGTACGGATTGCCGTCGAGTTCGGCAAAAACCCCGAACTCATCAAGCCGTTGCGGCAGCGTTTGGAAGACAATCGCCTCAAGAGCCCGCTCTTCGATGCAGAGCGCTTCACGCGACATCTCGAAACCGCTTATGAGACGATGGTCGATCGGGCCAAACAGGGCCTGAAGCCCGACCATTTCGATGTCGCATGCCTGCCGCCGCGTGCGGAACCGTTCATGGAAAAAAGCGACTGAAGATCGCCGTCAGGCCGCCAGGCCTGACCGGACGCGCATTGAGCGCTGCGCCCGAGAAAACCAAGCATGATGCTGCCCTGAAGCACTCCGTCTCGACGAGCATTCGCCGGGAGCCGACCATCATTGCCGAGATGCGTGCGAGACGCATCATGACCGCCCGATACCGAAGTAATCGAGACCCGCGACCGAAAGCTGGGGCGACTGATTGCGTCCCTGTGGCCATCGAAAATTAGGAACGCAGAATTTCCTTTTAAATTCAACGCTCCATTTCTACGCAAGCCTCGTGCTCTAACTTCATTCTCGAGCGATCCTCTGAAATTCCAGGGATCTCGTGACGGCCCGAATACAATGTTAACCATAAAAACTGGCTAGACGGCTCACTTATGAAAACATGCCCTTACTCAATCGAACGCGAAGAAATCCTTGCCAAGGCCATCGGCCCCCTGGCCGCCGAACTGAGATTGATAGACGCCGCCGATCTCATTTCGCTTCTTCATTTCGAATACCACAGCACCATCGCGGATCTGGTCGATTCTGCGGCCGAACTCTATTTCCATCCGGGAACGGTCCGCTTCGGCGTTGGGGGAGACTACGCCCTGGACTGGTCGGCCTATCCGTCGGTGACGCTCGACCTTGAGATCAGCCCGCCAGGCGTGACCATCTACAGCCGGCTCAAGCTGGAAGCCGACAAGGCCAGCATCTCGATCAACTACATCAACTTCCATAGCCCGTCCGCCGATCCGAAGGAGAATACCTCGATCCTGGCAGACGGCCTGAGGAAGGTCACCTTCCGCAATACGAAGGCGCATGCGGCGCTGGAGCTGAGTAGCCAGGCTCACCATTAAAGACAACCGCCACCCTTCCGGCAGTCGCAGGAAGGGTGGAGTGAGCATCCCCTGCCCTTGCCGCGCACTCGCGCGGCATTTGCGTTTATGGTGCTTCCTTACGCCTGGAGGACGGTACTGCCCTCGCATCCCGGCATATCCGCCAGCCGCGACCTCACGTCGGCATCAGCGACAATCCTGACCGTAGCCAGTTGTCCTCCATTCCTGCCAGCCAAGACCGGTTTCGGAGCAGCGGTGCCGGAGCGGGATGCGGGAGAAGGTGCTATGGGGGAAGGAATTGGCTTGGTACAGGTCCGAACCTGTGCGAGTCCAGCTATCGACAGCGCAGCAGCATAGCCCGGAGCCGCTGCAGCATCCATGCGACAGGCCCGCCAGACGCTCGCCGGGCAGGCCTGATGGGCGACACTACGGGCGCCGCTGGTGATGTTTCAGGAGAATGATCGGACCAGGGAGCCGACGAGAAGATTCCAGCCGTCTATAAGCACGAAAAACAGGATCTTGAACGGCAGCGATATCGACGTCGGTGGAAGCATCATCATGCCCATGGCCATTGTGATCGTGGCGACCACCATGTCGATGACCAGGAACGGCAGGACGATAAGGAACCCGATCTCGAAACCGCGACGAATTTCGGACAGCATGAATGCCGGAATGAGCACGCGATAATAGGGGATGTCGTTCTCGGATGTCTGCTGGCCCCGCTCGGTGGCAAGATCGACAAACAGGGCCAGATCCTTTGGCCGGGTATTCGCCATCATGAAGGTGCGGAAAGGCTCCGCCGTCCGTTCGATCGCTTCCGCTTCGGTCAGCTGGTTCTGCAGCATGGGCTGGATGCCGTTGCGCCACGATTGCTCGAGCGTCGGGGACATGACGTAGAAGGTCATGAACATCGCCATGCTGGTGAGGATCATGTTCGACGGTGTGGTCGCAAGTCCCATGCCTGTTCTCAGGATGGAGAAGGCAATGACGAAGCGTGGGAAGCTCGTGACCATGATCAGGATGCCGGGCGCGACCGAAAGAACGGTCAGCAGGCCGAACGTACGTACGATCCAGGCGGCCGCCGAGCTATCGACAGGGGCCTGAATCAGATCCTGCAACTGCTGCGCATGCGCAAGGCCAGGCGCCAGAGCCACGATGGCAACGAAAATCGCGAGACGAATCATTCGACAACAAAAGTCCTAATCAGGACCTTAGTTACACGCCCCTGGGAGCGCAGGCTAGCAATCTCCTCGATATCGCCCTTCAAATATGTGAATCCCCGCGGTCCCTGCAGCTGCTGCAGCGACAGGGTTCGCAGATAGGTCACGATGTTCTGATTGACGGTTTCGGCCAGTGCCGGATCAGGCGGCCCGTCGAAAACCAGACCGACCTGCAGCCGGATGAGGTTTTCGGCCGGATAGCCGATATTGGTCAGGATCGGTGCCAGTTCCAGAAGATTGGGCAGGACGGCGGCATTCTCCGCCGCTGCGCCGTGTCCGCCCTCGGCGGCCGGCGCGCTTGCAGCCACCTCGGCGGGCTTCGGTGCAGGGGCAATCAGCGTGCCGGTCAGCCATCCGCCGCCGCCGCCCACCAGGGACAGCAGCACAACGGCACCGATCATGGGGATGAGCGTGTTCTTTTTCTTCGGGACGGTTTCGTCCTCAGTCATGATAGCCACGTGGTTTCACTCCCCGGCGCGTGCCAATATCTCAGATCGGCGAAAACAGGTCCAAGACCTGCTGTCCGACAGGCGGTTGCTGAATTTCCGTCACGCGACCGCGGCCGCCATAGGAAATGCGTGCCTCGGCGATCTTTTCGTAGGAGATTTCGTTCTCCGAATCCACGTCCTGCGGCCTGACGATACCGGCAACGTTGAGGATACGGATTTCGTGGTTCACACGGACTTCCTGAGAGCCGCTGATCAGGAGATTGCCGTTGTCCAGCACGCCGGTCACGACAGCCGCGACCATCAGCGTCAACTGCTCCGCGCGCTTGGTCGATCCTTTGCCGTTGGCCTCGGACGTTCCGTCGAACCCGTATGTGGATTCCGTCTTCGGGTTCCATCCGAAGATCGTCGCGTCGGCATTCCAGCCGGACTTGCGGCTGTTTGTCTTTTCCAGATCCGTCTCGTTGTCGAAATTCGCCTTGTCATTGATGCGAATGTTGACGGTGAGGATGTCGCCGATATTGAGCGCGCGCGCGTCCTTGAACAGGGCCGCTTGGCTGTCGCTCCACAGCGAATAGCCGTTGTTCATGTTCTGGGGTCGCTTCGGATAGGAGGCGAGCTGCGGCGTCTGGCTGAACTGCAGGCCGCTGCCGATCGGGCTCATCGACGGCACGTTGCCGATCTCCCTGATGGTCTGAGGCGTCTGCGAACATCCGGAAAGAAGTGCCACGGTAGCGAGAAGTGCGGGGGCCAGTTTGGTCATGACGGATCTTTCGAAGTGTTGGGATCCGCTGCACTGGCGATGATGGACGCAACAGCCGCAGCTTTCTTGGCGTCCATTTCGCTCAATATCAGACCGGATTGGCGGGGCGGAAGCCGCATGACGATGGCGGCGGCAAGCCCTGCCTGCATTTCCTCCAGACGAGGGGCAGCAGTGTCGGGTTTCATGGTCTTGAAGATATCGACCAGGCCGTTTTCGGCCTGCTTCATGAAGGTGTTGCGCCGGCTGATCCAGTCTTCGTATTCGGCCTTGCGGGTCTCCATAACAGCGATGCGGTCGTTGACCTCGCCCTGGAGCTTTTCAAGATCCTGCTTTTGCAATGCGTAGCGGCGATCACGCGCCGCGTCGGCGATGTTGCTGCAATATTGCTGGACTTCGCTTTCGCTCGTCAGGCCGGTCGTGTCGCGAACCTGTTCCTGGGCATCGGCCGAGGGCAAGGCGACCAGCAGGCCAAGGAGAGCCAGCACGGGAAGAGCAACCGAAGAGCGCTCCCAAGGCCGCGACCGAGCAGAAGATGACGTGTCTGGACCAATCATTGCAGTACCAGCTCCGCTTGCAGTGCACCTGCAGACTTGATCCCCTGAAGGATCGCGATAATCCCGTCGGGCTTGACGCCGATGCTGTTCAGTCCGGCCACCAGCGACCGCAGATCCGGGCCTTCGAGAACCGCAACCGGTCCGCCTGCCCTTTCGGCGACGATATCCGTCTGAGGCTGGACATAGGTTTCGCCACGCGAGAAGGGCATCGGCTGGATAACCTGCGGCATTTCGGTGACCTGTACGGTCAGCGTTCCGTAGCTGACGGCAACCCTGGAGATGCGGACATCCGCGCCGATGACGATGGTTCCGGTGCGCTCGTTGATGACCACCTTGGCGGGCGTATCTGTCTCGACGGCGAGGTTCTCGATGCGCGCCATGAGGCGGGCAAGGTCTTCCTGCGGCGGCTTCTGCACCGAAACGACCTGCGAATCCCGGGCCTCGGCGATCGGCATGCGATAGGTGCTGGTGGAGAAAGCGTTGATGACGTCGGCGACACGGATCGCGGTGGAGAAATCCGGATTGCGCAGCTGCAGGACAAGGTTGCCCGAGTCCTTGAAGCGCGACGGAAGTTCCCGCTCGATAATCGCACCGCCGGGGATGCGGCCAGCCGTGGTGATCCCTTCGGTGACCGTGGCCGCAGCGCCTTCCGCGAGGAAGCCAGAGACGACGACGGCCCCTTGTGCAACGGCATAGATCTGGCCGTCGGCGCCGGTAAGCGACGTCATGACCAGCGTTCCGCCGCGCAGCGACGTGGCATCGCCGAGAGAACTGACGGTCACATCGATGCGGCTGCCGGGGCTGGTGAAAGGCGGCAGGTTCGTCGTGACCATGACGGCTGCAACATTCTTGGCGGCCGACTGGCCGCCTTGTGTCGAGATACCGAGATTCTGGAGCATCGCGCGCATCGACTGATCCGTGAACGGCGATGCACGAAGACCGTCGCCGGTTCCCTGCAGGCCAACCACGAGACCATATCCGATCAACTGGTTATCGCGTCCGGCCTGGAGCGATACCACATCCTTGATCCGCGCATTCGATGCCGCCTGGACGACAGAAGCCGCAGCAAAAAGCGCCAGCAGGCCAGCGGCGATCGTTGTTAGCAGTCTACCGATCATTTCTGTGCAACCTCGACATTTCCGTCAGCCCTGACCGTGCCGATGACGGTAACTCCGCTCTCGGTGTTACGGACGCGGATCGAATCTCCGGCCATGGCATCCTGCAGAGCAGATCCGGAAGCCGAAATCGTCAGGCCTCCGACGTTGAACATGATGCGGATCGCCTTGCCCCGCTCGATCGTGAAAGGCTCGCGCAACGAGGCGACGGGGATCGTCCTGCCGGGAACAAGCGTGCGCTTGGCCACCTTGCCGATGACATCCGTGACGTCTGAAGTGTAGCCGCCGGCCAGATTGGGATTGGTGACTTCGACCTCCATCACCTGGCTTGCGGAAATCACATCGCCCGGGAAGATCGTCGACGTGGGAACGACGGCATAAAGAGGCTGGGCAACCGCGACCTGCGATCCGGCACCAGCGATGAACAGCAGCGACAGGATAGCCCCGCCGACGACCGACCGAAGTGCATTTCCTTTAGGAAACATCATGTTTGCCCGCCTCTTGATCCGTTACTTCAGGTTCTTACTGACGATCTGAGCCATCTCATCCGCTGTGGTGATGACCTTGGAGTTCATTTCGTAAGCGCGCTGCGCCGAAATCAGGTCGGTGATTTCCTTGACGGAATCGACGTTCGAGCTTTCGAGGTAACCCTGCTTCAGGTATCCGTAACCGTCTTCCAGCGGCGCTGCGACGACGGCATCGCCGGAGGCTTCGGTGACCGCGAAGAGGTTGTCACCCAGCGGGCGCAGACCTGCATCGTTGGCAAAAAGCGCCAGCTGCAGCTGGCCGACTTCCGTCATGGCATCCTGCTGGCCGATGCGAACCGAAACGGTACCGTCCTGAGCGATGGTGACTTCTGTGGCATCCTGCGGAATGGTGATCGCAGGAATGACGCCGTAGCCATCGATCGTCACGAGACGCCCGTTGGCATCCTTGTTGAATGCACCGGCGCGGGTATAAAGGGTCGCACCGTCCCCTCCCTCGATCTGGAACCAGCCATTGCCGACGATCGCGGCATCGAGGACGTTGCTCGTCTGGGAAATCTCACCCTGTTCGAACAGCTTGCGGACAGCCGACGTCTGCACGCCGAGACCGATATTGGCACCTTCCGGCACGACCGACTGGTTGGCGCGGTTGGCGACGCCTGCGGCGCGTTCGGTCTGGTAAAGAAGATCGGTAAACTCCGCCCGGCCGCGCTTGAATGCGGTCGTGTTGATGTTGGCGATGTTGTTGGCGATGACTTCGAGGTTCGTCTGCTGGGCATTCATACCCGTTGCAGCAATGGCGAGTGCTCTCATAGACGTGAAACCTCTTTATCCTAGATCTGCATTTTGGAGACTTCGAGATAGGCCGAAACGACCTTGTCTCTCAGGGCGACTGCGGTCTGAAGCGTCCGATTGGCTTCCATGACGGCATCGACGACTTCACGCGTCGTTGCCTTGCCCTGGATGCCGGCAAAGGACATGGCCTCGCCCTGCTTGACGCTATCGAGCGCACCCTTGGCGGCATCGGCAAGGAAGCTGCCGAATGTGGGGCCTGCGACACCGGTTGCGACCGTGCCTGCGGCGGCACCCAGCATGTTCGACAGGCTGTTGACGGAAGTCTCCGTCTTGTCGAGACCGCTGGATTTCGTCAGAGTACCGATGCTTGAAATGCTATCGATCATAATTAACCTTTCAACAAATCGATTGTCGACGAGATCAGATCCCGTGTCTGCTTGATGCTCTGCAGGTTCGCCTCGTAGCTGCGATTGGCTTCGCGAAGGTCGGCCATCTCGATCAGCACGTTGACGTTCGGATACTTGACCATGCCCTTGTCGTTGGCGGCCGGGTGGTCAGGGTCATATTCCTCGACGAAATTGCCCTGGTCGGTGCCGATTTTCTTGACATCCACAAGGCTGATGCCGCTGGCGCGGTCCATCTCGTCGCCGAAGGTGATGATCTTGCGGCGATAGGGGTCTGCACCCGTGGTGTCGCCGGTGGTGCGCGCGTTTGCGATGTTTTCAGAAACGATACGCAGGCGGGTGGACTGGGCTTCCATTCCACTGCCTGCGATCTTGAGCGAAGCGGTCAATGCGTCCATGTTACTTACCCAGTGCCGTGAGCATCATTCTGTTGATGTTCTGAACGAGCAGCGTGTTCAGCTGGAACTGCCGCTTGATCTCACCCATCTTCGATATTTCCGCCGACATGGCGACGGTATTGCCGGATTCCTGGACGCCGATCTCCTGATTGAGCTTGGTGTCCTTGAGTTCAACCCGACCATTGCCTGCAATGTCCGCGGTCATGTGAGCCGCATTCGTTCTGGCCATTTCCATCGCACCAAGACCGCTTGCGGACTTCAGTTCGGAATCAAAGGGCGTGACGTCCTTGGAGAGGTATTTCGGCGTATTCGCGTTAGCGACGTTCGTCGTCGTCACCTGCTGTCGAATGGACAGCCATTCTGCCTGCCTGGACGCAAGCTCGAACAACTGGATCGGCTGCATGGTCATGGTTGTTCTCCATCTTGTTGCCCCGGAAGCTAGAGGGATAATCTTGCGCGGGACTTGCGGTAGGAGCAGCCTTCGGATTTGCCGCCGCAGAACGCATTTTCCCATGCGCCAACCCAAACAGGTTCGCGCAAGCCCGGGCTTCTAACTGTCTCTTCCAATCGCCAGAGCTCTCCCCCGCGGGGGCATGCGCCGTATCCGTAAATCAGGAGACATCCATGCAATCCGGTATCTATGTCGGCATTTCCTCGCAGATCGCTCTCGAGCGTCGCCTCACCACGATCTCCGACAATATCGCCAACATGAATACTGTCGGCTTTCGCTCGACCGAGGTGAAGTTCGATCAGGTTCTCAGCCAGACCCAGAACGAGAACAACACCAAGATCGCCTTCGTGTCTCAGGGCAACGACTACCTGTCGATGCGCAACGGCGAACTGGAGCAGACCGGAAACTCACTGGATTTCGCCGTGAAGGGCGATGCATGGTTCGCCATCCAGACGCCGCAGGGCCAGGTTCTGACCCGCGACGGACGTTTTTCGATGGGACTTGCCGGCGAGCTCATCTCCACCAAGGGCTACCCGGTTCTTGATGCGGGCGGCGCTCCGATCCAGCTCGATCCGCGCGGCGCCACACCGAAGGTCGGGCAGGACGGTCGCATCATGCAGGGCGACAGGACGCTCGGTCAGATCGGCGTGTTCTCCGTGGATCTCGACAAGGGCTTTTACCGCGCAGACAACAGCGGCATCGTGCCCACCGACGCGCCGCAGCCGGTCGTCGACACCATGGGCGTCGGCGTCATGCAGGGCTTCCTCGAGCAGTCCAACGTCAATGCCATCGGCGAGATGACGCAGCTCATCCAGGTGAACCGCGCGTTCGAAAGCATTTCCTCGCTGATGAGCACAAGTGAAGACAACTTCACCTCTGCAATGAGGACGCTGGGCGGTAGCCAGTAGGAATGACGCCGATGACGACCACGGCCCAATCTGATTCCCCACCCGCTGACCGGCAGGTCGCCATGCCGCGGCTGGAGCGTCTGTCCGATATGGCAGCGCATTACGCGAACCCCGCGAGCGTTCTGGCCTGGGGCGGTCGGGTCAGAATGATCGCAGCCGGATATTACACGGTCAGCGGCCTCTCCAGGCACGTACGCCTCGGCGAGTTCGTCTCGCACCAAAGTCCGACGGGCACACATATGGGCGAGGTCGTCCGCGTCGAGCCCGACGTGATCTATGTCTGCCCGATCGAGCCGGGCGAGCCGATCGGCGTCGGCGATCTTGTCCTGCGTACCGGCGAATTCCGCCTGGCGCCCAGCGACAGCTGGTGCGGGCGGACCATCAACTCGCTTTGCAGGCCGATTGACGGAAAGGGACCCTTGCGCGAGGGCTCTGTCGCGCGCTCGATCACCACCTTGCCGCCTCCGTCCATGACCCGCAGGCGTGTCGACACCGCATTCCGCACCGGCGTGAAGGCGATCGATATCTTCGCCCCCATCTGTTACGGCCAGCGTCTCGGCATTTTCGCAGGGTCCGGCGTCGGCAAGTCGACGCTTCTGTCGATGCTGGCCAAGGCTGACGCCTTCGACCGGGTGGTCATCACGCTAGTTGGCGAACGCGGCCGCGAAGTGCGCGAATTCATCGAGGATACGCTGGGTGACAATGTCGCCAAAGCCGTGATCGTGGTGACGACGAGTGACGAAAGCCCGATGCTGCGCAAGATGGCGCCGCTGGTCGGCATGACGATCGCGGAACATTTTCGTGACCAGGGACAGAACGTCCTGTTCATCGCCGACAGCGTGACGCGATTTGCCCATGCAATCCGCGAGGTCGCGATCGCGGCCGGTGAACCGCCGGTCGCCCGCGGCTATCCGGCATCCGTCTTCACCGAGCTGCCGCGCCTTCTGGAGCGAGCCGGACCCGGTATCGAAGGCACGGGCACGATCACTGCGATCATTTCCATCCTCGTCGATGGCGACAATCACAACGACCCGATCGCCGATTCGACCCGTGGTATCCTCGACGGGCATATCGTGCTCGATCGCGCGCTTGCCGACGAAGGCCGGTATCCGCCGGTCAATCCGCTTTCCTCGATCTCACGTCTCGCCCGCAAGGCTTGGACGACGGATCAGGAACGGCTGGTTTCCAGGCTGAAGGGTCTGATCAGCGTTTACGAGGAGACGAAGGATCTCAGGCTTATCGGCGGTTACAGGCCGGGCGCGGATCCCGATCTCGACATGGCCGTCAAGCAGGTCCCGATCATCTACGACGTGCTGAAGCAGTCGCCCGGCGATGCGGCCGTGATCGACGCCTATACCGAACTCGCCAATGCCCTGAAGGCATCTCTCAGCAATAACAATCGCCCCGTGCCGGCAGGAAAGAGATGAGCATGAAGATCAGGCTCTTCGGTGGAAACAATTCCGGCAGGAAGCAGAGCTCCGCGATGGCGGCGGCCGAAACTAAGCCGATCGACCGCTGGCTCATCGCCACGCTGGTCGGATTCTCCATGCTGTGCGCCGCCTTCCCCTGGTACGTGTTCTTCAATCAGGACAAGTTCGGGGTCAACGTGGCCGGCTGGGAAAGACTTCGCGACGTTCGCCATGCCCGTCCGGCCGGCGAAGCCGGTATCGGCGCTTTGCGCGATCCGCAGCAGGACGAGGCCGAGCGTGCCCTCCTGCGCGAATTGGAAACCGACCGGCTGACCACGGCCGCGATACCGGCAACGCCATCGGGCGGCGGATCGGATGCAGGCGGTTTCGAAAACCAGGAATTTCCCGGCGGCGCGGAGTTCAAGCTGCTGCGTGTGGCCAACGGCCGCGCCCTGATCGAAAACGGAAGCGGTATCTTCCTCGTGCAGATCGGGTCGAAGCTGCCGGACAGTTCGCGTCTTGCGGGCCTGCGGCAGCACAATGGCAAGTGGGAAATCGTCACGTCGGCAGGCAAGATCTACAGCGAATAGGCGTCGAGGCTTCACCGGTCACGCTCCCGACCGTTCGGGCGCACATTTCGGGAAGCCTACAACAGTCTCACGCAAGGCAGCTGCCTTATCGGTATAGTCCAGGACAAGCGTTGGATACGAGCTTACAATGAATCTTATTATCGGATTTGTCATCACGGTCGGCTGTATCATTGGCGGCTACATGGCCATGGGCGGGTACGTCGCTCTCCTCATGCAGCCCTTCGAGCTGGTCGTTATCGGCGGCGCCGGGATCGGCAGCTTCATCATGGCGAACCCGATGAAGGTGCTGAAGGATTCGGGCAAGGCGATCGTCGAGATCTTCAAGAACGCTGTTCCAAAGGAACGGGCCTATCTGGAAGTACTCGGCGTGCTCTATTCGCTGATGCGCGACCTGAGAACCAAGTCCCGCAACGAGATCGAAGCGCATATCGACAATCCGGCGGAATCGCCGATCTTCCAGTCGGCGCCGACCGTCCTGAAGGACACCGAACTTACCGCCTTCATCTGTGACTACGTGCGCCTCATCATCATCGGCAATGCCCGTTCCCACGAGATCGAGGCGCTGATGGACGAAGAGATCGAGACGATCCTTCATGACCGCATGAAGCCGTATCATTCGATCCAGTCGATGGGTGACGCGTTCCCGGCCCTCGGCATCATCGCCGCGGTGCTCGGCGTTATCAAGGCGATGAGCCACATCAACGAATCTCCCGAGGTTCTGGGCGGCCTGATCGGTGCAGCTCTCGTCGGCACGATGCTCGGCATCTTCCTTTCTTATTGCCTGTGCAATCCGATCGTTTCTCAAATCAAGATCGTGCGTACCAAACAGCACCGGCTCTACATCATCGTCAAGCAGACGCTGCTCGCCTACATGAACGGCTCGGTCCCGCAGGTAGCGCTTGAATATGGCCGCAAGACCATCTCCTCTTCCGACCGTCCGTCGATCGACTCGGTCGAACAGGAAATGATGAAGCCCGGCGGCGACACGAAGGCGGCATGACGACAATGAACAGAAGCAATCAAGCCTCGCAAGCACGGCCCGCCATGGAGCGGGCCCTACTCGCCCGCCTGACGGGCTCGCTCGGCGACCAGAAGACACTGGAGCGCTTCGCCCAGGACTTCGGCGCCCTCTATCAGAGCTTCCTGCCGGACGTGCTGCAGAGCGAGCTCGGGCTGGCCGTCGAGGTGAGCTTCGACGGTTACAAGTCCGGCCCGATGAGCGAACTCATCGGCAAGCTGGGCGACAATGTCGTGCTGGCCGACGCGACCTTGCGCAACTGGTGCCCGAAATTCGTCATCGCCTGCGGCAATGCCTTCGTCATCACGCTCATGGAAAACATGCTCGGCGCGACGTCCGACTCGATTTTCCAGCCGCCGCGGCGGGCGCTGTCACAGATCGAGCTCGATCTCTCGATGGTGATCTTCGACAAGATAGCCCAGGTGCTGCGCTCCGGCGTGAACGCCCCCGGCGGCTTCGAGGTGACGATCGAAAAGCCTCACAATGCCGACGCCCGGCCGGTGCTGGAAGAAGAGGACAGCGATCCTTTTGCCATGTCGATCCGCGTGGAACTGAAACTCGGCAAGGTCGCATCCGAATTCTTCCTCGTCGTTCCGCAGAAATATCTGCTGAAGACGACGATATCCCTGCCGAAGGCGAAGGGCGATTTTTCCCGCGAACAGGAAGCCTGGTCGGATCACATGTCCGAACAGGTCCGCCAGTCGCGCGTGACGCTGGAAGCCAAGATCCCGCTCGAATCCCTGACGCTCGAGACGATTTCCAAGCTGGTTGCCGGCGACGTGATCGCCTTCCGCGACAAGGAAGAGATCATCGTGGATGTCAGCGCCAATGGTCGCGAAATGTACAACTGCGAGTTCGGCAGGAGCGGCGAGAATTACACGGTCCGGGTCAAGGACAATGTGAGCAACGAAAACGACATTTTGAAACATTTGCTCGGCTAGAGCGAAGGACCTCTGGGCCTTGCGGCGACAGACCAGTAGTCGATTGATTTAGAACGGGAATGCTACTTTCATGGCGACAAAGAAAACAGCTTCGACGGACGAAAACGCACTGAACCCCTCAGACTCGGATTTCGATTTCGACAATGCAGTCAACGAACTCCGCGGCGTGATGAAACACGATGCCGACGGCACGGCGCCGGCGGCTGACGACAGTTTCGGCTTCGACTTTCCGGGCGGCGACGAAACGGCTTCCGAACTGCCGGCATTCGGCGACGTCGCAACCACCAGCGACTTCGGCACAGCCGGCGATTTCGGAGGCGGCAATGATTTCGGCGCATCGAGCGACTATGGCTCGAGCAACGATTTCGGCCTCGCCTCATCCGAGACGAGACAGACTGCAGGCTCGGGACTGAACAGCAACCTCGACCTCATCATGGATATCCCCATCGATGTGCATGTCGTGCTCGGAACCAGTCGCATTTCGGTTTCGAATCTGATGAACCTCCAGGAAGGCGCCGTGGTGGCGCTCGACAAGAAGATCGGCGAACCGGTCGATATCACCGTCAACGGGCGCCGCATTGCCCGAGGTGAGATCACGGTTCTCGAGGACGACGATACTCGCTTCGGCGTGAAGCTCATTGAAGTCATGAGCTCCAAGGCTTCCTGATCAGGAAGTCGGAAGCAAAGAGGAAAAAGACCATGATGGACTTTGAAGACTTCGGCGGGGCATTGACAGACAAACCTCTTTCCCAGGCGGAAAAGGCGGCTGCGGTGCTGCTCGCCATGGGAAAGAATGTCGCCGGAAAGCTGCTCAAGTTTTTCACCCAGGCGGAACTGCAGGCGATCATCGCCGCAGCGCAGACCCTGCGCACCATCCCGCCGAATGAACTTGCACAGCTCGTCAACGAGTTCGAAGACCTGTTCACCGAAGGTGCAGGCCTCATGGACAACGCCAAGGTCATCGAAAGCATTCTCGAAGCAGGCCTGACCCCGGAAGAGGTCGACAGTCTTCTTGGACGCCGCATGGCTTTCCAGTCTTACGAAGAATCCATCTGGGACCGGCTTCAGGAAGCCGATCCGGATTTCATCGCAACCTTCCTGATGCGCGAACATCCGCAGACAGTGGCCTACATTCTTTCGATGCTGCCATCCGTCTTCGGTGCCAAGGTGCTGCTGAAGCTGCCCGACGGCCAGCGCGCCGACATCATGAACCGTACGGTCAACCTGAAGAACGTCAATCCGAAGGCCGCCCAGATCATCGAGAACAAGGTCGTGGACCTGATCAACGAGATCGAGCGCGAGAAGAACTCCGTCGGCCCGATGAAGGTCGCAGAACTGATGAACGAACTGACCAAGCCCGACGTCGATACGCTGCTCAACTCGCTCGAGGAGATCAGCCAGGACGCCGTCGCCAAGGTTCGTCCGAAGATCTTCCTGTTCGAAGACATTCTCCTCATGCCGCAGCGCAGCCGCGTGCTGCTGTTGAACGACATCTCCGGCGAAGTGCTGACGATGGCTCTGAGAACGTCCTCGGCACAGCTGCGCGAAAGCGTCCTGTCGTCGATCAGCCCGCGTTCGCGCCGCATGATCGAATCGGACCTTCAGGTCGAGATGCCCGGCACGAACCCGCGCGAAATCGCGATCGCGCGCCGCGCCATCGCACAGGAAGCGCTGCGTCTCGCCAGCTCGGGCCAGATCATCCTCAAGGATCCCGAAGCCCAGGCTCCGGCAGAGGCAGAGGCAGAGGGTGCGGCGGCCTAACCGGCCGTGCCCAAAAATTCCGCGCGCCACATTCGGCGCGCGGCGCCGTATCGGTCGCTGTTGATAACCGCGATACCGTCGGGGCCGGCGATTGCCCCCATTCGATCCCACGCATAATGTCCAATGCCAGCTTGTGCATCGATCCGGAAGCCTCGGCCATCGGATGGATATATCGTTTCTAGGTTCTACAGCGTGCCCGTTTCCATAGAGACAACGGGAGACGCGTGTAGTTTGCGGGGTCTGCTCCAGGGCCGTCAGGAAGGCGCTCGTGTCCGACGAGGACAAGGACAGTAAAACAGAAGACCCGACAGAGAAAAAGATTCAGGACGCGATGGCGGAGGGCAATACGCCCTCGTCACGAGAAATCCCAATCTTCGCCACGTCGCTCGCCTTCTATATCTATCTGGTCTTCTTCCTGCCAACCGGTGCCGCTCGACTGGCGGAAACATTGCGCGATATTCTGGAACAGCCCGACCAATGGCGTCTTCAGACCGCCAACGACCTCGTCTCGCTCTCCGTTCGGCTGGCCTGGGATGCCAGTGCGATGCTGCTGCCGGTCGCCGTTCTCTTCGTGCTCTTCGGACTGGGCTCCAACTTTGCGCAGAACATGCCGGAATTCGTGCTGAAGCGCATCACGCCCCAATATAACCGGATCTCGCCGGTGCAGGGGTGGAAGCGTCTTTTCAGCGTCGCGGGACTGGTCGAGTTCGGCAAATCGATGTTCAAGATCATTGTCGTCTCGGTGGTGATGGTGATCGTGCTGAGAGCCGACTATTTCCGGTCGCTTGACGCGCTTTTCTCCGACCCGCAGGTCATGCTCGTCGAGATGATGGTCGTGATGAAGAAGATCATGATCATCATCCTCTTCGCCACCGGCATTCTTGCCGTCGTCGACTATATATGGACGCGGCATCACTGGTATTCGAACATGCGAATGACCAAGCAGGAAGTGAAGGACGAGTTCAAGCAGTCGCAGGGCGACCCGATCATCAAGGCCCGCATCCGGTCGATCGGCCGTGACCGTGCAAGGCGGCGCATGATGGCCAACGTTCCCCGCGCCACGCTCGTCATCACCAACCCGACCCATTATGCCGTGGCGCTGCGCTACGCCCAGGGTGAAAGCGAAGCACCGATCGTGGTCGCCAAGGGCCAGGATCTGGTCGCCCTGAAAATCCGCGAGGTGGCGCAGCAGCATAACATCCCCATATTCGAGGATCCGCCGCTTGCGCGTTCGATGTTTGCGCAGGTGACCGTCGAAGGCGTCATACCCCCGCCCTTTTACAAGGCCGTGGCGGAACTGATCCATCGCGTCTATGCGGCGAGAGCAAAACGCGGCCGGCGCTGACGGCTCTAAAAACTCAGGTGATGTAACCGAGCCTGATCGCCTTTGCGATCGCCTGGATCCTGTTGACCGAGTCGAGCTTGATCGTCGCGGAGCCCAGATAGGCATTGACGGTATGGACGGAAAGACCGAGCTTTTCGGCGATCTCTTCACTGATCCGGCCATCCCCTGCCAGCTGCAGGCAGGCAATCTCACGCTCGCTCAGCGATTCGGCCGGAACACTGCGCCGCTCGTCCAACGCCAGCAGATCCATCATGATCTGACAGCTTTCCACATGCTGGTCGATCACTGCGCCCGCCGTGAGGGCAAGCTGGTCGGCGAAGAACGCGACATAGCCGTTGCCGAGCGCCCCCAGACGCACGGGAAAAACAACACCCGAGAACGACAAGGCAGCCGTCTCAAGCCGCCGAACCAAAGGTGAAAACTCTCCCGCATCCAGCGTGGCGCCGGGTCGGGCACCGCTCCAGACGAGTGGAAGCAGCGACATCTCCACGTGATCGAGCAGCGTTTCCTCGAATTCGGCGAGCAGACGACTGCTGATCTCGGTCGTGTCGGCGCCCCAGTTATCGAGTTCGCACACCAGCTTGCGCTTGTTCGGAAGCCCGGCACCGGCGATGCGGAAGACAGCAAAGTTACGCGCCTTTAGGGCTTTCTGCATGGCGACCAGTTTCGGAAAGATATCCGATCTGCTCGATCCACGCTGCAAGCGAAGGTATTGAGCGCTGCCCGCTCCTTCCGCTGTGCCGCCTCGCGAGTAACCCATTCCGTTGCCGCCCTATACCAGATTGTTGCGAACCGCGTAGGCAATCGCCTCTGAGCGGGTCTTGGTCGCAGTTTTGCGCATCACGCTGGTGATGTAGTTGTTGATCGTATTGCGCGAGATGCCGAGGATCACCGCGATCTCGTCGCTGGTCTTGCCCTCCGCGATCCAGAAGAGGCATTCGAGTTCCCGTTCGGTCAACTCGAAATCCCGCTCGGTGCGCGATTCCACGCTTTCCACGAAACTTGCCCCATATGCGGCAAGAAGCCCGACTTCCCTCAAATGCTCCTGGGACAGGATGGTGCCTTCGACGAACAGCAACATCAGCGAAAAACGCGTCCGGCCGACGGAAAAGGTCAAAGTACAATACTGGCGGCTCAATTTGTCCGGCAGGACAACTTCTTCCGGCAGAAGCGCAAAGCCTGGGGTCAGAACCGAAAAACATTTTTCGAGTTCCGTCGACCGCGAATAGGCGCTGGCCAGTTCGGAACCAAGCCGCCGGACGATATCGAACGGCCAGTTCGAGGTGACGATGAAGTCTAGCCCCTGTTCCTGGATGAGGTCGTAGCGAGCCAGGAGGAAATGCGACGCGCCGGCATGATCTGCCAGCAATCGCATGATGACCTGCAGATTTTCCGAGCCGGTCAGGGCGGAAAGGCTGCGGACCAGCTCTTCGCGGGACATGATCCGATCGTGATCGACCCCTTGAAGAGCGCGCCCTTGCCCCGAAACATCCATGCCCGATAACTCCATTCGTTATCTGCTCCTGCTGCGTCGATTTAAGACCTCGCTCGAAGAAGCCTATCCGAGTTCCTGTGTTACCGACACCTGCTGCACCCCTTGCTTGGGAGCCTCGAAACCGCCGACGAATCAGCCTCAGTGTAAGAGAAGCCCGCGCAAATACCATCATGCGCTGCTCGAATATCCCCAGATGCTGCGCGAGTGTCACATCCCGTATTAAAGTGACGCAGCCGAATTCGTTCCAATTGACGAAAAAAAGGGCCGGACTTTCGTCCGACCCTGTTCTTCATATTTCCGTGATTTCGCCTTAGGCGGCCTTTTCAAAAGCCCACTTGCGGAGGATTTTCGCGGCGCGCTCCTCGGAAATCTCGACCATGCGCGCGAGACGCTTTTCCGGGCCTTCCTTGACGCGGCGGTTGAAGCCGTCGCCGTCGTCGTCGCCCATGAGGTCGCCCGAACTGTCGAAGCCGAAGTCCGCACCGAAACCGTCCATGAGGGCGGGGCTGCCGCCGGCCGGGGAGAAGTCGGGCAGTTCCAGTCCGGCACCTTCGCCAACCGTCTCACCCGATGCATTGTTGCCGGCAACCGTGCGGACCAGGGGACGCAGGCCGAGCCAGATGACCAGGAAGGCGACGCCGAGGAAGGCCAGCGAGTTGATGATGCCACCGAGATTGCGGGTGAGCACTTCCGTAACACTCGGACCGCTGGCGGCTTCGTCGAGCAACTGGGTTTCGAGGAAGTCCATTGCCGTGAGGGTGACGACGTCGCCGCGATCGGAGCTGATGCCTGCGGCAGAGCTGACGATCTTCTGCATCTCGGCGAGATAGGCATCGATCTTGGCCTGGTCTGCGGGTTCACCGACCATCTGGGCGATGCGGCCCCTGTTGACGACAACAGCGATGGAGACCTTTTCGATCAGATAGCTGTTGCGGGTCGTGGCGATGGTCTTCTGGTTGATCTCGTAATTGGTCTGTTCTTCGCGCTTGTCGGACTGATCGGACGACTTCGGACCGTTATTGCCGCCCTGTTCGGGCGCAGCCTGGGGCACGTTCTGCTCGACGGTTGCCGCGTTGTCGTCGGCCGACTGCTGCGACTGTGCGTTTTCCCGGGTCGCACGAACGGAGCGCTCGACGCGCGAGTTCGGATCGTAGACGGTCTCCTGCGTCTGCTGGCTGTCGGTATTCAACGCGGCCGTAACGCTGGAGCGGAAGTTGTCCATGCCGAGGAACGGCGCAAGAGCCTTGTCGATATTGGTTTCGATTTCCGACTGAACGGACTGGACGATGCCAAGCGAACGGCTGAGCTGGTTGTTGCCTCCGTCGTCGCCGGAGGCGAGCAGCTGGCCGGTGGAATCAAGAATCGTGACGTCTTCGACATCAAGTCCCGGAACGGCCGAAGCCACGAGGTGACGAATCGAAGATGCGGCCTTGCGGCCCGTCGACGATCCGGCGCGGATCATCACCGAGGCCGTCGGCTTCTGCTGCGCGCGGCGGAAATTTCCGACATCGGGCATGACGATGTGAACGCGGGCTGCGGAAACGCCGCTGATCGACTGGATCGAGCGGGATATTTCGCCCTCGAGCGCGCGAACGCGTGTCACTTCCTGCATGAAGGAGGTAAGGCCGAGTGAGCCTACATTGTCGAAAAGTTCATAACCGGCGTTTGAGCTGTTCGGAAGTCCACGTTCCGCCAGCATCAACCGTGCTTTGCTGGTATTGCCGACCGGAACCTGAATGCTCTTGCCGTCGGCACCGACTTCGAACGCCATATTGGCTTCGGCAAGCGCCATGCTGACCTGATTGAGATCGCTAGACTCAAGGTTCACATAGAGCGTCTCGTAGGCAGGCTTATTAACAAACATCGCAGCGGCAATAACGATCGCGATAGAGATCGCACCTGCAGCAGCCAGAGCAATAAGTTTTGTCTGGCCGAGAGACGCCAGATTTCTAGGAATTTGTGAAAATTGAGCTAACAGATTCATTCTGTTCCCACATCGCCGAACACGGTTATAGAGCTACTGCTCAAGCCGCACCCTAAGAGGCGAAGCTTGTGCGAACATTTCCGCGATCTGGAATGTGGGGCGCAGGCGCGAGAGTTCGCGAACCGCTCTTTATGGACTAGAAGAAATCGAAATCGCCGGCAGCCTTGGTGAGCGGCTGCGAATGGCCATGGCGCAAACCGCTGGCCAGCGACCGCTGCATGTCGGCAAGCTTGACGAGGCTGAGCGCCGTGGAAACGTCCACTTTCCATTCATTGGGAATGGAGCCGGTGATGGTGTCGATGAATTCAGCCAGACCGCGCGTCTTTTGCACGGCAAGATCGATGCCCTGCAAGATCTTGATCGTGTCGGGCGACTGCAGGACATTCTCCCCGCCCACCTCAAGAATCTGCGGCTCCACCCGCTCGATCAGATAGGCGACGTCATGCAATTCGGAAACCAGCCGCATCAAAACATCCGGCAGGGCCTCCTCCGGGGCAGAGGTCGTCGGCGTAACAATGTCGTTCATAGCCATTCCAAGATATGAATTGAGGAGACAATCAGAAAAATTCGATGGCGTTGTCGACTGGTTTGGGCGGCGTACGGACAGGACGCTGTTCGAGCGCGACTGTTCGTTGCGTTTCCGCGCCGGTCAGCGGATATTGTCTGGCACGTCCGTGAACGGGCCAGTATTCAAGCTTTCGGCCGTGTTCGCCGCCTGTCGAAGAACCAACGACCTGAATGCCTTCGTCTCTCAGAAACTGCATTGCGAAGGCCGCATTCTGTTCGCCGACATTCGAGAAGCTTGCGATTGTCTTGGCGCCGCCGAAGACCTTCGCCTCAAGCCGGTCACGCCGCGCGCCCTTCTTGAGGAGGCCGTTGATCAGCAGTTCCATCAGATGCACACCATAGCGTGTCGCGTCACCTCCCGATGCCATGGCCCCGCCCGAGCCCGGCAACAGGAAGTGGTTCATGCCGCCGACACCGGCGACAGGATCACGCAGACACGCAGCCACGCACGATCCCAATATCGTCGACAGGACGACGTCAGGGTCGCCGATGACCTTGTACTCCCCCTGGATGATATGGACGCGCCTGACCATGGCTTCATTCATTTGAGGGCTCCGAACACCGCTTCGATAGCGGCCTTCATCTTTTCGATGGTGAATGGCTTGGCCAGAACGTTGTTGGCGCCCAGCTGGGCTGCTTTCTGCACCAGCGCGCGATCGCCCTGGGCCGTCAGGATGATGAAAGCCGCCTTTTTCGTGCTCGGGTTGGAGCGCACGGCCTGCAGGAAGCCGATGCCGTCCATGTTCGGCATGTTGAAGTCGGAAATGACAAGATGATGCGGCTGTTCGGTCATGATCTTCATGCCCTGCACGCCGTCGCCGGCGGAGGTGATCTGCTTGAAGCCGAGCTGCGTCAGAGCCTCGCTGAGCAGCAGACGGCTGGTGACCTGATCGTCGACAATCAGAACTTTGATTTTTTCAGCGAGAGACATTTATTCGGTACCTTCTTTTCGGGCGGCAGTTAATTTCAAAACTTCTTCTCCAATGGAGCCCAATGGCAGCTGCAGCTCGACGGCGCCCAGTTCATAGGCGACCCTCGGCATCCCATAGACAACACAGGTCTTCTCGTTCTGTCCGATCGTGCGCGCGCCGGCGCTGCGCATCTTCAGAAGTCCGGAGGCCCCATCGCGCCCCATGCCGGTCAGAATGACACCAACCGCATTGCGGCCGGCCAATTCCGCGACTGAATCGAAAAGCACATCGACCGACGGCCTGTGACCGTTGACGGGATCCTTCTCGACCAGCCGGCAGCATGGTGCTGACGGGTTTGCCACCTGCAGATGTCGGTCGCCGCCGGGCGCGAGATAGATCTTGCCGATCTCCAGGCGCGCACCATCGGTTGCTTCCTCCACGACAGGAGCGCAGATACGATTAAGACGTTCTGCAAAACTTTTCGTAAACGTCGGAGGCATATGTTGAGTGATTACTGTCGGAGGGCAGTTCTGCGGGAATTTTTGCAACACCGCAATCAGCGCCTCTACCCCTCCGGTAGAAGATCCAATGGCAACAACCTTGCGCCCGACGCGGTATTCGTGAACGGACATCGGCGGCGCAACCGGTGCCGACGCGGACGAGGTCGTCCACTTGCGGCCCGAGCGGGCAGCCGCCTTGACCTTCTCGGCGAGATCCATGAACGGACGGCGCTCTCCCGGAGCCGGCTTGCCGACACAGTCGAAAGCGCCGATTTCCAGCGCTGCAAGCGTCGCATTGGCACCGTGATGGGTCATGGTCGAGACCATGATCACCGGCATCGGTCGCAGGCGCATGATCTTTTCGAGGAACTCGAGCCCGTTCATGTTCGGCATCTCGATGTCGAGCGTGACGACGTCCGGGTTGAGCTGCTTGATCGCAGCACGCGCTTCCATGGCATCGCCGGCCTGACCGATGACGCTGACGTCGGGATCGGAATTCAGTACGGCAGTGATCAGGCCCCGCATCGTGGGGCTGTCGTCCACGACCAGGACGCGCGCTGGCGCACTCATGCCTTCCTCCCTGCATGCTTGCCGATGTAGCGATAGGTGGTGATCCCGATATTGTCGAAGTGATGCTTGGCATCTCCCGACACGCGCTCGGAATGGCCGATATAAAGGTGACCGCCATCCGGAAGCAGCGATGCGAAGCGGGACCAGATCTTCACCTGCGTCGGCTCGTCGAAATAGATCACCACGTTGCGGCAGAAAATGACATCGAAACCGCCCTTGAACGGCCACTGGGCCATCAGGTTGAGTTCGTTGAAGGTGATCAGCTTCTTGACGCGATCGTCGATCTGGCACTTGCGGCGGCCGTTGATATCGACATCGCGGAACCATTGCTTGCGCATGGCCGGCGAGATGCTTTCCAGAGCGTTCTCGTCATAGGCGCCGGCCCTCGCGGTCTCCAGGATCTTGGGATCGATATCGGTCGCCAGGATGCGGAAATCGTAATCGGCGGCATTGGGGAACATCGCCAGCACGGTGAGCGCGATGGAATAGGGTTCCTGTCCGTCGGAGCAGGCGGCCGACCAGATGCGAACGCGACCACCACTTTTGGCGCGGTTGATCAGGCCGGGCAGGACATCGTCACGCAGGTGCTCGAAATGATGGTTCTCGCGGAAGAAGCGGGTAAAGTTCGTGGTCAGATGCGACAGCATCTCGCGACGAACCGCAGCACCTTCAGGCGAAGAGACAAGCACGCAATATTCCCTGAAGCCCTTAAGCCCAAGATTGCGGATGTGCTTGGACAGACGCGAATAGACAAGGGAAGCCTTGGAATCGTTGAGATAGATTCCAGCATCGGCATAGATCATTGCAGCAATCTCGGAGAGATCACGGCGCGTCAGCGGATATTCTCCGCTCGCCAGTACCTCATCCGGCGACTGCCGGCTATCAAGCGCGCCCAACGGCATCATGCAGCTTCACTTTCCTTGTCGTGAGCTTTCTCAGGGAAGAGGGCTTCCAGTTCGATCAGGCAGATCATCCGCGTGTCGATTGCCAGGATTCCCCTCGCGTACAGCTTTTCCAGGTCCGAAGAGATCTCCGGGACTGGCTGGATATTATCATCGGTAATCGTAAGGATATCGGAAACGGCCTCGACCAGGAGGCCGACCACCTTGCTCTTAACCTGCGCGACGATGATCACATGGCGGGCCGTCGGCTCCGCCGGCTTCATGCCCAGTCGCGCGGACATATCGATGATCGGCAAAACCGCGCCGCGCAGATTGATGACGCCCATGACATAAGGCGGCGAATGCGGCATCGGGGTGGCTAACGTCCATCCGCGGATCTCGCGGACGGACATGATGTTCACGCAAAATTCCTGATCGCCAATCCGGAAAGCGATCAGCTCCCGGCTTCCCTGCGAAAGAGACTTCACGGCACAAGATACGCTCATCGACCCCGTTATCCCGTAGCTGCGAGCGACATTTCAGGCTTCAGCGACTGGCCGCGCGAGGCGCCGACAACCGCATCGACATCAAGGATGAGCGCCACGCGTCCATCGCCAAGGATGGTTGCCGCGGCGATGCCCGGAACGTGGGTGTAGTTGGCCTCGAGCGACTTGATGACGACCTGGCGCTGTCCCTGGATGGCATCGACCATCAGGGCGCGCTGGCCGCCACCTTCGGATTCCACCAGCAGCGCCACGCCGTCGACCGGATTGGCCTGGTTGGCGCGGAAGTTCAGGATGCGGCCGACATCGACCAGCGGGCAGAACGAGTTGCGGATCGAGATGAGCCGCTGGTTCGCGCCGAAGGAGTGGATGGCGGAGGCTTCAGGCTGAAGCGTTTCGACGATCGCCGTCAGCGGCACGACCAGCGTCTGGCCGGCCACGGTGACGACCATGCCGTCGAGGACGGCAAGCGTCAGCGGGAGGCTCATGGTGAAGGTCGAGCCGAGGCCCGGACGCGAAGAGATCGAGATACGGCCGCCGAGCGCCTGGATCGAACGCTTGACCACGTCCATGCCGACGCCGCGGCCGGAAATGTCGGAGATCTTGTCGGCCGTCGAGAAGCCCGGAGCGAAGATCAGGTTGTCGATTTCCTCGTCCGACAGGTTGGCATCGGGGCTGATCAGATCGTTGTCGATCGCCTTCTGCTTGACGCGCTCGCGGTTGATACCGCCGCCATCGTCGATGAGCTCGATCAGGATGCGGCCCGAACGATGCTTTGCGGAGAGCTTGATGGTGCCTTCCGGATCCTTGCCGGCAGCTTCGCGCTTTTCCGGGCTCTCGATGCCGTGGTCGACGGCATTGCGGATCATATGGGTCAGCGGTTCGGCGATCTTGTCGATGACCGTCTTGTCGACTTCGGTATTCTCACCTTCGGTGACGAGGCGGATCTGCTTGCCGACCATGTCGGCCACTTCGCGGACGATACGCGACATGCGCTGGAAGACCGGCTTCACCGGCTGCGCGCGGATGGCCATGACCGAGTCCTGGATCTCGCGGGTGAGCTGCTGCAGCTCTTCCAGACCCATATTGATCGAGGAGACGCCGTTATTGTCGTTCTCGATGACGCTCTGCGACAGCATTGCCTGGTTGATGACAAGCTCGCCGACGAGGTTGATCAGACGGTCGACGCGATCGAGATCGACGCGGATCGTCTGACCGACCGATGATGCGGCGGCTGCATTGTTCTGGGCAGCAGCGGCAGCGGCGGTCGCAGCGCTTTCCTTCTTTTCGACTGCGGCATTGACCGCCTTGGCGACACTCGAGGTTGCTTCCGGCACGCTGGCCTTGGCGGCAGTCTCGGCCTGCGGCTGAACGGCCTCCGCCGGCTCGTCGTCGAGCGCGGAGAGATCGAACGGTACCGGGATCATCGGCAGTTCTTCGCCTTCGGCTGTTTCCGCCGACTTGACATCCAGTTCGCAATCCCATTCGGCAAATTCGAAGACGGCGCGGACTTCATCCTCGGACTTCGGCGTGGTGATGGAGATCTTCCAGCCGAAATAGGATGCTTCCGGATCCATGCTTTCCAGCGCCGGCAGCTGGTCCATGTCGCAGGCGATGCTCATCTCGCCGAGGCGGGACAGATCCCGGAGCAGAAGAGCTGCTTCATTGCCCTTGGAATAGAGTTCACGCGTCGGCTTGAAGGTGACCTCGTAGGTGAACTGATCCTCGACGGCTTCGTCGTCGCCGAAACTGTCGAAGGTGAAGGGGATAGGCTGGAAGCCGCTGTCGTCGGTCGGTTGTACGACCGGAGCCGCGGCGGGCTTTGCAGCCTTCGGCGCCTCAGCGGCCGGCGGCGCCTCGCCATTGGCCAGAGCTTCCAGTTCCTTGACCAGTCCGCGAGTGCGGCTTTCCTCGACACTGCCGCCATCACGCGAGCAGGTGACGAGGTCGGCGAGCACGTCGGCCGACTTGAGCATGACCTTCAGGACATCCTGATTCGGCTCCAGCTTGTTGGAGCGTACGCAGTCCAGCGTCGTCTCGAAGACGTGGGCAAAGGCCACGAGTTCTTCCAGACCGAAAGCGCCGGCACCTCCCTTGATGGAATGAACGGCGCGGAAAACGGCGTTGACCGTCTCGGGGTCGCGATCCCCATCGTTCAGCTTGAGAAGACCGGATTCCAGTTCAGCGAGCTGTTCTTCGCATTCCTGAAAGAAGATCTCTTTGATTTCGTTCATATCCATCGGAGGAATTCCCGGTTCAGGCGGTTACACGCTCGATCGCATCAATGAGTTTTGCCGGATCGAAAGGCTTGACGATCCAGCCGGTCGCGCCGGCCTGGCGGGCGCGGTTCTTCTTTTCGGCATCGCTTTCCGTGGTCAGGACCAGGATCGGAACAGCGCGGTATTTCTCGTTGCGACGCACGCCTTCGATGAAGCCGAAGCCATCGAGACGCGGCATGTTGATGTCGGTGACGATGACATCCGGATTGCAGCCTTCGAGAACCTCGAGGCCTTCGATGCCGTCTTCTGCCTGGATCGTTTCGAAACCGGCATTGTTGAGCGTCACCAGAAGCATGTTCCGGATCGTCCGTGAATCATCCACGGTCAGTACTTTTTTCTTCATTGCTAGATCTCCTTAGCAATTAACTGGGTTTCGCTGATTCCAATCAGCTGCATCGTCTTTTCAAAGGCATCCGATGCCTTTTCGACGAGGAATGACTTCTTGTCGGCCTGCCACGCGGCGGCGCCGGCAACCAGAACCTGGGCGCATTGCACGCCGACACGCTCTACCGCCGAAGCATCGATCACGACGTCCTTGCCGCGCATGGACATCAGCTTGCCGTGCAGCACCGATGCTTCGTTGAGGTCGAGAACTGGCGAGAGAGCCAGTTTTCCCGATGCGGCCTTCCTTGCTGCCATCAGCGTGTTCCTTGCCGTTTGAAAAAGGGTTGCGCCTCGGCTTCTGCCGATGCGTGATATCGGTCGATCAACGCGCCGCCAGCCGCTTGAGCCGGCGCGCGCCTGTCCTCGTAGCCGTCCTCGCCGTTGCGCTGGCGTGCGATGCGGAATTCGCGCACGGTACGGCCCAGTTCGAGAATGACGGTATGAAGTTCATCGGCGCTTTCGCCGGTATTGCGGGCAAAGCTCGCATTTGCACCGATCTCGTGGCTGAGCGAACCGATCTCGGAGGTGACGCGGTTCAGGCCATCGGCTTGCTCGACCGTGCGGCGCGCGACACCGGTGATCGCATCGTTGATCGCGCCGACCTGCTGGACGATGCCGCCGATCGCGGCCTGGGTGCGGTGGACCATGTCGACACCTGCGCCGACCTGGCTCTTGGTACCTGTGACCAATGTCTTGATCTCGCGGGCCGCATCGGCGGAACGCTGGGCGAGCGCCCTCACCTCCTGCGCGACGACGGCAAAACCACGGCCGCTATCGCCGGCGCGCGCCGCTTCGATGCCGGCGTTGAGCGCGAGAAGGTTGGTCTGGAAGGCGATCTCGTCGATGACGCCGATGATTTCGCCGATCTTTTCGGCCGAATTCTCGATATCGGTCATGGCGCTGATGGCCCGACCGACGATCTCGCCGCTTTCCTCGACGGAACGGCGGGTGGCGACAGCCGCATTTTCGGCAGCGGAGGTTCCGGCAACGCTTTCCTTGACGAGGGCGGAGAGCTGATGAAGGTCGTTGTGTACCGACTGTGCCCGGCGCGCCTGCTCTTCGGAAGCGGCAGCGAAAGTCGAGGCGTTGCGCGCCATGGCATCGGTCAGGCCGACAGCCTGCATGCCGGCGCTGTCAATGATGCTGACAGAGGTGCGCATCCCGCCGATCGCACCGGACAGGAGGTCGGTCAGTTCGCGATAGGCTTCCGGCACGTCGTGCGGCAGGGCGGCGGTCAGATCACGGTCTGCGAGCGCACCGATGACGGCGGCAAAGGTATCGACCGCTTCGGCCTGATCGGCGCTGCGCTGGTCGGCCAATGCGCGCTGGTGCTTCTGCCGCAGTTCGTTGAAACGAAGGGATACGGCGATTTCGACGTCGACCATGACCAGGCGCAGGAGGGCGGCGATGAGGTCGCGCAATTCCAGCTCGCGCCGACGGGCGCCGGGAAGGAATGAACGCGGGGCAAAATCCTCCACCGCGCCGAGGATGAGGTGTTCCAGCATTACCGAATGGCCGGCAATGTGCCAGCGCGGGTCTAGCCCCATGCGGCTTTCGGTATCGGACAGAACCTTGACGCGATCCGCATAAAGCGCGTCGAAACGCGCGTCCGTGAGCACTGCCCAGTGGGAGGCCTGAAGGTCGTTCAGCCGGTCGACCTGCTGTTCGGTCTCGAAATGGCTGGAGGCTTCGGGAGAGGATTGCAGGCGTTGGAAAAGATCGCGCAGGCCGTTCTTCAGATGGCCTTCGAGCTGGGGGCGACACCGGCGGAGCAGGTCGCACAGATCCCCGTCGAGCCCGGCAAATGCCAGTCTCTCGCCAAGGCTGCCTGCCTGGCGACGTCGAACCTGTTCGCTTGGCGTGTCCTGCACCAAAAGTCGTCCCCAAAAACCACACGAACCGGAAAGCCGGCGTGAAAAAAGCCATGCGGGTCAGAGACTGGAGATGAACAACGATTGTCTCGACTACGGGAAATAATCCGTGCCGTGCAAAAGCGGTCATCGCAGTTTTTCTGACTTTTCAAGAGTGGATACCGGATTCAAACCGGTACGGCCTTGGCGGCTTCATGCCTTGGTGAGCAGACCGCAGTCGTCCCCTTTTCGCCGTATAGTCCAATTTGTATGGTTAATTCCTTGCGCGAAGGTTAATGGACCATGGATATCGGCTGTTTTGCTATAGAACAGCGGAAGATAGAGCGGTATCGGGACACCATTTAGGAAATTGCAAGCAGAGGTTTTACCCGATCAATTGCCGCGGCTTGTAAGGTCTGCAATTGCCCGCAATCCATCCTTGTTGCCGAGATCGGCCAGAGCCTGGAAAATGCGCATGGCCTCCCCCTGCCGGCCGAGGTTCAGCAGGGCATATCCGCGCAGGCTCATCAGATCGGTCTGTTCAGGAACGATCTGGGCCCGTTGGTCGAGTGCGATCAGCGCCTCCCTGTAACGCGCCGATTTGAACGCGTTGACCGCACGGTCAGCAAGGATCGAGGACTGAAGCTCGACGGCGCGGGTGTTGTTCTGCGGCGCGATGGTGGCCGCGGCAGCCGCCTTGTCGGTCAAGCCGACACGCAGGTATGCGAGGCTCTTGCCATAAGCGGCATCGGAGCGGGCGGCCTGGGACGAGGCCATCGTGCCGACATCGAATGCCTGTGCGGCTTCCAGCGGGCGATTGAGATCCATCAGGCACCAGCCGCGGGCCAAAGCCTGATCGGGAGAGAGTTGACGCGGGTCGACCGTGGAAGCGCACCCACGGTTCACCGGGGCCGTACGGGCGGGAGCCGCACGAACCACGCGCGGCGCAGCTCTCTGCACCGGTGTCGGTGCATAGCTCCGCGCCATGCCGGGATCAGCCTGTTGGACATAAGGCTGCTGCTGGCGCGGCTGCGGCTGTGCTTGCTGCTGTTGAACCGGGTATTGCTGGGCCGGATACTGCGGCGGCGGCGTCAGCTGCGACAGATAATCCTGCCCCTGAAGGCGACGACGATCATCCTCGCCGAGATTGGCGATACGGTCGGACCTGCCGGCCCAGGTGCGCTGGATCGCCGCGACGCCGGCCCTGTCGCCGAGGTCGTTGCGGCTCAGAACCAGGCCGTAGGCGGACGGTTCGTCGTCAGGCTTCCAGGTCAAGGCGGCGGCGAACCACTGGGCGGCTGTCGCCGGCTGACGCATGTAGCGCGCATACCAGCCGAACTGCTGAGCCGCTGCGGCATCCTTGGCCTCGATGACCACCGGCGCCATCCGCGACAGCACTTCCTCCTGCAGGATCGGCGGAGGATCGATGGCCAGAAGGTTGGCGACGGCGGCCATATAGGCGGCCTTCGAACCGGGCGAGCTGTCGCGCCACTTGTAGAGGACGTTTTCGGCTTCGAGCGGCGAGTTCTGGCGCGTCAGGGTCAGCGCCAGGCCTTCGGCTGCAGATGCTGTCTCTTCCTTGGTAAAGGCCTTGCGGAACCAGCGCTCGGCGCCGCCGAGATCATCACGGCGGTAACGATACCAGCCGAGAAGCAGAGCGTCGGACGCCAGCTGATCGGTCTCCGCCAGTCTTTCCAGACGAGACAGATATTTTTCGGCAACAACGAGCTTCTCGTCGGTATTGCCCTCGCCGACCAGACGGCGGGCGAGATCGTCGCGCAGGCTCTCGAATTCGGGTTGCCCGTCAGCGCCGGGCCGCTCTTTCGACAGAAGGTCTTCGATCATGTCGGGCGTCAGCAGTTCGCTCGCCTTCTGGACCGTTGCCAGACGCTCCGACGGATTGTCGCAATTGCTGAGCACGTAGAGATAGGCGTCGCGCGCCCGCGGCATGCGGTCGGTATCGGCAAAGGCTTCCGCCAGACGCCAGAGTACATCCACCTCGCTGCAGGTCAGAAGCGTCGGGTTTTCGGCCGCGATGCGGATGACCTCGTCATAGGTCTTCGCGTCCGACGCCGCCGTCAGGCGGGTACGCGCCTCTGCGAGTTTCAGCCGGTCCAGAAGATCGGCCGGCGGCTGCCAGCTCGGCTCCGCCACCTGGCGATCCGAGATTGCCTTGCGAACGTCGGCATAACGCGCCTGCGCATAAAGATCCCACATGTTCTCCAGCTGCGGGTCGGTGGTCGGGCGCGCCGCCAGCGGATCGGCCGGTGGCGTCCAGTTGGGATAGAGCGCACGCAGGCGGGAAATCTCTGCTTCGAGCCGGGCGGTGTCGCCGCGGGCTGCGAAATAACGAAGCGCGCTTTCATCGACCTGGGGGGCTGCGGCAGGCGCCTGAGCGCCCTGCCTCGGCTGCGTCTGTCCGGACGGCTGGACCTGGGGCTGGCTCTGGAACTGCTGCGAAATCTGCGCGCTTTGCTGAAGTGCCGGGGATGCGGGCTGCGACTGGGCGACCACCAGCGAAGGGCGCCCTGACCTCTGATCCGTCAATGCTGCTGTCGGCTGCGGCGCCTGCACCCGGGCCGTGCGGTTTGCATCTGCGCCCGGCGAAACCGAACCGGCCGAAGTCAACGAACCGGTAATCTCGTTGAAATCGACGTCAGACGTCCGTTTGTAAGCGATCAATGCCACTGCGGCCATGCCGAAAGCGGCTAAAGAGATCAGCGAAAACCGCATTTGCACCCCGGTCCCTGTCCGTCCAGATCGTTTCGGCCTGCGAACACAAGCCATATTTGACAGCAATTGGTTAAAGAATGAGGGCATATAGTTAACGAACAATTTAGATTTCGTCAGTAAATAAGAAATCACGAATACACAAAGGTGACTCGAACCGGCAGGCATCGAAAAGATGACGGCCGGCGACCTCGCAGAAAGCGGGCAATGAGTAATGCGTGTCTGCCCCAGGACTGGATTTCGATGACGGACAGACACTTTATGACCTTGCAGCCACAATGGAGCTGCCGCTCGATATTGACGGCTTTTGTCGGCCTTGCAGCACTCGGCCTCACCGCATGTGCCGGAAAACCGATCCAGTCCGAGGCTTTCATAAAGAGCGTGCCGCCAGAACAGGCGATGGTCATGCCGCCGCCGGCGGGACCTGCCGTCGTCAGCATCATCGAAAGGCGTTTCAACAACGCCATCAGCCAGGATATCCATCTGGGAACCGATGCCTCCACGCCCGGCCAGAACATGCTGAAGGTCCAGCTGTTCGGCACGGAAAGCGCCTACCGTCACGCCGACAACAGTCTAGGAATGTCCTCGATCACCGAGGGACGCATTTCGTCCGAAATGCGCCAGGCCTTGCCGCGGGTCGCGATGGCGAAGTCGCAATTCTATGTCCAGAACGCCTATGGTCCCTTCGGTTATGCCTTCGGGCGCGGCAGGGGCTCCGATCTGTGTCTTTATGCCTGGCAGCAGATCCGCACGCGCGACCAGGGAACGCCGTTTGCCAATTACGGCGTGATCCAGATCCGGCTTCGGACCTGCGAGGCGAATGCCACCGAAGCAAAGCTTCTTTCAGTGATGTACAACTTCACGATCAACGCCTCGGTCGATGCTCTCGGCTGGAATCCTTACGGCGCGAACCGCGAGTTCAATTCCGCAGTCGGGACCACGGGCGCGCCCATCTATCCGCGTCCGGCTTCCGCCGAGCCGATCGTCCAGACACTGCCGCCGCGCCAGACGACATCCTATGCGCCGCGGGTGCAGGTGCGCCGTGTCCAGCCGGCTCCGCGCGCCGTGGCGCCGCCGCCGGTCGTGCAGCCCCAGCTTGAGCCCCGTGGTCCGCGCGTGCCGTCTCCTTCCGGCAGCGGCTACTCGTCGCTGACGGGCGGTCCGTCCGCCGGCTACGCCGCTTCGTCATCCGGCACAACGATACCGGCCGCGCAAAGAGTGACCGTACCGTCTCCATCCTGCACCATGGCAACCGACGGAGCAGACGTTGTCTGCCGCTGATCCCGTTGTCCGTCTCCGGCTCTCATCGAGGTAGTCCGCCATGAGGACACTATATTCAGCCTTCATCTGGGCCATTGCCACGGTCATGATCATCCTGCTCGTGACCTTGCCGATCAACACGCGCACGCAGCTGATCGCGAGCATCCTGATCGTCACCGTCATGGCGATCATCAAGCTTCTGGACGTGGGTGGGAAATGGCGACTGGTGGCGCTGGCCTTCGGTACAGGCATGGTGCTGCGTTATGTCTACTGGCGCACGACGAGCACGCTGCCGCCGGTCAACCAGCTCGAAAACTTCATTCCCGGCATGCTGGTCTATCTGGCCGAGATGTACAGCGTGTTGATGCTGTCGCTCAGCCTGTTTGTCGTCGCCATGCCGCTGCCACCGGCGCGTCCGAGCAGCCGCTCCAGCAGCGACGACAACCTGCCGACCGTCGATGTCTTCGTGCCGAGCTATAACGAAGACGAACAGCTTCTGGCCAATACGCTGGCGGCTGCCCGCAACATGGACTATCCGCCGGAAAAGCTGACCGTCTGGCTGCTCGATGACGGCGGCACGATACAGAAGCGCAAGGCAAGCAATGTCGCCGACGCGCGTGCGGCCGAGGCCCGCCACGAAAAACTGAAGCAGCTCTGCGAGGAAATGGGGGTGAACTACCTCACCCGCGAGCGCAACGAACATGCCAAGGCCGGCAACCTCAACAACGGGCTTGCCCATTCGACGGGCGACCTGATCGCCGTCTTCGACGCCGACCACGCGCCGACGCGCGACTTCCTACTGGAAACGGTGCATTATTTCGAGAAGGACGCCAAACTCTTCCTCGCGCAGACGCCGCACTTCTTCCTCAACCCGGATCCCGTCGAACGCAACCTGCAGACTTTCGAAAAGATGCCGAGCGAGAACGAGATGTTCTACGGCATCATCCAGCGTGGTCTCGACAAGTGGAACGCGTCCTTCTTTTGCGGCTCGGCCGCCGTGTTGAACCGCAAGGCGCTGGAGGTCTCCAACGGCTTTTCCGGCGTCAGCATTACAGAGGACTGCGAAACGGCGCTCGACCTGCACGGTCTCGGCTGGAACAGCATCTATGTTGACCGTCCGCTGATCGCCGGCCTGCAGCCAGCGACCTTCGCCAGCTTCATCGGCCAGCGCTCGCGCTGGGCGCAGGGCATGATGCAGATCCTGCGCTTCCGTTTTCCGCCGCTGAAACGCGGCCTCTCGCTGGCGCAGCGTCTCTGCTACATGTCGTCGACGCTGTTCTGGCTGTTTCCCTTCCCGCGGACGATCTTCCTCTTCGCGCCCTTGTTCTACATCTTCTTCGACCTGGAAATCTTCACCTCGTCGGGCGGCGAATTCCTCGTCTATTCGCTGACCTATATGGCGGTGAACATGATGATGCAGAACTATCTCTACGGTTCGTTCCGCTGGCCGTGGATTTCCGAGCTTTATGAATATGTGCAGACGGTGCATCTTTTGCCCGCCGTCATCTCGGTCATGCTCAACCCGCGCTCGCCAACCTTCAAGGTAACGGCCAAGGACGAATCCGTTTCGGTCAGCCGTCTTTCCGAAGTCAGCCGGCCTTTCTTCGTGATCTTCTTCATCCTGATCGTCGCCTTCGCGATGAGCATCTACAAACTCTATACCGAACCATTCAAGGCCGACGTGACGCTCGTGGTCGGCGGCTGGAACCTGCTCAACATCATCATCGCAGGCTGCGCCCTCGGCGTTGTCTCCGAGCGCGGCGAACGCCAGGCCTCGCGTCGCGTCAAGATCAGCCGGCGCTGCGAGTTCGGCATCGATGGAAAATGGTACACCGCAACGATCAACAACGTCTCGGTGCATGGAGCCCAGCTTGAGGTTTACACCGAGGGCGCGACGGGTATCGCCAAGGATACGATCGGTCATATCCGCTTCCAGCCGTTCAGCGATCTGCCGATCAGCGAATTGCCGGTCGATATCCGCAATTTCGACCGCACCGGCGATGTGACGTCGGTCGGCTGCCGCTACGTGCCGCAGAAGGCTCTTGATCATCGGCTGATCGCCGACCTGATGTTCGCCAATTCGGCGCAATGGACCCAGTTCCAGACCGCCCGGCGGAAAAATCCGGGTCTGTTCCGCGGCACGTTGTGGTTCCTGTGGCTCTCCGTCTACCAGACGAGCCGCGGTCTCGGTTACCTGATGCGCGACCTCGGCAAGTCCCGCGGCGCAGAGAAAGGCTAGGAGCGAGTCCCATGAACAAACTCATCGTCCTCGCCCTCCTCGCCTGCACCGCCGCTCCGGCCGTCGCGCAGCAAGGCTCATCGCCGTTCGACATGGGCACGGAACGCCGTGACCGGGGCATTCAGGAAACACCGCCGCCTGCTCCGCCCGCCCGCGCGCCCGTGCCCGTCAATCCCGTGCCGATTGCGCCACCAGTTCAGCCCGCGCCGACGAGCCAGGCTCCGTCAGCCCCCACAACGCCGCCGATCGCAAGGCCGGTCGCACCGCCGTCACAACAGACCGCGCCGACGCAATGGAGCGCCCAGCCTCCGTCATCCGCGCCCTCGTCGGCATCGACCCAGCCGGCGCAGACAGCCGCGACCAGCACCGTCGACCAGACGCGTCGTTACCTCTTGCCGTTCGCGGACATGCGCCTGAACGGCGAGATGGAACAGCGCTCCTGGTCTGTCTATCTGACCGCCGATCAGGCGGGTCGTGCGGCAAGGCTGAATGTCGCCTACCAGAACTCGATCTTCGTCGCGCCGGAAACCTCGAAGCTCACCATCACGATCAACGACGTGGTCGTTGCCGCCGAAACGATCGCTTCGGCCGAGCAGCCTTCCGAACGGATCTTCGAGATCCCGGCCGGACTGCTCAAGGCGGGCGGCAACATGGTGCGCTTCGGCACCAGCCAGCGGCATCGCACCGACTGCACGATCGAATCCACCTACGAACTGTGGACGGATGTCGATCCTTCCAAAACCTATCTGTCCTTCGACGGCGCCAACGACCGGCGCCTCGGCACGCTGGACGATCTCAGAGCCATCGGTGTGGATGGCAAGGGCAATACCCGCTTCAGGATCATCGCGCCGGCCCTCGACCAGCTCGGCGCGACCGACACGCTGATGCGGCTCGCCCAGGGGCTTGCCCTGCTGACCGGAATGCCAAACCAGTCGTTCACCTTCAGCCGGCAGGCGGATGGCGAGATCCACCCCGGCGAGGTCGCCGTCTTCATCGGCACGAGTGATGAACTCAGGGCGGTGATTCCGAGCATGTCCGCTTCGGGCAACAGTTCTGCGGCCGCAAGCTTCGTCGACTATCCCCGCAGCAACGGCGTTTCTTCTCTCGTGCTTTCCGGCCCGAGCTGGCCTTCGATCGACGGCCTGATCGACAGTTTCGTCGCCTCACTCGACGGGCGCTCGACACAAAGGCTCAACACGCTTTCGACTGAAAACTGGCACGGCATGGACACGCCGCTGCTGTTTTCCGATACTGTGCTCGACTTCTCGGCGCTCGGCGTCAGCAGCCAGGAATTCACCGGCCGTCTGTTCAGAACCAGCTTCACGATCGGCGTGCCGGCGGATTTCTACGCCAATGCCTATGGCGAGGCCCGCATCCTGCTGGATGCCGCCTATACGTCGGACATCCTGCCGGGCAGCCATCTCGACATCTTCGTCAACGGCAATATCGCCTCCACCGTGCCGATCACGTCGGCAGGCGGTGCAGTCCTGCGGCATCTTCCGATCAAACTGACGCTCCGGCATTTCCGGCCGGGCGTCAACACGATCACCGTGGAAGCCGCATTGCGTACCGCCTCCGACGCATCCTGCGCGCCCGGCGCGAGCAGCGAAGAAAAACCACGTTTTGCGATCTTCGGCACGTCGCAGTTCCACATGCCGGACTTTGCCCGCATTGCGCAGGTTCCGAACGTCGCCGCCACGGCCGGCATCGGCTTTCCGTACTTCATGGGCCAGGAGCCGGTCTCACTGTTCCTGGGTCGGATCGACGAGCCGACGCTTTCGGCCGCCGCCACCTTTGCCGGCAAGATCGCCAGCGCATCACATCGGGTGATCCCGCTCAACGTGACCATGTCGGCCGCCCGTATGGCGGAGCGCAATGCGATCTTCGTCGGCGGCATTTCGGAAATGCCGCTCAATGTCCTCTCACAGCTGAAGATCGATCAGGACAGCCGCAACAGCTGGAGCCCGGAGATCACGCCCCAGACGGTGACGCCTCCCAGCATCAGCCTGCAGGACTGGCAGCAGCGCTCCACCAGCAATTTCGTCAGCCGGCAATTCGAGGAACTGAGCGGCTGGGCAAAGGACAATTACGACCTGTCGCTTTCCGCCCTGCGCTTCGCGCCGCCGACCGACGAACTCTACAAGCCGCCGAAATCGGCGCATCTCATCGTTGCACAGGAAAGCGATCCGACAGGACAGGGAACCTGGACGGCAGTCCTTGCCCCCGACAGCACTCAGCTCGACGAAGGCATGCGAGAGATTTCCAGCCGTGCGGAATGGGAAAAGATGAGCGGTCGCATCGCCGTCTACAGCGGTGCGGAGGACGATATGGGCAGTGTCCCGGTCAGCTGGTTCCGCTTCATGCCGACGCAGGATCTGAGCTTCAGCAATGCAAGGCTGATTACCGCGAACTGGTTGTCGGACAATATTATGTCCTACGCCCTGCTTCTGGCGGCCGGCAGCGTGCTGCTCGGGCTTGCGACCGGCGGACTGCTCAGCCTGCTCGGGCGCCGCTGAATTGTTCAGCCAGGAAAGCGTTTGCTGACATAGACCGATCCCTCAAGGCCGAAGCGCCAGGGATGGTCCATGGCTTGCGAAATACCGATGCGGGGGCCGGTCGAAACGAGGGCCGGCCCTGCGGATGCTTTCAGGCTGAACGGTTCCTCGAACAGCGACACCCCGTCATGAGCGATGGTGATGCCGAGCGCCTGGCATAGCCGGCCCGGGCCTGAACACAAAAGCAGAGGGTCGTTGCGGCCCCGGCGAAGTTCCATCTCCTGCAGTCCCGAAAGCGGTTGGACCGCACGGATCAGCACGGCACTTCCTGGCCGGCAGACGAAATTCAGGCACCAGTGAATACCGTAGGAACGATAGACATAGGCATGACCGGCCGGGCCGAACATGCTGCGGTTTCTGATGGTCTGGCCGCGAAAACTGTGCGAGGCGGGATCATCGGGCTCATAAGCCTCCGTCTCGATGATGATGCCGCCGGCCCCACCGAGATAAAGCTCAACGCCGATCAGTTCAGGCGCCACGATCATGGCCTCGCGTTCAAAGAAACTCCGGTCCATATTCCCTGCCGCCTGACTGGCAGCCTGCGCCGCCCCTGCCCTCCTTATCTAGGCACTCACCCACGCGTCGGACAAGGTCGCGTTGGGCCGGCATTTACCCTCTGCTAACGCCATCTCGCATTGTCGCTTTCCCATCCGCGAGAAAAGCTCATTTATTAGATTAAGCTAAAAGAATGATCCTTGGGGGAAGCAAGGGATGAACATGTCCAGTACCGCAGCAGCATACGAACCGATCGGCCCCGACGAACTGGAGCGGTTGCAGACGATCTTCGAGACGGCACGCTATATCGCCTGCATGTCGCGTCATGACCCTGCGGCCGAACGGCTGGCGGCCATGGCGATCCGGTTCTATCAGCTGGGTATCCGCGATGACGACGCGCTCATCCACACGATCGTCAAGACCAACCGGGCATTGAGGCCTTCAGGTCGCGAAACAGTTCTCGCGGATCCGACCTGAGGCGCCCGCCTGCAGAAATCCCCTCTAATCCCACCGATTGCGGCGAAGAGTGCGCCGATGCGGTTGCTTAGCGCAATCGCCCATCCTATCTCCTGATAATGGAACAACAGCCGCGCAAGGCGGTGCAAGGATGGACGAGACGCATGACCGAGCTGAAGCTTCTGGCTCTCGATACGGATGATCTGGGCGTCGTATCCGCCCATATGCAGGATGCGGTATTCAAGGTAGGCGATCTGCACTGGTCGGCCTCGGAGAAGGCATTTTCGCTTGCTGCAAACCGCTTCGACTGGGCCGCCGCGGAAGGCAGGCGAAAAGGCTTTGAACGCCATCGCGCAGCGCTTGTGCTGAAGCGGGTGGAAGCCGTTCGCTCCAACGGCATCAATCGCGCCCGCAAGGAAGACGTGATGTCGCTTCTGGCAATCCGTTTTGCCCAGAAAGGCGACGGCCCTGACGGCACGATCGAACTGGTGCTTTCCGGCAAAGCTGCGATCGAATTGGATGTCGAATGCATTGAAGTCGCACTTGCAGATATCGGCGGCGCGTGGGAAACCCCAACAAGGCCGCGCCATCCCTGACGACATGTGGGTGTGTCCGGCCTATTGACGGCATGGACCTGGAAGGACGACCCGCGTGGCACTCTGGCTTGAACAGACATCCGATGATTTCGAAGCGCAGTTCAAGGCGTTTCTGTCGACCAAACGCGAGGTCTCGGAAGACGTCAATGCCGTGGTCAAGGCCATCATCGACGACGTGCGCGCCCGCGGCGATGCCGCACTGATCGATTATTCCTCGCGTTTCGACGGCGTCGATCTGGCGAAGACCGGTATTCGCATTTCGGAAGACGAAGTCGATGACGCCTTCGCCGCTACCGATCCGGCCGTCATCGACGCGCTGAAATTTGCCGCCGGGCGTATCGAAAAACACCATGCCCGCCAGATGCCGAAGGACGACATCTACGAGGATGCGATCGGCGTCGGCCTGGGTTCCCGTTGGACGGCGATCGAAGCCGTCGGTCTTTACGTGCCGGGCGGTACCGCAAGCTACCCAAGCTCCGTCCTGATGAATGCCGTGCCGGCCAGGGTTGCCGGCGTGCCGCGCGTCGTGATGGTCGTGCCGGCCGGCGGCGGCGAGATCAATCCGGCCGTGCTGGCTGCTGCCCGCATCGCCGGCGTCACCGAAATCTACCGCGTCGGGGGTGCTCAGGCCGTCGCGGCGCTTGCCTATGGCACCCAGACGATTGCGCCAGTTGCCAAGATCGTCGGCCCCGGCAATGCCTATGTGGCCGCCGCCAAGCGCCAGGTGTTCGGCACGGTCGGCATCGACATGATTGCCGGACCGTCCGAAGTTCTCGTCATCGCCGACCGGGAAAACGATCCGGACTGGATCGCCGCCGATCTTCTGGCCCAGGCCGAACACGATGCCGGCGCCCAGTCGATCCTGATGACCGACGACGTCGATTTCGGCCGAGCGGTCGAGGCTGCCGTCGAACGGCAGCTGAAAACCTTGTCGCGCAGCCAGATCGCCACCGCGAGCTGGCGCGATTTCGGCGCCGTCATTCTGGTCGAAAATTTCGAAAAGTCCCTGCCGCTCGCCAATCGCATCGCTGCCGAACATCTGGAGCTTGCTGTTGCCGATCCGGACGCGCTTCTGCCCGGCATTATCAATGCAGGCGCCATCTTCATCGGCCGCCACACGCCGGAGGTGATCGGCGATTATGTCGGCGGATCGAACCACGTTCTGCCGACGGCACGTTCCGCCCGGTTCTCGTCGGGCCTCGGCGTGCTCGATTTCGTCAAGCGCTCGTCGATCCTGTGCTTGGGCGCCGAACAGTTGCGGCAGCTTGCACCGGCGGCGATCACGCTGGCGAAATCCGAAGGCCTGGACGGCCATGCCCGTTCGGTCGCCATTCGCCTTAACCCCGGAGATTGACGGATGGCCCACGGGGAGTTTCGTCTTTGCGATGTCGTTCTGGACGACTCGATCGGGCGGTCCACTCCTGACGTGGAGCACGAGCGCGCGGTCGCGATCTTCGATCTCGTCGAGGAAAACTCGTTCACGCCGCTCGGCCATGCGGGCGGGCCCTACAAACTTCGGCTTTCGCTGGTCAATGCGCGGCTGGTGCTGACGATCACGACCGAAACGGATCAGGATGTCGCCACCCACATCCTGTCGCTCACGCCGTTCCGGCGGATCATCAAGGACTATTTCATGGTCTGCGAGAGCTATTACGAGGCGATCAAGACCGCCACGCCATCCCGGATCGAAGCGATCGACATGGGCCGCCGCGGCATTCACAACGAAGGTTCGCAGACCCTGATGGACCGGCTGGACGGCAAGATCGGCGTCGACTTCGATACCGCCCGGCGGCTCTTCACGCTTGTCTGCGTTCTCTACTGGCGCGGCTGAGATGACCGCCGACGCACCGAACCGCAAACAGGAAATCGGCATTCCGACGGCCATCCTGTTCATGTGCGGACAGAACTCGATCCGATCGCCGATGGCGGAAGCCATTGCAAAAAGCCTGCTGCAACCCGATATCTACATACAGTCCGCCGGCGTCCGTTCCGGTGAACCTGATCCATTTGTCGATGTCGTACTGGAAGAAGTGGGGCTTTCGCTCAACCACAAGCGCCCGCACAAACCGCGGACGCTGGAAGAGATCGAAGACGACTTTTTCGACCTGATCGTCACCTTGGCACCGGAAGCACACCACACGGCACTGGAGCTGACCCGCTCGCATGCCGTGGATGTCGTCTACTGGCCGACCATGGACCCGACGGTGGTGACGGGAACCCGTGAGCAGCGGCTGGATGCCTATCGACAGGTGCGGGACCACCTGTGGAAGCTCATAGACAAGCGGATGAAACCCATCAGGCGCGCACCGCCGGCAAGCGGCTGAGCGGCTAAATTGTGCGTGCAGAAGAATAGCTATTAGGCGTGGTTCACAAACCGGACACGATTGTGTAGTTTCCGCCCAAATTTCGAGGCGGCGGACGAAAATTCCTGCCTGCCCGACCTTACACAGAAAGAAAACCGATACATGGCTAAAGAAGAAGTCCTTGAATTTCCGGGCGTCGTCACGGAACTGCTGCCGAATGCGACCTTTCGGGTGAAGCTCGAAAACGAACATGAAATCATCGCCCACACGGCCGGCCGCATGCGCAAGAACCGTATCCGCGTTCTCGCCGGCGACAAGGTTCTGGTCGAAATGACGCCTTACGACCTGACCAAGGGCCGTATTACCTATCGTTTCAAGTAATTTTTTCGGCAGGATACGGCCTGAAATGGCGCTTGAGCAAAAGCTGATACTGGCATCGGGTTCGCCACGCCGTCTGGACCTTCTCAACCAGGTGGGCATCGAGCCCGCCCGGCTGATGCCGATGGATATCGACGAAACACCGAAGCGTGCCGAACATCCCCGTTCGCTCGCGCGTCGGCTGTCGAGCGAAAAGGCAGAAGCCGCCTATGGCGCGATCAAGGACGACCCGACCTGGCGGCACAGCTACATCCTGTCCGCCGATACGGTCGTTGCCGTCGGCCGTCGTATCCTTGAAAAGACCGAATATACGGAAGAAGCATCGTCCGCGCTGCATCTTCTGTCCGGCCGCGGCCACTGGGTCTACACCGGCATATGTCTGGTCACACCCGGTGGGCAGTTTCGCCAGAAGGTGGTCGAAACGAAAGTCCGCTTCAAGCGGCTTTCGACCCGCGAGATCGAAAACTACATCGCGTCCGGCCAATGGCGCGGCAAGGCGGGCGCCTATGCCATCCAGGGCATTGCGGGTGCCTTCGTGCAGAAGCTGGTCGGTTCCTACACCAACGTTGTCGGGCTGCCGCTCTACGACGTGACGACGCTCCTTGCAGGAGAAGGTTTTGACGTTGCGCAGGGCTGGCCAGAGGCCTGATTGAAGGCCTCGCCGGCACGGCTCGCAGCTTGCCGACGCTATTTGATGATTTGACTGAAAGGAGTTGCTCCCATGACATCCGAACCGATCAAGACGGGCGGCAAGGTCGAGCCGCTCAGGAAAGGCCGTCCCTGCCCGGAATGCGGCAAGCCCTCCTCGCGGGAAGACTATCCCTTCTGCTCCGAACGTTGCCGCACGCTCGACCTGTCGCGCTGGCTGAAGGGCTCCTACGCCATCCCGGTGGCAGACGACGAGCGCAAGGCGGATGACGATCTGGACGGACGCGAGTAAAACGCATCACCGCGCAATCGTGAAGGCAATTTTCTCGCCATCGGAACGTGTGGACGCAAGAGTTAAAACACCAACACAAATGACCACGGACGGAGCGCATTCCTCCGTCGACCGTGAACCGCGAGGCTCTCTGCGTGAGCCTGTGCGGGGCAAGGCGCTGCTCGCGCGGCCGTTTAAGCTCTTCTGATGGGCAAATAGGCTCACAGCCCACATAGCCGGCCTTTGCAGCCTGCTTATCGCACTCAACTGCGCGACGCCGCCGCCCGTGTCCAAGCAGGCTGCCCTGCCCTCAATTGCCGATGCTGGAACGGAGCCTGTAGTCCGAAACCAACGGATATCCACAAGGGCCATGTCGGCCACCCCTCGGCGGCAGGCCGATTTCCAACTGATTTTACAGGGAAATTTTAAATTTTCGCAAACCTGTCAAAAAAGTCGCGCGGGGTGCTGGACATGGCCGAACAAGATGTTATAACCCCGCTCGCTTCCGGGGGTTCAGACCCCTGCCGGTACAGACCGGAAGGCTCGAAGCCTGGATGCCCGGATAGCTCAGTTGGTAGAGCAGCGGATTGAAAATCCGCGTGTCGGTGGTTCAAATCCGCCTCCGGGCACCATTTTTTCAGAAAATTCTGATGTATCTGAAAAGCAAAAGCTTTGCCTGATCATGCATCCCACCTGACCTCCAGATGGCCGCCGAGTGCCTTTACACCTCTATATATAGCCTTAAAATTGGGTGACCCGCTTCGGTATCCACGCGTTTGAAAGTAGCGGTTTGTACCCGCCTCTTCATCGAGATCACGCATAGTCCATTTAATCTCGTAGCAACGACATCTGCTTTGATCAAGCGAGAGCACGCCCGTCACCTTGTAGGGCTTTTTCTTTCTACGATATCCATAATATCGCGCCGCTGACTGTATCTTTTGCCACTCCACCCCCGGGAAAGCATCGCAAATTTCTTCCCTGGTGGCCTCTGGATAAAGCTTCCGCAACTGCTGCTTGGCCGACCACTGCCAAGCCTGGCGAGGAGGTATCAAACCGAGCCGCCCACAGCGCGCCTGGACCGCCTTCCTGGACCGGGTGTCCAATATTTGGCACATCGCAAAATAGTCCGGATAGAATATCCGGCAGACAAAATCCTCATCTTCACTCCAGATCTTTTGGCCGCTGATCGTAAATCCCGACTGCAGCATTCTGGATCGTGTGCGCTCAGCCAATGCCACGTTCCTTGCAAGATACGCTAGGTCCATAGTTTGTGGCCCCAACGTTGCGAGCTATGGCTTTTTAACATTCATCACCCGGAACGAGTTAAATGTCCCCGCCTTGTCCGTAAAAATCTCAACGAGAGTCTTAGGCAGACCATTCAGTTCGCGTAGTTTGTACGCAAGTGTGGCAAACTCCAATTTTAAACGGTCTATTTCTTGTGCCCGCACTTCAACAATGCGCGCCTCAATTTCAGCCTTCTGACGGAGAAGGTCATCTAGCTCGGACATATTCAGGCACCCCCAACATGAAATTCGCTGCTGATCGCAGGATATCACCCATCAATAATTCGCGCAGAAGCTATTGCGTGCATTCTCGCAATGGCCTCGATGGTTTTGATTTCTAAGTCTGTTTTTTAGCAGTGTATGAACCTGTAAAGCGATGAGAGCAGCAGGTGACGGATCCCCCAGAACCCGTCTTGACCGGCGCCTGAAAAGCAAAGCCCTCCCTCTATAAATAGCAGACAAGGTGCCTGCCATTTAGGCCGTCTCATATCATCTCATTTCTACACCAAACAATCTCATAACTATATGTAAATCAAGATAATTTTCTACCATCACTTATCTCAACCGCTCTCAACCCATATCGCCGAATATTGCATCTTGTGGCGGGCTGCGTGGCGGGCTAGAGAGAGGCCTCCGAGGTGATTTGAGGATCGAAAATGTTGAGCGACGCGAAGGCGCGGAAGATAAAGCCGAAAGACAAGCCTGTCTCCGATGGCACTGTGCCGGGCCTTTATCTCGTTCCCACCGAGACGTCGGCCGGCACCGGAAAATGGATCCTGCGTTTCGTGTCACCGGCTACCGGCAAGCGCAGAGAAATGGGGTTGGGCAGCTACCCGACCATTTCCATCCGCGACGCCCGGCTCAGGGCCATGGAAGCACGTGGAACGATCGAGGACGGCAAGGACCCGCTCGACCTGCGGCGAGCACAGGAGCGCGAAACAGCGCGCCTGGCTTCGGTGCCGACCTTCGAGGTTGCCGCCCGCCAGCATCATGCCGACAAGGCGGAAGGTTTTCGCAATAGCAAGCACACCGAACAATGGATGACGTCACTTGAGCAGCACGTCTTTCCGAAAATCGGCAAACGGCTGGTCAACGACCTCACCCCTGCCGACTTCGCCGCGTGCCTCAAGCCAATCTGGCTCAAGAAGGCGGAAACGGCCGCCCGCATCAAACAGCGTTGCGATGCCGTCATGAACTGGGCCGCAGCTCATGGCTTCATTCTGGCCAGCCCCGTCGGCGTCGTTGACAAGATCCTGCCGAAGCAACCCGGCAAGCGCGAGCGCGTCGAGCACCAACCGGCCCTACCCTGGCGAGAGCTGCCAGCATTCATGTCGATGCTCCAGGAGGGAGAGACTGTGTCACGGTTGATGCTGGAGCTCCTTATCCTGACGGCCTGCCGATCCGGCGAGCTGCGCCAGATGCAATGGGACGAGATCGACTTCTCTCACGCGATCTGGACCATTCCCGCCCTCCGCATGAAGGGCAAGGTGCTGCATCGCGTGCCGCTCGGGCCAAGGGCAATCGAAATCCTGGAAAGGCAGCTCGACAAGTCAGAGACCGGCGAAGGCCTGGTCTTTCCGTCGCGTTCGCGCAAGCCGATGACCGACATGGTGCTCACCAAATTCCTGCGCGACAAGAAGATCGAAAGCGACACCCCCGGCCGCCTCGCCACCGCCCACGGCTTCCGCTCCAGCTTCCGCGACTGGGCGTCAGAGAGCGGCTATCCGCGCGATCTGGCCGAGCGGGCGTTGGCGCACACCATCAAGAATGCGGTGGAGGCGGCGTATCACCGGACGGATTTGCTGGAGCAGCGGCGGGCGATGATGCTGGAGTGGGAGAGCTTTGCACTCTTGTAAACCCTCCGTAATGCCTTAGCATCTATTCCGCACCCTCCTTCAAAGCAAGAAAGCTCCACCTTCTGATAAGCCAGAAATCAAGGCAGCCCCCCCCCCGAGGAAAGCGTGAGAGCTTAACCACAGCCTGCTGAACCTCAGCGGCAGGTTAGCCCACCTACCATAACTATAGCTGAGCGGCTAAAAGGATGCGGATTAAATCTTCTTTCGAAATCATCCGACAACTTAGCGAAAAAGCTGGAACTTTTTAGTCCTGCATCGGATATGACATCTTGGGGTTCGGTGCGGAAATGGAGCTGGCCAGCAACATTGTACCCAATGCAGCCAGGAAGGCTGAATACGCCTCATGGGCCATCGATTGAATGTGGACGGATAGCTTTTGCTCTTTGATTCCAACAAGTTCATAGTGAATGCCCAGGAGGGCGCTAAAAATCAGAGAAGAAAGGAAAACCGCGATGATAGAATTGATCAAGAGTCTTCAGGGCGCTCAAGTCGGCTCGGAAGGCCTTGATGCACGCATTGCTGATGTCGTCGGGTTTACAAGGCAAACTCAGAACGAAGATCAACCGGACTCTGAAGCTAATTCTCCTCCTCCGTATACAACCAATTTCCAGGTAGCTTTTGAGCTGGCCGATATGTTTGCTTCCGGCGATGTAATCGCTTGCGCTTGGGAACCACAAGCCGCAAGCGTCCGCGTTGGCCAGCTTAAGTATATCGCGAAAGCTGCATCCCTACCTCTTGCGCTGTGCATAGCCGCTTTACTCATGAAAGTGCAGCGAGATAATCAGCCGAACGGAACTCTATCTAGCCTATGAGTGGTGATTGCCACTGAGAACTGACCCGGCGTCGCCTGATATTTCATTTGAGAATTGGCTATTACTCAGTTTTGTTGCTGTCTCGGAAGCAGACGCCGCTGATTCACCGTAGGATCAGCTCATGCAACAGCGGTTTCCGATCGCGAGCCTCGCGCCGTCTGGCTTTGCAGTCGGTGAGGGTGAGATTGTCGCGGACATTGTTTGAGTTCGACTGCGACCACGCCATCTCTTAGCAGTTTGTGCAGACTGCGGGCGTTTGAGGCGCAAAATTCAAAGTCAGTATCGGCCTCTGGACCTTCCCCTTAGCAGTCGGCGCGTCGAACTGAGGATTCTGGCGCGTCAATGCGACGACTGAAGAGGTTGTGCCAGGCGCATCAATCGATCCGATTGAAAGCGGCGGTGTCCCGACCCCGACCGGATTTACCGTATCCGTTCTCAATGAAGCAGTCACTGGCGGTTCCACTGCTGCCTACATGAGGTGGCAGCGGGCTGATATCTCCTTCCCGGAGGACCGGACCGGCGTCCGCATGTTTAGGGAACGGTGGCATCCTCGGCTCAGAAGGGAAGATTTCGGAAGAAGGGGCAGGAGGTGATTGCCTAGTTCAATATTGCCTGCACAGCATTAAGCTGTACTGGCAGTCTCCAGATCGATGGCCTCCCACTTCGAGTTGAACATGAAAGTGGCTATATAACATTGGGTCAATTTCGGTAGCACAAGGAATAACATTAGGTAGCGGTAGGACGCTGCTTATATGTGCCGCTGCGCAAAATTTGCTTGTGATTTCTATCAACCTGTTTGGTTCGGGTCTGATATTTGGTGTCCAAGAGGCGGCTGGAGCCGGAGACTACCGTCTTGCTCAGAGGGCAAATCACTTGCGAAACTGAGTTCTAATGAGCGGCCTGCTTGACAGGCCTGCCATCCTAATGGATGCACTAAATTCTTAGTCAGGTGAGATGGATTTTATCGTGCTGGTTGCAACAGTTGGTTCGTGTCTTTCAAATCGAGTAGCTGCGTACATGCCCGGAGCTCAAAGAGTTACAAGCGTATATCACAACAGGAGCGACCAGCTTGTCGATCTTCTTGTGCAGGGACGTCGCAGGCTGAAATCTGTTGGAGAGTTGAGCGGTAGAATGCACGTCGAGCCAGGCGGCGAGGGGGAGTTCACAGCATATAACCTCCTCCTCAACCAGTCGGTAGAAGGATTAGGCAGGCACAAACTGCCTCACGGTATCCAATTTTTGGAGGCGATCGAAAAAGTCAGCTTCGACTTGATCTTGGTAGACAACTTTATGGACCTCGTAGCGAGGCTCTATAACGTTGATGGGGAAGACGTGTTTTGCAGTTACCCGAACGGGGAAGCGCCCGCAGGGTTTCAATTGGGAGAAAGGCTTACTCCTCAATCAGCCGCGGAAAACTTCAACTGTCTTCTCCGATATCTTAGAAAGAAGCAGCCGCGCGCAATGATAGTCTTCCTTCATTTCCCGGTGAATAACTACAAGTCGCTGGAGCGTAAGCAATGGGCGGTCGCCTTCCAGGATTCATTGGTTGTACCTGCGAGCATAGATATTCAGTATCTGCGGAAAGTCGCGCCAGCTCTCTCGCGAGGTCGGGAGCCACAGCACTTTGAGCGCAAGGTCTACAAGCGTTACGCGGAGCGGATCCATGCATTGATGACGCACGGCGCTAAAGGCAGAATGAGGCTCAGGAGATCCGAAATTCTCGGTAAATACCGTGCCGGCGAGATACCACTGGCTACAGCGATGAAAGCATTCTTTGGCTGAAGATTAGGACAGTCTCCCTAATTTCTGCCCATGTGTGAGGGCAGCGATGCAAAGCGCAATTTGTGGCGTCGGCGCGTAGCATGGCTCACTGCCTTCAAATTGCGCCCTAGAGGATGCCCCCTCTCTCACGAATGCTGCGGCATGGCCTGGGTCAACAAGGCTCGATAGATAGTAAGCATCTTCAAGGCTTGAGGTAAAGAATGGGCAAATCGCGGCTTCGTCGGATCCGGGAGGAAACCATGTGTTTCTGGCGCCGCCGTCGCCTTTTGGATTACGCACCTTTCTCCAACCGATAGCTAAGGCGATTTGGCTATCAAGAAATCGACTGGCGCCGGTAGCTGTGTTCAGGTTTTCAATAACGGTGCGCGAATTCATAAAATACCCTTTCCATCAAATAATCAGTCCCTCAATCGACCTATTGGCCATACGGTGAAAATAAGCATCCCAAGGAAAAATGCCGTGCATACGGTGATAGTGAGAAATTGCACGTCCAATCCGTCATGACCAGGGGCTCCATAAAATCCCCGCCTGAACAAGATGACGATGTGGGAAACCGGATTCCAAAGCAGCCATTCCCTATACGGGTGGGGCACATGCGTTGGCAGGATGAAAACACCGGAAATCAAAAGCAGCGGCCGCGTTAAATTCTCATAAGCCTTCCGGTATAAAGGGAACTTGAAGAAGAGTGTAATGTTACAGAGCGCGACCCCGATAGCCATTATCCATGCCGCCGTGGCCGCTTCGAGAATCCGCGCCCAGTCAAGCGATATGGGGTGGCGAACAGTCTGTAATGCACCCAGAATGATTACTACCGACACCACGACCGATGTGCCCGCTTGCAGGATAAAGCGGGCAACAACTGCATCGAATGCTGCAACGCTGGGATAGCTGAGAAGGCTCCTATTCGCGCTCACCGCCGACGTCAGGTAGTTCTCCATAATTCTGTAAAGACTGAACGCGAGATAGCCGGTGGCATAAAAAAGGGTGAAGCTTGTACCCATAGGCGGGGATCGCCCGATCGCTGACATCAATGATGACATAAGGGCAATGAAAGCTATCGGCTCCAAAAATGCCCAAAGATAACCACCAGGGCTTCGACCGTACCTCGTGGCGATTTCTCTGATTATGAAAGCAGAGACTATCCGCAAATGTGTCCGGAGGTAGTCCATCATTATTCCGTTTGTTCAATCGCTGATAAACGATTGGATCAGGTGGAAGGCTTGGTTCCGCCTTCGGCTTCATCCTCAGCCAGATTTGAGTGTGATCACTTCTCGTCAGCAAACTGCTTACCCGCGAGTGCGAGAAGTTCAATTAGAGGTGCCACACCGCTTGGCAGCGCCCCGTCCAGAGTTTTTTGAATTCGTCGCCATCGATGGCCACACAGCTCAATGCCGCCCGCAGCGCGTCGGCTGATAGCTCGTTTCGTTCGAAGAAATCATGGCGTTCGCGGTAGTGCTGTTCGTCAGAAATCACCTCCGTACTTCTCCATCGAATAGTCAAGATACGGGTATTGCATCTTATGCGGCTTGTAAACGCGGATGCATGAACTCCTGACCTGACATCATTAACACCGGAGTAATCCATGTCCAACACACCCACCGGTGTGGCGATCACAGCTATTGGCGACTTCAAGTCCATGATCCGCTCGAAGACCGCGCGGAAGCTCGACGAATGGCTAGAAACGGCAAAGAGCAATTTAGCCGGATTGTTTGCCGGTGACGTTGCAAAGGACCTCGATGCCGTGCCGTCAGAAACGCAATCATCTCAACTTGGTCAACGGTCAGAGAGAAGGCCAGATCACGCGCTTGAAGCTCATCAAACGCCAAATGTACGGACGAGCCAAACTCGATCTTCTGCAGGCGCTATTGATCGACGCAACCTAACAATCACGAGTCAGCATAAGTGCACTAGAGCCAATCCTCGGTGGAACCGCCGGGTCGACTCTCAGTGGCAATCAATACCATGAGATTTGCAGCCGTCGGCGCATTCAGTTCGCGACCCCAAGTTAGTAATTTTCCCAGATGTTGCGCCGCCGGCTCAACAGGTGCATCAAGACTTCCCACTAGCAGTCAGTATAAGGTCCCGTCCAAAATCCGAATGGATTCGGTATGCGAACTCACTCTGCAATCGCTTAACTGCCTCTCGCTCAGCGCTAGAGGTGACCTCCATAAGAATTGTTGGCTGGTGTGCGGAAATTAGTTGGCGGGCACCATCTAAAACCATTGAACCGTAACCTTCAACGTCGATCTTTAGGAAATCGACGGCAGATAGATTCAGGTCATCCAAGCGCAGTATGTCGATATCCCCTGTCTCGTCCTCCACAATCGAGTTTTCTCCAAGATTATTGAGTTTATGCCCGGCACTTCTAGCTTTTGAACGAATATTCCCCGCCGCAGCACAATATAACCGCGCAACATCAGAGAGTTCATTCAATTCAATATTTCGATTCAAGATGGAAAATACCGGCGGATTAGGCTCGAAAGCCACTATGCTTGACGCATTCATTATCTTTCCAAAAAAAACGCTATGATTTCCTATGTTCGCTCCAACATCGACAACAGCAGGGGCAACAGGGATCAACCCCGAATTTCTTAGGAACGTCAGCGTTTTCGCTTCGTAGAAATCGGATGTTCGAACTATTTCTCGCTGAACATGATCCGACCGGCCGTTCGGAAGGTAGAATTTACAGCCAATCTGCGAGTTATATATGGTAAAAACCTTATCCAAGCTCTCAGAGTGCGCTGCGATTGCAATCGAAAGACTATCACTAAATCTAAACGATTTCTTTATGCGATCATTGATTATACTCTCTATTTCTTCCGCGCTTACAATTTTATTTTTTATCGATTTTATCTGGCGTGTTATGTTCTCTGCTGCTCTTTCTTCGCGCAGCAACTGTATCTCTTTTCGCAGACTGATAATTTCAGCCAAAAGTTCGCTGTGCCGCCGACCGCCAAGACCAAACATACTCATCCTCAACAATGCAATTTCGACCATCTGAACTACGTTTCTCGAAGAAAATCAACCGGCCCGCCCGGTTCCCTTCTTCTTACAACAGTATCTTTCAAACCATCCCGCACCGTCCTGCAGCATCGACAAGGCTACGAGGCAGGGATAAACAGACTTTCGAGCCAACAGGCTTCCTGATTCCAGAATCCGATGCGAACAAAAACAAAGAATTAGTGCTTGTCTGTTTCTCAGAATGGGATCATCCATGCGACGACAATCGCTGGCCTCGACATCTGCGACATTGACATCATACGCGGCTATATGATTGTTCAGACGAGTTTTGATTGCCAAATCCAACGGCTCGCATCGGACCTGCGTGTCGGTCCAGAACGGTAGACGCAAATGCCTCTGAGAATCATTCGACATATCCCGAACGCAATTTCGGGCATTGTGAGGCGTATGCACGGCGGGCGAGAAGCGCCCGGACTTTACCCCAAGCCTTCAGCGATCCTAGTGCCCGATTACCTGGCTCGTATTGCTCGCCCAGATAAAGACATCATCGCAATATCGCTTTTGAATTCGCCCATAGATGAATTTTGGGAGGATTTTGAGAAGCAAGGTAACTGCGACCTCAGCGCATTTGGCCATCTGAAGTTTCGAAGCCTTTTCACCGGGAAACTGGATAAGAAGAAAATACAGGAAGAGCCTAATGCGCTCCGACTTGCCGTTATGCAAATCATTTCCGCATGCACCGACAGCAAAAAGACGCCCGTTTTTGTCATGGCAAACGAAAAGGGCTGGCTTGAGCGAATTGTCCAAAAGGTTTGTGCCGCACTTGAAGTCGGAATTATTGAGGTAGGCAACGCTGCCAATGAAGCAACACTAGCTGCGGAGAGCTCTCATTTAAGTCCCTTGGTCTTTTCCATCTATTGCGATTGGTCTCCTCTGCTTGGCGAGCGCGCTGAGGGGAACTCGCTGATTGCCATCAGAAATGTTTGCTTCCTCGCCGGCCTTCCGATCGATGACGGTGCGTTTGTATTGATAAGGCATCCTAGCTTGACCGATATAAATATCTGGAACGATGTACTCTCACGCGCGGTCGACGACGCAAATGAGCGACGAAAGCCACTGGTGATTTTTGACAATTCTGTGGAGGAGTTAATTCTTCAGACAGTTGCAAAGAGCATTTCAAAGAGCAGGTTCGTGTCGTTAATGAGAGGCAGGCTTTCTGCCGCCAATTTTATCGCGATGCTGCTGACAACCAAGCGCGCTATTTTAGCCAGGCCGACAGCTGCTCAAGAGCACTCCGGCGATGCCAATGTCAGCTACCTGGCGCATGCGCTGGAATCAAGTGAAAGATATCTCAGCAATATCCGCCGTTTCGAGCACAGTGTTACTAGTCGGCAAGCCCTTCATAACTGGTCCTCGAGTTTGGGTGCGTGGAATAGAAATCACGACATAGGGAATTGCTATCGAAGCCGCCTGCTTGCCGGCTCTCTAAATGCTCCGTTGGCTCTCACGGCAAGCAAGGAAAATCAAATCGTACAGGAGGGTTATCAGAAGTATCTCTTGCCTGCGTTTGACGCCAAAGATCGCGTAACGGCTGGAGGCTCATCGTTTGCTAATTTGGCGCCCGCCTTTGCTTTTCTTCAGTGGGGTGCAAATGAGAGCGGACGCAACCTAAATTTGTACAAAAATGCCTCAGCAGTGGGAGGTCCACTTTTCTTCATTGAGGACGGCTTCATTCGATCCGTTGAAATAGGACTGGGCGGAAACCCTGGACTCTCCTTCTTAATCGACGACATGAATCCTTATTACGATGCCCGAAGCTGGTCTCGCATCGAGGCGATGCTTGCGTCCGACTGGAAGATCTCACCGGCCGAGTTGACACAGAGCCAAGCCGCCCTGACCGAGATAAGATCAAAACGCATAAGCAAATACAATCACGCTCCAGATATCGCCCCCAAATGGGCGGAGGACAGACGTAAAAAGGTGCTTTTGGTCGATCAGCGCCTCGGAGATCAATCGGTGCCAAGCGGCCTTGGTACCGAAGATTCCTTCCGACAAATGGTGATGGACGCCGTAGTGAGAGATGACAACGCGCTGGTCGTCCTTAAGAGACATCCCGATGGCACCATCGGAGGCAAGGGATCATATTTCAGCAGACAGATATTGGGAGGCCTCCTGGATCATCCTAATATTCTAATCCATGATGGAGAAAGCAACCCGTACGCGCTGTTCGATCACGTCGACGAAGTGTCAGTTGTTACATCTGGCATGGGGTTTGAAGCTCTGATCGGTGGGGTAAAAGTTAACACTTATGGTGCCCCGTTCTACGCTGGGTGGGGGCAGACAAATGACAGGCTCAAGCTGGACTGGCGAAGCAAGAATAGGTCAATAGAAGATATTTTCTATTGGGCCTACATGGCTTCTTCGCTTTATTATGATCCCGACGAAAACGAACGGATCGGCGTTACTGATATGTGCCGATACATAAGCGTCCGGCGTGACCGTATCGTAGGCGGACCTGCGAAGGACATTGTAAATTGATTGTTGTATTTTCCCCTGACAAAGCTCTTTCAGAAGTCGAATTTTCGTCCCTTAATATCCACTATGGCGGGGAGCTTATCGCTTATATTGGGGTCCCGGAGACAGCTCCCCCTGAAGGGATGAGATTGAGTGCTTTCGATTTGAGCGCTACAGGATTGGCGGCATTCGAAATTTTTTCGGGCTCTCAAAAAGTAACAGATGTTGTTTTACGAGCTGGATCATTTGGGAAAGCCTTGGAGCATGTGCTGCCAACTGTAATGGCATCCTCGTTGCCGCGCTTTATGGCTTTCGATGATGATCGGATTCAGTCCTATCCTTTTCAGCGCGAATTCTCGACGGCCTCCGACAAGGAAGCAGTGTTTATTTATCCGGGCTTGATGCTGCCGACAGTGAACGGATCCAGGCAACGCGCGCTTTCCTTATTTCTTGAGTTTGTCCGTTGCGGCTGGAAGGTAACAATCGGTGACTTTTCTCTTTCGCATACCGCAGAATATGTTAGCTTTTTTCGACAGTTCTCCGCCGACTTGTGCGCATTAGGCACCAAGCAATCTCCTCTCACTGACAAGGTTCATAAGCTACTGAGGCTAAAACCTTCAGCGGCAGAAGCAAAGCGTTTCTCAGTGCGAACCAGACTTGCCAAGAGCAGGCCATATGAGGAGTTCCTGCTGGAGCAGTGCGGTACTGCTAAAATCGTCCTTTTCTCTCACACATGGACCATGCCAAAGGATGTAAAGCGGCTGACCGGTGCGGCACGATGCATCGTGGATTGCCACGACATAAGTTACGTCCGCGACGGGGTTGGGAACGGACCGGATGATCAAAAGGCAGCAACGCAAGATAGGGAGGCTGAACTGGATCGTTTTAAGGCAGCCGATACGCTAATTGCGATCTCGCAAGGAGATCTAGAGGAGCTGAAGCTCGCAGGCTATGCCGAGAAATCGCAGCTGCTTCACCCTAGTTTTTCTTGGCTTAGTCCGATCAAGACAGAACGAAGTGGAGGACTCATCTTTGGTTTCATAGGAACCGATATGATCGCAAATCGTGAGTCTATCGACTATATCCTCGATAAAATCTGGCCTGTAATCCTTTCTCAGCGACCTGACGCAAAGCTTATGGTCGCTGGCAACATATGCAAGTATGTTGCGAAAACTCGAAAGAAAACAAAAGGACTAATCCCACTGGGTATCGTCCCTTCTCTGCGACATTTCTATGCTGCAGTTGATGCGACGTTGTGCCCGGTTATACGACAGGGAGGACTAAATTTCAAAATCGTAGAAAGTCTCATTGCTGGGCGACCGGTACTTGCGAACGCAGTCGCGAAAAAATCCTTGCCGGAAAGTACCCTCGTGATCTCCATCGATGACGCGCCTAGTTTGAAAGAGGCCGTGCAATCCTTCCTGACGTCCACGGAAAATTCACGCAACGACATGCAGCTTTCGCAAGATGAAGCCTACCGCGTTTCCAAGCTGTTTAGATCAGACTTTGAGCAGATGTTCGAGCGGATGCTCAGATGATTTGGTTCGAATATCCATAAAGGCTTATCCTTGCGACGCGCCGCAGAGCCAGAAGCTAACGAGACTACTGAAAGCACGATGACAACTTTTGAGGACAGGGCACGCTGATTGCGGTCACAGCAAGCCGTTTTATGAAAATCCAGAGTTCGTTAGGGAAGTCCCGAATGTATCTGCCGTCCTACCTATCAGCCACGCTAAGGCAACGCCGTTACTTCGACAAATCAGACGTAAAGCGTGAAGCCGTTATTTTTTGCACAGCGGATGAAGCGTCAGACGCTATTGCTTGGTATATGGGAGTAGCAGGGCGCCCTCCGTTTGCCATTGCAACGGTAAAGGATGTCAAGTGTGATGTGGGTTCATCGTTGTTGATGAAGACAAAACGTATAAACACCTCTCCGCATCTATTGTGTATTGTCTTTGGAATATCGGCTCGGCGCAAATGTGTGGAGTTAGCTCGCTACGGCCTCTCAGATCTAGTTCTTGATCGGGACCCAAAATTTCGAAACTCGAAATTCTATCCTTCCTATTTCGCAGATTACTCAGGAAAGCTGCAATCCGTATTCGAGATGCTCGAAGATGAGGAGAGCAGGCTATCGTACGCCTCGGTCATCAAACACAGAGTGACCGGCGATCATGGGTATCTCCGCATTGCCAAGTACCGGGAATATTGTCACCCCTTAGTGTGTGCCGAGCCTGGTGACACTGTGATTGACGGGGGCGCATCTAATGGTCGCACATCTTTTGCTTTTGGGAGGTCGGTTGGACCGAGGGGTCAGGTATTTGCCGTTGAGCCAGACCCAACGAATGCTGACGCAATAATAAAATCAATCAAAACACTCGGGGTAACAAACGTTGAGCTGCTTCAATTAGCATTGGCTGACGAAAACGGCTTGATGCGATTCTCCGCAACGTCGGATGGCTCGTCGAGACTTGAAGTTAAAGGCAATATCACGGTACCGACAAAGCGTATCGACGATCTCGACCTAGATAGATGTGACTTGATCAGTCTTGATGTGGAGGGTGCTGAGGCGGCTGCGATCCGAGGCGCACAACGGGTTATTCTTAAGCACCGCCCGAAGCTTCAAATTAGCATTTATCATCGACATGAAGATTTATTTGAATTGCCACTGATGATACGCGAAACGGTACCCGATTACGCTTTTTTCATCGGCCACCACGACGCGTATCACTCAGAAACCGATTTGTACGCAATTCCTCGCGAGCGGCTCCAACCATAAACATTGAAGCAGGCTCTGCTTGCTTCTAAACATGTGATATCCTCTGCAGTTGAACTGCGGGACCATTTTCGACAGCTTCGGTCAACATTTCAGAATTTCCAGTTTCGTCGACGTCACGATGTCCGGTAATGGGCTATTTTGGGACCCATATGAGGATAGTCTCTGCCTTTATTATCAGAGAAATAGCCACATCCGATACGGTCGAAGCCCAAGCGGCTATTTGCGGCGTTCCTAGAGAACATCGCGTTTATTAGCATCATGTCATTGCTGATAACTGCCGTCGGTCGCGTTCCACAATCGGGCAGTTTTGCGCTATTCTATTCCTCGGGGTATTTGGCTTCCAAAGCTTTCAGGCCGTGGACTCGTTATGGCGGATAGTGAGGCGAACATAGGCCAGCGAGACCCAATCCTATGATTCATGCAAACTTATGTAACTGATGCGTCCCATTATATGCGTTCTCGACTGATATTAGGACCTTCGTCAAGGAAGCGCGTATTTGAGCTTTAGTACAGCTACGCAGAGCGCAATGGCTGGCGTCGCACCGTAGGCCACGGCCCCACCTTCAAGCTGCGCCCGAGACATTTCGCCTTCTTTCACGAATGCGCCGATGTGATCTGGATCAATCTGCACTGCCAGGCTGTAGGCGTCGTGCAAGTCCAACGTGTACAGCGGACATCTTCTGGGCTTGCTTGCTCCTGGGGGAATCCACCGAACAGTCGGTCGACCGTCCCCACCGATCGGACCTGCGGCCTTCTGCCAACCGATTATCTGTACAATCTGCCGGTCCAGGAAACGCGACGGCTGACCCGCGCTTTCCAAACCACGGATCAAATCCCTTACATCCAAGTTTGATCTCCTTTCGGGTGCCGGTTGGGATACATAAAGTAATTATCCTTGTGAGCCAACTTTCTCACTGGCACGGAAAATTGCGCCGGATAGACAAGCTGGGCACAGAAGCAAAGGCGTTATTCCCCGACGACATGTCATAGGCCGGCCGCTGCATGGCCTGTTGCGAGGGAGCTAGGATAACTTCTAGATCCCCCCTCCCACTAAGGTTACCGAGGCGCTAAAGAGGACATATGTAATCGTAACAAAGATTTAGATTCCTCTTCCTTTATAACGGGATGGACACCATTCCGGCACTGAGCACAAAATGACGCAAGGCGGGCAAGCATGACTGACAAGATCATTCCGGTAATCATGGCGGGCGGCAAGGGTACACGCCTGTGGCCGCTTTCGCGTGCAAGCGCTCCGAAGCAGTTCATCCAGTTCACTGATGATCTCAGCCTGTTCCAGAAAACCCTGGAGCGTGTCTCCGACAGCAATCATTACGAAGCGCCTGTCGTCATCACCAATGAGGACTTCCGGTTTCTCGTGGCCGAGCAGGCGCGAGAACTCGGCATGAAGCTTTCCGGGGTCCTGCTGGAGCCGACGGCACGCAATACCGCACCGGCAGTTGCCGCCGCAGCCGCCTATGTGATGCAGAAATTCGGTGATGACGCCATCATCCAGGTTCTCGCCTCCGATCATGAGATCGTCTCCGGCGAGAGCTATCAGAGCGCGATCGATATCGCTCTCAAGACAGCGAAGGCCGGAAAGCTCGTGACGTTCGGCATCATGCCGACCGAGCCGGCAACCGGTTACGGTTATATCGAAGTCGGCAAGGATCTCGGCGACGGTGCCAAGGCGGTTAAGCGCTTTGTCGAAAAGCCGGATGCAGATAAGGCCGCAGCGATGCTGGATGCCGGCGGATTCCTGTGGAACTCGGGTATCTTCATGTTCGGTGCCGCACACGTCCTGTCGGAAATGCAGAAATACGCATCTGCAGTGGCCGATGCGGCAGCAGCTTCCGTTGCCAAGGCACAGAACGATCTCGACTTCGTGCGTCTCGATGCAGACGCCTTCGGCAAGGCGACCGACATTTCCATCGACTATGCGATCATGGAAAAGACGGCAAATGCCGCCGTCGTCCCCTCCTCCTTCTCCTGGTCCGACATGGGCAGCTGGGATGCCGTATGGAAGCTCGGCAAGCAGGATACGGACGGCAATGTCGCGCTCGGCAATGCCACGGTCGTCAACACCCGCAATTCGCTCGTTATGTCGCGAACCAGCCATCTCGCCGTTCAGGGCCTTGACGGTGTTGCCGTCATCGCTAGCGAGGACGCGGTCTATGTCGGCAAGCTCGACGAGAGCCAGAGCGTCGGCTCGCTGGTCAAGATGCTCGGATCTGCCAAAAGCACCGCAGCGCTGACCCAGACCCATCCGACATCCTATCGCCCCTGGGGCGGATACACGTCGATCCTCAATGGCGACCGGTTCCAGGTGAAGCGGCTTTTCGTCACGCCGGGCAAGAAGCTGTCGCTGCAGAAGCACCATCACCGGTCCGAACACTGGATATGCGTGAAGGGGACTGCGGAAGTCACTGTCGGCGATGAAATCAAGATCGTTCGCGAAAACGAGTCCGTCTATATTCCGCAGGGTGAAGTCCATCGTCTCGCCAATCCCGGCAAGATCATGCTTGAGATGATCGAGGTTCAGACCGGTTCCTATCTCGGGGAAGACGACATCATCCGCATTGTCGACGAGTTCGGACGAGGATAATCCTACAATAGTCGTGATTAAATTTACGCTAGATGCCGATACTTATCGACGCGAAAGGTAACGGCGCTGAAGCTAGCATTACGCACAAACAGATAACAAGAATGATATAATCATCGAATGACGGAACCCTCTAAGGCTATGGTTCGCAGTTCGATGCTATCAGTGACTATCGCAGCGACGGGTGCGTTTAGGACGAATATGATTAGCTTTTTTGAGACAAGAGTACGCGCTGGTCGGACCTTACCCGCCATGCGTATCATTCTCGCCGCTGCAGCCTGGCTTTTGCCTCCCTTCAACGCCGCAAGAAAGGCTGCCGCTCTTATCTTCGAAGGTCGTCTTCTCATCGAATATCACGCCGGGCGGGCGGCAGCGGCTGAAGACATTTTCTTTCGGTATGCAAAACGAAAACAACTCACGTTTTGGGCCATCAGTACCTACATCGCTAAGGTGGTCGATCCTGGGCATTCGCGGCGCCTTGAGGAAATTCGGCGGCATCCGCATTTGTCTGCTGGAGCTTCGGTCCTGTTGTCCGAGGCGGCATCGAGGCTTGCCGGTGATGGGGCGAGAGCCTCATCTGGTGATTTGGGCGAAGGGCAGGCTGATCAGCTGAGATATCACCAACGCCTTGCCGAAGACGGCTTGACTTTCATGCGGGCCGAGCCCGACTACATTGATCTTACGCTTCCTCTATCAACCGCACTTTCCGCAGAAGCCTGTGATCGCGAGGACATTTTTGCTGCTGCGGTTACATGTCTCATCGGACAATTAGCGAAGGTCGAGAAAAGTCGGCCTCTTTCGCGGGCGCATATCGGCGATGTTGTTGCTGCCAAACTGAGCCTCTTTGATCTGAAGGGCGCGCTGGCGTTTCTGAAACATCCCCATGTAGCAGATATGGCGAAGGCACGCCGGCTTACGGTTGAGGTTGTCTCGCTTATCAACGAGACCGAGGCTTACAGCCATGCAGTCAGCATGGCGAACGAGGATATTTTGGCCCGCGCTGCGGGAGCGCGCACACCGTTGGACAAACGGCCTGTAATCCTTATGCCTGCTGCTGGCTTCAGGAAGAACAAGATCGACTATCCGGGATTTCGCGCCGATATCAGGTTCGTCCTTTCGGCCGTGTTTGCAGCGTTCGAAAATAATAAGCTTGCTTATGCGGTCCGGAGCCGTCTCAGAACTCACGGCTTCATTGACCTCCCCGTCCCCAGCTTTTCCTACCACACGATATCGCATGGAAAGCTGGGGCTTCATTTCAAGGAAACGGACAGGCCGTCCCTCTTCAGCTTCGATAGCCGCGGTTATGCAGGCTGGTCGGAGTTTTCGGATTTGTCGTTGCAGCAGTTGCGCGCTGCGGGTGTCGACCAGCAGGAGGCCGCTGCATTTTTCGAGGCTGACAAACAGCGTGTCATCGGCGGCAATCTGTCGAAATACAGGCAGGCCGCCGTGTCTGATAGCGAGGACCTGCCGGGAAACTTCATCTTCGTTGCCTTGCAGTTGATCGGCGACGCCGTCAGCCAGCTCGCCTATCTCAGCCTGTTCGAGATGGTGGAAGAGGTTGTTCGGACAGCCGAGGCGAAAGGGCTTTCCGTTGTTATCAAGCGGCATCCGCTTTGCACGACGCCGGAAGTTTCGCGGTTTCTGTCGAAGCTTGTTGCCGAGGGACGGGTCACCCAAGTCTATTCCAGCATCCACGCCATCATCCCGAAGGCCCTGGCCGTCTGTGTCGTCAATTCCGGCGTCGGCGCCGAGGCTCTACTGCATGAGAAGCCGGTTTATGTGTTCGGCCGGGCCGACTACATGGCCGGCTGTTTTGTGTGCCGCCAGCCGGGCGATTTTGCGGCTCAGTTTGTTGCCGGAGAAACCAGGCTGACGCCGGATGAGCTGCGGAAGTTCTGGTTCCTGCTGCGGAAGCGCTACGCGATTGATCTTAGGGATCGAAAGAAGGCCGCTGCCGAGATCGAAGCACGCGTCATGGAGCACTTGAGGTTAACAATGCGAGATACGCCACCACACTGAGCGGAGTGCGGCGCGGGATATTGCGGGTTATGGCGCGGCGCCCCTCACGGGCGCCGCGCCATTTTTTTCTAGGCAGTCTCACCAATCTTCAAGATCGCCAAGACTGCGGTCTTCAGCTCCGGCGCTGCGTTGTGAAAGCGTTCCGCGACCTGTTCATTGATCGGGTTTTTATGGCGTTCGCGCATATTGGAGATAATCGCGCACTTGGTCTCGTCTTCGAGGTTGCCGTAATATTTGAACGTCGTGCCGATGTGCTTGTGGCTGAGGTTCTGGCTCAATGCCTTGAGCTCCTTCGGCGATGCAGCCCATTCGTCAAACAACCTCGCTACAGTGGAGCGGATTGCGTGAGGCTTGAAGTAGGTCACATCGGCAGCGGCCGAGGCCTTTTTCAGGACATTCCGGATCGGCGCGGCCGTGACCAGAAAGGCGAGCTCAATCTTGGGCCGCCCTACCCAGGGCTTGAACGGCGCGGTCGGGATAAGCGGGTCATTATCGACGGCGCCCAGCGCCCGCAACTCCTTGACCCATTCGATCAGGATCGTCTCCATGTCCTCACCAACCGGAAACCAGTCAACCATGTTGGTCTTGCTGAACTTCGTCTTCACCTCACGGGCATCCTGAAACACCCGCTTGCTCTCGATGTCCACATGCTTGAGGCGCAGCGAAATCAGTGCGCCGTCGCGTACACCGAACAGAAGCAGCGCTGGGATCATGGCACGGTCCCGACGCTGAGCCGGCGTTTCTGCCGGCATGTGCTTGATGACCTCGCGAAGCTGTTCCATCGTCGGCACGAACTTCTGACCGGCCGCGCTTGCGAGCTCGCGCTGCTCCCGAGACGAATTGAAATAGGCACAGAGATCGGTCTTGATCGAGCGATAGCCGGACTGGACAGAAAGCCATTCGAAGAACGCCTTGAGGGCGCCGAGTGCATGGACGATCGTAGACGGCGAGCGCATCTTGTTGTCCTTGCCGATAGTGCCGCCGACCAGGTCTTCCTTGTAATGGGCGATTGCCTGGCGCGTGACCTTACGGAAATCGGTAGAGCAAGTGTGTCGATCGAAGTGCCAGATATGGCGCAAGACCGCATCAACGGTCTTGGCATTGTAGCCACGAGCCTGTTTGAGCTCATTCTGGTACAGGTAGACCATCTTGGCATTAGCCGAGAGGATGTTGTGCATGTTGGTGTTCCTTAATATGGAATTTGTATGAAATGAGGGCCAAGCCCGCGGGTGCGCGGCCGTTGCCTCTAAGCTTCGGGTATCGGGAGAGATTTCTTTCGATGGGGTCTGTAGCCGTCAGGCGGCTTAGTGCGGCTTGGCGTGGCCGGACTCGGATTGCGCGATTTTGCACAATCCGAGAGCGGGCAAAGGAAGCATATTAGTCTGGAGTCTAGGCTCCGGGATTGGATTCCCGCAGCTGGTAAATGACCGCCAGGTCTTCCTTGGAGAACCACTTTCCAGCCTCTCCAGCGCCATCAGGGCAGGCGCGGTAGACCCGGAAATTGCCAGTGCTCATAGGTTTCACGCGGATATCTCCGACAAGCAAGCTGTGACCTGTCCGGCAGCCGGGGCAATATCCTTCGTAGGCGCCGACATTTTTGCGGGAGTTACCATTACGCTTCTTCTGAAAGGCATTGAGGTCGGCCCCAAGAAACAGGCGTGGCTCGCTTTCAATGTAAGTTAAGCCGGCCTTAATCCAGTTGAGCAGCGTATTCCTGTTGATGCCATAGAGCTTGATGACATCCTGGCTGTCGTAAAGCTCGTTGATCTTAGCGGCAGTTTCGCTCTGGCGGTTGCGGCGCGGCTTCTTGTCCGAAGTAGAGGCGGTCATTACACGGCCTCCTGGCGGAAAGCCTCGTAAGCGACGAGATCACGAAGCTTCCAGCGGGTCGATCCGCTGAGAACCTTAATGGGCTTCGGAAAGTCAGGGCTATCCTTGGTGTGGCGCCAGACGGTCTGAACGCTGACGCTATAACGACCGGCGACTTCCTTTACCGAAAGATAGCGTTCGTCGTCCTTCGGCACCGGCTTGACGATGCGCTTGGAAGGTGGCGCCTTCGGCACGCGGTCTGGCGCCGATGCGGCACTCGGGCTCGTCTCGCTGACGTCAGGCACAAGATCCGCGGCAGAAAGAGTAGGCTGAGCGATGGGGATGGTGACGATCTCATCACGGGGCTGCGGCGGCGGCAGCTCCGGGTGGGAGTCGTCCAAAAGGGAAAGTTGCGCTTGGTTGCCCATGCGGTCTCCAAAAAGTTAAATTAATGGGAACAGCACATCTTGCGCATAAGGGACGGAACGTTCGAATATCGAATCTACGTTTCCGTTACGTTCCGTTTAGTCTAAGCCGATCTCATCTGGCAATAGGCTTGCGAAACTTTTTTTGGGAGGGTCCTGTTATCGGCAGCGCTTTTCGACCGTGGCGGGCTGCGTGGCGGGCCGGTCAAATCTTGATCTCGAAAGATCATTGAAAACAATAGGTTACTTAGAATAATGGCGGACAAGGTGGGATTCGAACCCACGGTACGCTTTCACGCACACACGCGTTCCAGGCGTGCGCCTTAAACCACTCGGCCACCTGTCCTTAAAATGTCCTGTGTCGCTGCTGACCCAAAACGTTGGAACGGCCGCGATATATACCGATGAATTTCCCGGGATCAACCACAATCTGAGAAAAATGAAGAGATAATGACGTTTATCCAAAATTAGCTGGCTGCCGAATTCGAGGCGGACCGGAAATGCATGCGCTTGATGCTAAGATGCGGCGGAAATTGGCATTCTTTTCATCTCGACCGGCCATATCAGGACGTTGCTCACGCTCTTCATTGATTTTCAAAACAGCGCCGCGACCATCCGCTCGATGCGACCCATCCCTCCCCCGATAGATCGATAGGCCTCCACCTCACGGATCGCGCTGAATGGTGGTAGGATGAAAAGACATCATGTCGACAATAGAGGCGCAAATGACCAAAGACGATTCGAGCCAGATCACCGAGCGCAAGCGTGGGTCCGGGGTCAAACTGGTCTATGATCTGCTGCGCGACGAAATTCTCGACCTGAAGCTTTCGCCCGGCAGTGCGATAGACGAGGTGCAGCTTGCTGCACGGTTCGGCATGTCGCGCACGCCGATCCGCGAGGCGCTGGTGCGGCTTGCCGGCGAAGGACTGATCGAGACGCTGCCGAACCGGTCGACCATGGTGTCTAATATCGATTTCCTCGGCATGCCCGCTTATTTCGATGCGCTGGTGCTGATGTACCGCGTGACCACGCGACTGGCCGCCCAGCACCACACAGCGGATAATCTCGTCGTTATTCGCGTGCAGCAAGCCGAGTTCAGCGCGGCTGTGGCGGCGCAGGATGCGCTAGCGATGATCGCCACCAACGCCGAGTTTCATTCGGCCATCGCGGCTGCCGGCCGCAATGCCTATTACGGCAACTTTTTCGACCGGCTGCTCGGCGAAGGACGCCGGATGCTGCGTCTCTATTATCAATCCTACGAGGATCGCCTGCCGCCACGGTATGTCGATGAGCACGAAGAGATCATTGCCGCCGTCGAGGCGCGTGACGTGGTTGCCGCAGACCGTCTCGGCAAGGCGCATGGCGAACAGATCGTCGAACAGATCGGCCGACTTCTGACCCGCAACGACCGCATCGATATCGAACTCTGAGGTCTTGTATTTTTTTTGTCGACAAAGATTGCGGAAGGAGTATTCTTTCCGTCAGAGGCTAGGGATCGTCTCCGCCGGCCGTTTCGATATCGAGGACTTGCAAGATGAAATCGACGATTTTCTCCGGCGTCGTACCGGCTTTGATGACCCCCTGCAAAGGCGACCGCACGCCGGATTTCGACGCGCTGGTGGCCAAGGGCAAGGAGCTGATCGAGGCCGGCATGTCGGCCGTCGTTTATTGCGGCTCCATGGGTGACTGGCCGCTTTTGACCGATCAGCAGCGCATGGAAGGCGTCGAGCGCCTGGTGAAAGCCGGCATCCCGGTCATCGTCGGCACCGGCGCGATCAACTCCGCTTGCGCCGTGGCGCTTGCCGCGCACGCCCAGAAGGTCGGCGCTCAAGGGTTGATGGTCATCCCGCGTGTTCTGTCGCGCGGTTCGGTGATCTCCGCCCAGAAGGCGCATTTCAAGGCGATCCTGTCGGCGGCGCCGGATCTTCCGGCGGTCATCTACAACAGCCCCTATTACGGCTTTGCCACCCGCGCCGACCTGTTCTTCGCGCTGCGGGCAGAACACCCGAACCTTGTCGGCTTCAAGGAATTCGGCGGTCCGGACGACATGCGTTATGCGGCGGAAAACATCACCAGCCGCGACGACGACGTGACGCTGATGATCGGTGTCGATACCGCCGTTTACCACGGATACGTCAATTGCGGCGCCACCGGCGCGATCACCGGCATCGGCAACGTGCTGCCGAAGGAAGTGCTGCATCTGTGCAATCTCGCCCAGGCCGCGGCCAATGGCGACGCGGACGCGCGTACCCGCGCCAGGGAACTGGAGGAAGCGCTCGGCGTGCTTTCTTCCTTCGATGAAGGCCCGGATCTGGTGCTCTATTTCAAGCATATGATGGTGTTGAAGGGGAATAAGGAATTCGCCCTGAACTTCATCGAGACCGACGTGCTTTCCGACAGCCAGCGCGGTTATGTGGAAGCGCAGCTCACACTTTTCGACAGCTGGTACGCCGACTGGAGCAAGCTGCCCGGCGCGGTTCAGAGCTGCAAGGCCTGATTTTGGAACGAGCAAAGCCCTCCCCCAGGAGGGCTTTGCTGCATCAGAAAGAGGGGAACATGCGTGAAGCCGCAAACGGCCGCGCGAAGACGGGACAATCGGGGACATGGCAAGGTCGGATATAGTCGTCATCGGGGCGGGGGTCGTCGGCCTTTCCGCCGCCGGACCTTCGCGGNNCCGCGAAGGTCCGGCGGCGGGTGCGTCGGCCGGCAATGCCGGCGCTTTCGCCTTTACCGACATCCTGCCGCTTGCTTCGCCCGGTATCCTGAAGAAAGCGCCCAAATGGCTGCTCGATCCGCTCGGGCCATTGTCGATCCCGCCCGCCTATGCGCTCAATATCGCGCCCTGGATGTTCCGCTTCTGGCGCGCCTGTTCGGCTTCGCGGGTGGCGCATTCGACCAGCGCCCAAACGGCTCTGATGGACCTTTCAAGGGCGGAGCTCGAACCTTTCCTGTCGGCCACCGGCACGCTTTCCATGCTGCGCAAGGAAGGCAATCTGCAGGTCTATGAAAGCGATGCCGAATTCCGCGCTTCCCTACCGGGCTGGGAAGCCCGCGCGCAGCATGGCATCGAGTTCCGGCATATGGATGCCGCCGAGATGGCCGACATCCAGCCGGGCATCGCGCCGCGCTTCACCCGCGGCACATTCACGCCGGGTTGGTATTCGATCGCGGATCCGAAACTCTACACGCTGGCGCTCGCCGAGAATTTTCGCGCACGCGGTGGCGTCATCGAGATTGCCGAGGTCAAGGGTCTGCGCTCGACCCCGGATGGCGTCGAGATCGTTCTTGCGGGCGATGTGGCGTTGGCGGCCGGCAAGGTGGTGCTTTCGGCCGGCGCGTTTTCGCATCGCATCGCCCGTTCGCTCGGCGAAAACATCCCGCTGGAAACCGAGCGCGGTTACAATACCACCCTGCCCCCGGACGCTCTCGATCTGCGCACGCAGGTCACATTCGGCGGCCATGGTTTTGTCGTCACCCGGTTGACGAGCGGCATCCGCGTCGGCGGCGCGGTCGAGCTTGGAGGGCTATCCCTGCCGCCGAACTACGCACGGTCGGACGCGATGCTGAAAAAGGCCAAGACGTTCCTGCCCGGACTGAAGACGGAAGGCGGTACGCAGTGGATGGGGTTTCGCCCATCCATGCCCGACAGCCTGCCCGCAATAGGCCGGGCAAAGGCAGTGCCGAATGTCGTCTACGCATTCGGCCACGGCCATCTCGGCTTGACGCAATCGGCCGGCACGGCGCGGCTCGTGGCGGATCTGCTGCAGGATCAAGCCCCTGCAATAGATCTCCAATCCTTCTCACCCAGCCGTTTTGGCTGACCCGCGAGCCTATGCGCGCAGGACGCCGGTGATCAGCGTCACGGAGACGATCGCGAGCCAGATCGAGGCGAGGCGCTGGACAATGACAAGCCGACGGCTGCCGCTCTCGCCCGCCTGGGTCAATTGGCCGAACCCGCCCCACAGCATGGCGACCGCCATCACCATGACGCAGAACATGGCAAGCCGCGGCAGGAACTGGCTGTCGGCGGGCGCGGGCAGGAGCACCAGACCGAAGATAAGGGCTTTCGGATTGAGCATGGTGGTGAGGTAGACGCGCCCTGTCGTCACGCCATGTCCCGCTGCCGCATCCCCCGGCATGCGCCACAGCTTGACGGCCAGGACCATGACCCAGACGGCAGCAGCCACCTTCAACGCAACGGATGCGGAGGGGACGCGGGCAAGCAGTTCCGCACCCAGCCATGCCAGCGGCAGGATCGTCGTCAGGTAACCACCAAGCTCCGCAGGAAGAAGCCTAGCCGTTGCGCCAAGGCCGCCGCGCGCGCCGGCAATTCCCATCAACGTATTCGTCGGGCCGGGCGCCAGAAGAAGAGCCAGCACGGTGGAGAAAAAGGCAAAATACGTCATGGGCGGATGCGGTCCCTCGAGAGCTGCCTCTACCCTATGTCGAGACCGGGTACGACACATTGACCTGCGTCACCTTCGCACCATATGGCTGGAATATCGACATCTTGAAAGAATTTCGCGCGCCCGAATAACCTTATACTTACCTTTTATAGGACATCATTCCAAAATCCATTATCCAAGTCATTTAAAACCGGGATCATTTGACGAATGGCAGCCATGCGGGGACAAATTCAGCAGGAAATACTGGATATGCTTGCTCGGGGTTGCTCGATGAAAGAAGCAGCCGACCATATCTGCACCCATGCCGAACAGATGACTGAGGGCGTGCTCTGCTCGCTGGTAACCATCGATCGCAACGGCCACCTGCATCCGCTGGCCGGACCAACCATTTCAAAGGAATATTCGACGGCGCTCGACGGGATCGCGATCGGTCCGGGCGTCGGCTCCTGTGGCACGGCCGCTTTTCTTGGCCAGGCGATCGCTGTGGAGAACATCTTTACCGATCCGTACTGGATACCCTACCGGGCGCTTGCCGACATTCTGGCAACAGAACACGACGTGAAGGCCTGCTGGTCCAGCCCGATCCTGCAGAGCGACGGGCGGGTGCTCGGCGCCTTCGGTTTCTACTACAAGCAGCACCGGGGACCGACGGAAGAGGAGCGCATGATCGTCGCGGAATGCGTCGATCTCTGCTCGCTTGTCTTCGAACGCGAAGAGGTGAAGGCCGAGAACCAGCGGCTTGCCTATTTCGATGTCCTGACGGGCCTCGGCAACCGGGCAAATTTCATCAAAACGGTTGCGGAGAGGGCGAGGAACAATTCCAGCCCGTTCGGTATCGTGCTGATCGATATCGACCATCTCGGCCGGATCAACGAGGCATTCGGCCATACTGTCGGCGACAGGCTGATCATCGAAGCTGCCCATGCCGTGACGCAGATCGTCGGGCCGGAGAAGAATTTCAGGGTCGATGCCGATGAATTTGCGGTTCTCATCGATGATGGCTCGCTGGATCTGGCCGACATCTGCCGGCGTATCCTGCAGGCACTGGCTGACCGCTGCCTGCAGGAGAGGAGCCACACGCTTCGCCTTTCGGCAAGCTGCGGCGGTGCGATCTACGCGCCATCGCAGGTCGCCGATGTTCCGACCTATCTTCAGCATGCCAATCTTGCGCTTCATCACGCCAAGCAGACCGCGCGGGGCAGTTTCGTTCTTTACAGCGACGAGCTGGCCGGGGCCGTGGCGGAGCGTTTTCGCATCCTGCAGACGGTGACCGCCGCGCTTGCCGACGGGCGCATCGAGCCGCATTACCAGCCGATCGTCCGGCTCGACACCCGCGAGATCGTCGGGCTGGAAGCTCTTTGCCGGGTCCGCACCGAATACGGACAAATTCTGTCCGCCGGAATGTTTGCAGAGGCATTGCAGGATGCATCGCTCGGCCACAAGCTGACGGACAGGATGCTGCAGCAAGTTGCCCGCGACATGCGGTCTTGGCGCGAGCGGGATATTCCGCTTTCCTATATCAGCGTGAACGTGTCGATGGCGGATTTCGACCAGGGAGACTTGCGGGCGCGGATCGCACAGCATTTCTCGCAGGAAGGCGTACCGCCCGGGCAGGTCGTCGTCGAAGTCACGGAAACGGTCTATATGGACGAGCGGGACAGCAAGGTCGGCAAGACGATCGAGGACATGCGCTCGGATGGGCGGCTCGTCGCGCTGGACGATTTCGGCACCGGTTACGCCTCTCTCATCCATCTTCTGAATTTCCCGGTAGACATCATCAAGATCGACAAGACTTTCGTCGATCGCATGTCGGGTGGGCCCGGTGAGGTCATCATCAAGGCGCTGCTGGGCATGGCCGGCGGATTGGGTGTGCGCATGGTGGCGGAAGGTGTCGAGACTGCGGATCAGGCGCTCCGCCTGCAGCGCCTCGGTTGCAGCTTCGCCCAGGGCTATCTCTTCGGCCGCCCCGCCGACTTCGACACGACGACCGAAATCCTCAAACGTCAGGCGCAGCAGAGATACGCCTGAGACCGATCAACAAAAAGCCAGGGCGCATATCCCGCCCCGGCTTCCCAAGCGTCAGCCCGGCGAAGGCCTATTTCGGAAAATCGGCGGAAATGCTGGTGTCTTTCCAAGCCTCGATCTCGCCCAGACGCTCCTTCAGCTTGCCGGTGACACCGTTATAGGCAATCTCGCCGAGAACGAGATGACGTGGCGGGTTGGCCGATTCCACCACCTTGATCATCGCCTCGCCGGCACGCACCGGATCGCCCGGCTGTTTGCCGCTGATATCGGCGGTGGAGGCCAGACGCTTGCCGACCGTCTCCTGATAGTCGGCAATCTTTACCGGCGTCTGTTTCAGCGAACGGCCGGCCCAGTCCGTGCGGAACGGACCCGGCGCCACGCAGGTGACCTTGATGCCGAGCGGGCCGCCTTCAGCCGCCAGCGCATCGGAAAACCCTTCGACCGCGTGCTTCGTCGCCGCGTAATAGCCGGAACCGGCAAAACCGATGAAGCCGGCCTGCGAGGTGAGGTTGAGGACGTGCCCCTTGCGGCGGGCACGCATGCCCGGCAGCACGGCGCGCGTCATGGCGAAGAGGCCGAAGACATTGGCGTCGAACATGTCGCGGATCTCGCTCTCCTCACCTTCTTCGAGCGAGGCCTGGTAGCCGTAACCGGCATTGTTGACCAGCACGTCGATGCGGCCGAATTTTTCCTCCGCAGCCTTCACGGCCGCGGCGATCTGGCTCGCGTCGGTCACATCCAGATCGACGGCCAGCGCGTTGTCATAACCTTCCACCAGATCGGCAAGGCGGCTCTTGTCGCGGGCGGTAACGACGGTCGGCCAACCGCGATCAAGCGTCAGCTTGGCGAGTTCGCGGCCAAAGCCGGTTGAGCAGCCGGTGATGAACCAGACGGGGGAAGAAACGTCAGCCATGGGAAATCTCCAATGAGAGCAATTTCAGCAAAAGTGGGCGCCGGTTTTGCGTCCGGAATTGCGTGAAACCAAAAAGACAGAGCCGGATCATGAATATGAGGCGGGAGGCAAAATGGGATGCCGCTTCAACATAGGGATACGAAAAAGGACGGCAAGGGTTTCCCTGCCGTCCTTCTAAAGACTTCTCGATTGAAGCGATAATCAGTCGCTGACGCGTTCGACGATTGCGCCGCAGCGGGTAAGCTTTTCTTCCAGACGCTCGAAACCGCGGTCGAGGTGATAGACGCGGCTGACCATCGTATCGCCTTCGGCGGCAAGGCCGGCGATGACGAGCGATACCGAGGCACGCAGGTCGGTCGCCATGACCGGTGCGCCCTTCAGCTTGGAAACGCCTTCGATACGCGCCATCTGGCCCGATAGCGAAATCTTGGCGCCGAGGCGGGCCAGTTCCTGCACATGCATGAAGCGGTTTTCGAAGATGGTTTCGGTGACATGCGACACGCCGGAGGAGCGCGTCATCAACGCCATGAACTGCGCCTGCAGGTCGGTCGGGAAGCCCGGGAAGGGTTCCGTGACGATATCGACCGGCTGAATTCCGTTGCCGTTACGAACGACGCGCAGGCCGCTTTCGGTCTCGGTGATTTCGGCACCGGCGAGACGCAGCGTATCCAATGCATTATCCAGCAGCGAGGCGCGCGTACCGGTCAGCGTGACGTCGCCGCCGGTCATGGCGACGGCCATGGCATAGGTGCCGGTCTCGATGCGGTCCGGCAGCACGCGGTGACGGGCGCCATGCAGGGAATCGACGCCTTCGATGGTGATCGTCCTGGTGCCGGCGCCGGTGATCTTGGCTCCCATGGCAATCAGGCAGTCGGCCAGATCAACGATTTCCGGCTCACGTGCGGCGTTGTCGATGACTGTCGTGCCCTTGGCAAGCGTTGCCGCCATCAGCAGCACGTGGGTGGCGCCGACGGAGACCTTGGGGAATGTGTAGTGCGCACCGACAAGGCCGCCTTTGGGGGCAGTGACGTTGACATAACCGCTATCGATCTCGATCTCGGCACCGAGCGCTGCAAGGCTTTCGAGGAAGAGGTCGACCGGACGCGTGCCGATGGCGCAACCGCCCGGCAGCGAGACGCGGGCCCGGCCTTCACGCGCCAGAAGCGGGCCGATGACCCAGAAGGAAGCGCGCATCTTGGAGACCAGCTCGTAAGGAGCGGTGGTGTCGACAATCGTACGGCAGGTGAACTGTATGGTGCGTGCGTAGCTGTCGGCCTGGCCTTCGCGGCGGCCGTTGACGGAAATGTCGACGCCATGATTGCCGAGGATACGCAACAACTGTTCGACGTCGGCCAGATGCGGCACGTTTTCGAGCGTCAGGGTGTCGCTCGTCAGAAGCGAGGCGATCATCAGCGGCAGGGCTGCGTTCTTGGCACCGGAAATCGGGATAATGCCGTTCAGCTTGTTGCCGCCGGAAATGCGAATGCGATCCATGATTGAAAAACTTTCCCTCTCACGCCTGGAAGGCAGCGTCCTTAGACGAAAACCCGCAGCGCTTCAATGTTCGTGAAACCCTGCACATTCCACTTCCCGAAAATCGAAGCCGATTTTCGACAAATGGAATGTTCAGGCTCTAAGATGTTGCAGCGTCCTATGTGCGCCAGGCGCACGGCGCTGCAGTGAAGTCCCGTGACCGACATAAGTCAGGATGATTCGTCCGATTTTGCGGCAGACGGTGTGGATGCCGGAAGTCCCTGTGTATCGTCCGCCTCGCCGGCGCGGCGGGCGCGAGCCTGCCCCTTGCGGCGCATCAGGTTTTCGCGAAGTTTTGCGGCGGCCTTGGCCTTGCGTTCGGCTTCGCGGGCGGCCTGTGCCTTGCGGGCGCGGTCGCCGCGGCTCTCACCCTTTGCGAGCGTGTCATCGTCATTTACGTCGTCATTTTCGGCCATGGATTTCCATAACCAAAAAGCCCGGAAAACAAAAGCGAAGCCAGCGCTTTTATCTCCGGACGGCCGCATGCGGCGTCATGCGAGCGGAAAGGGATCGACGGCGGTGTCGCAGTTCATCCGGTTCCGGTCGACCGCGGCGAAAGCCTGGCGGGATGTCGCGGAATCGCGAAGCACCCGGAAGGCGAGCGATGCGACGTCGGCGCGATGGATGAAACCGTGAACCCGAGGGTTTTGCGTCAACAGGCCATTGCTCGTGGGCGGCTCCGAGACGAGCCCGCCCGGCCGCAGGATCGTCCAGTCGAGATCGGTCTCTTTCAACCGGTCTTCCGCCCGTGTCTTGGCATCGACCACGGCACCGAAGGCGGCAATCGCCCGTTCCGACCGATAGGGCGCCATGTCTCCGCAGCCCATGGAGGTGACGAGGATGAAACGCCCTGCCCTTCCGCTCGCCTTTACCGCCTCGATAACGTTGATATTGCCTTCGTCATCGGCAAGCCGCCCGTCCTCGCCGCGCCCGCTCAGCGTCGAGACGACATCGAATGATCCGGGGAAAGACGCCAGCGCCTGCTCGATGTCAGGCCGCGAGAGAACGTCACCGCGCAGGACCTGCGCGCCGATCTCCTGTAGAGGTCCGGCCTCAGACGCGGGCCGCAAGAGCACCGCAACGGGGCGTCCGGCGGCACGTTCCAGGGCGGCCAGCTCGAGGCCGACCCCGCGGCTTGCGCCGAAAATCAGCAATGGCCGCATGTCAGGCATTGCCCACAGTCTTGGTGAACTGCATGGCAAGCCGTTCGAAGCGCTCGACCTGAACGGCCTTCAGCTTACGTTCCCTGTCGCGACCGACATAGATCTTGAAGATCGTTTCGCCCTCGGCATTGAAGAACTGGATCGACTTTGTTTCCATGCCCATGAAGAGGCGGCGGACGAAGAAGATCGCGGCGCAATTTTCCGGGCGCAGATGGCCGGACAGACCGCCGGTGCCGCCGCGCAGGTTATACATGCCATGTCCCATCTCCCCCTGCGGCAGCGGGCCGGAGAATTCTATGATGGCATCCTTGGAATGGCAGATGAAGGTGATGTCGCCCCATTTGGCGATATCGGTCAGGACATCGATGAAATGGCGTCCGTCAACGCGTGTCACGCCTTCGGGCAGGCATTCCAGCACCGTCTGGATCGACACGCCATATTGTGCGGAAAGCGCTTCCAGCACGCCGTCCGGCTTGGCGGCGATCGCCTGCTTGATCTCTTTGATGGTTTCGGCGTGGTCGAGGTCGGACATGTCCCTGCTCCGTTCGCAAGAGGTCGTTCAGGCCGCGTCGCGTGACGGGCCCAGTTCAAGAGAAAGAATGTCGTGAAAGGCGGCGATCAGGTTCGAGTACCAGAAGCGGCCGGCCGTGGTGAGTTCGACGATGCCGCCGGTAAACGAGACGAGGCCCGCCCCCTGCCACTGATTGACAAGCGGCTCCAAAACCGGCGTCACGGCGCGACCCGACGTCCGGTCCAGGCGGCCGAGATCAAGATGCCCGACCTCGAAACCCGCGGTCACCAGGGTGCGAAGCGCAGAAAGTTCATCGGAGACCAACATCATGCCGAGCGATTTGCGGCCTGCCCGCACGTCGTCGCCATAGACGCCCAAATCGCCATTGAGCCCGTAACCGACCGGACCGATCGAACCGCCGGCACCCGAACCGAAAGCGAGGCAATCGGCCCCCTCCTTGATCAGCAGGTTGTAGAGGTTTCTCTCCCGCGTGGTGCGGGCCCAGTGGTTGTTGCTGATCTGGCGCCAGTTCCTGCGCCGGAAGAACTCGGCACCGGTGCGGTAGAAGGCACCGATCTGGTTCAGCCCCGGCGTTGCCGGGAATTTTCCGGCTTCAATCGCCTTGAACAAAGGTGTCGTCGGAATGAGGTTCAACCCGTAGAGATCCAGACCGTCGGGGCCGATATCGGCAGCCGTTTCGAGATCCCGCTGCCACACGTCGAGCGTCTGGCCCGGCAGTCCGTAGATCAGATCGATCACCAGTGCCGCGCGATCCTGATCACGGAGATATTCGAGGAAGCGGACAGCCTCCTCGCGGCTCGAACGACGTCCCTGTCGTTTCCTGACATCCGTATCGAAGGTTTGGACCCCGATGGAGAAACGGTTCGCGCCGGCTTCCAGACAGGCATCGATCTTGTCCGGGGTGAAATGGATGATGCGTCCCTCGACGGTAATCTCGCAATCGGGAGCAAGCGGCAGTTCCGCCCGGACGGTGGAAATCAGCCGTGACAGCTCTTGCGCGCTCAGCGCCGTCGGCGTGCCGCCGCCGAAATAGACCGCATGGATGGGGTTGTGGCGCACCGCATTCGTCTGCGCCTCCCGCCGGATCTCCTCGATGACCAGATCGACATAATCGGCACCCGTCTGCGGCACGTAGGCGTTGCGGTAAAAGCCGCAGAAGAGGCAATGATTGGCGCAGAAGGGGATGTGGATATAGGCAAGCCGCTTGCCCGGTTTTCCGGGTTGCGACTGCAGCTCAAGCCAGACATCCTGCATCTCTTCGGCCGGCAGACGCCGCTTGCCGCGAAACGGCATGACCGCATTGCGCCGGCTGAACGCCTCGCAGAAGGGGTCGAGCCCGGTTCCGGCCGCGAAATAACGCGCCAAGTCCTCACTCGATGCCATGCCTTGGTTCCCTGCTGATTACCGATCGTCAAGATGACGGCAATCTAGAGGCTGGAGAACCGGAGGCACTTGCTGCAGATCAAGTGACTTGAGGATTTAACTCATGTTTTCCAATGACTGAGCGTGCAAGCTCAGAACAGACCGGGGCGCGACGCGGTCGTGTCGTTGTCGCCGATGGTCTCGACATCTGCCAGGCGGACGAATTCGACGCCGCGGGCCTTGAGCTTCAGGATGGCGTTGGCGACACCCTGCCCTGCGGCGTGGGTCGGCTGGTTGATATGCGAGATGACGACATCGCCATCCTTTGCCGCCGCGATGCGCTTTTCGGCCGACCCCGCACCAAGCAGCGAACCGTCGTCGCCGTTGAGCGAATAACCGGCGACGCGGTAGCCCATCTTGCGGATCTCATCGATGGAAGTGGCGTCGTATTTCGCCGTCGCACCCCGGAACCAGCGCGGCGCCGGCAGGCCGGTCGCGATGACGGCTTCGGCGCCCTTGCCGACTTCCTGAGCCACGGCCTGTGGCGATCCGGCAGACGCAATGCCATAAACCGGCACGGCGACATCGATCGCCGGCACATGGTTTTCACCGTGGTTCTCGATCTCGAACAGGTCCGGATTGGCGAGGAAGATCGCCACCGTCTGCGGGTTCTTGCGCAGCCAGCGGGCGGTAACGAAAACCGTGGATGGGATACGCTCGCTGATCAGGGTCGACAGGATACGTTCGTCCACCGCGCCCATGCAGGCATCGAAGGTCAGCGCCACGCGCGGCCTGGCGCCGCTTTCACCCTTGGCGAGATGCAGGCGCGGCTCGACCAGCTTGACCTTGGGTATCGGGAATGCCGTCAATTGCGCAGGAGCCTTCGGAATATCCGACGCTGAGGCCGGGAAGGCGGCAAGCCCGCAGCTGAGAAGAACGAGACCGGCTGTCAAAGAAAGGCGCATGATATCCGTCGGATCCGATTGGTTGCCCGTCCCTTACTCCTCAAGCGATCGCTTATCCATCCTCATTTCGGCATGACAGCCCTGCTGGTGAAGCGGATATCAGAAGCGTACCGCCGCAAGCCGCTGGTGCAGCGAGCGAAGGTCTTCCACCCGGCGACCCGCAAGACGGCCTTCCCAGGCGATCGCGGTCTCGACGATCAGGTCGAGATCATCGTGGCGCGGCTGCCATTCCAGGAGCCTGCGGGCCAGCGTCGAATTGGCGACCACGCTGGCGGCGTCACCCGGCCGGCGCGGGCCGTAGTGAACCTCAAACGAATGTCCGCTGACGCGCTTGACCGCATTCAGCACTTCCAGCACCGAATACCCGCGGCCGTAACCGCAATTGGCAATCAACGGCTCGCCGCCGCGGCGCAGATAACTCAACGCCTTGAGATGCGCCTCAACCAGATCGGTCACGTGGATATAGTCGCGAACACCCGTCCCATCCGGCGTCAGATAATCGGTGCCGTAAATATCGACGCCCGGACGTTCGCCGAGCGCGGCTTCGCAGGCGAGCTTGATCAGATGCGTCGCGCCGACAGTAGACAGGCCGGTACGGCCGAGCGGATCGGCGCCTGCGACGTTGAAATAACGCAGTGCGACGAAGCGGAAGTCGTAGGCCGCGGCGGCATCACGCAGCATCAGCTCCGACATCAGCTTGGAGTGGCCATAGGGATTTTTCGGCAGCGTCGGGGCGCTTTCCAGAACCGGCACATCCTCCTTCTGGTCGCCGTAAACGGCGGCGGTGGACGAGAAGACGAAATGCTTGATGCCGGCATCGATCGCAGCAGCCGCCAGAAGCCGGGTCTTGCTGGTGTTGTTCTCGTAATAATCGAGCGGATGGGCAACCGACTGCGGCACAACGATGGAGCCGGCGAAATGCATGATCGCTTCGATGTCGTTTTCAGCAAAGATCTGGCCGAGCAGCGCCTGATCGCCGACATCGCCGAGATAGAAGCGCGCCGCATCCGGCACCGCCCAGCGGAAACCGGTCGAAAGACGATCGAGCACCACCACATCTTCCCCGGCATCCAGCAATGCCCAGGCCATATGGCTGCCTATATATCCTGCACCGCCTGTTACCAGCACTGCCATGAACGACTTCCCTGCCTTTTGTTTTTTGCAGGAAAGCATCACGGCGATTGATCACCGGTTACTTATGGAGCCGTGGCCCAACTATATCCGGTGACGTGGATAAGGGAGGTTTTCCGGGATATTTCGAATTTTATCGAATAACCCAGTCCGGTGTGTCAAAGCGCCTTGATATAGCCGGCCAGCCGGTCTGCGGCCTCTTCGACATGTTTCGGGTTGCGCAGGAAACAGGCGCGAAGAAAGTTCTCGCCGCCCTTGCCGAAGGCCGAACCCGGCGCCAGAGCCACACCTATCTTGTCGACGATATCGAGCGCCGCCGCACGACTGTCGGTGATGCCGTCGACCTTGAGGAACGCATAGATCGCGCCTTCCGGCTTCAGGGTCTGGACCCGGTTGGTGGCGATCAGCATATCGCAAAGGATATCGCGCGACTGGCGGGCGCGCTGGATATTCTCCTCGACGAAAGCATCCCCTTCGTTGAGTGCAACAACGGCGCCGCGCTGCATGAACTGGGCGACACCGGAATTGGAATACTGGATAAGATTTTCGATCACTTGTCCGAGTTCCGGCGGGGCCACCAGCCAGCCAACACGCCAACCGGTCATCGACCAGTTCTTGGAGAAGGAGTTTGCAAAGATGATGCGGTCGTTCGGCTCGGAGATATCGAGGAAGGACGGCGCCCGCACCGCGCCGCCATAATAATAACGGGCATAGATCTCGTCGGCGATGATCCACAGACCGTGTTTGCGGGCAAGGCCGAGGATGGCAGCGAGGTCTTCCTTCGTTGCGGTCCAACCGGTCGGGTTGGATGGCGTGTTGACGAACAGGCCCTTCGTCTTCGGCGTGATCGCAGTTTCGAGCTTGTTCAGATCGAGCGACCATTTACCGCCGGTGAATTCCAGCGGCAGGCCGGTTGCGACCGCGCCGGAAATCTCGATTGCGGAAACGATGTTCGGCCAGGTCGGCGACAGATAAATCAGTTCATCACCCGGTCCGGTGATCGCCTGAACGGCCATCATGATCGCATGCATGCCGGAGCCGGTGACGTAGAAATGTTCGGCAGGCAGCGAAACGGAAAAATGCCGGGTGTAATAATCGGACAGCGCCTGGCGCAGTTCGGGAATGCCGCGCTGCCAGGTGTAAAAGGTCTCGCCGCCCAGAAGGGCATCAGATGCCGCACGATTGATGAAATCCGGGCTTGGCAGATCGCCTTCGCCGGCCCAGAGCGGAATGAGATCGTCACGACCGCCGATACGGGCATGGGTGATGATCTCCACGATGCCGCTTTCGGGTGCAGTGGTGGCGCGGGTGCTGAGCGAAGAAAGCAAAGACATGCGGATTTCCTGTTTTTCCTGCCTCTTCTTTAGCGCAGAAAAACAGGGAAATCCCATGAGAATCCGTGAGCCTGCAATTCATTGTTCTGATGAATTGCAGGCTCTCATACGGACCGGATTATTTGGTTTTCAGGATATCCCTGATTTCGGACAGAAGCAGGATATCGGCCGGCGGCGGCGCAGGCTTTTCATCGACCGGCTTCTTTTCTTCCATGGCGCGCAGCTTATTCACGCCCTTGACCATCAGGAAGATGATGAAGGCGAGGATCAGGAAGTTGATCATCACGGTGATGAAGCTGCCATAGGCAAAGACTGCACCCTGCTTGCGGGCTTCTTCCAACGACGGCGCGGTGACTGCACTCGACAAGGCCACGAAGTAATTGGAGAAATCGAAACCGCCGCCGGTTACAGCCCCGACGACCGGCATGACGATGTCATTCACAAGCGATGTGACGATGCCGGTGAAGGCGCCGCCGATGATGATACCGACCGCCAGATCGATGACATTTCCCTTGGCAATAAATGAACGAAATTCGCTGACTACGGACATGGTAGAGCCCCTCTCTTGGTTCGAGTCCCGCCTAACATAGCGTTTCCTCACATACTGAAAAGGTACAAAAAGCCAATGGCTTGAACATGACAACTCGTCGGACAAACTGCCGGCGTATTGGACTTTTTGACGAGGTCCGACCGATTTTCAATAGAAGTCATTTCCCTTAATGTTCACTCCGAGGACCGCATCTGTTTGCGGCGGAGGAAAAATGCTTCCAGGCTGGGTCATTCTTGTCTCGGCATTCGCCTATATCCTGCTGCTTTTTGCGGTGGCGAGCTATGGCGACAGGCGCAGCAGACTTGTCGGCGTGCCGAAAGGCGGGCGTCCGCTCGTCTATGCCTTGAGCCTTGCCGTCTACTGCACATCCTGGACCTATTTCGGCGGCGTCGGCCTTGCCTCCCAGCGCGGGCTGGAATTTGCGGCGATCTATATCGGGCCGATCCTGGCATTCACGCTCGGCATGCCGATCATCCGGCGTATCGTTGAACTCGCCAAGGCGGAGAAGCTCACCTCGATCGCGGATTTCATCGCCGCCCGTTACGGCAAGAACGCAACTGTGGCGGCAATCGTCGCGGTGCTGGCTCTGGTCGGAACCGTGCCTTATATCGCGCTGCAGCTGAAGGCCGTGTCGAGTTCGGTCGCCGTGATGGTCAATCCGTCCGATTTCGGCATCGGCAGCGGCAACCTGCATTTTGTCGATCTGGCGCTGATCGTGACGTTGCTGATGGCCTGTTTCGCCGTCGTTTTCGGCACCCGACACACGGATGCCACGGAGCATCAGGACGGACTGATCCTGGCGGTGGCGATGGAATCGCTGGTCAAGCTCGTTGCGTTCGCGACGGTCGGCATTGCGGTCGTGTTCTTCATGTTCGACGGCTGGTCGGATCTGGCGGCGAAAGCATCGGAAAACCTGCTGGTCGCGTCCGCGGCATCCTATGAAACGCCGGTCAGCCGGTGGGTGCTGATCATTCTCATCTCCGCATTCGCCATCGTCATCCTGCCACGGCAGTTTCATGTCACAGTGGTGGAGAACAGGACGCCGCGGGAGCGGCGGGCGGCCGGTTTCCTTCTGCCGGTCTATCTCATCGCCATCAATATCTTCGTGATCCCCGTGGCCGCTGCCGGGCTGATCACATTCGGCGGCATGGGCGACGCCGACCTTTACGTGCTGACACTGCCGCTCGAAGCAGGTCTTCCCTTCGTCACGCTGATGACCTTCATCGGCGGTTTTTCCGCGGCGACGGCGATGGTGATCGTGGAATCGGTGGCGCTGTCGATCATGATCTCCAACGATATCGTCATTCCGCTTTTCCTGAGGCGAAAGCTCGTCTCGACGCCCGCCGGACAGAAGGATTTGACCCGCACGCTGCTCAACATCCGCCGCGCTTCCATTTTTGCCGTGATGTTGCTTGGCTATGGCTATTACCGGATGGCGGACAGTCAGTCGGGGCTGGCGTCGATCGGACTGCTCGCCTTTGCCGCCATCGCCCAGATCGCCCCTGCCCTGCTCGGCGGTCTCATCTGGCGGCGGGCCAATGCTCGCGGCGCCATTCTCGGCCTCTCCTTCGGTTTCCTTTCCTGGGCCTATCTTCTGTTCCTGCCGAGCCTTGGCGGACCAGACAATTCCCATATCGCGGCGGCCGTGCTGAATTTCATCTTTCCCGGTGCCGCGATTTTTTCCGGACCTGAAATCGATCCTTTCGTCACGACGACGATCTTCAGCCTCGCGCTCAACACGATCGCCTTCGTGCTTGGTTCGCTGTCGCGCAATCCACGGCCGGTGGAGCGGCTTCAGGCCGGTATCTTCGTCAAGCGCCAACCCCGCTCGCAATTTGCCACCCGCGGCTGGAAAACCCGCATCAGCGTCGGTGACCTGAAGACGGTGATCGCCCGTTATCTCGGCGAGGAGCGGATGCTGCGCTCCTTCTCCAATTACGAGAAGACGGCTGGTCGCCGTTTTCGCGACGACCAGCCGTCGGACATGGCGATGATCCATTTTTCCGAACAGTTGCTCGGCAGTGCGATCGGCTCGTCATCGGCAAGGCTCGTGCTGTCGCTTGTGCTGCAGAAGGTCGAGGACACCAATTCCGACACGGCCTGGCTTCTCGATCAGGCGAGTGAGGCACTGCAATATAACCGGGACATGATGCAGACGGCGCTTTCCCACATGGACCAGGGCATCGCCGTGTTCGACAGTTCCGAGCGGCTGACCGTGTGGAACCGGCGTTTCCGGCAATTGCTCGATCTTCCCGAACAGGCGGGACAGGTGGGCTTTCTGCTTTCCGACATCGTGGCGCTACTGGCCGAGCGTGGCGACGTGAGCGAAAACGAAAAACAGGCGATCACGGGTCAGTTCAAAGATCTCGGGGCATCCTTCTCCCTCGTGCTGCAGGGCGGGCAGCGGATCATCGAGGTGCGCAGCAACCCGATGCCGGATGCCGGTTTCGTTGCGACCCTGACCGATATTACCGCACGCGTGGCCGCAGACCAGGCGCTGAAGCAGGCGAACGAAACACTTGAGCAGCGTGTCGGCGAGCGCACGGCAGAGCTTACCCGCGTCAACCGGGCGCTCGGCGAAGCCCGCGCAGCAGCGGACGACGCCAACCTGAGCAAGACCCGTTTCTTCGCTGCGGCCGGGCACGACATCCTGCAGCCGCTCAATGCCGCGCGCCTTTATTCCTCGACGCTGGTCGAACGGCTTGGCGGACCGGACAAGAATGCGGCGATCGCCCGCAATATCGACAGCTCGCTTGAATCGGTGGAAACGATCCTCGGTGCGGTGCTGGACATTTCCCGGCTCGATACCGGTACGATGAAACCCCGGTTCGGTTCGATCGAGCTGGACGATCTTTTCAAGCGGATCGACACGGATTTTTCGCCGATGGCGCGGGAGAAGAACCTCAAATTCGTGGTGATGCCGACCACGCTGAAAGTCGTCTCCGACGCCAATCTGCTGCGCCGGCTGGTTCAGAACCTGGTGTCCAACGCGATCAAGTACACGGTTTCCGGCAAGGTGATTGTGGGCGCGCGGCGGCGCGGAACCAAGGTGGTCATCGAGGTGCTCGATTCCGGCATCGGCATTCCTGCTTCGAAATTCCGTACCGTGTTCAAGGAATTCGCGCGGCTGGAGGATGGGGCCAGGACGGCAAGCGGCCTGGGGCTTGGTCTTTCCATCGTCGACCGGCTGTCGCGCATGCTCAGCCATCCGGTGCAGCTTGCCTCGCAGCCCGGACGCGGCACCGTTTTCCGCGTCGAGATCCCGCGCGACCTTGCAGCGCCGCATGCGGTTTCGGCGCGAATTCGCCGCGAGCGGGCGAAACCCGCCAATGCGCTGAACGGGCTGCGGGTGCTCTGCATCGATAACGAACCCCAGATTCTCGACGGCATGGCGCTTCTGATCACCGGATGGGGCTGCACGGTCGGCCAGGCCCGCTCGCTTGCCGAGATCGATGCGATCACGCGGCAAGGCGAGCCAGTGCCCGACATCGTCATCGCCGACTATCATCTCGACGACGGCGACGGGCTGCAGGCGATCCTGGCGCTGAGAGCCCATTATCAGGCCGCCATTCCGGCGATGATGATCACCGCCGACCGGACGCCGGAGGTACGTGCCGAGGCAGAACGGCACGGCGTGACCGTGCAGCACAAGCCGGTCAAGCCCGCCGCGATCCGCGCCTACCTCACGCAGACGGCCGGCTTGCGCCGGGTCGCGGCGGAGTGAGCGTTCTCAATCCCCAGCATATGTCGTTCATGTGACAGTCATCACGGACTGTTTACGGTTGAAATGTCTGAACGTCGGCTAGAAACCGATTCCTGCCGGAACCCTCCGGCTTCTCGCGACGTTTTAGGCGCGTGACTTCCTGGCCCGCAGAGGCCTTACGGACCGAAGGGCTGCTGCCATCAGGACCGGCAAAGACGGAGACCGCGATCGATGAAGCGCTTTGAGATCATTGATGGTATGCGAGGGTATTTCCTCGTTTTCATGGTACTGAACCACCTTATTTTTGCCGGTGGATATTTCCTCGTAAAGATCAATCACAACCAGCTCGCCTTCGTGGAAGACGCGCAGGGCTTCGTGTTCCTATCCGGTCTGATGATCGGCATGGTCTATGCCCGCAAGATGATGAAGGCGGGTTATGCGGCCGGTCGCTCGGCGGTCTATAGCCGCGCGTTCGAGCTTTATCGGTACGCGATGGGCATCGTAATCGCGGTCATGGTGGCGCAGATGATCCTGCCTGGCGCCTACTCGATCTGGTTCAACTGGCTGGGTTACACGACCTTCGACGATCCGCTGCGTCTCGCCGCGATCGCCACTTTCCTGTACCAGCCGACCTTCATGGATATCCTGCCGCAGTATATCGTCTACATGCTGTTTGCGCCGATGCTGATCAAACTCGTGCTGGACGACAAGTGGCATTATGTGGTCGCCGCCTCGATCATGCTGTGGATGGCCGGCCAGCTTGGCCTGCACCAGATCGTCACGACGCCGATCAACGAGATGATCATGGGTGCCGACGATCAGGGCCTGCGCGTTTCATTCAACCTGTTCGGCTGGCAGATCGTGTTCTTCTCGGGCCTCGTGCTCGGTGCGCTGACCTCGTCGGGCAAGATCGACTGGAGCCGTGTTCTGTCGCCCGACAACACGTTCATCCCGAAGGTGGCGCTGGTTCTGGTGCTGTTCTTCCTGCCGCTGCGCCTGATTACGGCCAACGAACTGATGCCGCCGCACATGATCGGCAAGTTCGCCTCGATGGAAATCCGCGCCGACTTCGGCCCGGTCTATCTGTTGAACTTCGCCGCCATGGGCCTGTTGGTCACCTGGCTGCTGGTTGCCGGTCCCAAGCACAAGGCCGCTTGGGTGCGCAATGTCGCCTCGGCGCTGACCTGGGTGTTCACGCTGCGCTTCCTGCGCCTGTTGGGTCGCCACTCGCTCTATGTTTATGTGTGGCACGTCGCGATCGTTTACTTCGTCTATTATTTCGACGGCCGTTCGCCGGAACTGGACGAACTCACCAAGACAGCGATCGCTCTGGTCGCAGTGGCCCTGCTGGCGATCCCAGCCGTGTGGCGGGAACGGGACAAGTATCTCGGCACCTCGACCGGGAACACCCCGGCCAAGACGCGGGAGCCGAAACCGGCAGGTCCCGCAACCGGCCAGCAGCAGATGGTCGTTCGGTAAGGCGGATACAGATACGATCAAAGGGCGGCTCCTCGGGGCCGCCCTATTCTTTGCCGAATATTTTCAGGATAAAAGATGGTCCAGCGGGTGGACGATGCCGGCGTAGTGAACGGGAATTCCCGTTCGGTCACGAAAGCATCGACCGAAAGCCATGACCGGTCGGATCAAACCGGAGGCATCCACGACGCGGTATTCGGCTCGGTAGGGGCGACCGTCCTCCACCGCTTCGCGGATCAACTGGGCGACCTTGCCCTGATCATCCGGATGGACCCTGGCAATGTAATCCGTGACCGAAAGGCCCCTGAGCGTCGCGGCGGGATCAAGACCAAAGAGAGCAGCGAGCGCCGTATCGCCGTATAAAACGTCGTCTTCCAGGCACCATGTGTATATTCCCGCTTCACAGTCGGGCTCGGCATAAGAATCATTATCTCGCATGCTATGCATCTCCAGCTCAAAGAGTTTTAGAGAGCAGGAATACAAGCTCAAGATGATTTGGAACAAATTCCGTGGTTCGTACGATAACGCACGAAGGCGTCAGCTCAGCAACGGAACAAATCCCTAGATCCCCTCGCCGTAACCGCCTTGGGCCGCACCGATCGAGGAGACGAAGCGGCGGGTGCGATCGTGTTGCGGCGCGCCGAAGACACGGTCGGCCGGGCCCTGTTCCACCACCTTGCCGGCTTCCAGAAAGACGGCGTGATCGGCAACGCGGGAGGCAAGCCGCAGGTCGTGGGTGGCGATGACCATGGTCGTGCCTTCGCTGGCCAGTTTGCTCAGGACCTCGACCACTTCGGTCGCCAGTTCCGGATCGAGCGCCGAGGTGGGTTCGTCGCAGAGCAGCACGCGCGGCGAGAGCGCCAGCGCGCGGGCGATCGCCACACGCTGTTGCTGGCCGCCGGACAGCGTTGCCGGCCAGGCATCCACCTTGTGCGCCATGCCGACCTTGGTGAGCAGTTCGCGCGCCCGGCTTTCCGCCTTGTCTCGCGGCCATTTCAGCACCGTGACCAGGCCCTCCATGACGTTTTCCAGCGCCGTTCGGTGGGGAAAAAGCTGAAAATTCTGGAACACCATGCCGGTCTGGCGGCGGATTTTCTGGATCGCGTCCCAGCCGGGCTTCTTGCCCGGTGAAAACTCGGTCGCGGCATCGCCAAGGCGGATGGTGCCGGAGGTGGGGATTTCGAGCAGGTTGATGCAGCGGAGCAGCGTGCTCTTGCCGCCGCCGGACGGGCCGACGAGTGCGGTGACGCTGCCTTCGCTGACCTTGAGGCTGACATCGTCGATGACCTGAAGATCGCCGAAATTCTTGAAAATGTGGGACAGCTCGATCATCGGTTGGCCTCCAGCATGCCGCCATATCTCGAGAAGCGTTTTTCCAGCCGCACCTGCAGTGTCGACAGGACCGTGCTCAGCGCCAGATAGATGATCGCGGCCTGGATATAGAGGATCAGTGGTTCGTAAGTTGTGGCGACGATGCGCTGGGCTGCCTGGAACAGTTCCGGCACGGTGATGGCGGCGGCAAGCGAGGTATCCTTGACCAGCGAGATGAAGGTGTTCGACAGCGGCGGGACGGCCACGCGGGCAGCCTGCGGCAGGATGGTGCGGGCCATGGCCTGACGCCAGTTCATGCCGATCGAATAGGCGGCCTCCCACTGGCCCTTGGGCACGGAGGCGATGACGGCGCGGATGATTTCGGACGAATAGGCGCCGATATTGAGCGTGAAGCCGATCAGCGCTGCCGGGAACGCGTCGAGCAGGATGCCGACGCTGGGCAGGCCATAAAAGATGACGAAAAGCTGCACCAGAAGCGGCGTGCCGCGGATGACCCAGACGTAAAAGCGGGCGACGAGCACCAGAGGCTTCGGGCCGAACAGCCGTGTGACGGCGGTGATGAGGCCGAGCGTCAGGCCGAAGGCGAAAGAGAGCAAGGTCAGCGGCACGGTGAATTTCACGCCGGCCCATAACAGCGTCGGCAAAGAATCCATCATCAATTGAAGCCAATGCGGCACGGCTACGATCCCCTATTTCGACGCAAGGACATAAAAGCAAAGAAAACGTCCGGCCAGCGCCGGACGTTTCGTTTCATTCGGTCCCATCCTAGCACGGTTGTGCCGGATGAGGAGGCAAAGCGAGGTGTCGCCTTACTTGGAGACGTCCTGACCGAAATACTTGTCGGAGATCTTCTTGTAGGTGCCGTCTGCCTTGATATCGGCCAGTGCCTTGTTGACCTCGGCCACCAGTTCGTCATCGCCCTTGCGCAGGAGGACGCCAGAATAGCTGGCTTCGGCCTGTTCGGCGACGATCTTCACCGGCGCATCGGCCTTCTGCTTCTTGAAGTCGAGGAAGGAAAGGCTGTCGTTCAGCGTCGCGTCGGCGCGGCGGGTGAGAACCAGCTGGATCGACTGGTCGAAACCATCGGTGCCGACAAGCTCGGCGCCTGCGGTTTCGGCCATCTTGCCGTAGTTGCTGGTGAGCGACTGGGCGGCCTTCTTGCCCTTCAGGTCATCGAAAGACTTGATGTCGGTATTGTCTTCGCGAACGATCAGAACCGCCTTCGATGCGATATAGGGTTCGGAAAAGGCGTATTTCTGCTTGCGGGCGTCGGTGATGCCGACCTGGTTGATGACGGCGTCATAACGGTCTGCATCGATGCCGGCGATCAGGCCATCCCACTTGCCTTCGACGAACTGGGCCTTGACGCCGAGCTTTGCGGCAACCGCCTCGCCAATCTCGACGTCGAAGCCGACGAGCTTGTTGGAGGCGTCATGGAAGGTGAAGGGGGCGTAGGTGCCTTCGGTGCCGATGCGGATGACGCCGGCCTTCTTGATCTTGTCGAGGTTTTCACCGGCGAAAACCGGAGCGGCAAAAGCGGCCTGCACGAGCAGGGCTGCGGCAACTGCCTTGAGAGTGGTTTTGACGAGGTTCATTTCGGTATTCTCCAACGAATGCGTTGCCGTGTTGATCGCAGAAAATAGGCCCGTTGGGAGGAAAGAAAACTGCCGTCGAAAGCGGCAAATGCGAATATTTTTTGCTCGATCCACGGGCAAGTGTTCGAAATGCCGATTTGTCGCAGGGGATCAGGTGGTTGACGGGGTGGCTGATACTTCCTGGACGAGGACGCAATACGCCCTTGGCGATCTCAAGAATCCTCGAGTTCGGACGGGGCGCTGAAAGCTGCCTCGTAAGTTTAAGTTTATGTGACACCTCTCAGCGCCCCGTTCGGCAGTTTTTATCCGCGACTCCGGTTGCTCTGCGATGGCGGGACGATGGGCGAGGGGGCGTGATCTTCTCTTGAGAAGAAGATGCCATGC
>UBNQ01000048.1 GCA_900466875.1 Hyphomicrobiales bacterium | reverse complement strand
GCCCTACATCTAGTGGGTCAAATCGCAAGAGGCACAATTTTTGTGGTGGATATCCCGAGGCAAAGTGGGTCAGTTGCAAGACTCCGTTTGACACGCCTCATTCCCGCCAGACTCGTGACGCGTTAACCGTCGCGACAAGGCTGCTTATCTTGAGTTGCATATAAGCAGGTTGGAATCTGTCTCTCCAGGGCTATATGCGTAAAGCCGGACTCCGTTCCCGTCCGGCTCAGGGCTCGATGCTGAAGACCGGTTGTCGCGCGGCGCCGGCCGATGCGCCGACATATGACCGCGCAGTATCAAGCGCCTCGCGGATCGTCACATCCATGTCGAGGTAACGATAGGTTCCGAGGCGGCCGACAAAGGTGACGCCCTCCTCCAGGCGCGCCCGCGCGACATATTGCGCCAGCAAAGCCTGCTCTCCGCTCAGCCGGATTGGATAATAGGGCACGTCATCCGGACCGCACGCCCGCGAATATTCCCGGTAACAGATGCTGCGCTCGTGCGTCTCCCAGGGCGAGAAATGCTTGTGCTCGGTAATCCGTGTATAAGGCATGTCGACGTCGCCATAGTTCATCACGGCACAGCCCTGATAATCACCGTTGTAACGGAACTCCTCGAAATCAAGGGTACGATAGCCAAGTCGACCGAGCTCGTAGTCGAAATAGCCGTCGAGCGGACCCGAATAGAACACATGGCCAAAAGCGTCGGCATCTGCACGGACAAACTCCCGTTCGAGTTCGACCGAGATGTTCCCATGCGACAGGATATTCGCCACCATCTCCGTATAACCATGTTCGGGCATGCCCTGGAAGCGGTGGGAGAAGTAGTTGTCGTCGTAGTTGAACCGCACCGGCAGCCGCTTGAGGATGCTGGCAGGCAGATCCTTTGGCGAGCAGCCCCATTGCTTGCGTGTATATCCTTCGAAGAAGGCCTCGTAGAGCTCGCGCCCGACGAACTTGAGCGCCTGGTCCTCGAACGTGACGGGTTCGCCGATCGCAGGATCGGAGAGCGACGAGATGAAATCGCGCGCCTGATCCGGGCTGAACGTCCTGCCGAAGAACTGGTTGATCGTGTGCAGGTTGACGGGCAGCGAATAGACCCGGCCATTGCTGGTCGCCTTCACCCTGTTCACATAGGGCATGAACGTCATGTGCCGGTTGACGTAGCTCCACACCTCATCGTCATTGGTGTGGAAGATATGCGGCCCATAGACATGGACCATCACGCCGGATGCTTCGTCGCGCGTCGTATGGCAATTGCCGGCGATGTGGGAGCGCCTGTCGATGATCGTGACGGGATGGCCGGCCTCTGCCAGCTCCCGGCCGATGACGGCGCCGGACAGACCGGCACCGACGATCAGAACTGGTTTCAACACCGCGGCTCCCCCCTTACGCTCTTGAACCGTTAGTGCGCCGGAGCAGCGCCAGCGCCGCCACCGGCAGGTGCCTGCTCGGGCGGGACGATTTTCTTCGACGCCATCTTCTGGTTCGACTTGCCGTTCAGGTCGGCCTTGGAGAGATAGTCGAGCTGTTCGAAGATCACTGCCGTCACCAGGGTATCTCCGGCGCGGGCATTGAGGTCGTCCTTGATCTTGTTTCTCAGACCCTCGACATCGAGATCGCCCGCCTTGGGAAGGTCGATCATCTTGTTGCCCACCAGAATGGTATAGAGCTCATCGGTGATAAAGGGCGCGACCGGGATGTGGGTTGTCGCCGCCTTCTCCTGATCGACCATGACGGAGACCTTGGTGAGGAAGTAGCCGGTCACGGCGCCTTCCGTCACGACAGGAATGCTCAGGGTTTCGCCTGCCACATAGGCCGGAGGAATGACCGGCTTGGCGGCTTCCACGCCGGAAGAGGCCGACAACGTCACGGCTGCATACACCCCGCCCAGCGAGATGATGCACACCCAGACGCCGATCAGAACAATCTTGATCATCTATCGGCCCGAACGAGGAACTGTTCCTGCGAATAGGTACCGTCGTCATCGGCACTGCGCACGGCATTCTTCAACAGTTCGGCCACCGCGCGAACGGCGCGCATATGGGCTTCGACCCGACGCTCGTTGAGCTTCAGCTTGGCCTTGAGTGCATGCAGCTGCTCCAGATGGGCAGCGGTAATATCGTTTCGGTCGCTGTCGCGGAACAGCATGGTCAGCTCGTAAAGGCAGCGGCTCTTGTGCGCATTCGAGACCTTGAAATCGAAATCGGGATCGGTGCCGATCCGCTGATTTTCGTTTTCGATGATGACGTCAAGGCGACCGAGGACCGCCTTGATGCGGTACTCGCTGTTCAACACTTCCATAGAATCGTTCTCCCTCGGCATTTTCTTCAAGCCGCGTCGTTATCTGTTTTGTTGATGGCGCCCGGCGAGATCAGCGTACGGCGCTCGAAATCCGTGATCATGCTGACAGCCTTGGCCTTGTCGTTTCCGTCCGTCGTGTTGTTCGGCACTTCGAGGCGCTGCTTGTTCAGCGCCTGTGCGAAGACCTGCTCGGCAATACCGATGCCGCCACGCTTAGAAACAGCGTCGGCCATCTGCTCGGCCATCATGCCTTGCCAGAATTCGCCGGCCGAGCCTTTGCCGTAAACGGCTTCGCTGTCAGACGGCATCATGTCCTTGAGGAAGGTCGTCAGAACGCTGGCTTCGAATTTCCGGTAGGTTTCCGGAATTGGCTCCTTGCCCGTAACGTTCTGGATGTTGCCCACGCCGGCCTTGGCAGCATCGCTTGCGTCGGCACCCAGGAAGGATGCAAAGCCGGCATTGCTTGCCGTCAACACCGATGCCTGATGTTCGGCGCTGACGGAGCGCAGCTTTTCGCGCGCTGCCAGCATGGAGTTCGGATCGGCTGCCTTGACTACGTCGAGCACAAGATCGCTGGGGGGAGATATGGCCACGTCGTTTCCCTCTTGCTTGCGCTTCGGCCTGAAATCGTCGTCGATTTCCTGACCTTCGATACGCAGACCTCAGTGTCACAGCGCCTGTCGTTACCCATGAAAGGCGCAGGACGCTGCAAGATCGAGGGAGATGTTGCCATCCTAACCTTGCTGGAAGCTGGCGTCCTTCAATGTGATCATCATCTCAATCAAGTTGATGACCGCCTCGTCGTCGCGCACGCGCTGCTCCTGCTCCAGCGCTTCCTTGCGCCGGTCATCCAGCCGGTCGCCCTTGCTGCGTTCCTTGGCCAGACGCGTTTCCTGGGCGCGGCGGGCCGCCGTAAGCTGCTTTTCTTCCGTTGCAAGTCGGGAGAAACGGCCCAGATAATGGCGCGAAAGACCACGATGGATCGGATCCAGCGAGGTCATGACATCAGCCGTCAATTCCATTGCGGCATTCACTTCTTCACGCTGGCGAACAATGATCGCAAGCTCGTTCTCGATCATCTTCTCCATATGCCGCTGGACGCCGACGAGGCGCTTCAGCTTTTTGGATCTGTCGACATCGGCCATCGTCCGTTCCTATAGATTGCTGAAGATCATGAAGAAGCCATTGGCGAACTGATCGAGCATGGCCGCTATGCCGAAGTACATCAGCAGGATGCCCCCCGCGAGCGCAAACGGCGTCGAGATGAAGTAGAGGGGAATCTGCGGCGCAAGCTTATTGATCAGGCCGACGACCACGTTGAACAGAAGGCCATAGAGAATGAAGGGACTTGCAAGCCTCAGCATGATCATGAAGGAGGCAGCCAGGGTGTCCGTCAGGCTTATCAGCGATCGTTGCGCGCCAATCAGCGAACCAACCGGAATGGTCTGATAGGAATCGGCCAGCGCCTTGATCATGTAGTGGTGGAAATCGAGAACGAAAAGAATCAGAAGCGCGCCTGTCGACAGGAGACTGGTCAACGAGTTGTCCGAGTTGTCCTCGAATATGTCACCTGTCGGCGTGGCGTTGAAGGAGATGGCCATGCTGATGGCGGCCCCTGCGAACTGGAGGCCGAGAACATAGATACGCGCGACGAGGCCGAAGATAACACCGGTCAGTGTCTCGCAGAAGATCGTCACCATGTAGACTTCGGGCGCAGCGGAGGCCGGCGAATAGAGAACATCCCAAAACAAAGGCAAAAGCGCCAGCGATAACGCCAGCGCCAGAAAGAGCCTGATCTGCATCGGCAGACGCGCCGATGAGAAGCCCGGCATGACCATCACACAGCCGCCTATTCGGCAGAACGCCAGGAAAAGCGCCATGATGGCGCCTTGTGGGTCGGGGATCATGAAATCGAACCGAGTATCTTGATTTCCGTGCCTTTAGCCAGCTCGACGTGGGAGAGCACCGGAAGCGTCGAGAACAGGCGCTCGGTGATCATGCGGACATAGGAGCGCGTTTCGGGCAGCGTCACAAGTACAAAAGGCAGTCCCTCATCCATGAATTCACGGATAACCTTGGCAGCCTCGTTGCTGAATTCCTCCAGATGGCGCGGATCGATGTCGAATTCGATGACTTCGCCCTTTGCATCGCGCTTGAGCGCCTGCTGGAAGATCAGGTCCCACTTGGTGCCGATACGCACGACACGCAGGATGCCGTTGTCGGAAAGGTCGCCGCAAATCTGCTGCGCCATACGGACGCGCACATGCTCGACGATCTGCTCGGCCTTCTTCAGATGCGGTGCCAGTTCGGCGACCGCTTCGAGAATGAGGTGCAGGTTGCGGATCGAGACACGCTCGGCCAAGAGCAGCTTCAGAATGGCCTGAAGACCGGAATAGGACATGTGGGACGAGCAGATTTCGTCGGCAAGTTTCTTGTATTCCGGGTCCAGCCGATCGATCAGGATCTTCACGTCCTTGAATGAGAGGAGCGACGGCAGGTTGTTGCGGATCACCTCGCTCACATGGGTGAGCAGCGCGGAGATATTGTCGATCGGATGGAAGCCTTCGCGCTTCAGATCCTCGACGAAATGTTCGAGGACCGAAACCGCCGGCATGCCGAAAGCGGGTTCGCGAACCTCATCGCCCGGTACCGACGGCTTGTGCCGCTTGCCGGTGATGACGAGAACTTCCCCGACGCGCAGCGTGCTTGCCGCGACCGTCGTGCCATGGATGCGGATCTGGTAGGACTTGTCCGGGATGGCAATATCGTCGGTGACCTTGATCTCGGGCACGACGAAACCGTACTGGATCGCAAACTTCTTGCGCATCTTGCTGACGCGGAAGGCAAGCTCCTGGTGTGCTCCGAGCAGGCGCGGCGAGACGAGCTTGCCGAGTGCCAGTTCGATCTCGGTGGTCTTGAGGACACTCTTGACCGTATCCTTCTCGACTTCCTGACTGCGGGCAGCCTTCCTCTCTTCCTCTTCGCGCAACAGCTTGTTCTGCGCCTCGATCTGCTTCGGGATGAACCATGCGCCAGCAGCCAGCAGACCGCCAAGGGCGGCGAACGGCAGGAAGGGAAGGCCAGGGATGAGCGCCAGAACGAACATCAGGCCCGCCGCAACCGACATGGCTTTCGGGTATCCGCTCAACTGGCCGATAACTGCCGTATCGGTGGAGCCCTGCGTGCCGCCGCGTGTAACGATGAGGCCGGCTGCAAGCGAAACGATGAGGGCGGGGATCTGCGTGACGATACCGTCACCGACGGAAAGCTTGACGAAGACGTCAGCGGCTTCGCCGATTTCCATTCCATGACGGAAGTAACCGATGATGATGCCGCCGAAAATGTTGATGGCGGTGATCAGCAGACCGGCGACCGCGTCACCGCGGACGAATTTCGAGGCACCGTCCATGGCACCGTAGAAGGAGCTTTCCTCTTCGAGTTCGCGGCGACGGTGCTGGGCTTCCTTTTCGTCGATCGTGCCGGCGGACAGGTCGGCGTCGATCGACATCTGCTTGCCGGGGATGGCATCGAGGGTGAAGCGGGCGCCGACTTCCGCGATACGCGTGGCGCCCTTGGTGATGACGATGAAGTTGACGACGATCAGGATCAGGAAGACGATCAGACCGATGACGAAGTCACCCGACATGACGAGGCTGGAGAAGCCGGCGATGACACCGCCCGCCGCATCGTGCCCTTCATGGCCGTGAGAAAGGATGACGCGCGTCGTCGCGATATTGAGCGCCAGACGGATCATAGTCGCGATCAGAAGGATCGTGGGGAAGGACGAGAAGTCGAGCGGGCGCTGGATCCAGAGCGAAACCATCAGGATCAGGACCGAGAAGGCGATCGAAAACGCCAGGCCAACGTCGATCATGAAGACCGGGATCGGCAGGAAGAGAATGCACAGGATCGTGACTATGCCGACGGCAAAACCGATGTCTCTGCCCTTCGGCGCGACCTTCGGCAGCGGCAGGATACTCTGTGGGGTGGCCATTTCTGCTCCGTCTCGTCATGAGATGCGGAAACCGCCTGAGGCGCTTTCGCTGCAAAAGTCCTTGAATTCGAACAGCCGTCACAACATCGGACAGCCGGCCGGTTTGGGGAAAATCTAGAAAACGAAGCTTGCGTGAGAGTGACGGCGCGTTAAGCCATTATCGGAATTGATGGACCTTCGGGGATGACATAAGCCTGATTTTGCGCTATGCTCCGATCAAAATCAGTCCCGAGGGTGCTTAAGCCCGGTGGACGCGTGCGCGATGGATGCGCAAGTCTGGGCCATGAATTCGGCCGTTGCAGCAAGCAAAAGGCTTCCATCCGCATGGTTTCGAGCGCATTTTCCACATATACGAGCTATCTTGTTCTTAACAGGGACATCAACTCGTCTTTGTCACGCGTTGCAAAACAAGGCGATGTTGCAAACAATACTGCCTATTACGAAGCGAATATCGGCAAGGTCACCACGGCTGAGGAATTCGTCAACGACTACCAGCTTTTCTCCTATGCAATGAAGGCTTACGGCCTTGAGGAGATGACCTACGCCAAGGCCTTCATGAAGAAGGTTCTGGAAAGCGATCCGAACGATTCTTCGAGTTTCGCAAACTCGCTCACGGATCCGCGTTACGCGGACTTCGCCAAGGCCTACAACTTCTCGGGCGACGCGGCGAAGGCGCAGACCTCGGCGCAGACGGACAATCTCGTCAGCGCCTATCAGGATTCGTTTACCCGGGAAGAAAAGGACATCAAGTCCGACATATCCTATTTCCAAAGCAAGATCGGCGCTGTCGATCATGTCGACGACATTATCGGGAACGAAAGACTGCGCCGCTATGCGCTGGAATCGTTCGGGCTCGACGCGACCTATACGTCCAAGAGCTATCTCAGCAAGGTTCTGACAAGCGACCTGAACGATCCCGACAGTGTCGCCAACCAGGCGAGCAATGATGCCTGGCGCAAGCTCGCCGCAGCATTCAACTTCAGCGCTGACGGCACGGTCGCGGCCGGTGAAACCGCACAAAGCGCGGAACAGACGGAAGACCTACGCCTCGATTACATCTACAAAAAATCGACTTTCCCTTCCTACCTGCTCTTTGAGGCGAACCAGACCTACTGGGACAAGCATGTCGCGGAAGCCGGAAGCGCCACCGAGATCACCTCGGACGCCCGCCTGCTCGCCTATGTCAAGACGGCTTTCGAGCTGCGAGACACGATGATGCCGTCGAGCGTCGCCAGCATGATGTACAGTCAGAAATTCGCCGAGACGATCGGCAATACGGAACTTCTGGGATATTTCACGTTCCAGACCGACGGAACGGTTGCGCCCGGCGGATCGGCACAGACCAGTGATCAGGAAACCCGCCTTGCCGCCAAATACAAGACTGCGTTCCAAGCCGGTCAAGCGAAGGCGGTGGAAAACGCCGTTGCCAATTTCGAGAGCCGCATCACCGGCGTCAAAACCATCGACGACTTCTTCAAGCCGAATGCGAAGGACGAAAACCCAAACAACGACGACATGACCGAGATGTGGGACGTCGCGTTGCGCGCTTACGGTATCGACCCAGACGAGGTCTCGATGGTCGCGCTGCGCAAGATCCTCTCCAGCGACCTCAACGCGAAGGACAGCTACGTCAACCAGTTGGACGACGAACGCTACGTCGCCCTGGTGAAGGCGTTCAATTTTGACAGCAAGGGAGACGTGGAAACGCCTCTGCTGGCGCTGTCGGAAAATGTCAGCCAGGATTTCACGGCCGACTATCTCAGCCTCAAGACACGCTTTCTGACCGGCACCGAGCGGGAGAAGGCGGGCGAAACCGCCACGACGGAAATCGAATACTTCGAGAAGAAGATGGAAACGGTCACAACGGTCGACGAGCTTCTGTCGGACAGCCGGGTCGTGACCTTCCTGCTGGAAAGCCAGAGGATCGATCCGAAAAGCGTAACCAAAGATGAGCTGAAGGAGATGTTCACATCGGATCTCGACGATCCGAAGAGTTATGTGAACCGGCTTTCCGACAAGGGGTTTGCCAAGATCGTCGCGTCGTTCAATTTCGATATCGAAGGCAATCTGACCTCCGATACGATCGGAACGGTGCAGCAGAGGGGCGACGTTCTGCAGACTGTCAGCAATTACTACCGGCAGACACTGGAAGAGGAACAGGGCAATTCAAACGAAGGCGTCAGATTGGCGCTCTATTTCGAACGCAAGGCCTCCTCGGTTACCAGCCCCTACGACATCCTTGGGGATACTGCGCTGCTCAACTTCTTCAAGACCGCGTACAATCTGTCGTCCTACTTCTCCAGCCAGACTCTCGAAAAGCAGGCCGCAACGATCGAAAAATTCGTCGAGCTCGACCAATTGTCCGATCCGGATTATGTGCAGAAGGTCATCCAGCGCTTCACCGCGCTTTTCGATAGCCAGAACGGTGGTTCGAATTCGTCCGCGCTTTCGATCCTGCAGGGCGGCTCCTACTCGATCAGCCCCGACACGCTGCTGGCGGTTGCCCAGCTCTCCGCACGCTGACAGGCTGTCCTCGCCTTTCTACTGCCTCAAACGAAAACACCACCCGATTGCCTCGGGCGGTGTTTTCGTTTCGGGAGCGCTGCGCGCTGTCTCTAACTCCAGTCGATGCAATATCCGAGGAAGCGTTTTGAATCGATCGGATCGGTTCCGAGCTTCTTGCGGAGTTTCTTGCGCAGCTTGCTGATATG
>UBNQ01000025.1 GCA_900466875.1 Hyphomicrobiales bacterium | reverse complement strand
GCGGGAGCCGGCGCTTTCGTTTGAACCGTAACGTGCGGCAAGAGCGAAAGGGGTGAAATGCATGGGAGAGGGGCAACCTTTTCAAGCCTCCCCCCGGCAGCCATGCCGGGTTCGGTTGAGCCGTCCAGGTGTGGTAAACCACATGCAGCGAGGCGAGAGGATCACCCGTAGGGACCGGAAGTCCCGAGACAAGCCGAGGGCCACGCATATGCGGAGCCATATTTTTAAATTCCATAGAGGTCCCGCATATGAGTGCGCTTCTCCGGAATGATCTTTGAAAACCCGGAGGCGATCTCGCCGCCCGGCCCGGCATGCTGCCCGCAAGGCGGCTTCAGCAAAGGCAGGATCACGAGCCGATCAGGAGTGCGGTAGCCCAAAGTCCGATCGCGAAGACCGTGTGGGCGAGAAAATTGAAAAGCCGCACCTTCGCCGGATTTGGCGTCTTGGATGCGGCCCAGCCCAGGCCCATGCCGGGCTGCATCAGAAACCAGCCCGCGCCGATCGTGACCATGCCCAGAATAAAGGCGGGCAGGAAGGTCGGGGACCTCATCCAGTCCGGTCCCATGACCAGTGCGAGGATGACGCCGTAAAGAATGCCGACGGCATAATGGCCGACCCAGCCCAATGCCAGTTCGTGGCGATAGGGCTGCGCTGCCGCAATACTGTCGTGAAACACCTTGCCGTTCGCCAGATGGCGGAACCAGCGGCCCGCGGGCGCCCAGTTCGGCTTCGGCTGCTGGAATACGAGATGCAGTATAATCGCCCAGATATCCATCAGCACCGTTGCCCCGATGCCGATCAATACGCCTTGCAAGATCAGTTCGATCATCAATTCGTTCCCCGATTGTCAACGGATATAGCCGCGATTCCGTAATCGATAGCATCAAAAACTTTCAGATGTTCCTATATTGTTCCCGTTTTCTTTTTTCGCTATGCAGGCAGTCCGGCGATCCGATCGTCTTTTCAGAATGAGAAGTTGAGAGATGCATTCGATGCTCGAACCGAAATTCGTCCGCCGCGGGCTTTTCCTCGTCTTCATGATCCTGTTTCTCGATATCATCGGGATCGCGATCATCATGCCTGTCCTGCCGGCATTTCTGCATGAGTTGACGGGCGATGATGTCAGTTCAGCCGCGATCGACGGCGGCTGGCTTCTGTTGATCTATTCGGTGATGCAGTTCGCATTTGCGCCGCTGCTCGGCAATCTCTCCGACCGGTTCGGCCGTCGTCCAATCTTGCTCATCTCGGTGCTGACCTTTGCGATCGACAATCTGATCTGCGCTGCGGCGACCAGTTTCTGGATGCTGTTTATCGGCCGCGCGCTGGCCGGCTTTTCCGGTGGCAGCTTTGCGACCTGTTCCGCCTATATCGCAGATATCAGCGACGACCGGACAAGGGCGCGCAATTTCGGCCTGATCGGCATCGCCTTCGGCGTCGGATTTACCATCGGACCTGTGATCGGCGGCCTGCTGGGCGAGTTCGGACCGCGCGTGCCGTTTCTGGGGGCGGGCCTGCTGTCGCTCGCCAATTTCATCGCGGCATGGTTCCTGCTGCCGGAAACGCTGGAGCGGCATAACCGCCGGGTCTTCGACTGGCGGCGTGCCAACCCGCTCGGGGCGCTGCGCCAGATGCGGCACTATTCCGGCATCGGCTGGATCCTGCTGGTGATGTTTCTCTACTGGCTCTCCCACGCCGTCTATCCGTCGGTCTGGTCGTTCGTCTCGACCTATCGTTACGGCTGGAGCGAGGCGCAGATCGGCCTGTCGCTCGGCCTGTTCGGCATTTGTGCGGCGCTGGTCATGGCGTTGGTCCTGCCTCGGCTCATTCCAGTGCTTGGCGAATGGCGAACGAGCGTGCTCGGCATCTGTTTTTCCTGTCTCGGCCTCGCCGGATACGCCTTTTCCTGGGAAGGATGGATGGTCTATGCAGTCATCCTGCTGACGACGATCGAGAACGTGGCGGATCCCGCGTTGCGCAGTATCGCCTCCACCAGGGTGCCGCCGTCGGCGCAGGGGGAGTTGCAGGGCGCGATGACCAGCATGAGCAGCCTGACGACGATCATCGGCCCAGCGATATTCACGCAGCTTTTCAGCGGGTTCACCGGCGAGGGCGCAATCGTCGAATTTGCCGGCGCACCTTACCTGATGGCGGCCATCTTCATGGCATTGGCGGCGATCGTGTTCATCACGCGAATATCGCGGGACACGTCAGCGGTCGCCACGACCCATCAGGTTTCGTGAACTGACCCGCACAAAAACTGCTGGATCGGCCCGCAGGCTTGCTGCGGGTTGGTGCCGTCTTTATAGGCAATATGCTGCGCCGCTGACCATTTTCTGGAAGCGGCCTTTTCTTTTATCGAGGTTTTGAAATGTCGAGCTCGCTCAACACGGTCGCATTCGAGAGCCGGGGAAATTCCTGGGCCGAGCATCTGCGCGCCACGTTCGCTCTGGGGATCCCGCTTGTCGGCGCGCAGCTGGCGCAGATGGCGATTCACACGACCGACGTCATCCTCGTCGGCTGGCTCGGCACGACGGAGCTTGCCTCAGTGGTCATCGCCACGCAGGTGTTCTTCATCGTGTTCATCTTCGGCACCGGCTTCACCAGCGCGGTCATCCCTCTCGTCGCACAGGCGCTTGGCCATCATGACAAGGTCGGTGTCCGGCGCGCAGTACGCATGGGGCTGTGGGTCGTCATCGCCTATTGTGCGCTGATGGCGCCGATCCTGTGGTTTTCGGGGCCGATCCTGCTGGCGCTCGGCCAGGCGCCGGATGTGGCGGCCAATGCCCAGGGATATCTGCGGATCGCGCAATGGGGCATGTTCCCGGCGCTCGGCCTGTTTGCAATCCGCAGCTTCGTGACCGGCCTGGAAAAGGGAAGCATCGTTCTCTACGTCACGCTCGGCATGTTCGCGATCAACTTCGTGGTCGCCTATCTGACGATTTTCGGCCATTTCGGCGCTCCGCAATTGGGGCTTTATGGTGCGGCGCTTGCTGCCGTCTGCGCCAATGTCACCGGCTTCGTCATCATCATCGCCTATGTGCAGTTGAACAAGGTGACGCGGTCCTACGAAGTCTTCGTGCGCTTCTGGCGTCCAGACTGGCCGATCATTCGCGAGGTCTTTGTATTGGGCCTGCCGATCAGCTTCACCATTCTGGCGGAAACCAGCCTGTTTGCGGCCGCAGCGCTGTTGATGGGAATGATCGGCAAGCTGGAGCTTGCAGCGCATGGCATCGCGCTGCAGCTTGCGTCGATCGCCTTCATGATACCGCTCGGCCTGGCGCAGGTGGCGACCGTGCGGGTCGGTCTTGCGAATGGCCGCGGGGATGATCTGGGTGTCAGGCGTGCAGCCGGTGCGTCCATGGTCGTCTGCATCGTGTTTGCGATTTTCGGCAGTGCGCTTTACGCGCTCTTTCCGCGTTTCTTTGGCGGCCTGTTCCTCGATACCGCGCAGCCGGATGCCGCGGCTGTGCTGACCATGGCCGTGCCGCTGATCGCAATCGCCGGAGCCTTCCAGCTTGTCGACGGGTTGCAGGCGGTCGGAGCGGGGTTGCTGCGAGGCTTGAAGGATACGCGGATCCCTATGATCCTGGCACTGATCGCCTATTGGCCGATCGGTTTCGTCTGCGCCTATGTGCTCGCTTTTCCGCTGGGATTGGGAGCTGAAGGCGTCTGGTACGGTTTCGTGCTGGGACTTGCGGCTGCGGCCGTTTTCCTCTGCGGGCGGTTCTGGGTGCTGATGAAAGGCCCAAAAGAAACGGCCCGCTGAAGAGCGGGCCATTCATCGATATCATTCTGCAGCTCAGCGCTCGGAAAGAGCCGGCTCGCCCTTCTTCTCGCGCACCAGATTGATGAAGCGGCGGAAGAGATAGTGGCTGTCCTGCGGGCCGGGCGATGCTTCCGGGTGATGCTGGACGGAGAAGACCGGCTTGCCGGAAAGACGCAGGCCGCAATTGGTGCCGTCGAACAGTGAGATATGAGTCTCTTCAACGCCTTGCGGCAGCGACTTCGAGTCGACCGCGAAGCCGTGGTTCATCGAGACGATTTCCACCTTGCCGGTCGTGTGATCCTTGACCGGATGGTTGGCGCCGTGATGACCCTGGTGCATCTTTTCGGTCTTGGCGCCGAGCGCCAGGCCCAGCATCTGGTGGCCAAGGCAGATGCCGAAGGTCGGGATGTCGGTCTTGATGATTTCCTGGATGACCGGAACGGCATATTTACCGGTTGCGGCCGGGTCGCCCGGGCCGTTGGACAGGAAGATGCCATCCGGCTTCAGCGCCAGAATGTCTTCGGCGGCGGTCTGGGCCGGTACGATCGTCACCTTGCAGTCCAGTCCGGTGAACAGGCGCAGGATGTTGCGCTTCACGCCGTAATCGATGCAGACGACGTGATATTTTGCGTCTTCGGCCTTCAGCTCGCTATAGCCTTCGTTCCAGACCCACGGCTTTTCCGCCCATTGCGAGGACTGGCCGGAGGTGGCTTCCTTGGCGAGGTCGAGACCCTCAAGGCCGCTCCAGGCCTTTGCCTCGGCCTTCAATGCCTCGATGTCGAAGACGCCGTTCGGATCATGGGCGATGACGGCATTCGGCGCACCATGCTCGCGGATCCAGGCGGTCAGTGCGCGGGTGTCGACGCCCGACAGGCCGACGATGCCGCGGCTCTTCAGCCAGTCGTCGAGATGTTTTGCGGCACGATAATTGGACGGATCGGTGATGTCGGCCTTGAAGATCACGCCGACCGCGCCGCGACGTGCCGCAGGTGTCAGGTCTTCGATGTCTTCGTCATTGGTGCCGATATTGCCGATATGCGGGAACGTGAAGGTGACTATCTGGCCGAGATAGGACGGGTCGGTGAGGATTTCCTCGTAACCGGTAAGCGCCGTGTTGAACACGACTTCAGCCGGAACCTTGCCGGTCGCGCCGATGCCGGTGCCTTCGATGACGGTGCCGTCCGCAAGAACGAGGAGGGCGGTGGGCTTCTTCGGGGTCCAGGGAGCAGTGCCGGTCATGTCTATCCTTCTGACCCATCGTTCCCGTCTCAAGCAAAGACAGGCTGCAGGGGTTCATCTTGTCGCAGAAAAGGGCGCAAGCGTGGTCGCTGGCGGCTCTTCAATCCAAATGTCGTGCAGGTGCGGGAAAATAAACAAAGGCTAAGGCGCGGTCAATCGCATCCGTTAAAGAATCACCCTCATTGCATGGCTGAAAGCGGGAAAAGATTGATCGGCCCGCCTGCCTGATCTATCACCGCCGTCAACGGCCCTCCGAAGGGCGATGCGGGATGATGATGCCCGCCATGACGGAGAACACCTCAGATGCTGCGCGAAAAGCTCACCGAATCCATGAAGGAAGCCATGAAGGCCAAGGATAGCCGCCGGCTTTCCACCGTTCGCCTGATCCAGAGCGCGGTCAAGGATCGCGACATTGCCAATCGTGGCCTCGGCAAGGAGGCTGCAAGCGATGACGAGATCCTGCAGATCCTGCAGAAAATGGTGAAGCAGCGCGAAGAGTCGGCCAAGATCTACGAAGACGCCGGCCGCGCGGAGCTTGCAACTCAGGAGCGCGAAGAGATCGACGTGCTCAAGACGTTCATGCCGGAGCAGCTTTCCGACGACAGGGTGGACGAGATCGTTGCCGCCGTCGTCGCCGAGATCGGCGCTGCCGGCATGAAGGACATGGGCAAGGTCATGGCGGTGCTTCGCGAGCGTTATGCCGGCCAGATGGATTTCGCCAAGGCTTCGGGCGTCATCAAGGCAAAGCTGAGCTGAGGCGGAGACTGCCGTATTGAAGTATTGCGGCGCCTGCGGGCGCCGCAATCGTTTTTACAAAGGCTGTGAATACCGGGCAAGAAACATCTTGGCCGTGGTGCAGCCCGTGACTTCCTCCTATATGAGTAGACATGCGCTTTTCAAACACGTTCCTAGACGAGATACGCGACCGCGTGCTGATCTCAACCGTGATCGGCCGGCGCGTGACGTGGGATCGTCGCAAGACGAACGTGTCGCGTGGAGACTACTGGGCCTGCTGCCCGTTCCATGGCGAAAAAAGCCCGAGCTTTCATTGCGAGGACCGGAAGGGCCGGTATCACTGCTTCGGCTGTGGTGTTTCGGGTGACCATTTTCGGTTTCTCACCGATCTTGAGGGACTGAGCTTTCCCGAAGCCGTGCAGCAGATTGCCGATCTCGCCGGTGTCTCCATGCCGCAGCCGGATCCGCAGATGGAGAAGCGCGAGAAGGAGCGTACCTCGCTGCAGGACGTCATGGAAATGGCGACCGCCTATTTTCAGGACCAGTTGCAGAGCGCCAACGGCGCCAAGGCGCGTGCCTATCTGCGTGACCGCGGGCTGACCGGGCGCACGATCGAGACGTTCCGGCTGGGTTATGCGCCCGAAAGCCGCAACGCGTTGAAAGAGTATCTTGCGGGCAAGGGCGTGCCAAAGGAGCAGATCGAAGCCTGTGGTCTCGTGCGCCACGGGCCTGATATTCCGGTCTCCTACGATTACTTCCGCGATCGCATCATGTTTCCGATCCTGTCGTCGCGCGACAAGGTGATTGCCTTTGGCGGTCGCGCCATGGCCGCGGATGCGATGGCGAAATACATGAACTCGCCGGATACCGAGCTCTTTCACAAGGGGCAGGTGCTTTACAATTTTTCCCGCGCCCGACGGGCCGCGCAGGCGGCGGGCGACCGGCGGCAGAGCGGTACGCTGATTGCCGTCGAAGGTTACATGGATGTGATCGCGCTTTATCAGACGGGGGTCGAAAATGCCGTTGCACCACTCGGCACTGCGCTGACCGAAAATCAGCTCGATCTTCTCTGGAAGGTGAGCCCGCTGCCGGTACTCTGTTTCGACGGCGATGGCGCGGGTGTTCGTGCGGCCAATCGCGCGGCTGATCTTGCCTTGCCGGCCATCAAGCCCGGCAAATCCGTCAGTTTCGCGCTGCTTCCCGATGGCAAGGATCCTGACGATCTGGTGAAGAACGAGGGCAGGGAGCCGTTTGATCGGGTCCTGTCGGAAGCGCGACCGCTCGTTGACATGATCTGGCAGCGCGAGACGTCGGGGACGACCTTCGAGACGCCCGAACGGCGTGCGGAACTCGATGCCCGGTTAAGGCAGATCGTTTCGGTGATCGCCGACGAAAGTGTGCGATACCATTACCAGCAAGACATCCGTAATCGTCTCGGCTCCTTCTTCAGCCAGGCGGGCGGTGCAGGTGGGGAACGCCGCCAGAATTTCCAGCGCAACAATACTGCCGGGGCAGGGCGCAAGGGTGGGCGCGGCGGAGCACAGCAGGGCGGATCGGTCGTGGCCGGCGCCATGATCGAAACCGGTACGGCGGGAAGCGCCCGGCTGAACCAGATGCTGAAGCTGTCTTCGCAGGCGCGTCCGCCGCTGCGTGAAACCGTGCTGGCGCTGACGATCGCAAATCACCCGCAATTGCTGCTCGACGAATATGACGAGATCTCAACCGTCGATTTCGAGAACAAGGACCTGCAACGGTTCTGGTCGTCGCTGTTGTCGATCGTCGGACGGCTTGGTGCAAAACTCTCCGTTGAAGCGGTGCGCGACGGTCTGGTCGCTGACGGTTTTGCCGATCTTCTGGCGGGCATGACGCAGCAGGTGCGCAATGCCCGGCTGTGGACGGCGACGGAAGAGGCCGATCCGCAGGATGCCCTTCAGGCCTATCGGCAAACGCGGGCTCTGCACTCGCGCAACAAGGAACTGCGCTGGCAAAAGATGGAACTGCAGCGCGAGATCGCCGACCTGACAGGTGACGATGATGAGCGCGGCGAAATTCTCTTGCGCGCGCTTCTGGAGATCCAGAACGAAATTACCCGGCTTGAGGCGCAGGAAGCGATTATCGATGGCTTTGGTGTGCTTTCGGGGCGGGTGAAAGGTGCGGCGGTCAGCCACTGATAAACGGAAGCGCTGCATAACGAGAAGGGACAGCGCCGTGTGAAATTTCTAAAGTTCGGCTGTGCTGCACAATTTTTTGCTTCGAAGCGGTTTGGCGCTCTTGCGTTTTGGTTAACCCTTGTCTTATGGGAAAGCCTGCCTACATATTCGACGAAACTGGTGAACATGCCTGCCAAGGGCAGGTGTAACGCGTCTTTTTCCAATTTTCCGGTGTAAACATCGGGGAAAAGCTTGACGGATCGTTAATTTGTGGGAATCACCATTTCAAGGCAAGTTAGGCGGATTGGTTCAAGTGTGTCGGTGCTGCCGGCAATCCGAGGCTTATGTTCGGAGCAGGACGGTCGTCTGTGGTAATTCGGAATTAAAGGTCATTCCGTTACGAGTGGGCAAGTGATTCGCGGTTGGGGTATGAAGCCTTAATCCGCCGGCCATAAGCGCGGCCCGTCTGGTGCGGCGCAGTGGCGTTCAGGGAAAGTGACGAAATACATGGCAACAAAAGTCAAAGAAAACGAAGAAGCCGAGAACGAACGCGAAGCCTCGCATGACGGTCCGCTTCTCGATCTTTCTGATGACGCGGTCAAGAAGATGATCAAGGCCGCGAAAAAACGCGGCTATGTGACCATGGACGAGCTGAATTCGGTTCTGCCTTCGGAGGAAGTCACCTCGGAGCAGATCGAAGACACGATGGCGATGCTGTCCGACATGGGCATCAACGTTGTCGAGGACGAGGAAGCCGAAGAAGGCGCCAGCCGCGACGACGATGACAGCTCCGAGAGCGACGACAATGAAAGCGAAGGCGGCGAGCTGACGACGTCAGCCGGTACCGCCGTCGCGACCGCCAAGAAGAAAGAGCCGACCGACCGCACGGACGATCCGGTGCGCATGTATCTGCGCGAAATGGGATCGGTCGAGCTTCTTTCGCGCGAAGGCGAAATCGCAATCGCGAAGCGCATCGAGGCCGGCCGCGAAACCATGATCGGCGGTCTGTGCGAAAGTCCGCTGACCTTCCAAGCATTGATCATCTGGCGCGACGAGCTCAACGAAGGCACGACGCTGCTGCGCGAGATCATCGACCTCGAAACGACCTATTCGGGTCCAGAGGCCAAGGCTGCTCCGCAGTTCCAGAGCCCGGAAAAGATCGAGGCCGACCGCAAGGCCGCCGAGGAAAAGGAAAAGAGCCGCAAGGCCCGCATGACGGCTGCCAATGACGACGACATCACGTCGGTCGGCGGCGAAATGCCCATGGAAGAGGAAGAGGAGGACGATGACGAGTCGAGCCTGTCTCTCGCCGCCATGGAAGCGGAACTGCGTCCGCAGGTCATGGAAACCCTCGACCTGATCGCCGACACGTACAAGAAGCTGCGCAAGCTTCAGGACCAGCAGGTCGAGGCACGCCTTTCCTGTTCGGGCACGCTGTCTTCGGGGCAGGAAAAGCGTTCCAAGGAATTGAAGGACGAGTTGGTTACGGCGGTGAAGTCGCTGTCGCTCAACCAGAATCGCGTCGATTCGCTGGTCGAGCAGCTCTACGACATCTCCAAGCGTCTGATGCAGAACGAAGGCCGCCTGCTGCGTCTGGCGGAATCCTACGGTGTCAAGCGCGACAGCTTCCTTGAACAGTATCAGGGTGCCGAACTCGATCCGAACTGGATGGAATCAGTCGCCAATCTTGCAGCCAAGGGCTGGAAGGAATTCGCAAAGGCGGAAACCCGCACGATTTCGGATATTCGCTCGGAAATCCAGAATCTTGCGACCGAAACCGGCATTTCCGTTGCCGAGTTTCGCCGCATCGTGTCGATGGTGCAGAAGGGCGAGCGCGAAGCGCGTATCGCCAAGAAGGAAATGGTCGAAGCGAACCTTCGCCTCGTCATCTCCATCGCCAAGAAGTACACGAACCGTGGCCTGCAGTTCCTCGATCTCATTCAGGAAGGCAATATCGGCCTGATGAAGGCTGTCGACAAGTTCGAGTATCGCCGCGGTTACAAGTTCTCGACCTATGCGACATGGTGGATCAGGCAGGCGATCACCCGCTCGATCGCCGACCAGGCCCGCACGATCCGTATTCCGGTGCATATGATCGAAACGATCAACAAGATCGTCCGCACCTCGCGCCAGATGCTGCACGAGATCGGCCGCGAGCCGACGCCGGAAGAACTGGCAGAAAAGCTCGCCATGCCGCTCGAAAAGGTCCGCAAGGTCCTGAAGATCGCCAAGGAGCCTATCTCGCTCGAAACCCCGGTGGGTGACGAAGAGGATTCGCATCTCGGCGACTTCATCGAGGACAAGAACGCGCTTCTGCCGATCGACGCCGCTATTCAGGCGAACCTGCGCGAAACGACGACCCGCGTTCTGGCATCGCTGACGCCGCGCGAAGAACGCGTGCTGCGCATGCGTTTTGGCATCGGCATGAACACCGACCACACGCTGGAAGAAGTCGGACAGCAGTTCTCGGTTACCCGCGAACGTATCCGCCAGATCGAGGCAAAGGCGCTCAGGAAGCTGAAGCACCCGAGCCGCTCGAGGAAGCTGCGCTCGTTCCTCGACAGCTAAGGCTTGAGGAAACGGTCTTCAAATTATCGCGATAAGCCCGGCAGGCGAGAGCCCGCCGGGCTTTTTGTTGTTTGCTGTGGGGATCAGGGACTTCATGCCGCCGTTGTTTCATCCTACATCGGTTGGCATGCAGGAAGGATCACGCAAGCCGCGTCACAAGCTTTATGGAGGCATTGCCGCCTCCGTCGCCCTGCATGTCATCATTGCGGTGGCCCTCTTCGTGCGCCTTCCCGCCGCCGAGATGCCGCCGCCCCAGGAAGAGAGCGTTTCCGTCGAGATCGTTCCGCCGCCGGAAGAGGCGCCGGCCGAGGAAAAGCCGGCGGAAGAAAAGCCCGCCGAGCAGGAACAGGCCCTGAACCTCACGATGCCGGAGCAGAAGCCGCAAGAGCAGCCGGCACCGCCACCGCCTGAGCCGCCACCGGAACCGGAGCAACAGCCCGCAGAGGAGACCAAGGCAGAAATGCCGCCACCTCCGCCGCCTCCGCCTGCCCCGGAAGAAAAGGCGGAAGCAGAACAGCCTCCGCCGGTGGGGGAGCCTGCGCCACCGCCGGAAGAGCAGGTGCAAGAGCAGCCCCCCGAGCCACCGCCAGAGCCTGGCGCGGAAACCCCGGCGCAGACCGAAGAGCAACAGGCGAATGGCCGGCCCCTGCCGGTTCTGCGGCCCGTGTTCGAGTTTGGCCAGGACGCCAAGGGATCGGAGGTCTCCCCTGACGGCAATGCCTCGGAGGCGGGAGAGGAGGCAAAGGTCGAGGACACGGAAAGCCCGACCGAGGCAAGCGACGAGGCTGCGAAACCAGACAACGAAGCGCCGGCCGATTCTGCCGCTCCGAACCTGCCGCAGGATGTTGCGCCGCCTTCTCTGGAAACCGCCAATGCCGATCCGCTGGCAACCAGCGAGGATGGCACGATCGAAGGTATTCTGGCTGATATCGCCGCTGAACCGGTGGTAAAACCTCGTGAAGAGGAAAAATCGGCCGAGGACACGGCATCGGGTGGTAAGCCGATGAAGCAAGCCAAGCGGCTGTTTTCCCAGGCGGACACATCCGACGCGCTGGCCACGAGTGCTATGGGCGCCATTCCTCGCGGCGTGCGGGCAAGCCAGCTCTGCACCACGGAGTTGAGGGAGCAGTTACGGCATGGCTCGCCGTCCTTTCAGCCGGAGATCCTGCCATCCTATTCGTTGCCGGAAGGAAATGTCCTCGATATCCGCAGCGCCGCCTTTCGTTCCGGCGCACAGTGGTATGACGTCCGCTTCCGTTGCGAGATCGACGACAATGCGACGAAGGTGGTCTCGTTCGGCCTAGAAGTCGGTAATGCCGTGCCGCGTAGTCAGTGGAAGGCCCGACGGTTTCCGGAATTCTGAGATGTCGTCTATCGCGTCTCAGCCTTGTCGAGCATCTGGACGAGTTCTCGGATCACATCCAGGGCTTCGTTGAGCACGACCAGCATCTCGTCCGAGGGGATCGAATCGAGATTCTCGATCGCATCGGTAAGCTTCGCCACGATGTCCGTGGTGAGCGCTGAAGCGCTGTCGAATGCCGCCATCCCGATCGTCTCCCGCCGCTTGCCGTGTCTCGCGAGATTGTCAACGCGCTGACGGTTAGTCAACGACCTTAATCTTGCAGCATGTGAAGGATGTTTCGATGGCGGAAAATAAACGAAATGGTGGGCCCGGAGGGACTCGAACCCCCAACCAAGCGGTTATGAGCCGCCGGCTCTAACCATTGAGCTACAGGCCCTGCCGGTTCCGGCAGCGGTGTGGCGCAATGGTTCGCCTCACCTTCACGCTCGCTCTAACCCAATTCGACACCGGTAACAAGCGGTTGCCGCAATAGCTTCACAATGAAGCTGCAGGTAAGGTTCCGTATTGCCATCAAACCGCTTTTCATCCGCCGTAGCCAAACGGCAATGCCGGGAAAGACGGTGTTAAAGAGTTGAAACAAGGAAAAACCGATGAAGCCTATCACCCATTTCGCTTATGCAGCATTTCTGATGCCCATGGTGCTTGCCGGTCCCTTGTCCAGCACGGTCTCGGCACAGGAAAACCAGCCGCCGCGCGAAGCGCAGATCAATGTGTCGGGAGAGGGCGAAGTGGCGGTCGTGCCGGATATGGCCATCCTGTCCCTGACGGTGCTGCAGCAGGCGGAAACGGCGGAAGCGGCGCTGACGGCCAACAATGCCGCCATGCGCAATGTCGTCGGCGCGCTGCGCGAACGCGGCGTCGAAGAGCGGGACATCCAGACGAGCCAGTTCCAGATCTTTCCGCGCCATGAGCAGGCGGACGCCAAGGAAGGCAATTCCGAGCCCGGCAAGATCATCGGTTATCAGGTCAGCAATGCCCTGACCGTGCGGGTGCGCGATCTTTCGAAACTCGGCGCGCTTCTCGACCAGTCGGTCAAGCTCGGTGTCAACGAGGGCGGGCAGATCAGTTTTTCCAATGATAATTCGGAAGCCGCGTTGACCGAGGCACGGAAAAAAGCGGTCAACCAGGCGCTCGCCAAGGCGAAGACCTTGACGGATGCTGCCGGCGTCAAGCTTGGCCGGATCATCGAGATGAGTGAAAACTCCATTCGTCCGATGGCCCAGCCCATGGTGCGTATGGCGATGTCAAAGGAAATGGCGGCGGATTCCGTGCCTGTCGCGGCAGGCGAGAGCACCTATTCGGTGACCGTCAACGTCACCTTCTCCCTGCAGCAGTAACTAACGCCTCTGCTGCCAACCCTCAATATGAAGAACCCGGCCAGTTTCCTGGCCGGGTTCTTCATATGTAAAGAGATGAGCGGGGGCGGAGATTTCCGCTTCAGCGACGAATGACCGGGCAGCCGCGCTCATTGGCGAAGACCACGCGATCACGGCCATTGCGGTCGCGACCGACAACGACAACCGCGCGGCGAGACATATCGGCGATACGGACGCGCCTCAGGCCCATACGCTCCGCCTTGTTGAGCGCGCGTTCCGGCGAGCAGCCCGGACGGCCGTGGTGACGGCGCCAGTCGCGATCCCGGTCGCGATCACGATGCCGGTCGTAATACTGGACGTAGATACCGTTACCGTTGATGCCGAAGCCGCGGTCCGAGGCGGCGGCCGTGGAGGCGGTGGCGGAGATGCCGGTCAGGGCGACGATCGCGGCAAGTCCGATCCTGGTAAGCAAACTGGTCATGGATGATCCTCCGGTTGCAGCAGTTTTCTGTTCGCCATCTCAGGCGATGACCGGATATTAGGAGCGGCAGTCTGAACGGATACCCAAAGGTGCGTTCAGGTTTGGTTCAGCGCCGCGAAGGGCGTTGCCGCTCAGGCCGAGAGGTGGAGAACGATTTCGCGGCGATGCGGCTGGTCGCGATGTTCGAACAGATAGATGCCCTGCCATGTGCCGAGCATGAGGCGTCCCGCATTGACCGGAATGCCGAGCGAGACCGCCGTCAGCGCCGCCTTGATGTGGGCCGGCATATCATCCGGGCCTTCGGCGGTGTGAACGACCCAGCTCATGTCGGGATGGATCGACGGGGGGACCAGCCGGCCGAAAAAGGTTTTCAGATCTCTCTGGACATCGGGATCGGCATTTTCCTGAATGAGAAGGGAGCAGGATGTATGCCGGGCGAAAACGGTCAGCAGCCCCTGACCGACATGATGATTTCGGACGAAGGCGTCGGCCTGATCGGTAAATTCATAAAGACCCTGGCCATGGGTGGAGACGGAAAGCATCGTCTGCGGCATCGAAACGTCCTCGTCTGTGACCGATCCCTTCCTCCGATTTTCCCTGCCTCGTGGGCAGGGGCGCCTTTCGGATTTCAGATCGACCCTTCTCAGAATCAGCGCAAGCTGGATCGCGCAGGCGGAGATGATCGCCAGGACGTGGAAAACGTCAATATAGCCAAGATAACTTGCCTCCTCCCGGACCTGCGGGCCGATGGGGCGGATCGTCGGTGCCACAGTCACCGGCGTGCTGAACTCAAGTCTAGGCAGGGCTCTCAAGATTGGCTGGAGAGGTGCGGCAAGAGCGCAGCAGTGACGGACAAGGCTCGAGGCGATCAATTGCACCTACGAAATTGCGCCTATCCTGGCAGAATGGGACCTCGCCGGCCTGTCGAATTCTTGCGCGGCGGCGGCTTTGTCCTATCTAGACTGGATATTCAACAAGTCAGCGAGAGAGCATGCCACTCAGTCAGCGTATCCGTCAGAGGTTTATCGACCGGTTCATGACGTTTGAACCCATCGGCCTCATCACTTTCGCCCTGATGGCGGGAGGGGTTTTCGCGTTCCTGACGCTGACGGGAGAGGTTCTGGAGGGGGACACGCATGCTTTCGATGAGGAAATCCTGCTGGCGCTGAGGCAGACGACGGACCTCGCCTTACCGATCGCTCCGTCCTGGGTGACGCATGCAGTGGGGGATATCACCGCGCTCGGTGGCGTGACCGTTCTGTCGCTGATGACCATTTTCGGCGTCGGTTATCTTCTTCTCGCCCGCCAGACCGCGATCGCCATCTTCATGTTTCTCTCGATTGCCGGTGGCTGGCTGGTCAGCAGCGCCCTCAAGCTCGGTGTCGCACGGCCGCGCCCGGATATCGTGCCGCATCTGGTGGAGGTTCATGACATGAGCTTTCCAAGCGGCCATGCGATGCTTTCGGCGGTCACCTATCTGACGCTGGCAGCACTGCTTTCGCGGGCGGAACAGTATCGTGCGACGCGGATATTTCTGCTGGCGGCTGGTATTTTCCTGACGCTCATTATCGGCCTGTCGCGCCTTTATCTCGGGGTTCACTATCCGACCGATGTTCTGGGCGGCTGGTGCGCCGGTGCGACCTGGGCTGCCGGCTGCTGGCTGCTGGCACGCCGTTTCATCGACCGGAAGCCGAAAGAGGCTGTCCCCGTGAAGTGACATCCTTCCGGCAAAAGACTGCATGGTGAGGATCCGATCGCCGCTGTCCTGCGTATCACAGGTCAGATGATGGAGGATGCCGTGGCGGAAATTACAACAGAAAGAAAGCTTGCCTGGATTACCGGAGCGAGTTCCGGCATCGGCCGCGCGGTTGCGCTGAAGCTTGCGGACCGTGGATGGCAGGTTGCCGTGAGTGCGCGCTCGGTGGAGAAGCTTGCGGCACTGGCGGCAGATCGGCCCGGTCTCATTCATGCCTATCCTCTCGATATCACGGACGGGGAGGCGTTGAAGGTTGCGGTGCAGGATATCGAGCGGTCGATCGGGACGATCGACCTTGCCCTGTTTTCTGCCGGCGGTTACGTGCGTGACACCGCGCGCCGGTTCGATGCTCAGGAAATGGCCAAGCTGTTCAATCTCAACGTCGTGGGTACCGGCCATGCGCTCGAGGCCGTCATGGCGCCGATGATTGCGCGGGGTCGCGGGCATATTGCCGTGGTGGCCTCTGTCGCCGGATATATCGGCCTTCCCGGCGGCGGTGTCTATGGCGCGACAAAATCGGCGCTGATCACCCTCTGCGAGGCGTTGCGGCCGCAGCTGGAGCGGGAAGGGGTGGTGCTGCAGATCATCAATCCCGGCTTCGTCGATACGCCGATGACCAGGACGAACGATTTTCCGATGCCTTTCCTGATCAAGGAGGATGAGGCGGCGGACGCCATCATCAAGGGTCTGGAGAGCAAACGGTTCGAGATCGTCTTTCCGTGGAAGATGAAGGTGGCGATGAAACTGCTGGCGGCGATGCCCTATGGGCTCAGCCTTGCGGTGACGCGCAGGATGCTCCGGAAGGAATAAGCCTACCTGGCAAGCCTGAACTGCACGACATCGAGGCGACCGGTGCGGAAACCGGCGGCGCAATATTGCAGGTAATAGTGCCACATGCGGAAGAAGCGCTCGTCGAAGCCGAGCGACACGATCCTCTGCCAGTTTTCCCGAAAAATCTTGTCCCACAGGAGCAGCGTGCGTTCATAGTCTCGGCCGAAACAGAAGCGGTCCTCGACCGAGAGACTGGCAGTCTTGGCCGCATCTTCGAATGCCGGGATGCTGGGCAGCATGCCGCCGGGAAAGATGTAGGCCTGGATGAAATCCGCGTGGCTGCGGTAATGGGCGAAGCGCTCTTCGGCGATCGTGATGACCTGCACGAGCGCTTGTCCCGCAGGGGAAAGCAGCGATCTGACCCGATCGAAATAGGTCGGCCAGTTCTCCTCGCCGACTGCTTCGAACATCTCGATGGAAACGATCCTGGTGAATGTGCCCCGGCAGTCGCGATAGTCTTCCAGCCGGATATCGGCGCGGTCGGCGAAGCCCGCCTGCCTCAACCTCGTTTCGGCGAAAGCGGCCTGTTCCTTCGACAGTGTCAGCCCGGTGACGCGGCATCCGGTTGCGCGAATGGCCTCTTCGGCAAAACCGCCCCAGCCACAGCCGATCTCCAGCACATGGTCGTCCTTGCCGATATTCAGCTCCTCGATGATGCGCCGGTACTTGGCTCTTTGCGCATCTGCGAGGTTTTCGCGCGGAGTGGAGAACAGGGCGGATGAGTAGGTCATCGTTTCGTCGAGCCACAGTCCGTAGAACGTATTGCCCAGATCGTAGTGGTAGGCGATGTTGCGGCGGCTGCCGGCCTTCGAGTTGCGGTTCAGCCTATGGCGCATACGGGCAAGCAATGCGGCGAGGGGGCTTGCCTTCATGAGGCCGTGCCACCGGGCTTCGTTGGCGATGGCCAGATCCAGGACAGCAGCGAGGTCCGGGGTTTCCCATTCGCCTTCCAGATAGGATGTGGCAAATCCGAGGCTGCCGCCCGCGGCCAGACGGCGAAGGGCGCGCATGGTCCTGAATTCGATCGTGGCAGCCGGCCCGCTTGTGTCTCCGACGAACCGTGCCTCCCGTCCGCTCGGAAAGCGGAGTGTCAGCTGGCCTGTCGCCAGGCGGTTGGCCCAGCGGCAGAGAATTTTCTCAAACAGCGAAAAGGACGGCGCCGGCATTTCAAGCTTGTGATCGACGTCCGACATCAGCGGGTCTCCGTCCTTGGATTATGGGTAACGATGGTCGTTGCTCTGCGTGAAGCGGCATGTGCGTGGCGATGCACGGGGACCCGTTTCAGCCAAAGGCGAAGCGCCTCCCAATGAATGGCAGCCGTCACCTTGAGCGTCATCAGCGGGTATCTGAGAAAGGCCGTCGCCAGGCTGCGATCGGTGAGCGGGGTGCGCTTGCCCTGGAACATCGCATAGAGAAACATGCCGTCTGCATCGGATTCCCTGATCGCGATCCGCACGTGGTCCTTAGGCATCCTTACCTTGAAGTCGTAGCGGCAGTCCATCGGCACAAAGGGCGAGACATAGAGGTCCTTGCTGCAGGAATGGCTTATCTCCCCTTCATCCGCGGCATCTGCCGGAATGATATAGGCATGCCGTTCATGAAACGTGTTGCAGACTTCATAGATGACGGCGCGCAGCTCGTTTTCCCGACCGTGGCAGAAATAGACGGTGATGGGATTGAAGACGTAACCGAGGATACGCGGATAGCAGAGAACGCTGACGCGCAGCTCGCTCGTCGCTATGCCGGCACGGGAGAGCTGGTCTGCGATCCAGCTCTTCAACCCGCCCGGCGTGCCGTCGCCATGGTCCTTTTCCCAGAAGCTGAACAGGCCGCGACGGTTTACGCCGAAGAGGCGCAGGGTTTTGTCCAGCGCCGTCAGTTCGTCGAGATCGAGCAGCAGGGAAAAGACGCTGTAGCGCAGATTGTGCCGTTTCGGCCTCAGCCTCGTGTGGACGACGGTGCCGGCGTAGATGCTGGACGTCATGCTCATTCGGCGGCCTCGCGAAACTCCTGGATCCTGATCCTGCCGGATTCGTTTTCGACACTCCATGGACGGCGATTGCCTCCAAGCGCCTCGGCGACCGCAAGCCCGGACTGCAGGCCGTCCTCGTGAAAGCCGCTGCCGAAATAGGCGCCGCAGAACCATGTGCGATTGCGGCCCTGGAGCTGCCAGAGTTCGTCCTGGGCTTTCAAGGCGTGCGTATCGAAACGGGGGTGGGTGTAATGATAGGTGCCGTGGATCAGATGCGGCTTTGGTTCCCGGTTGGGATTAAGCGTCAGGAACAGAGGCTGGGACGTATCCAGTTTCTGCAGCCGGTTCATCCAATAAGTGACGCAGAGCTGCCGGTTTCCGGTGTTCTTTCGACCACTCATGTAATTCCAGCTTGACCAGACATTTCGGTGTTTCGGCATCAGGGCCGGATTGCTGTGCAGCACTGCCGTATTGCTGGTATAGCCGAACGCGCCGAGCAGATCGCGTTCCTGGCTGCTGGCGTCCGTCAGCATGGTCAGGGCCTCATCGGCATGGGATGCGATCACCACGTCGTCGAACAGGTCCGAATGGCCGCTTGCATCGGTGACGGTTACGCCGTTTGCGGCGCGGCGGATAGAGGATACGGGAGCGGAAAGCCTGACCGATCCATTGAAATCGCCCGCCAGACGGGTGACATATTCCCGGCTGCCGCCTTCGACGGTGCGCCATTGCGGCCGGCCTGAAAGACGCAGCAGGCCATGGTTGACGAAGAACCGCAGGAAGGCCTGCAGCGGGTAGTCGTGCATTTCCGTAGCCGTCGTCGACCAGATGGCGGCGCCCATCGGCATCAGGTGGTCATGGATGAAGGCGGAAGAATAACCTGCCTTGCGAACGTAGTCGCCAAGCGTGATGTCCTGCATGTCCGGCTGGCCAAGAAGGGCAGGGGCTTGCCTGTAAAACTTGAGGACATCGCGCAGCATGGTCCAGAACCGTGGGCGAAAGACGTTTGTCTTCTGGCCGAGAAGTCCCTTGAGGCCGGTGCCGCTATATTCGAAGCCGCCGTCATCCATGGATGCGGAAAAAGACATATCCGATGCGATCGTCGGCACCTGCAGATGGTCGAACAGGGCAACGAGGTTCGGATAGTTGGTCTCGTTGTAGACGATGAAGCCGGTGTCGACGGCAACGTCCTTGCCCTGCACATAGACATCCACCGTATTGGCGTGGCCGCCCAGGCGATCGGAGGCTTCATAGACGGTGACATCATTGCCCTTGGACAGAAGCCACGCGCAGGAAAGGCCGCTGATGCCCGAGCCGATCACGGCTATTTTTTTTGCTTCCCGTCCCAACGTCCCGGCCAAAAGAACCATTCCAGCTTCCTTGCGCTTCTCTGCTGTGTATTACGAAGTAGGGCGACGATCGGATCTCTTCAAAAATTCACATGGGCTGTGATCCGCGTCTGGAAGTCTTCCGTAAAGCTTGCCATGAACTTGAGCTCGCCTATCTCGCTTGATAAATGGCAAAGATATCGGCCGTCACCCGTAAGGCTGGCGGGGAAGACAGCGCGTGGGCTCGGGATGAACAAAAAAAACTCCGATGGCTTGACGGCCGACGATCTTGCCAAGAGCGAGATGGTGCGGCTTCTTTCCATCGTCGGGCGGGAGCGCAACACCGATGCGTTCGAAGCGGTGTTCCGTTTTTATGCCCCACGTATCCGCAACTTCATGGCGGTCAAGACCAGAGACCGGCAAGCTGCCGAAGAGCTGATGCAGGAAACCATGACTGCGGTCTGGAACAAGGCTGGGCAATTCGATCCTGCACGAGGTAACGTGTCGGCGTGGATCTATACGATTGCGCGCAATGTGCGGATCGATGCCTACAGGCGCAAGCGCCCTGAATTCGACGTCAACGATCCGGCCTTCGTTGCCGACGACGTCGTTCCCGCCGATCAGGAGTTCCAGCAGCTCCAGGAGGCTCAGTTGCTGCGCGGCGCCATGGCGACGCTTCCGGAGGAGCAGCTTGATGTGCTGCGACGGGCGTTCTTCGACGAGGCTTCGCATTCGACCATCGCGCGCGATCTTGGCGTTCCGCTCGGCACCGTCAAATCACGCATCCGGCTCGCCTTCGAGAAGCTGCGGTCATCGCTGGAGGGGCGGCTATGAGCGTGAAACACCATATCAGCGACGACTTCCTGATCGATTATGCTTCTGGCAGCCTGTCTGAAGGGTGGAGCCTTGCCGTGGCGAGCCATCTGGCGCTCTGCCCCGAATGTCGCCGGCGCCTCTCTGCGATGGAGGGAGCTGCGGGCGCGCTCCTGGACAAGGCGGGGGACAGCCTCAACGAAGATGAGGCATGGGCTCGCTTCAAGAGTCGGGCGATCGACGTCAGGGTCGACGAAGTCAAGACGGCGATTGCCGCGCCCGGTTCCACGGCCGTACTTCCCGAACCTTTGCGATCCTATCTGGGTGGTGATCTTGCCGACCTGAAATGGCGAGCGCTTGGACGTGGCGCCTACCAGATCCTGATCGATACGAAGGATACCGAGACGCAGGTGAGGCTGCTGCGTATTCCCGCCGGCAAGCCGGTGCCGGAACACACGCATGTGGGGCGTGAGCTGACACTGGTCCTGGCCGGCAGTTTTCGCGATGGCGACGATCTGTTCGCGCGAGGGGATATCGAGGAAGCCGATGGTGACCTTTTGCATACGCCTACCGCGACGGAGGGCGAGGATTGCATCTGCCTAGCTGTTACCGAAGCGCCGCTGAAATTCTCGAGCTGGATCGTGCGGATGATGCAGCCGATCCTGAAAATCTGACAAGGAGGAACGTATGACCTATGTGCTGGCCTATGCGGGAACCGTCGTCGCGTTTCTCGGTCTCGATTTTCTCTGGCTCGGTACGATCGCCACGGGCTTCTATCGCAGCCGGATCGGCAGCCTTCTTCTGGATCAGCCGAATTTTCTGGCAGCAGGTGTGTTCTATCTCTTCTATGTGGCGGGCATCGTCTATTTCGCCGTCCAACCCGCCCTTGTGTCAGGCAACTGGACGACTGCGGCTATTGCCGGGGCAATTTTAGGCTTCATCGCCTACGGCACCTATGACATGACCAATCTGGCCACCCTGAAGAACTGGTCGCCGGTCGTCAGCGCGGTGGATATGGCCTGGGGGACCGTTCTGACATCGTTTTCCGCGGTCGTCGGATACTGGGTCGCGCAGAAATTCTCCAGCGGTCTCTGATTGTCTCCGGGCGGAGATATGGCGCGCGCCGTATGACTTCGGCCATTACGCGCCCATAGTTTCAAACGCCCGCAATGCTGTTGTTCAGGCAGCGTTGCTCACTCCGAAGGTCTCTTCGACCAGCCGGTTTAGTTTCTGGGGATGCCACGGTTTGGGTAGCATGGGCAGGCCTCTGAGCCTACTCTTGAGTTCCGGCAGTTCGGCGTGACTGCTGCAGATGATGACCGGTACATCCAGTTCCCGCAGCATTTCGATAACCGGGACCGACAATTCGCCCTGAAGTTTCAGATCGACGATGGCACCGGCCAGATCGTTGCGTGAAATGGCATCCATCGCATCAGAGATCCTGCCGAATGGACCAACGATCTTGTGGCCGGTCTGCAGCAGATGGTCTTCCATATCCATCGCGAGAAGAAGATCATCCTCCAGAAGGAGGATATTCGGACAGTCGTTCAGATAATCGGCTTCCGTCATGATACCTTTACAATGTCATACAAGGACCAGGACAACATGACAGCTGGTCCAAATATTTCAAGTACGGCTTTCGTCACACAGGACGTTCAGTTTTTTAGAACGTTCCATCTTGCCTAAAGGTTAAGATGCTTGCGCGGATCTTCCGTTGCGTTCTCCGGCCAACTTTCAAGACGTGCGGTCAGTTCCGGATCCGGCTGCTCCGGCAAGACAATCTTCACCGTCGCCAACAGATCTCCTTGGCCGCCGCCGGTTTTCGGAGCCCCTTTGCCCTTCAACCGCAGTGTGGTTCCGGTATTGGTATGCGGCTTCAGGGTTACACTGAGATAACCGCCGGGTGTCGGGACCTTGATCTTTCCGCCAAGCACCGCTTCACGGATGCTGACGGGAATGTCGACGCGGATGTCGTCGCCGTCACGCTTGAAGAATGGATGCGATTTGACCTTGATCTCGATAAGCGCGTCGCCGTTCTGTCCCGGGACTGCACCTTTGCCGCCCTTGCCGCGCAGGCGCAGAACCTGTCCGTCGCGGGTGCCAGCGGGGATCTTCACGTCGAGCGCTGTGCCCGTGCCGAGCGAGACCGGTGCAGTTGTGCCGTTGATCGCGTCGAGGAAGGAGATTTCCAAGGTGTAATGAATGTCAGCGCCCTTCGTGCGGGACTGAGCGTTGCCGAACCGCGACGCCTGCGCGTCGCCACCGCCGCGGTTGGACATGAAGCTTGCAAAGATATCCTCGAAGCCGCCGAACTGCGAAAAGCCGCCCTTATCGAAGAATGCATCTCCACCATTGGCGCCGGCATATTCCCGATGCTGCTGGAAGGGGGCGCGTTCGGTGCCATTGATATCGATCTCGCCGCGATCGAAGCGGGCGCGTTTCTTCTCGTCGCCTAAGATCTCGTTGGCGGTGGAGATCTCCTTGAAGATTTCCTCTGCCTTGCGCTCTCCGGGATTGAGGTCGGGGTGATATTTTTTGGCGAGTTTTCGAAAGGCGCTCTGGATGTCCTTCTGCGACGCAGTCTGCCTCACGCCCAAAATTTCATAAGGATCCTGTCTCATCACTACCTCCACACGCAAAACATGAGTTGAAACCACGGCCATTCGAAAGCGATGGATCCGCGGTTTCAGGCGGCTTTGCAGCGGTCCGGTCCGTTGCCGGACAGAGGTGATGGACGGCGCTCCGCCTTGTTCGGCGGGCACTAAAGGGATCAAGCCTTCGTCGCACCATATCCTCATCAAGCAACATGGTCAGTAGAAGCTGCTGAAGTCATCTTGCCGATCCCAATCAGGCAACCGGCAACCTTGAGGTGGTGTTTGCATTTGGGAACTTCAAGGGAGAGCGCCCGTTACCAATGCGCCTGTCGAGACGGAAAGATTGCAGCGATGGCACGGCGCTGGCAGCCGTGAATAACAGAAGGCGCGATCGATCCGAAACGGCGGGTCTGTTGGACGCAATAAAGAGGATAGGACATGGAGAAGATGGATATGAGAAACCAGAACAAGCTCTTGGCGCTTCTTTCTAACAACGACTTTGCGTCGTTCGAACCTGTCCTGGAACCGATCGATCTTCCTCAAGGATTCGTTCTTTCAGCGCCGGGCGAACCGCTCGAATATTGCTACTTCCCATTTTCCGGGGTGATCTCAACTGTCGTGACATCTCCGTCCGGGAAACGCACCGAGATCGGTCTTCTGGGACGTGAAGGTGTTTCCCCTTCATCCGTTGCGCTCGGAGCCGCCGACGCACCCTATCTCGTCGTCATGCAGGTGCCGGGCCATGGTGTCCGTTTGCCGATTGCCGTGATGCGCCAAATGATCGATGTATCATCGGGTTTGAAAAAGCTGTTTAGCCGATGGGCGCATGTGGCGTTAAGCCAGGCCGCGTTTACCGCGCTATCAAACGCGATCCATCCGGTCGACGAGCGTCTGGCACGATGGATCCTGATGTGTCACGACCGGGTAGACGGAGATGCTATCGACCTGACGCACGAGTTTCTGGCGATCATGCTGTCGGTGCGCCGCCCGAGTGTAACGGTTGCGTTGCATGTTCTCGAGGGCAAGCAGCTCATCCATTCGCATCGCGGCACGATCATTGTCCGAGACCGCAAGGCTCTCGAGCACTTTGCTGCAGACTCCTATGGCGGGGCAGAGCGGGAGTATGAGCGCATGTTCGGGGATATCGACGATATCACGCGCAAGTCGGCCTAAATGACTGCGAGCCGGGCCTTCATCCGGTCCGCCAGGGCGTCCGGATCGCTTGGCTTGCTCATCCACTCGCTGCCGTCGAAAAGCTCGCCATCCCATTCCGGTGGCCTTTCGCTGCCGGTATAGACCATGAAGGGAATGCCTTTGCGCTGGAGATGCGCAAGAACTGGCTTGCTGTCGCCGTCTTCGAGATAAAGATCCAGGAGCACGAAATCGGGCGAAGACCTGTCCAGCCACGCCAGAGCTTCCTTCTGGGAGCGCAGCGTGATGAAATTGCTCAAGCCCTTGTCTGCAAGTGCTTCCTCGATGTCGAGGGAGATCAGCGGCTGGTCTTCCAGCAACAATATGAGCTTGTCTTCCAAAACGATTCTATGTCCTTACAAGATACTGATTAGATAAACGGTTTTTCTCTATCTGTACCCTTTTGTCTGATACCGTACCGAGGCCGTTCGCCGGGTTGTGCCGCGAATTTTATGGTCATAGATGAAATCGTTCAAATCAAGCGGAGACTTCTCGTCCTGAGGAAGCCGAACAGGCCATGTTCTCCTATCAAGGATGAGCGATGGCTGATACTCGGCAAACGGCGGTCCGTAACAATTTGCTTCGGCTGATGTCGCCCGCGACTTTCTCCGCAATTTCCGCTCATCTGGAACCGGTGGACCTGCCGCGCGGGTTCGAGCTTTCCGAACCGCATGAAGAGGCGGAATACGCCTATTTTCCCGAAACGGGTATCGCGTCGATCGTTGCCCGCTCGCCTCAGGGGCAGCATGCCGAGATCGGCATCTTCGGTCGAGACGGGATGACGCCGGCCGCAGTGGTTCTCGATGCCGGATCCGATCCGTTCTCGATCTTCATGCAGGTCGAGGGCGATGGTTTTCGCATTTCGACTGCGCTGCTGAAGCCTTTGCTCGATCAGGACGGGGAACTGAAGAACCTGCTCGGACGGTATGTTCAGGCGCTTTCGGTTCAGGGTGCCTTCACCTCCCTTTCCAATGCCGTCCACCATATCGATGAACGGCTGGCGCGCTGGATACTGATGTGCCATGACCGCACCGATGGCGACGAGATCAGCCTGACACACGAGTTTCTCTCAATCATGCTGGCCGTTAGGCGCCCGAGCGTGACGACGGCGCTGCACGTGCTGGAGGGACGCAAGCTCATCTATTCCGAGCGCGGCGTAATCATCGTTCGCGACCGGCAGGCGCTCGAAGAATTTGCCGCCGATGCCTATGGCGAAAGCGAGCGGGAATATCTGAGATTGCTTGGCCCTTACAGCTGATCGCGGTTACTCGGCAGTTCGCGGGAAGGGAACCGTGCCGACAACCGCACCGCTGGCATCACGCACCTCGAACTGGACGTCTTGCGTCGTCATGCCGCGTCTCAGGCGGTCCGCGCTGAGTTCGCGTGCTGAAACCCGCGCTTCATGCAAAGCTGCTTCATTGTCCCTGCACTCGCTGCCTTCCGGGTCAGGCAGGTTATGGCATTCGGAGCGAACATGGAAATAATATAGGGGCATGGGATATCAACCTTTCCCATACCCTACTGACATCGCGCCAATCCGTTCCCGAATTGGCGCGTGGCCAAGGCAATTTTTGAAAGCGTGATCGGGCGTCAGGCGCGCTCTTCCCAGAGTTTTGCCAGCTCGACGATCGTCTTCACCGCTTTTTCCATATCCTGGCTGCTGACCCATTCGATCGGCGAGTGGAAGGCGTGACCGCCGGCGAAGATGTTGGGGCAGGGCAGGCCCATGAAGGAGAGGCGTGCGCCATCGGTGCCGCCGCGGATGCTGCCGCGGACCGGAGACATGCCCGCCCGACGGATCGCCTCGATGGCGTTCTCGACGATCTCCGGATGATGGTCGAGCACTTCCTTCATGTTGCGGTACTGTTCGCTAATCTTCAGCGTGTGCGACGAACCGGGATAATCGGCCATCACTTCCGCGATGACAGTTTCGAGCAACTTTGCTTCTTCCTTGAGACCTTCGGTCTTGAAGTCGCGCAGGATGAGGCTGATTTTTGCGCCTTCCATCGTGCCGGAAACCGAGGTCGGGTGGATGAATCCATCTCGCCCCTTTGTCGTTTCCGGCGTCATGTCTTTCGGAAGTCTGGCGATGATGTTTCCGGCGATGCGGATGGCATTTTCCATCTTGCCGAAGGCAAAGCCCGGATGGATGGCGACGCCCCTGATGGTGATATCCGCGCTATCGGCGGAGAAGGTCTCGTCCTCGATCGTGCCGGCGGTTTCGCCATCGAGCGTGTAGCCGAAATCGGCTCCGAGCTTGTCGAGATCGACCTTGGCAACGCCACGGGCGATTTCCTCGTCGGGCGTGAAGAGGATGCGGATGGTGCCGTGTTTGATGTCGGGATTGGCAAGCAGGAACTCGGCTGCCGTCATGATTTCGGCAAGCCCCGCCTTGTCGTCGGCACCGAGCAGCGTCGTACCGTCGGAGGTGATGATGTCGTTGCCGATCTGGTTCTTCAGTTCGGGATGTTCGGCCGTCTTGATGATGCGGCTCTTATCGCCCGGAAGTGTGATGTCGCCGCCCTGATAGTTGCGGATCAACTGTGGTTTGACGCCGGTGCCGGAGAAGTCCGGGGCAGTGTCCATGTGGGCGCAGAAGCAGACGACCGGGACATTGTTCTTGCCGGTATTGGACGGGATCGTCGCATAGACGTAACCGTGCTCGTCGAGTTCCGCATCCTTGACGCCGATCGCCTGCAATTCGCTGACCAGAAGTCTGCCGAGGTCGAGCTGCTTTGCGGTGGATGGCTGAGTGGGCGAAGACGCGTCGGATTGCGTATCGAGGACCACGTAGCGGAGAAAACGGCTGGTGACGGTATCGGTCATGGTAAAATCCATTAGGCAAAAGCGATTTCAATTCCCTGACCATAACCCTCCTCGCCATGGCCGTGAACCGTCAATTCTTGGGTAAGCAATCCTCCAGAACGACAGATCCCGCCGAGGCGGGATCTGGATGGTGTTGGTGGATGCCTACTTGAACAGGCTGGGCAGCCAGAGCGACAGGCCGGGAATGTAGGTGACCAGCAGCAGCACGAAGATGCTGGCGCCGAAGAAGGGCCAGATGGTGCGCATCGCTTCCCGTATCGATATGCCGCCCACCGCGCAGCCGACGAAGAGCACCGTGCCGACGGGTGGAGTGTTGAGCCCTATGCCCGCGTTGAGGATCATCACGATGCCGAAATGGACCGGGTCGATGCCGAAGGCGGTGACCACCGGGAGCAGGATCGGTGTCGAGATGATGACCATCGGCGCCATGTCCATGAAGGTGCCGAGGATCAGAAGGATGACGTTGATCATCAGCAGCACGATGATCGGATTGTCTGACACTGCGCTGATCGCGGCGATGATCAGCGTCTGAACCTGCAGGAAGGCCATCAGCCAGCTGAACGAGGCGGCCGTGCCGATGACCAGCAGCACCATGGCTGTGGTGCGCACCGCACCCATCACGGCCTCGATGAAACCTTCCCAATCCAGTTCGCGGTAGACAAGCATGGCAATGATGAAGGCATAGAGCACGGCGATGCAGGAGCTTTCCGTCGCGGTGAAGACGCCGGAACGGACGCCGCCGAAGATGATGCCGATCAAAAGCAGGCCGGGCAGGGAGGCGAGGAAGAAGTATCCGACACGCGAAAAGCCCGGAAACGGCTCGGCCGGATAACCGCGGCGTTTGGCAACCCACCAGGCGGTGACCATCAGGGCGGCCGCGAGAAGCAGGCCGGGAATGATGCCGGCGGTGAAGAGATCTGCTACCGAGACGTTGCCGCCGGCCGCGATCGAATAGAGGATCATGTTGTGCGATGGCGGCAGCAACAGAGCGATAATCGCGGCGTTGACGGTGACGTTGACGGCATAATCGCGGTCGTAGCCGCGTTTCGCCATTTGCGGGATCATCAGTCCGCCGACAGCGGAGGCATCGGCCACGGCCGAGCCGGATATGCCGCCGAAGAGCGTCGAGGCCAGAATGTTGACCTGGCCGAGGCCACCCTTGAGGTGTCCGACCATGCCGGCGGCGAAACGCACAAGACGGCTGGCAATGCCGCCGCGGACCATCAGGTCGCCGGCGAAGATGAAGAACGGGATCGCCATCATGGCAAAGACGTTCATGCCGGAATTCAACTGCTGGAAAACCACGATCGGCGGAAGGCCCATGTAGAGGACCGTCGCGAAGGAGGCGATGCCGAGGCAGAAGGCGATCGGCATGCCGATCAGCATCAGGAACGTGAAGGAGCCGAACAGGATCGTATAGGCCATCAGATAACCTCCGCCACAACAACATCGGCGGCCACGTCATGGCCGATCGCGATATCGACAAAACGTTCCGCAGCGAAGACTGAAATCATCGTGCCGCCGACGATCATCGGAAAGAAATCGACGCCTCCCGGCCAACCGAGAACCGGTATTCTGGCGCTCCACGTGCCGATCGACAGAAGGGTTGCGTAATAGGCCATGCCGGCGCCGAACAGCACGATCAGGCCGAGGCTCAGAAGGTCCATGCTTTTCTGCACCGATGGCGGCATCATGTAGCGCACGATATCGAGGCCGAGATGCACGCTTTCGCGCACGCCGACGGCTGCGCCGAGCATGATGAACCAGGACATGAGATGCAGCGACAGGGTTTCCGACCAGCTCGGAGAATCGTTCAGCACGTAACGGCCAAAGATCTGCCAGCCGACGATGAGCGTCATGGCGATGAGCCCGATGCCGGCCACGTATAGAAAGAGGCGGCTGATGCCGGCCAGGACGGGCCGGATCGCGCGCATGAAGTTCCACATATCCTTATCCTCCACGACCCGGCGACGTTCCCCTGTGCCGGTATTCACTAGGCGGATCTCAGCACTTGCGAGACGTCATGCTTGCCCTCGGATNNATCCGAGGGCAAGCATGACGAAAAAGAGTGCGATGTCCGCCGGTTGGTAAGCCGACCTCTATCTGAGGTCGGCTTCATGTCTGGCGTCACTGCACGGCCTGGATCTCGTCGAGAAGCGTCTTCATGCTCGCGTCGGTGACGAACTTGTCGTAGACCGGCTTCATCGCCGCGGAGAATTCCTCCTTGTTGACGGTGATGACGTTGACGCCACCGGCGCGGACCTTTTCTTCGGAGGTTTTTTCGCGGGCGGTCCACAGTTCGCGCATCTTCACGACCGAGTCCTTGGCTGCCTGACGAACGACCTTTTGGTCGTCCGGGGTGAGCTTGTCCCAGGAGACCTTGGACATGACGAGGATTTCCGGGTTCATCGAATGCTGGGTGAGCGAATAGTTCTTCGCCACTTCGTAGTGACGGGCGGACTCGTAGGACGGGCAGTTGTTTTCCGCGCCGTCGACGACACCGGTTTCGAGCGAGGAATAGACTTCGCCCATCGGCATCGGCGTCGGGTTGGCGCCGAAGGCCTGCATCATGGCGATCCAGAGGTCGGACTGCTGGACGCGGATCTTCAGGCCCTTGAGGTCGGCGAGTTTTTCGACCGGCTTTTTCGTCGTGTAGAAAGAGCGGGCGCCGCTATCGTAATAGGCAAGGCCGATCAGGCCGTGTGGTTCGAAAGCGGCAAGAATCTTGTCGCCGATCGGGCCGTCGACGACCTTATGCATATGGTCGGTCGAGCGGAACAGAAAGGGCAGGCCGAGAACGACCGTTTCCGGGATCAGGTTGTTGAATGGTGCGGCGTTGACTCGGTTCAGATCGATGACGCCGAAACGGGTCTGCTCGATCGTATCCTTTTCGCCGCCGAGAACCGAGTTGTTCATCACCTGGATGCCGATGCGGCCGCCGGTGCGCTCCTTGACGAGATCGCCCATGTATTTGACCGCGTCCACGGTCGGATAACCATCGGGATGGATGTCGGCCGAGCGCAGGGTGACTTCTTGCGCATTCGCGGATGGAATGACTGTTGTTGCGGCAAGGGCAAGCGTCAGCGCCAGCCCGAGAGCTTTCGTAATTTTCATTGTTTTCCTCCTCCAAAGAAACCGGTGCCTCCACGCACCGGTTGTTCAAAATATCAACTCGTCGATGCACTCCATTCCTGCAGGGCGAAAAGCGTCTGCGGGTTCTCTATCAGGGCAAGATGCCGGGATTTTTCATCCGGCAGCCAGCCAAGTACGGTATCGGTCAGGGCCGCGTCGTCGGGATAATCCGCCTGTTCACGCGCCAGATTGTGCGGCCAGTTGGTGCCCCAGACAATCCGTTGCGGGGCGTAATTTGCGATATCGCAGGCGACCGCTGCGACGTCGGTGTAATCGGGCCCACCGGTTTTCGAGGATTCGTAGACGCCGGCGAACTTGAACCAGCCGTTTCCGCCATCGATCAGTCGCTTGACTGCCGCGACCTCTTCGCTGTCGGAGGTGACGCCGGAAAAGAATTTGCCGTGGTGGTCTAAGACCCAGCGGGATTTCAGCTTCGCCAGACGCGCCTCGTGTTCGAGGATGGTGCTGCCGTCGAACTGGACCGCCAGCATCCAGCCGTGGGCCGCAGCTTTTGCGTCGACAGTTTCGAGTTCCGGGAGACCGACGGCACCGCCAGGCAAATCCATGATGCGAGCGCCGACGATGCCGGCTTCGGTGAGGCGCGCCATTTCGGCGTCGCTGGTCTGGCCATCGATGACGGCAACGCCACGGGCGACGTCACCCATGACATCGAGGCAGGCGACGAGATTGGAATTGTCGCGCTGGTGCGCATTGCCCTGTGTGATGATGACCCGGTCAATGCCGAGCCAATTCATGAACTGGCGATATTGATCGGGATCCGGCAGAGCGCCGGCCGGGAGGCCGGGGCCGCCGGGCAGGGATGGATAATCCGGCAGATACATATGCATCTGCGTATCCACCGCACCCCGCGGCAGCTTTATCTTTGGAGCTTTGCCGGACAGGGTGCGAACGAGCATCAGGCCGCTCCCTCGGGCATTCTGAATTCTTTGAGAGCATCGCGGTCGATCTCGATGCCGAGGCCGGGGCCGTTCGGGATCTGCACCACGCCGCCCTTGTGCTCGATCGGCGTCTTGACGATCGCCTGACGGAAAGGGTTATGGGTGCGGTCGAATTCCAGGATCGGTTCGATCGGGTTGACGCGGACGGGGCTCGGGATCATCGCGGCCATGAACTGCAGCGCCGCGGCGATATGAACTGCCGTGCCCCAGACATGCGGAACAACGCGGATGCCGTGAAGAGCCGCAAGATCGGCAACGCGCTTGGCCTCGGTAAAGCCGCCGACGCCTGCAAGATCCGGCTGGACGATGTCGACCGCGCGGGTTTCGATCGGCTCGCGCATGCCCCAGCGGGTATGCCAGGTCTCGCCACCAGCGACCGGGATCGGCTGTTTGGCGCGGACTTCGCGGTAGGCGGCAAGCTGTTCGGGCACGACAGGTTCCTCGAACCAGTCGATGTCGTATTGCGCGGCAGCGTTGCCGAGGCGGATCGCCTCGACGGCGTCATAACCGTGGTTGGCGTCGATCATCAGCCGCATGTCGGGGCCTGCGGCCTCGCGCACGGCGCGGATGACGCGCAGGTCTTCTTCCACGCCAAAGCCGATCTTGATCTTGGTGGCGTGAAAACCTTCGGCGCGATAACGGGCGACGTCTTTCGCATTGTCTTCGACCCGGTCGACACCGTCGCGCTTGAAGCTGCCGGTGGCGTAGGCGCGGATTTCCTCGCGGAAACGCCCGCCGAGGAGGATCGAAATGGGGGCATTGAAATGCTTGCCCTTGATATCCCAGAGCGCCATGTCGATGCCCGAAAGGGCGGTAACCGTCAGGCCGCGCTGACCCTGATCACGCAGGGCATTGTAGAGCTTCGCCCAGATCTTTTCCGTTTCGAGCGGATTTTCGCCGATCAGCCAGTTTGCATAGGCCTGAACGACAGCCGCATTGGGACGGGCAGGGCCGAGGCATTCACCCCAGCCCACCGTGCCGTCGGCGCACTCGATCTCGACCAGAATATGAGCTCTGCGATCGAAGCGCATGGACGCGCTTTCGAAAGCCACATCGAGCCGGTGTTCGAGAAGATGAGTGCGAACCGACGCTATTTTCATGGATTTACCTTTTATGGGTGCCGATAAGCTTGAGGAGCATCTGCTCCTCTTCCGCCGTCAGGTCGTCCAATGGGGGACGGACCTTGCCGGCATCGAATCCCTGCAGGCGCACGCCGGCCTTGATGGCGGCAACGGCATATCCCTTGCGGCGGGCGCGCAACTCCATGAACGGATAGAAGAATTCCGTGAGGATTTCTTCGCAGCGGGTACGGTTGCCGGCGCGAAGCGCCTTGTAGAACTCGACTGCGAGGCCAGGCACGAAGTTGAAGACGGCGGACGAATAGGTGGTGAAACCGGCGCCGAGATAGGCTTCGGCGAAAAGCTCGGCCGTCGGCATGCCGCCGAGATACATCAGGCGGTCGCCCATCGTGGCGGTTACCTGACGGACGAGGCCAATATCGCCGGTGCCATCCTTGAAGCCGATCAGGTTCGGGCATTCGTCGCAGAGACGCTTCAGAGTATCGACCTGCAGGATGGAGTTGTCACGGTTATAGACCATGACGCCGATGCCAACCGACTGGCAGATCTTCTTGATGTGCTGGTAGAGGCCTTCCTGCGGCGCGTCGATCAGGTAATGTGGCAGGAGAAGGATGCCGTCGGCACCGGCTTTTTCGACCGCCTTGGCCATGTCGACCCCAACGCGGGTGCCAAAGCCGCAACCGGAAACGATCGCCGTGTTGCCCGAGGCTTCCTTGGCTGATTTTACGATTGTGGGGACTTCATCGGGCGAAAGCGAAAAGAACTCGCCAGTGCCGCCGGCGGCGAAAAGAACCGGCGCTTCGAAGCCGGACAGCCATTCGATATGGCGCTGATAACTATCCTGTTTGAACTCACCCTGGTCATCAAAATGGGTAACAGGAAAGGACAACAGGCCAGCGCCGAGCGCTGCCTTGATTTCTTCAGGCGTCATAATGGAATTTCCTCTTGAACGTCTCCTCCAGACAAACTTGTCGTACATATTTGGAGGGTTGATGTCAATAAGTCATCTGACATCTGCTCGTAGCGCGCGCAGCAACGTTCGATAACGCAACTGGCTTCCGCGCAGATGGCTGCGCATCGCTTCGCGGGCCTTTTCTTCGTCGCCTTCGGAGATGGCGTCGACGATCGCCTGATGTTCATCGACGAGGAGATTTATGTAGCTCAACTGCTCTTCTTCGGATTCGTCGCCGCGCAAGGCAGCGCGCGGGATGACGTTCTTGCCGATCATTGTCAGGAACTCGCGAAAGCGAGGATTGTTGGTGGCGTCCGCGATCGCAAGATGCAGAGCGAAATCGGCCTCGCTTGTCGGCTGGTGCGCCTCCAGACAGGAGCGCACGGAATAATGCCGTTCGAAGATGACTTCCTCCTGCGCCGGAGAGCGCCGAAGTGCCGCCATTCCAGCGGATTCAATCTCGACGGCGGTTCTCAGTTCGAGCAATTCGATCATCGATGACACGCGCGCCATGTCCACATGTCCAAGCGACAGGTTGAACGGCGGCGGTGCGGGCGTCGCCTGCAACACGAAGACGCCGGCCCCTTGCCGGGCTTCAACCAGCCGATCCGAACGCAGGGCGGCGATCGCTTCACGCACGACCGTTCTGCTGACGCCGTGGGCAAGTGTCAGCTGGGCTTCGCTTGGAAGACGCGATCCCGGCAGGAATTGTCCTTCGGCAATCGCCTGACGAAGCGTGTCGCTCAATTGTGTGGCGCGTGTCTTCGGAGAGGTGATCAGAGCCGATTTCAGATCCTCGCTCATGGATGTCTTCCCTTCCTGTAACTTATTCCCCACGTTCTCCGGGGTTCGAAGCCAGATGTTACATACTTCCAAGATGTATGACAGGTTTTCCTACTTGTCACCCGCTCATGGCTGCGGCTTTCTGCCAATTGTTTATCGCATAGGAGAGGTTGGCGCGACATAAGCCGGAATGACGCGCCGTTGCGCTGTCGCCGTTGAACGGAGCGACGATAGCCTTTACGACGATGCCCGGTGTTTGCGGTGTCTGGTGCTTTCTGGAGTTTGATGTGCGAAAAATCTTAGAGGCAATCGGGGTTGCCGTGCTGTTCCTGACGACTACGCATTCCGTCGCCGGCGCGCAGTGGGTTCCGGCAGAGCAGGTAAAGACCTACACGGTCAGCGGCTCCACCGGCATGGAACTCTATTCCCAGATCGGCGAAAAAGGCCCGTTGGTCGGTGGCCAGATGCGAACGATCGCACATACGGACTTCAAGCTTCTCTGGTCGCGCAAATACGAGCCGCAGCCCGACGGTTCATGCAAGCTGGTATCGGCGAGGCCCAGTCTGACGCTTATCTACACGCTGCCGAAGGCTGGAAAACTGCCGGACGGACTGAAAGTCAGATGGCAGGTGTTTTCCGATGGCGTGCGCAAGCATGAATTGTATCACGGCGCGATGATCATCGAGATGGTGAAGGAGATCGAGGCGGTGAGCGTTGGCCTGTCGGCTCCGGGCGATCCGAAATGCCAGAAGATCAGGCAGGACCTGACCGCCAGGCTCGGAGAGATTTCGCGGCGTAACCGCGAGCGGCACCGCGACTATGACAAGCTTGAAATGAACAACGGCGGAAATGTCCATCAGCTCATCCTCAATCTGGTGAATGAACGGTAGGATCCCATCTCCCTTGGATACTCCAGAGCCAGAACGGTGAACAGTCCGATCACAGCGGCAGGCCGTTGCTCCCGAACGGTTCGTCGCTATAGTTTCATCCAGCAAGTGCGTGACATTCCAGAGAGATTTTCATGACCATTTCCGTTTCCGCCGCAGATATCGATGACAAGGTGCTGCTCGAGGAACTCGTTCGCTGGGTCGAGATCGAAACCCCTTCGCAGGATGCCGCTGCCGTCAACCGGCTGGCCGATCATGTCGAGAGGCTGGCAAAGGCTGCGGAACTCCCGGTCGAGCGATTGCCGGGTACGCTCGGCCTTGGCGACATTCTCGTTGTCCGCTCGCCGCGGGCAGAGCGCGCCAACGAGAAAACAGTCCTCATTCTGGCGCATCTCGATACCGTGCATGCGCATGGGGTGATCGCCAAGCAACTGCCTTTGAAACGCGATGGCGACAAGCTTTACGGGCCGGGGATCTATGACATGAAGTCCGGAGCGCTGATGGCGCTTGAGGCACTGAAGATCGCAGTCGCCAAGGGAAGCCGCATGCCGGTCGACCTGGTCTTCGTGCCGGACGAGGAGATCGGCAGCCTTTCGTCGCGCGCCTATATGGAAAAGCTTGCGGCAAGTGCAGGTTACACGCTGGTGGTCGAGCCTGCCCGCGACGGCGGCAAGATCGTCATCGCCCGCAAGGGCGTCGCCATGTACGATATCACCATCCGGGGACGTGCTTCGCATGCCGGTACGCGACCGCAGGACGGGCGCAGCGCGATCCGCGCGGCCGCAAGGCTGGTGCTCGACCTGGAGGCATTAAACGATGCCGAGCGCGGCGTAACCGTGACTGTCGGGACGATCCACGGCGGAACCGGTCGCAATACGGTGCCGGCGGAATGCCGGATGCAGGTTGACGTGCGGGTGCCGGACGACAAGGCGGCACGTGAAATCACCGGCAAGATCGAAGCCATGAAGCCGGTCGATGCGGATATAACATTCGAGATAACCGGCCAGATGAACCGGCCGCCTTTTGCCCAGTCGGACGATGGCGTGAAGCTGTTCGATGCGGCGGCAGAGATTGCGGCGGAACTCGGCATCAAGCTGGAAGGCGTGGTGACTGGAGGAGGCTCGGACGGCAATTTCACCGCAGCCCTCGGCGTGCCGACGCTCGACGGTCTCGGCGCCGATGGATCAGGGGCGCATACGTTCGACGAGCATATTTTCGTCAGCAGTCTTGCACCACGCACGGCGCTGCTCGCGAACCTTATGATGTCGCTCAAACCGAAGTGACCCGTTATGGCGCCACGGTGCCATTACCCTAATTGCAACGTATCGGCTCTACGCCCGGACACCCAAGGCTAAAGATCATGACAAGCGGCATTCACCACCTCACGGCCATCACCCGAAAAATTCAGGCGAATGTCGACTTTTATGTCGAGTTTCTGGGCCTGCGTCTCGTCAAGCGTACGGCTGGATTCGAGGATGCGCAACAGTTGCACTTGTTCTATGGCGACGGGGCTGCGACGCCTGGCTCGCTCGTCACGTTTCTCGCCTGGGAGGACGGTTCGCTCGGACGTGTCGGCCACGGGGCGCCGAGCGAAATCAGTTTCGCGATCGATCGCGAGGCGATCGGTTTCTGGCTGACACGGGCGCTGCAATGCAATGTGAAGATGACCGGACCGGCACAGGAATTCGGCGAGCCGGTTTTGCGGCTGACCGATCCGGACGGGATCATCGTCAAGCTGGTCGGCGTCGATGACTATGGCGACTGGGTCTGGTGGGAGGACGGCGGCATCGGCGAAGCGGACGCAATCCGTGGCATTCGCGGGGCGACCATCCTTTCGGAAAAAGCGAATGAGACGGCGGCTTTTCTTGAGCGGCATACGGGTTTTGCACCGGGTGCGGTCGAAGGAGCGGTGCAGCGGCTGGTGTCCGAGAGCGGGCAGATCATCGATGTGCGCAATGCCGGCGGGTTCTGGACGGCTGCTCCGGGGACCGGAACGATCGACCACGTGGCGGTGAGGGCGAGCAGTTGCGAGGCGGTGGACGATCTGCACAAGGCGCTGCAGGCGGAAGATGCCGGCGACATCAATGTTCATGACCGGCAATATTTCTATTCGCTCTATGTCCGTGAGCCGGGCGGGACGCTGATCGAGGTTGCCACGGATACGCCGGGCTTTACCGCCGACGAACCGGTCGAAAAGCTCGGGACCGGTTTTTTCATTCCCAAACACTACAAGGCGGATCACGAGGCATTGAAAGTGATGCTGCCGCAATTCGGTCTGCCGGGCGAGGAGCGGGTGATCTATCGCGACCTGCCATTCGTGCATCGCATCCATATGCCGGAACAATGGGATGGCTCGGCACTGGTCCTGCTGCACGGGACAGGTGCCAACGAGACGGCGATGCTGCCACTTGGGCGCAAGGTAGCGCCGAACGCGATGCTGATCGGGTTGCGCGGGCGCTCGACGGATGAAGGGCATCCGCGTTTCTTCCGACGTTTCAACCAGACGACGTTCGACCAGAAGGAGATCGCATCGGAAGTGGAGGCCTTTGTGTCCTTCATCGAGGATATCGGTCCCGCCTATGGGGTCGATCCGGCGCGTTTGACCTTCCTCGGTTATTCCAATGGCGGCAACATGCTCGGCGCAACGATGCAGCTTCGGCCGGAAGCGATCCGCAAGGCTGTGCTGCTGCGTTCCATGAACGTGCTCGAGGAGCGGCCGATCGTCGATCTGTCCGGGACGCAGGTTCTGTCGCTGAGCGCGACCGACGATTTCTACGGTCCGCTTTCGGGCGACTTGGAAGACAGGCTTCTGTCTGACGGGGCTCAGCTGACGGCGAAGGTGCTCGATGCCAATCATGGGCTGGGAGCGGAAGACGAGGTGGTCGTCCGTGCCTGGTTGCAGGAGCGGAATGCGTGATGCCGCAGGCGTCTTCCGCTGACTTTGGTCTAGCTTCAGATGGTGCCGTGCTCTGCGCCGATATCGGCGGGTCGTTCATCAAGTTCGGTTTCTCGCAGGAGCCGGGGAAGGTAGAGGAACTTGAGCGCGTGCCGGTGCCGAAGTCGGACTGGCGGGAGCTTGCTTCGGCGATGCGGCAACTCGCCAACAAGGTCGATGCGGGCAGGACATTGCCTCTTGGTATATCAACAGCCGGGCTTGTCGAGCCGAAGACCGGCGTCGGTCTATCGGCCAATATCCCATGCCTGACGGGCCTGCCGATCGCGCAGGCGATCTCCCGGGAAACCGGACGTTCGGTCTTTGCCGCAAATGACGCCGATTGCCTGACGCTTGCGGAGGCAAATGATGGCGCCGGGCGAGGGCATTCGGTGGTGTTCTGCATCATCATCGGCACGGGTATAGGCGGCGGCATTGCCGTTAATGGGCGCATCCTTCGTGGCGCCGGTGGCGTGACGGGAGAATGGGGCCATGGGCCGGCGCTCAACACGAGCGTCGAGATCGGCGGCAAGCTCCAGCATGTGCCGCGTTTTTCCTGCGGGTGCGGGCAGTCGGGCTGCGTCGATACGATCGGCGGAGCTCGGGGCATCGAGAAGCTGCACCAGCTTTTTCATGGCGAGGAGTGCAGCAGTCATCGGATCATTGAAGGCTGGCAGGCAGGGGATGCCAAAAGCAGAGAGACAATCGAGGCCTATCTGCAGCTTGTTGCCGATCCGCTGGCGGTGGCGATCAATACGGTCGGTCCGTCGATCGTGCCGGTGGGCGGCGGACTTGCTTCGGCCGACGCGTTGATTGCCGCATTGGACGAGGCGGTGAGGACGCGCATCCTCAACCGGTTCGAGCGACCTTTGCTGGTGCCGGCTGTTCGTCGCGAGGATGGCGGTTTGATGGGCGCGGCCGTTCTGGCGCGGCAGGGAGTGGCTGATGTCCGTGCTGCTTGAGGTCTGTGTCGACAGTGCGGAAGGGCTGGAGGCGGCCATTGACGGCGGGGCGCAGCGGATCGAACTCTGTTCGGCGCTCGATCTCGGCGGATTGACGCCGTCGAAGGGGCTGATGGCGCTGGCCGCCAAAGCCCCGGTTCCGGTTTATGCGATGATCCGGCCGAGGGCGGGTGATTTCGTGTTCGATGCCGCGTCGCGAGACGTCATGCTGGCGGATATCGATGCAGCGCGCGAAAGCGGGCTTGCGGGTGTAGTACTTGGGGCCAGTCTTCCGGATGGACGGCTTGATTTCGATCTGCTGGCTGTTCTGGCGAAGCGGGCTGATGGCATGGGTTGGACGCTGCATCGGGCCTTCGATCTGGCGCCTGATCCGTCGAGCGCATTGGAGCAGGCAGTTGAACTCGGTTTTGAGCGGATATTGACCTCGGGTCAGGCAGCCAAGGCTACGGATGGGAAGGCGGTTCTTCGCCGTCTCGTTGCGCAGGCCGAAGGACGTATCTCGATCATGGCCGGCAGTGGAATTACGCCGGTCAATGTTGCGGATGTGGTCATCGAAACCGGAGTGCGTGAAGTTCATGCATCATGTCGCCACCTGGTGGGTTGCGCAGACGAAGCGCTTGTCCGCTTTGGTTTCGCTGCCCGCCAGGAGTATCGTACCGACGCCGATATCGTCCACGCCATGCTTGGTGCTCTCAAAGATCTGGCCTGAGCAACGGCCACGGTGGCTACCGTTCGTCCTTCAGGCCCGAGGCTACCTGCGCCTTGCGCAACAGCCAGAGGATCAGGATGCCGGCGGCGGTTGCCATGACGGCCACGAGCCACATGCCGAGCCCGACGCAGAGGCCGATCGCGCCCGACAGCCACATGCTGGCGCCTGTCGTAAGCCCTTTCACATCGCCACGCATCTGAAACACCACGCCAGCCGCGAGAAATGCGATACCGGCTGTGACGGCTTCGATCAGACGGATCGGATCGAGCTGCACCGTATCTGGGCGATTGCCGAATTCATGGATGATCTGCAGTCCGACCAGTGTGAAAACGCAGGCGGCAAGACCGATCATCATGTTGGTGCGCAAGCCCGCCGCATTGTTGGTGCTTTCACGCTCCAACCCGATCAGGCCGCAGAAAAGGGCCGCGCCGAGCAGCCTGACGATCAGGATTTCTATCGAGACAGGCGATTCGTGGGAGAATTCATTGGCAAGACTGGTGAGCATCAGATCGGCTCCGGCGTGACACGTTTGTGACACCGGAAACCGATCGCAGTTCTGAAGGTTCCGTCACCGGTTGGTGACGCCTTTTGCTAGATGCGTCCGCCCGCCTCGCCGATCATCTTCGTCAGGCTGCCCTCTGCCGGATAAAGGGGAATGAGGCAAGCCTGGAAGGCGTGGTAGATGTCGCCCTTGCCGGGGAAGAGGGTGTGGGCGGGAACGAGATCTTCCGTCAATTCCTCGTGCCAGCCGCTGTGTCTGTGGTCGATGAAATGGTTGGCAATGGTGCTCCAGATCAGCCGATAGCTGTCCTCGAAGAACGGATCGTGCGGCAGGTGCTGGTTGATGAAGTGGGCGGCACCGGCTGCTTCGCACATCGGCCACCACAGCTTGTTGGTCTTGGCCGGCTTGTCCTCCCAGTCGAGCGTGTAGAAGAAGCCGCCCTTATCCTTGTCCCATCCCAGTGACATGGCCTGGATGAAGAGGTTCTTGGCGGCGTCCGGCATCCAGGCGTGTTTCTTACCCCCCAGCGCCCAGAGCTGCAGGGTGAGGCGCGCCCATTCCAGCGCGTGGCCCGGCGTGGTGCCGGCCGGGCGGAACATTTCGTCCGGGTGGTAATAGTCCTTGTTGAGGACCCAGTTCGTATCGAAATGTTCGCCGACGCGGAAGCCGGTCGCGCCTGCAAGGCGGCGAATGACGAGGTCGGCAATGCTTTCCGCCTTGTCGAGATAATGCTGTTCGCCGGTGGCCTCATAGGCTGCCATCAGAGCTTCGGTGAGGTGCATGTTGGAATTCTGGCCGCGATAGGTGCCGCCGTCGATCGGTCCCCAGTCCGCGGTGAATTCCTCGGCGATGGCGCCGTGCTGTTTTTCCCAGAAGCGGGTTTCGAGCACCTGCGTAATATCGGCCAGCATCTCGTCCGCGAGAGGGTGGCCGATGATCTTGGCGGAGGAGGCCGCAAGCAGGACGAAAGCATGGCCATAACCCTGCTTGTTGGTGTCGGCCGGGCCATCGTCGTTCATCGACCAGAAATAGCCGCCGTGTCTCTGGTCACGATGGCCGTTCCAGAGGAAATTCATGCCGTGGTCGATCAGGTCTCCCGCACCGGGGCGACCAAGCATATAGGCGATCGAGAAGCAGTGGACCATGCGGGCGGAGGCATGAATGCCGCGGACGGGGTTGGTGCCGGGAAGCGGACGGCCCTCGTCGTCGAGATCGTAGAAGCCACCCTTCGGGTTGATCGCGCGATACTGGAAGAAATCCATCAGGCCCTCGGCCTGATCCAGAAGCCAGCGTCGATGATAGGGAAGATCGCTCCAGAATTTTGACGCCTGACCCGTATCGCTCATGCTTCTTCTCCCTTGTGTCTCAACGCTTTACTTAAAGGCTATAGCCATTGTGGCGATAGCTGTCATGGGCGAATCTGGCATAAATCGGACCGCCGGCGCTTGCGACAAATCCGACAGCGATTGCGACGTATGTGCTGGACATCACATAAAGGCATCTTTATATGATTATGGATATTGCCTTGATCTCTATCAGGAGTGTTTGCCTTGTTCGATGAACTGTTCGGTCCCGAAGGTGCTCGCCGCGACGGCGCGGAAGTTCTTGCTGCGCTGAAAAAAGCCGCAAGCGAGCGCATTCTCGTTATCGACGGCGCCATGGGCACGCAGATCCAGGGCCTCGGTTTCAACGAAGACCATTTTCGTGGCGAGCGCTTCATCGGTTGTGCCTGTCACCAGCAGGGCAATAACGACCTTCTGATTCTGACCCAGCCGCAGGCGATCGAGGACATCCACTATCGTTATGCGATGGCCGGTGCCGATATTCTCGAAACCAACACCTTTTCCTCCACGCGTATCGCGCAGGCGGATTACGAGATGGAAGGCGCGGTCTACGATCTCAACCGCGACGGCGCGCGGCTTGCCCGCCGCGCCGCGATCCGGGCGGAAAAGGAAGACGGTCGTCGTCGCTTCGTGGCCGGCGCTATCGGCCCGACCAACCGGACGGCTTCGATCTCGCCTGATGTCAACAATCCCGGTTACCGCGCAGTCTCCTTCGACGACCTGCGCATCGCCTATGGCGAGCAGATCGACGGGTTGATCGATGGCGGGGCCGACATCATCCTGATCGAGACGATCTTCGATACGCTGAACGCCAAGGCTGCGATCTTTGCCTGCGAAGAGCGCTTTGAGGCCAAGGGCGTGCATCTGCCGGTGATGATCTCCGGCACGATCACCGACCTTTCCGGTCGTACGCTGTCGGGCCAGACGCCCTCGGCCTTCTGGAATTCGGTCAACCATGCCACGCCGTTCACGATCGGCCTGAACTGCGCGCTCGGCGCCGACGCGATGCGGCCGCACCTGCAGGAACTGTCGGCCATCTCCGACACGTTCATCTGCGCCTATCCGAATGCCGGCCTGCCGAACGAATTCGGCCAGTATGACGAGACGCCCGAAATGATGGCGGCTCAGGTGGAAGAGTTTGCCCGAGAAGGTCTCGTCAATGTCGTCGGCGGTTGCTGTGGTTCGACGCCGGACCATATCCGGGCGCTGGCCGAAGTGGTTGCCAAATATCCGCCGCGTGCGCTTCCGGACCACGTGCCGTTCATGTCGCTCTCCGGGCTTGAGCCCTTCGTGCTGACCAAGGACATTCCTTTCGTCAACGTCGGCGAACGCACCAACGTCACCGGTTCGGCGAAATTCCGCAAGCTGATCACCAATGCCGATTATACGGCAGCTCTCGCTGTCGCCCGCGATCAGGTGGAAAACGGCGCGCAGGTCATCGACATCAACATGGACGAAGGCCTGATCGACAGCGAAAAGGCGATGGTCGAGTTTTTGAACCTGATCGCTGCCGAGCCGGATATCGCCCGCGTTCCCGTAATGATCGACTCGTCGAAATTCGAGATCATCGAGGCGGGCCTGAAATGCGTGCAGGGCAAGGCGATCGTCAACTCGATCTCGCTGAAGGAAGGCGAGGAGAAGTTTCTGGCGCAGGCCAGGCTGGTGCGCCATTACGGCGCGGCGGTGGTCGTCATGGCCTTCGACGAAACGGGGCAGGCGGACAGCTACGAGCGCAAGGTCGAGATCTGTACGCGTGCCTACAAGATCCTGACCGAGCAGGTCGGCTTTCCGCCGGAAGACATCATCTTCGACCCGAACGTCTTTGCCGTCGCAACCGGTATCGAAGAGCATAACAATTACGGCGTCGACTTCATCGAGGCTACGCGGACGATCCGCGAAAGAATGCCGCTCGTGCATATTTCGGGCGGTGTTTCGAACCTCTCCTTCTCATTCCGCGGCAACGAGCCGGTGCGCGAGGCGATGCATGCCGTGTTCCTCTACCACGCCATTCAGGCGGGGATGGACATGGGTATCGTCAATGCCGGTCAGCTGGCGGTTTATGACAATATCGATCCGGAACTGCGCGAAGCCTGTGAAGACGTGGTGCTGAACCGCCGCGCCGACGGCACCGAGCGTCTCTTGGAAGTGGCAGAGCGTTTCCGTGGTGGACCGGGCCGGGAAGCCAAGGTTCAGGATCTCTCCTGGCGTGAAAAGCCGGTCGAGGAGCGGTTGTCGCATGCGCTGGTCAACGGCATTACCGACTATATCGAGGCCGATACCGAAGAAGCGCGGCAGAAGGCCGAGCGTCCGCTGCATGTCATCGAAGGTCCGCTGATGGCCGGCATGAACGTGGTCGGCGACCTGTTCGGTTCGGGCAAGATGTTCCTGCCGCAGGTGGTGAAATCCGCTCGCGTGATGAAGCAGGCCGTGGCCGTTCTTCTTCCCTATATGGAGGAAGAAAAGCGCCTGAACGGCGGCGATCAACGCAAGTCGGCCGGAAAAATCCTGATGGCGACCGTGAAGGGCGACGTACACGATATCGGCAAGAATATCGTCGGCGTCGTGCTCGCCTGCAACAATTACGAGATCATCGATCTCGGCGTGATGGTGCCGGCAACGAAAATCCTGGAAACGGCGATTGCGGAGAAGGTCGATATTATCGGTCTTTCCGGTCTGATCACGCCGTCGCTGGACGAGATGGTTCATGTGGCGGCCGAGATGGAACGACAGGGGTTTGACGTTCCGCTGCTGATCGGTGGAGCGACGACCAGCCGCGTGCATACGGCGGTGAAAATCCATCCGCGTTACGAGCGTGGCCAGGCGGTCTATGTGACGGATGCGTCGCGCGCGGTCGGTGTCGTGTCGCAGCTTCTTTCAGAGGATGCGAAGGCCGCTTATGTCGATGGAATCCGGGGCGAATATGCCAAAGTGTCGGCGGCCCATGCCCGGGCCGAAGCGGAAAAGCAGCGCCTGCCGATCGCGCGGGCGCGTGCCAATGCGGAAAAGGTGCATTGGGCTTCCTACGAACCCGCAAAGCCGCAATTTACCGGGACCAAGGTTTTCGAGACGTATGATCTTGAGGAATTGGCGGAATATATCGACTGGACGCCGTTCTTCCAGACATGGGAGTTGAAAGGCCGTTATCCGGCAATCCTCGAAGACGAGAAGCAGGGTGAGGCGGCGCGCCAGCTATGGAACGATGCGCAGGCGATGCTCGCAAAGATCATCGAGGAAAAGTGGTTCCGTCCGCGCGCGGTGATCGGCTTCTGGCCGGCCAATGCGGTGGGCGATGATATCCGTCTGTTTACGGATGATAAGCGGTCGGAAGACCTTGCGACGTTCTACACGCTGCGCCAGCAGCTCTCGAAGCGTGACGGTCGGCCCAATGTGGCGCTGTCGGATTTCGTCGCGCCGGTTGACAGTGGCAAGGCGGATTATGTCGGCGGTTTCGTCGTCACGGCCGGTATCGAAGAAGTGGCGATTGCCGAACGTTTCGAACGCGCAAATGACGATTATTCGTCGATCCTCGTCAAGGCTTTGGCCGACCGTTTTGCCGAGGCCTTTGCCGAACGTATGCACCAGCGGGTCCGCAAGGAGTTCTGGGGGTATGCGGCGGATGAGACGTTGGGCAACGAAGACCTGATCCACGAGGAATATGCCGGTATCAGGCCCGCACCGGGTTATCCGGCGCAGCCGGATCACACCGAAAAGGCGACGTTGTTCAGCCTCCTCGATGCGACGAATGCGACCGGTGTGGAACTGACCGAGAGCTATGCCATGTGGCCGGGTTCGTCGGTCTCCGGTCTCTATATCGGCCATCCGCAGAGCTATTATTTCGGTGTCGCCAAGGTCGAGCGAGACCAGGTCGAAGATTATGCCTCGCGTAAAGGCATGGCGGTCGAGGAGATCGAACGCTGGCTCGGGCCGGTCTTGAACTATGTGCCGGGTGGTGTTGCTGCCGATAAGGTGGACAACGCGGCGTAAGCGAGCTGTCCTCCATTGCTGAAAAAAAGAAAGCCGGAGAGTTCTGCTCTCCGGCTTTCTTTTTGAGTGGGGTACGACTTCGGTCGTCCTCCTCGCCCTCGGATTAACCCCGAGGACGAGCATGACGATCGATGTCAGCTCTTGGCCAGTCTCGCCGTCAGTTCCTCGATACCGGCTTCCGATTCCACGGTCTCGCCGCGGAATGAGAGATAGATGCCGACGCCTGTCGTGAGCGATGCGATGAACAGGAGATACCAGGCATGGGCCATCGGGTTGATGGCGAGTGCCGAGGTCACCGCGATTGGGGTCAGTCCGCCGAAGATGGCGTAGGAGACGTTGTAGGAGAAGGACAGGCCGGTGAAGCGGACGCGGGCCGGGAAGGCGCGCACCATCACGTAAGGCACCGCGCCGACAAGGCCGACGGCAAGGCCCATGATCGCATAGAGGGCGAACATGACGGTGATCGACGTGCCGGCGAAGCTGTAGAACGCCCAGGTGGCTGCACCGAAGACGATGCCCGCGACGGTGAAGAAACGGCCTGAACCGACACGATCGACAATGCTGCCTGCCGCCGAAGTGGCGAAAATCAGGAACAGCGTGCCGAAGCTGGTTGCGGCAAGCGACTGCTGCGCAGTGTAGCCGTAGATCTTCTGCAGAAGCGTTGCAGTCATCAGCGTGGTGACGATGATCGCTGCCGACAGGATCCAGGTGAGCAGCATCGAGATGACGACGCCGCGCAGGTGGTCGCGCAGGACGGTCTTGAGCGGCAGTTCCGGGGCGAGCGCGCGGCTGGCTTTCATTTCGGCGAAGATCGGTGTTTCCTGCAGCCAACGGCGCATCCAGACCGAGAAAAGGCCGAAGATGCCGCCGATGAAGAAGGGGATGCGCCATGCGCCGTCGGCGATCGCTTCCGGCGTGAAGACGGTGTTGATCACGGTCGCGATCGATGAGCCGAGAAGGATGCCGAGCGACAGGCCGGAGGTGAGGAAGCCGCAGGCAAAACCGACGCGGCGGAATGGCACGTGTTCGGCGACGAATGTCCAGGCGCCCGGCACTTCACCACCGATGGCCGCCCCCTGCAGGATGCGCATGGCGACCAGCAGGATGGGAGCGAATACGCCGATCGTGGCATAAGTCGGCATGATCGCCATGCCGAGCGTCGACAACGACATCAAGAGGATCGAGAAGGCAAAGACCTTCTTGCGGCCGAACATGTCGCCGAAATGGGCGAGCACGATGCCGCCGAGCGGGCGGATGAGATAACCGGCGGCGAAAATGCCAAAAGTCTGGATCAGCACCAGCCATTCCGGCATGTCGGGCGGGAAGAAGAGTTTTCCGATCACCGTCGCGAAGAAGACGAAGATGATGAAGTCATAAAACTCCAGTGCGCCGCCGAGGGCGGCAAGGCCGAGGGTTTTGAAATCCTGGGAGGTCAGGCGGCGCGGAGCGGCTGTGGAAGGAGCCGATGAGGTAATCGAAGACATTGTACTCAACTGAATGTACGGGGTGGCCTCCCGCTCAGGGAGATAGCCTACCCGGAATGCGGCATAGGGGGCTGCATATCAAGGCTTAAAGCCTGATTCTTAAGTCAATCCACCGGCATGGCGATGCAGTTCGGCAACAGGCCGGGCCTGCCGACGCGGTGCGTGGATCAGTCCTTGATCAGCAGCAGGTCGCTGGCGGCAAAACGCAAGGTTACCGTTTCACCCGGCTGCGGCAGGACCTTGTCCGGCGCATTGAACATGTCGAAGGAAATCTGATTGCCGCCGACCTCGAATTTGGTGCGGACGACGGAGCCAAGGAAGTGAGACGATACGACCTTGCCGGTCAGTGCCGTATCTCCCTTGGCGCTTTCCGACAGGGAGCCTGCTTCCGGGCGCAGGGCGATGGAGACCTTGTCGCCGGCTTTCAGCGCGCCGATCGGCTCGCGCAGGGGGATGACGTTGTCGCCGATACGGATCGTATTGGCGGCAGGGTCTGCGACCAAGGCATCGATGATGTTGAGTGTGCCGACGAAGGAGGCGACGAAGCGGGTCGAAGGGCGGTTGTAGATATCCGACGGCGTGCCGATCTGGTCGGCGCGGCCGGCATTCATGACGACGATGCGGTCCGAGATCGACAGCGCTTCTTCCTGATCGTGGGTGACGAAGACGGTGGTGATGCCGAGCTGGCGCTGGATCTGGCGAATTTCCTCCCGCAGCGACACGCGGATTTTGGCATCGAGCGCCGAGAGAGGCTCGTCGAGCAGCAAAACCTGCGGCTTGGGGGCAAGGGCGCGGGCGAGTGCCACGCGCTGCTGCTGGCCGCCGGACATCTGGTAGGGGTAGCGGTCGGCGAGATGTTCAAGATGGATGAGCTTCAACATCTCCTTCACGCGGCCCTCAATCTGCGCTTTCGGCATGCCGGCGACCTTGAGGCCGAAGGCGACGTTGTCGAAGACATTCATGTTGGGGAAGAGCGCATAGGCCTGGAAGACCATGCCGATATTGCGCTGGCTGGTCTTCAGGCCCGACTGGTTACGGCCGTTGATGGTGATCGTGCCGTCGCTCGGGGTCTCGAAGCCGGCGATCATTCTCAGGATCGTCGTCTTGCCGCAGCCGGACGGACCGAGAAAAGAGATGAATTCGCCTTTCTCGATCGCCATGTGAAAATCCTTGACGACTTGCGTCTGGCCAAAACTCTTCTTGAGGCTGTCGAGGACGAGGAAGGACATGGGCGAAATTCCTTAGGCGCTGCGGGCGGGCGCCATCTTGCTGAGACGGGAAACGAGCTGGATAAGGCCCATGGAAAGCCAGGTCATGGCGAAGGCGATGACGGCGAGTGCGGAAGGCTCATAGGCCTTGTTGGCGCCGACGAGCTGTAGATAGGGACCGAAAGCCGGGCGGTTCAAAAGCGCTGCCATGGTGAACTCGCCCATGACGATGGCGAAGGTGATGAACGCGCCGGAGAGGACGCCGGACATGACATTCGGGAAGATGCATTTGAACAGGATTGTCGGCCATTTGGCGCCAAGGATTTCGGCAGCCTCGGTGAGCGTGCGAACGTCGATCGTGCGCATCGCGGTGTCGACCGAACGATACATGTAGGGCAGCGACAGGGTGATGTAGGACATGACCAACAGCACGTTGGTGCCGAAGGTCGAGCCGGTGAACGGGATATAGGACGAGGAATTGTAGAGGCGAAGATAGCCGAAGACGATGACGATCGCCGGGATGACGAGCGGCATCAGGGTGACGAATTCGACGACCGGGCGCATCTGCGGCAGACGCAGTCGGACCCAATAGGCGGTGGGCACGACTAGCAGCATGCCGAAGGCGATGGTGAACAGCGCCATCAGGATGGAGAAGCCGAAGGTCTGCTGGAACTGCACATCGGAGAATACAGAATCGTAGGCATCGAAAGAATATTCGCCGCGGCGCATGCGCAGAGAGAATTCGAACGTGCCGAGCAGCGGCACGAAGAAATAGATAAGGCCGATGGCGATGGCGAGCCAGGCGAAGAATTTGGTCATCTTCATCTCAGGCGCCCTCACTTCTGCCAGCGTTCGGCGCGCATGCGCAGCCAGATGTAGAGAATGTTGGAGAGGCCGGTGATGACGATCATGCCGAGCGCCAGCGCATAACCGAGATTGGGGTTATGCAGCACATCGCCGCGGATCTGCGCATAAAGCAGGATTGGCACGATGTTGAGCGAGGAACCGGTCAGCGCATAGGCCGTGGCGATGGCGCCGAAGGCGTTGGCGAAGAGAAGCAGGCTGGTGCCGAGAAGGCTCGGCCAGAGGATCGGGAAAGCGACCATGCGCCAGTATTGCCATGTCGATGCGCCGAGGATTTCGGAAGCCTCGCGCCATTCCTTCTTCAGACCATCCAGCGCCGGCGTCAGGATCAGCACCATCAGCGGGATCTGGAAGAACATGTAGGTGACGGTCAGGCCGACGAAGGACAGAAGGTTGAAACCGGTCGAATAGAGATTGAAACCGAACCAGTCGCGCATGAAGACCGTCACGAGGCCGGTGCGTCCAAGTGTGGCGATAAAGGCGAAGGCGAGCGGTACGCCGGCGAAATTCGAGGCGACGCCGGAAAAAGTCAGGAGGCCGGAGCGGATCCACGACGGCAGGCCGCCGAGAACGATTGCCCAGGCGAGAAAAAAGCCGATCAGCGCGCCGCCGAGCGAGGAGGCGAAGGAGACCTTGATGGAGATCCAGTAGGCCGACATGATCGTCGGGGTGAACAGGTCGGCGATATTCTTGAAGGTGAACTGGCCGTCGGGCGTGAAGAAGGCGCCCATGACGAGATAAAGCGTCGGGACGATCAGGAACATCAAAGCGAAGATCATGAACGGCGCGATGCCGAGCCAATCGATGACGGTACGTCGGTCGATGAAGGACGAGGATGCCGTTGCCATGAAAAAGCGCTTCTGTGGGAGAAGAAGGAGGCCTCCCCGCCGAAGCGGGGAGGCCCTAATGTATTACTGAACGTTGGCGCCGACGACGCTATCCCACTTGGTGGTGATAGCAGTCTTGCCCTTGTCCTGCTCGTCGAGCGTCGGGAACTTTGCCTTTTCATAGGCTGCTGCCGGCGGCAGGGCGTCGAGCATTTCCTTCGGGATCTTGTTGTTCTTGGCAAGATCGTTGAAGCGGATCGGGTGGCAATAACCCTTCAGATAACCGAGCTGGCCTTCGTCGGAATAGATGTATTCCATCCACAGCTTGGCAGCGTTCGGGTGCGGAGCAAAGGCCGAGATTGCCTGAACGTAGACGCCGGCGACGACGCCGGTTTCCGGAACGACGACTTCCAGCGGCGGGTTGCCCTTCAACGTGTCGCGCCAGGAGAGACCATTATAGTCCCAGGCGATGACGATTGGGGTCGAGCCCTGAGCAAGCGAAGCGGACTTGCCGATGACCGGTACGAAGTTGCCAGCCTTGTTGATGTCCGAAAACAGCTTCAGGCCTGCTTCACCAGCCTTGGTCGGGTCGGTTTCGCCGGCAGCGAGGCCCGCAGCGTAAACGGCCTGGACGGCCTGGTTGGAGCCGCGCGGATCGCCCGCAAGAGCAACCGAGTTGGCGTATTCGGACTTGGTCAGATCCTTCCAGTCCTTCGGCAGTTCCTTGACGATGTCGGTGTTCACGACGAAGGAGAGAACGCCGTAATAGTCACCGTACCAGTGGCCTTCGGCATCCTTGGCGTCATCCGGGATCGAATCCCAGGTGGAGACCTTATAGGGCTGGATCAGGCCTTCGGCCTTGGAGGACGGGCCGAAAGAGAGGCCGACGTCGATAACGTCAGGCGCCTGCGGACCGGTATTGCCCTTGTTGGCCTTGATGGCTTCGATTTCGTCGCCCGAGCTTGCGTCCGGGTTCAGTTCGTTGACTTCGATACCATACTTGGCCTTGAAGCCGGCAATGATGTCGCCATAACCGCACCAGCTATGGGGCAGGGCGATGGTCGTCAGCGAGCCTTCCTTCTTGGCGGCTGCGATCAGTTCAGCGCTCGGCTCGGCGAAAGCGAAGCTTGTGGATGCAACGACTGTGGCAGTCGTCAGCGAAAGCAGGCGATGAGCGTTCTTGAGCACGGATGTCCTCCTGAGGTTTGATCGTGTCGGCGGCAACTCGTAGTGACGTATCGTGAACTGTATGTGACAGTCGAGGATCGGATCATCGGGCCATAAGCCCCAGCTTTCAAAGCGTTTTTTTCGCAGACGTCAAAAACGGCCGAGCCGCGGCTGTGGATAACCGGGCAAATACGTCGTGGATGGAACACGCAGGACGCAATTTGGCCAGACGGAGTACGAAGTTCCATTTGACGACAACTGGAAAGTGAAGAATGTTGTCGTCAATCTTTCGTTTACCTTTTCTTGTTCGCCGGCTGAAGGCGACATCTGGCTGAAAAGCGGAAGGCAACGTGTTTCAAAGGGGCCGCCGAGGGATCGCGGTTGCTCCAAAATTCGGCGATGCCGCAATGGCAGGGCCGACAAGATCCTCCTGGGAGTCGTCAAACGCTGCGCGGACCGGACACCGAAATATCGGGTCCGGCCGGTCCATAGGCATATCCGGCCGTTGGGGCCGGGGCCTTTGCTTTGAGCAGGAGATGGGGAATGGAAAGTTCATCTGCAGGCGTCAGCTACAAGAAGGCTGACGCATCCTATTTCGATAAGCGCGGACTTTCGCGTTATGCCGGCGTCTGGTCGCTTTGGGCGCTCGGGGTCGGCGCCGTCATTTCAGGCCATTTTTCCGGCTGGAATTTCGGCTTCGCCACTGGCGGCTGGGGCGGCATGCTGGTTGCCGGCATGATCATCGCGGTCATGTATCTGGGCCTGACCTTCTCGATTGCCGAGATGAGCCCGGCGCTGCCGCATACGGGGGCTGCCTATTCCTTTGCCCGCACGGCGATGGGGCCATGGGGCGGCTTTCTGACCGGGCTTTGCGAAAATGTCGAATATGTGCTGACGCCGGCTGTCATCGTCACCTTCATCACGGCTTACGTGAACTCGATCCTCGGGCTTGATCCGGTCTATTCACCGCTTCTGTGGATATTCTTCTATGCCGTGTTCCTGGCGCTGAATGTCTTCGGCCTGGAGTTGTCGTTCAAGGTGACACTGGTCATCACGCTGGTCTCGCTGGCGGTACTGGTGTTCTTCTGGATCAGCGCAATCCCGAACATGGATTTCAATCGATGGGCGCTCAATATCGGCGTCGGGCCTGATGGTGCCGCGATCGAACTGCCGGAAGGCAATGGCGACTGGTTCCCCTTCGGCATTTCCGGTGTCCTGGCGACACTGCCCTTTGCCGTGTGGCTGTTCCTGGCGATCGAGCAATTGCCGCTGGCGGCGGAAGAATCCGTCGATCCGAAGCGCGACATGCCGAAGGGGATCATTCTCGGCATCATCACGCTGATGGTCTCTGCTTTCATGATCGTACTGCTCAACCCGTCTCTGCCGGGTGTCGGCGCCTTCCATCTTGGCTCGGCGCTGGAGCCGTTGCTCGACGGCTTCAAGTCCGTTTATGGCGATGGCGGCGTGGTCATCCTCGGACTGGTGGCGCTGACGGGGCTGATCGCCAGCTTCCACACGATCCTCTATGCACAGGGACGGCAGATCTATTCACTGTCGCGCGCCGGCTATTTCCCGACCGCGCTATCCGTCACCCATTCGGTCTACAAGACACCTTATGTGGCGATGATGGCGGGGGCAGCAGTCGGCCTCTCCGTCATGCTGGTCATCTGGTTCTCGCTGGGTGCGGAGCAGGGCGGCACGGTGATCGGTGCGGTGCTGCTCAATATGGCGGTGTTCGGCGCTATGTTCTCCTACATCATGCAGGCAATCTCCTTCATCATCCTGCGCAGGAAACTGCCGAATATCGAGCGGCCGTTCCGCTCGCCGCTCGGTATTCCCGGTGCGGCGCTGACGATCGGGATTGCGGTCGTGACGCTGATCTACCAGATCCAGGATCCGAATTTCTTCAAGGGCGTGGTCTGGGTCGTCGTGTGGTTCGCGGTGGCGATTGCCTATTTCGCGATCGTGGGACGCCATCGGCTGATTCTGTCGCCGGAGGAGGAGTTTGCCATGGGGCATAAGGAGGCGGCGTCGCTCGCCTAGCCCTTTTCACCTCGAACAAAGAGGGCGACCGTTGCCTGCGGTCGCCTTTTTGATGCGGGGCTGCATCACTTCATCATCATGCGGCTGCTGCCCCGGGCAGGTTAATCCTTGATTAACCATGTTTGGAAAGTATGCGCGATACGGGCCCCATGTTTCGGGACGCCAGCAGAGCGATGCGGCTCGTGACCCCCGAGGATGAAAAATGCCAGTCATATCTTTCGCCAACGCAAAGGGCGGAGCCGGCAAGACGACCGCAGCGCTTCTGCTCGCGACCGAGCTTGCCCATCAGGGATTTCGGATCACCATCATCGATGCCGATCCGCAGCGCTGGATCAGCCAATGGCAGGAGTCGTCCGGCAGGGTTCGCAATATCGAGGTGATCTCCGAAGTGACCGTTGCTTCGCTGCACTGTCACCTGCGCGAAATGGCATCGGTCACCGACTATTTCATCATCGACCTAGCCGGCGCTTGCGATGCACTGGTGACGACGGCGCTCGGGCTTTCCGATCACGTCTTCATTCCGGTCCAGGGCTCAGCCATGGACGCCAAGGGAGCGGCGCAGATTCTCGACCTTCTTGCCGTGATGAAAGAGAAGGGGAGGCTCGATATCGAGCATTCCGTGGTGCTGACGCGCGTGACATCCATGGTCACCACCAAGGCGTTACTTGCCATCAAGGGACTGCTTGCCGCCAAGGGCGTCCATGTTCTCACGACGCCGATCGGTGAAAGGACCGCGTTCAAGGAATTGTTCGAGACCGGGGGCACGCTTCACAGCATGGATCCGTCGAAGGTCAGCAATGTCGAGAAGGCAAAGGACAATGTCCGCGCCTATGCGGCGGAGGTTCTGCGTCTGATGCCGACAAGGATGACGCGCAGCGCGGCTGCCCGGCTCATAGGACTTGGTCGCGGCGCTGCCTGACGTCCTTTTCTTGAGCACATAAGAATGTGGCCGGCTTTCGCCGGCCATTGTGGTTTCAGGATTTGAGATCTTTTGAAGGCGGGAAAGCCTTAATCGACAAATTCGACGGTCGTGCCGGGCTTCACCATCTTGGCGAGTTCGGTCGCATCCCAGTTGGTCAGGCGGATACAGCCGTGGCTGTTGGTCTTGCCGATCTTCGACGGTTCCGGGGTGCCGTGGATGCCGTAGGTGGGCTTCGAAAGCGCGATCCAGACCGTGCCAACCGGTCCGTTCGGACCCGGCGGAATCTGCAGGATCTGCGTGTTGTTGCCCTGGGTGAAGTTGATCTTCGGATTATACGTATAACCGGGATCGAGCGCGATACGCTGCACCGTGTGGTTGCCGGAGGGCGAGGGCGTGTCGGAGGAGCCGATCGTTGCCGGATAGGCGGCAATGAGATTGCCGTCGGCGCCGTAACCGAAGACCTGCTTGCGCGCCTTGTCGGCAATGATGCGCGTCACCTGACCGGTCTTCGTCTGGCCCGGATTGATGACCTTGATGATCGTGCCGGGGATGGAGAAGTCGGCATTCGGGTTCAACGCCTTCAGATAACCTTCGTCCATGTGGAACTGTTCGGCCAGTTTTTCCGTCACCGAGGTGAACGACATGGCCGGCATGGTCGCCTTGTGGGCGTAGTCGTCCGGGATGGAGGCGACATAGGGGCCTGCCGCATCCGATGCGGTGATCGTGTAGTCGACGATCGGCAGGCCGCCGGAATAGGCAAGTCGCTGCAGGATATCTTCGGAATTGTTCGGGTCGAGTGTTTCGCCCGTCATTTCCTGCCATGCCGCAACCGCCTTGTTGACGTTGTCGCCGAGATGGCCATCGATCACTCCGGGAGAAATGCCTTCACGGTCGAGGAAGACCTGAAGCGCTGCGATTTCCGCCTGCGGTTTCTTGGTGACGCTGATGATCGGCTTGTTCGGATGCAGATCGTCCGCCGGCGGCAGGCTCTGGTTCGGCTCAAGCGACGCTTCTTCCGGGTAACCCTGATCGACGCCCGGCAGTTCCTGCTGATCAAGCGGCATGCGGGTGACGGAACCACCAATCGAGCCGGTTACGGAACCAGGCTCTTCCGGACGATATTGACGGTAATCCTGATATCCGCCGCGATTGTCGTAGCGCGAGGGGTAGGTATCGGCCTGACGGCGGTTGCCCTGATTGCGCGGTGCCGGCGGATATTCTTCGTAGCGCGGCCTTTCGCGCCCCTGACGCATCTCGGTCGCGACGATATTACCGTAGCGATCAAGGTAGACCCTGCGCCCTGCGCCATCACGGCTGACCATGATATCGCGCTGGTTGGGCATGTAATCGAGGATCGCCCCATCGGGCGCCACGAGGACGGGACCGTCGGAATATTGCTGGTAACGCGACTGCGCCGCCGCAGGAACGACCGAGGCTCCCAGAACCGCAAGGCTTATGCCGAAAAGAAAAGAGCGCTTCACGTTCTCACCGATTATAATGTTGCACACCCATGTAATCGGGAATGGAGGTGCTTGGTTCCCAATTGCTATGTGCATTGACTGACAAGCTAATTTTGACGCTTCTATGGAAAAATCCCAGTTTGCAATGAATGAATTATTAAATTCCGCTCACCTTCGGTAAATGCGTTGTGAGGATCAGGAGGAAATGCTGATGAAAACCTTTACGGCGGCCCTCGGACCGACGCTTCAACTCGATGAAAGCTCGGTTCTGGATATCGGAAAATGCTTCGTTCACGATACCGATATCGCCCCTGGCCGCGCCATTCCCGACGATGGTGATTCGCGAATTGATCACTCGCTGGAAGGTTTCCTGTTCACATGCGGTCCGGACCATATCCGTCACCCGGAGGCGATCGCCGGCGACAGGGACGGGCGAAAATATCCGCTGCATGGTTCCTATTCCTCCCATCCGGCCGAAATTCTGTTCTGGGATATGCAGGGGGAAGATGCCGAATGTCGTGCGCGGGTGCAGGTGTTGACCGCGGACGGCGGCAAGGCGCTGCTTGAGCGGCACTGGAGAATTGACAGTAGCACCGGCGAGGTCTGCCTGCAGGACAAGGTCACCAATACCGGGACCACGCGGATGGCCCGGGTGCACATGTACCACATGAATATCGGCGCCTGGCTATTCGATGACGGCGTGCATCTGACGGGCGCGATGCTGGATGGCGGGCGGATGGGTTGGGATTTCGGACCTGATCCGGGAGGCGTCTTTTGCGTACCGGCGCGCCGTGAGGGTGAGGAATGGGCAGAAGTGGCTCTGGGGCCGATCGCCTCGCTTGGCGGCGCAACGCTCAAGGTGCGGTTCAAGACCGATAATCTGCCTTATCTGCAGATATGGCGGAACCAGAAGGAACCTGCCCATGTGCTTGGCATCGAACCTGTATCGCATCGGCTGGCAAGCCGCGAGGAACTGACTGAAACCGGTGAATTGCGATGGCTTGAGCCGGGTGAGAGTGCAGACTATGCGCTTCGTTTCGCCTTCGTTTGAGATGCTGCCATCTGCCGTTGACGCTTATCAAGGCACCGCGTAATGCTTGCGCCACAAAAATGGAGGTTGCCCATGGATATCCGCCAGATCAACGACGAGTATTCCGTTTCCGGCCAGGTCACCGTCGAGGAACTGGACGAGATCAAGGCGCTTGGTTTCAAGTCCCTCGTCTGCAATCGCCCGGACGAGGAGGAGCCCGGCCAGCCGCACTATGCCGAGATCGAAGCGCGTGCAAACGAACTTGGCCTTGAAATCCGTCACATCCCGGTCGGCCGTATGGGCCTGACGCCGGAAGGCGTGACCGAAATGGCTGACGTGCTGGAAGAGTTTTCAAAGCCGATGCTTGGTTTTTGCCGGTCCGGCGCACGCTCGACCGCCATCTACGAACAGGCCCAACGTTTCAAGGGCTAACCAGTTTTTCGCGCACGGCGTCGGATTTCGCGCCGTGCTTTCCCCAAGCTCAGCATTCAGGAGCATTCCCATGAGCATCAAGCGCATCGAGCCCGGCGCACGCATGAGCGGCGCAGTCGTTCACGGCAACACCGTCTATCTCGCAGGACAGGTTGGCGAAGGCGAAACCGTAACGGACCAGTGCAAGGACGCACTCGCCGAAGTCGATCGCCTGCTTGCTGCCAGCGGCTCCGACAAGTCGAAGATCCTGCAGACGATCATCTATCTCTCCGACATGTCGACCTTTGGTGAAATGAACGCCGTCTGGGAAGCCTGGATCGATCCGGCCAACCCGCCGGCACGCGCCACGAGCGAAGCCGCTCTGGCCGCACCGAAGTACAAGGTCGAGTTCATCGTAACCGCCGCAATCTGATATCGGGCGCCACGGATGCAGAAAGCATGTTTGCTGATGATTTCCATTGCCGGTAGCGTGCTCGCTTCCGTGGCTCACTCCCAAACCCTGCCTTCCGTCCCCAAGGGGGCGGAACTCGATGTCGCCACGCAAGCCATGGTTTATGCGCGCGCTTGCGACATACGCTACAAGCGCCCAGCCATGGTCTGGGATTCCAAATCGCTGTTTTTGAAATACGCGCAAGCCACGATTGCCGATGCGCAGGCAGAGACGGAAAAGGAATTCAAGTCCGTTCAGCGGACAACGACGCGGGCATATGCCCTTTCCGACAAGCAGATCACCGTCGAATTCTGCGCCCGGCTGGCCGCTGTGTTTAAACGTGAACTCGGCCTCTGATTTCGCTCTCGACGAATATCGGCCGCAGTTACGTCATTTCTGACAATGTGAAGAGGGGCCGGAAAATCCAGCCCCTTTCGTTTATCCGCTGATCATGGCTCGCCCGGCGTCATGCCGAAAAGATAAAAGGCCGCCAGCGCGATGGCGATGAGGAAGATCACGGCGACGAAAGTCGACATCCCTCCCAGTGCTTTGCGTTTTGTTTCATTTGCCATGCCGCATCAACGGCATGACCGCAAATTTGTTCCTGAGTTTCTGAGCAAATGCTTAGATTTGGGCCTCAGCGTCCCTCGCGAATTTGGGTCAAGGTTTTCGCCGGTGTGATTGCTTCGGGATCGAGCCGGATTTCGATGATCGAAGGCTTGCCGCTTTCTCGGGCACGCAGATAGGCAGGGCCGAAATCCTCCGTCCTTTCGACAAGCTCGCCATGGCCGCCGAAGGCTTTGGCGTAAGCGACGAAATCCGGATTGACGAGATCGGTGCCGCTGACGCGACCGGGATATTCGCGTTCCTGATGCATGCGGATCGTGCCGTAGATGCCGTTATTGACGAGCACGGTGATGATCGGCAGGCCGTAACGCACAGCCGTGATGAATTCCTGGCCATGCATCATGAAGCATCCGTCACCAGCGAAGCAGACGACCTCGCGCTCGGGGAACAATTGCTTGGCGGCAACGGCGGCCGGGAGCCCGTATCCCATCGAGCCGGAGGTCGGAGCGGACTGGGTGTTGTATTTCCGGAACCGATGAAAGCGGTGCAGCCAGGTGGCGTAGTTGCCGGCACCGTTGGTGAAAATCGCGTTGTCCGGCGTGTTTTCCTCGATCCATTCCATGATAGGTCCCATGTGGACGTCACCGGGGCCGGCTTCAAGCGGGGTCGACCATTTGAGATAGGCATCGTGCATGGCCGACTTGCGCTCGGCCCAGAGTGGGAGTGCCGGCGGCTCGAGGTCCTTGACGGCTGCAACAAATTCCGCCGGTGCCGCGCAGATTGCCAGATCCGGGCGATACAGACGACCGAGTTCCTCGGGGTCCGGAAAGACGTGGATGAGTTTTTGCTGCGGGTAGGGGATATCTATCAGCGTATAGCTGGACGACGGCATTTCGGACATGCGGCTGCCGATCAGGATCAGGAGATCGCTTTCCTTGACCTGCTTTGCCAAAGCCGGATTGATGCCGATGCCGACATCGCCCGCGTAGGACGGGTGCAGATTGTCGAACAGCATCTGGCGGCGGAAGGAGCAGCCGACCGGCAGCTTGAAGCGGCTGGCGAAGTCCTGGAAATCTGCCACAGCCTGCTCAGTCCAGCGGGTTCCGCCGAGAATGACCATAGGGCGCTGGGATTCCTTCAGCAGCCGTTCGAATTCTGCGATCTGCGGCGTGCCGGGATGGCTTTCGACGCGGGTATAGGGGCGAGCCTGTGGTGCTTCTACCTCTTCGACCAGCATGTCTTCCGGCAGCGTCAGCACGACCGGGCCGGGGCGACCGGAGGTGGCGACGGTGAAGGCGCGGGTGACGAATTCTGGGATGCGGCGGGCGTCATCGATCTCGCCGACCCATTTGGCGAATTCGGTAAAGGCGCGGCGATATTCGACTTCCTGAAAGGCCTCGCGTTCCTTCATGTCGCGGCCGATCTGGCCGACGAAAAGGATCATCGGGATCGAATCCTGTTTTGCCACGTGAAGGCCGGCAGAGGCATTGGTGGCGCCGGGACCGCGCGTGACCATACAGATGCCTGGCTCGCCCGAAAGCCTGCCCCAGCTGTCGGCCATCATCGCGGCTCCGCCTTCCTGCCGGCAGACAAGCACCTCGATGCCGCTTTCATAAAGCGCGTCGAGCACCGCGAGGTAGCTTTCGCCCGGTACACAGGAAACCCGTTTGACGCCATTCGCCTTCAGCGCCTCGACGATCAGCTGCCCGCCAGTCTTCATGGATTGCTCTCCTCCTCGATTGCATTCAGTTCTGCCAGAATTTCATCCGTGTGTTCGCCCAGATTCGGGCTTGGACGATGATAGGCAAGCGGTGTTTCAGACAGCACGATCGGGCTCCTGACGCCTGGAATGATCGTGCCGTCGGCGGCTTCAAGATCGACTCGCAGTCCGCGCGCTTTGACCTGCGGGTCTTCGAACATTTCGCCGATCGAGTTGATCGGCCCGGCAGGCACCGCATTTTCGCCACAGGCGGCCAGAAGATCGGATTTCGCCCATCTGGTCGTCTCGGCCAAAAGCAGGCTGCGGACCTCGATCCGATGGGCGACGCGGGCCTTGTTGGTTGCATAACGTTCATCATCGGCCACATGCTCGATGCCGAGAATGCGGCAAAACCGCCGGAACTGGCCGTCATTGCCGATGGCGAGAATGATGTGGCCATCGTGAACGGGGATCACCTCATAGGGGGAAATGTTCGGATGCGCGTTGCCGAGCTTTACGGGCGAGATGCCGGAAATCAGGTAGTTCATGTTCTGGTTGGCAAGCACGGACGCCATGACATCGAGCAGCGCCATATCGACCTGCTGGCCTTGCCCGGTTCTCATCGCATGGATCAGCGCGCCTTGAATGGCGGTGACCGCGTAGATGCCGGTGAAGATGTCGGCAATCGCGACCCCCGCCTTCATCGGCTGGCCGTCCTGCTCGCCGGTAACGGACATAAAGCCGGACATGCCCTGAACGATATAGTCATACCCGGCGAGACTGGCATAGGGCCCATCCTGGCCGAAGCCGGTGATCGAGCAATAGACGAGTTTCGGGTTGATCGCCCTCAGGCTTTCATAGTCAAGGCCGTATTTCTTCAGGCCGCCAAGCTTGAAGTTCTCGATCAGGACATCTGACCGGGTGGCCAAGCGGCGTATGATCGCTTGGCCTTCCCCGGTTTTCAGGTCGACGGCGATGGAGCGCTTGCCGCGGTTGGTGGCGTGATAATAGGCGGCAGACAGGTTTTCGCCGTCGATGCTTTTGACGAAGGGAGGCCCCCAGGCACGCGTGTCGTCGCCGCCCTCCGGGTTTTCCACCTTGATGACATCCGCTCCCATATCGGCCAGCATCTGGCCCGCCCACGGTCCGGCAAGCACGCGGGCCAGTTCGAGGACGCGGATGCCGGCAAGCGGCGGCTTCTTGTCAGCTCTATCCATGGTCAGGGGGCTACCGATGTCGTTTCGCTTCTGGTGACGGGCTTGATCGAGGCTGCGCGACGCTCGCGCCAGATGATGTAAAGGCCGGAGCCGACGATGATCGAGATTCCGAGCCATTTGACCGGGTCGGGAAAATCTCTAAAGACCAGCCAGCCGAACAGGGTCGCCGAGACGATCTCGAAATACTGGATGGGGGCGAGAACCGAGGCCGGCGCGGCGCGATAGGCGTAGACGCTCAATATGCCAGACAGGGCGGCGAAAACGCCGACACCTGCCATCCAGCCAAAGGTGCTGAGATCGGGAATCGAAGGAGCGAGAAAACCGATATTCGCCGTCTCCCCGAAGAGAAGCAGAATAGCGCAGATCGGGATGCCCCAGAGCGCCATCTGGAACTGCATCGCAAAGGGCTCTTCCCGATGTGCCAAGGCGCGCGTCATCATGGCGAAGATTGCGACACAAAAGGCTGTCACGACCGGCAGAAGCGCGACGTAGCCGATTTCCTGAAAGCTCGGGCGAATGACGATCATCGCGCCGATGAAGCCTACGCCGCAGGCGGTGTAGCGGCGCCAGCCGACGATCTCTTTCAGAAAAATGCTCGACAGGATGGTGAGAATGATCGGTTCGACGAAGAAGATGGCAATGGCATCAGCCACCGGCATCACCGCCAACGTGGCGACGAAGCAGACCATGGATATGGTGATCACGCAGGCGCGGATCGCGTGGTAGAAGCTCATCCGCCAGGAAAACGAGCGCCATGACCGTGCCCAAAGCACGAAGGGCAGCATGCAAAGCGCCTGAAAGGCGAAGCGGGCTGCGGTAATCATGGTCGGTGATGCGCTCGTTGTCGCGAGCTTCGAAAAGACATCGATGAGTGGTGCGACCAGCATGGCCAACATCATCAGGCCAAGACCGGTGGTGATGGTGGCAGCCTGTGCTGCGGGTCGTGACGTGGTGGGCGATGCACTCATGGTTTCGATATACCGGGCTGCGACAGTCTGCGCACTTGAAGAAAAGTCATGAACTCATTCCGCTGCGGTTGCGATCGGCCTGACCACGTGGGTGGCCCAGGCGGCAAATTCTGCGGCGGCTTCGGCACGCATCGTGTCGTTCAGCGTCTCGTGGCGGGCATTCGGCCAAAATCGGGTGGTGACGTTGGTCAGGCCTGCCTTGCGCAGGTGGCCCGAGAGCCAAAGAATTTCCTTGCCGCCATTGGTCGCCGGGTCTTCGCCGCCGCCCAGCAGATGGATGGGCAAATCCTTCGGCAGACGCGCGGCCAGCTTCGGTGCGCGGAAGGTCATTTCGAAGAGGTCGAGCCAGAGCGAGACGCTGGCATCGAAGCCGCAGCGCGGGTCCGCGATATAGGCATCGACCTCGGCCGGATCGTGGCTCAGCCAATCGAAGGCGGTGCGGTGGCCGGCAATGCTGTCGCCCCAAGCGCCGAAGGTGAGGCGAGGGAGCATCCCGCTCGGCGTGTCGGATCCCTTCAATGCCCGTTCGGCAAGAAGAAGGCCCTGTGCGGCGCGACCGGCAATGCCGGGGTTGAAATTGGAGTTCCAGACGGCGACGCCGGCAAAATCCAAAGGATGATCGATTGCGGCATTGAGCGCGATCAGGCCGCCCATCGAGTGGCCGAACAGGATGACGGGCAGGCCGGGATGGTGGTCCAGTGCCAATTTGCGGATCGCCATGAGGTCGTCGATGACGAGGCGATCCCCGTTCCTCAATGCGAATCGGCCGATCGGTGCATCGGGTGCCGTCGTGTTGCCGTGGCCGCGGTGATCCCAGGCATAGACATGGAAACCTTCACTCGCCATCGCCTCTGCAAAGGGGCGGTAACGTTTCGAATGTTCAGCCAGGCCATGGGAGATGAGCACTATCCCTTTTGCCGGTTCTGCCGCTTCCGCGTGACGATAGGCGATCGCAGCACCCGTCGGGCTGGGGAAAGTCTGCGCTTCCCAGCCGAAATCCAAGCTCATTTCCAATCCTCCCCCGCTCTTCTCATTGCCCCGAGGCGCTTCTTCGCCTACATAGCGGCAAAACCTCTTTCCCCCGGAGCTTAATTATCGATGGCACGTCAGTTCATCTATCACATGTCGGGACTGAACAAGTCCTATGGCGCCAAGAAGATCCTCGAGAACGTCAACCTGTCGTTCTATCCCGACGCCAAGATCGGTATTTTGGGCCCGAACGGCGCCGGTAAGTCGACCGTCCTGCGCATCATCGCGGGGCAGGACAAGGAATTCACCGGTGAAGCCTGGCTCGCCGAAGGCGCGACTGTCGGTTACCTGGAGCAGGAGCCGCATCTCGACCCGGCCAAGAACGCCTTCGAGAACGTCATGGTCGGTGTTGCGGACAAGCAGGCCGTGCTCGACCGCTACAACGAACTTATGATGAATTATTCCGACGAGACCGCCGAAGAAGGCGCGAAACTCCAGGACGTCATCGACAGCCAGAACCTCTGGGATCTCGAACAGCAGGTCGAGATGGCGATGGAAGCGCTGCGCTGCCCGCCGAAGGATGCCGACGTCACGCTGCTTTCGGGTGGTGAACGCCGCCGCATCGCGCTCTGCCGCCTGCTTCTGTCTCAGCCGGACCTGTTGCTGCTCGACGAACCGACCAACCATCTCGACGCTGAAACGATCGCCTGGCTTGAAAAGCACCTGCGCGACTATCCTGGCGCCGTGATGATGATCACCCACGATCGCTACTTCCTCGATAACGTCACGGGCTGGATCCTTGAACTCGACCGTGGCCGCGGCATTCCTTACGAAGGCAACTATTCCGCTTACCTGCAGGCGAAAGCCAAGCGTATGCAGCAGGAAAGCCGTGAAGAGGCGGGTCGCCAGAAGGCGCTGTCGCGCGAACAGGAGTGGATAGCATCCAGCCCGAAGGCGCGTCAGGCCAAGTCGAAAGCCCGCATCAAGGCCTACGAACAGCTGGTGGATGCCGCCGAAGGTATCCGCCCCGGCGATGCGCAGATCATCATCCCGGTCTCCGAGCGCCTCGGCAACGTCGTCATCGAGCTGGAAGGCATCAAGAAGGGCTTTGACGGCCGCACGCTGATCAACGACCTGTCGATCAAGCTTCCGCCGGGCGGCATCGTCGGCATCATCGGCCCGAACGGCGCCGGCAAGTCGACGCTGTTCAAGATGATCACGGGCCAGGAAACGCCTGACGAAGGCTCGATCCGCGTCGGTGATACCGTCCATCTCGGTTATGTCGACCAGAGCCGCGATACGCTGGCTGCCGACAAGACCGTGTGGGAAGAAATTTCCGGCGGCGCCGAGGTCATCAAGCTCGGCAAGTTCGACATGAACAGCAGAGCCTATTGCGGCGCCTTCAACTTCAAGGGTGGCGACCAGCAGCAGAAGGTCGGCAATCTCTCGGGTGGTCAGCGCAACCGAGTTCACCTTGCCAAGATGCTGAAGGCCGGTGGCAACGTTCTTCTCCTCGACGAACCGACCAACGACCTTGACACGGAAACGCTTGGTGCTCTGGAAAGCGCGCTTGAAGCCTTTGCCGGCTGCGCGATCATCATCAGCCACGATCGCATGTTCCTCGACCGCCTTGCGACCCACATTCTGGCGTTCGAAGGCGACGGCCATGTGGAGTGGTTCGAAGGCAACTTCGAAGACTACGAGCAGGACAAGATCCGCCGTCTCGGCCCGGATGCGCTGAACCCGGGCAGTCAGTCCTACAAGCGCCTGACGCGCTGAGTTCTGCATGAAATAGGAAAGGGCGGCTTTGCCGCCCGTTTTGCAAATGAGCCGCGACGGGTTGCATTGTTGGCGTAATGGATATAAAGATATCTTTATATCTTGATCGCTAGGAAATGTGATGTCGCTGCCGCTCGATACACTGGTTGACGTTCTGAAGACCGTCGGAGAACCGACGCGTTTTCGGCTCCTCGCCCTGTTGGCGAAGGGAGACCTGACGGTCACGGACCTGACCGAGATTCTCGGACAATCCCAACCGCGCATTTCCCGCCACCTCAAGCTCTTGAATGAAGAAGCGCTGATCGACCGGTATCAGGAAGGTGCGTGGGCCTATTTTCGATTGAGGCAGGACGGGCCTGCTGCAACTCTGGTCAAGACGCTGCTTGCCGCTTCCAGCAGTGACGATCCGGTTCTGCTTCGTGACGGCGAGCGGCTTTCAACAGTCAAGCATCAGCGTGCGGAGCGTGCGCAGGCCTATTTCAGTCGCAATGCTTCGGAATGGGATGAATTGCGTCGGCTTCATGCCAGCGATGCTGCGGTCGAAAACGCGCTTTTGCGGCTTATCGGCACGTCGCCGATCGATTCCCTGCTCGATCTGGGAACAGGTACAGGCTGGATCCTCAAGCTGCTTGCGCCTCACTACCGGCGGGCGATCGGCGTCGATGCGAGCCGCGACATGCTTTCTGTTGCGCGTGCCAATCTCGACAAGGCGGGTATCCTGAAGGCTTCCGTGCGCCATGCCGACATCCTCAACCTTTCGCTTGAAGGTCAGGATTTCGACCTCGTGACGATCCACCAGGTGCTGCATTTCCTCGACCAGCCCGAACTAGCGATCACCGAGGCGGCCCGCATCCTCAGGCCGGGCGGCAGGCTGATGATCGTTGATCTCGCACCGCATGCGCTGGAGCATCTGCGCGAGGAGCATGCGCATGTCCGATTGGGTTTTTCGCACGAAGCAATCGGTGACTGGCTGGAAAAGACCGGGCTCGATATCGAAAAAGCGATCGATATTGCGCCGGAGCAAAACGACGGTCTCACCGTCACGATATGGCTGGCCAAGGATCGCCGTCTGTTGATGGCCGATGCGCAACCGGCGGAAGCAATGACGGTATTCTAGGAAGAGCCATGATGAACGAGACCACGACACGCCCGCGATTCGATATCTCTTTCGAATTCTTCCCGCCGAAATCCGGGGAGATGGAGGCGCAACTGTTCGAGACGGTGGAACGCCTGGCGCTTTGGCAGCCGGAATTCGTTACCGTGACCTATGGCGCAGGCGGCTCCACCAGAGAGCCGACGCTTTCCGCCGTAACCAGGATCATCGATAGGACAAGCCTGCCGACCGCGGCACACCTGACCTGCGTCGACGCATCCAAAGACGAAGTGCGCGCTGTCGTTGAAGAATATCGGGCTGCGGGCGTGCGCAGGATCGTTGCATTGCGCGGTGATCCTACGGCCGGGATCGGTACGCTCTACATACCGCATGCAGAAGGCTTTCAGCGGACGGCCGATCTCGTTGAGGCGCTGGCGGAATATGGTGACTTCGATATATCCGTATCCGCGTATCCCGAAAAACACCCCGAGAGCCGGGATATGACGGCCGATATTGCCGTTCTGAAGCAGAAGGCCGATGCGGGCGCCACGCGCGCGCTGACCCAGTTCTTCTTCGATAACGAAGTCTTCTTCCGCTATATGGACGAGGTCGCTGCGGCCGGCGTCACCATTCCGGTCATTCCCGGCATCATGCCGATCCAGAACCTGACGCAGCTCAAGCGCTTTTCGAAACGGTGCGGGGCAAGTGTGCCGAGTTTTCTGGATGCCCGATTCGACGGGCTGGACGAAAAACCGGAGGAGCGGGCCAAGGTTGCAGCCGAAGTCGCAGCCGAGCAGATTGAAGAGCTGGGCCGCCACGGGTTCAACCACATTCATCTCTACACGATGAACCGGGCGCCGCTTATCTCTGCCGTGCTGGACAATATCGGATATAAGCCCGGAATGCGGAAGGCCGCCGCCTGAACCGGGGACTGTCGCAAATGAAAAACGCATGCCCCGCGGAGCATGCGTTTTTCAGAATTCGGGTCCATATCAAACGTTCATGGATGCAAGATACGACCGGTAGTCTTTTGGCCTAGATGAAGAGCATCGAGGCGATGAATGCGAATGCAGCACCGACTACCAGGAGATTGAGGGGGTATGTCCGTCCCATGTCTGCCTCCTTGCGTTGACAGTCGGATTTTATGTCGGTTCCGTGGCAAATGGGAAGCGGAAATTTGTGCTGCATCGCAGCAGTAGCGGTCCGTTAGTAATCCGTTATTCGTTTATCTATCTGATTTAAAAGAAAATATTTCGTATTAACGAAGCTTTCCCGAGCGTTAAATTAATCTCTTTGTCTGTTAATGAACGTTATTTTCCGTGAGTGAGGACGCTCTTGGGGATATCTTCAGGCCGTCTTTTTGCGCATGCGAAGGATTCGGCCGTCGAGCAAAACGAGCCCGAAACCGATGATCGCCATGCCCAGAACATCCGTCAGGGCGAGGCGTTCTGCGAGGAACAGGGCGCCGAGCAGGATCGCACTTGGCGGAACCAGCAGGGTGACGAGCGAGGTGTTGGTCGCGCCGGCGAGCGAGAGGATTTTGAAGTAGATCAGGTAACCCAGAGCGGTCGATAGAAGCGCCAGGGCGATGATTGCGGCAATGGCATGGATCGAGGGCGTCGCCAGTGTCCAGGGCTGGTCGGCAATGAGGGAAACCGGCAGCATGATCAGGGTGGAAGCGGTCAATTGCCCGGTCGCCGTCACAGGCGCGGGAATGCCGCGGAAGCGCTTGCCGTAGGTGCCGGCTATGCCATATGAGATCGCAGCCAGAACCGGGAGGACGAGTGCCCAGAGCGGAGCGGCGGTTTCGGTAATGGCGCTCGGGCCGATGAGGATGCAGGTGCCGGCAAGGCCGGCGGCACAGCCAGCGAGTTTTGCGCCGGTAAGTTTTTCGTCCGATGTCCACTGATTGGCGATGATCACCGTCCAGATCGGCGTGGTGGCGTTGAGGATCGAGGCCAGGCCTGCGCCGATCTCCGTCTGGCCAAAAAAGATCAATGTGTGGGGCAGGGCATTGTTGATGAGGCCGAGGATCAGGAAGGAGCGCCAGTGCTCCTTGAGGATCGCGTAGGTGCCGAAGCGGCCATGCAGGTAGATGTGCAATGCCAGGGCGGCTATGCCGAGCCGCAGAAGAACAAGCGTGAACGGCGGCACTTCCTGCACCGCGATGCGGGCGAAAAAGAAAGACCCGCCCCAGAGAAGACCGAGAATGAACAGCATGGCCCAGGCGAGCGTGGTCAATCGAGGCGCTTCTGCTGTCATGTCGGTGCTCGCGGTTCTGGCGGGGATGCAAAAGATAAAACGGGCGGCGATCATATCGCCACCCGTTTTGTGTCATGGGGTCAATTTCCTGCGCAACTTCCGGTCTTAGAGAGCCTGCAGAAGCGCCTGGGTCGGCCAGCCATCGGCCGGCATGCCGAGGCGGGCCTGTTCCTTCTGGACGGCCTGGCGGGTGCCGGAACCGAGGATGCCATCGATCTTGCCGACGTCGTGGCCATGGGCGTCAAGCTTTGCCTGCAACTCCTTCATCGCATCCACGTCCAGACCCTGTTCCGGCGTGGTCTTCTGGTAGGGCGGTGCACCGGAAAGGCGGGTGGCGAAATAGGCGGCCGAGGTCGTATAGATGAACGACTGGTTCCACTGCAGGTAAATGCCGAAATTCGGGTAGGCGAGGAAGGCCGGTCCCTTGCGGCCCTGCGGCAGGATCAGCGCTGCGGGCAGGTTGCCGAACTTGGTGTCGCCGTCGCGCGGGGTCACGCCATAGGAAAACCATTCGGACGCCGGGATCTCGTTGCCGAGGCCGGATTTCTCGAAGGGCAGGGTCTCGGGAAGGGTGACTTCCTGGACCCAGGGTTCGCCCTTCTTCCAGCCCATGCTCTGGATGAACTTTGCTGCGGTCAGGACGGCGTCCGGCGAGCTGCCTTTCACATCGATATGGCCGCTGTTGTCGCCATCGACGCCATGGGCGATGATGTCTTCCGGCAGCATCTGGACCTGACCGATTTCACCCGCCCAGGCACCGGTGTTGGTGGCCGGGTTGAGGTCGCCGTGCTGCACCATTTCGATCAGCGCGATCAACTGCGGGCGGAACAGTTCCGGACGGCGGCAGTCATGAGAAAGCGTGACCAGCGCGTTGCGGGTGTTGAAATCGCCTTGGACTGCACCGAAATCGGTTTCCATCGCCCAGAAGGCGGTGATGACGCCGGCCGGAACGCCGTATTCGTTTTCGGCGCGGGAGAAGACATCGGCATACTGCTTCAGCTTCTGGCGGCCGATATCGAGGCGGGCCTGGCTTACGGTGCGCTGGGAGAATTCGAGGAAGGTCTGACGGAATACGCCCTGGGCGCGGTCGCGGGACAGGACCTTCGGGTCGATCTGCGCACCGGCAAGAGCTTCATCGACCGCTGCTGCCGGGATGCCCTTGGAGATGGCCTCCTGCTTTACGCCGGCGAGAAAGGCGGTGATATCGCCGCCACAGGCAGGCGCAGGCGCCGTCGACGGTGTCTGGGCGAAAGCGGGGACGGTCAGTCCTCCGGCGATAAGGGCTGCAAGGGCAAAGCGGCGGCTGTCGAGGAATGACATGAGGCGATCCTGGCGATCTGTGGCGTGTATTGGGATGATCGAATAAAAACTTTGAAGTCGAGGCGCGCATCGTCCGCGCCACGGTCGTCGGCTATTTAGCGCAGTCGCAATAACATTGCCAGCACTACGAATCGCCAATGCCGTTTGTCAGTCGTTTGCCGCGGCGACCCAGGAATTCCAGTGTCTGGCGCTGCCGGAAAAGACGTTGATATCCGTTTCACCCTTTATGCCCGGCACGACGCCGGTCGCGGTATATTGCCAGAAGGACCATTTGCGGCCGGTATAGATTTCGCTCGGATGAGCCGCCACCGATCGGACCCAGAAATGATAATCGTTGAAAGCGCCGACGAGGTTATCGCGGTGGAAATCGACGGATGTGTAGATGATCGGCTTGCGGCCGTAATGAGCCTCGATACGCGCCATGAAACGCCGCATCACCTCACGCACCGTTGCTGCGTCGGGCCTCAATTTGCAGGTCGGCGAGGCTGGGTTCCATTCCATGTCCAAGACCGGGGGCAGCATGTTGGCCTCCTTCGGGACGTTGGCAATGAACCAATCGGCCTGATCCTCCGGTGTCGAGCAGAAATAATAGAAGTGGTAGGCAGCGTGCGGAATGCCGGCATTGGCCGCGCCGCGCCAGTGTGTTGTAAAAGCCGGGTCGATACGGTCCTTGCCCTCGGTACCCTTGATAAAGACAAAGGCGACGCCGGATTTTTTGACCGTCTGCCAGTCGATGCCCGTACCGTTCCACTTCGACAGGTCGATACCGTGGACTTCATGGCGACCGGGGTGGTTGCGGCCGAAATTCTGCGGATCGTTGTCCTTGAACTTGGTGCCGCTGATCGCTGCCGTGTCCATGAGATCACTCGTGGAGGTGCAGGAACTCGCCATCAGGGCAGTCAGGACGAGGGCGAGAAGCGTGCGCTGCATGGATGATCCGGGTTGCTCTGCAAGGGTACCGCTGTCAGCCGGAATCAGGCCGCGCGGTATTTGGACAACCCGTTTATCATAGTGCCGTCACGAATGGGTAAGAGGAAATCAGCTGCTCGATAACGAGTGCGTCAGTCCCGCTTCCGGATGATCGCATGCCAGGCGTAACCTCTGCCGATCTCTTCGAAGATCATCTCCGCATTGGCGGCGTCCGATCGCGCCTGCAGGACCTCGCGAAGATTGGCTCGCGGGGTAACGTGGAAACGTCTCAGCCAGGCCTGAAGCGTCCGACGGAACCAGCCGGGCAGGCGCTCCTGCTGGCCGAAATCGACGATATGCAGCGACCCCTTGGGATTGAGGGCTGCCAATGCGGCCGCAACCGCGTCCTCCCAGGCCGGGATCATCGACACGGCATAGGAGATCATGATGCGGTCGAAGCCGGCCATGCGGAAATCTTCCGGGCGGAAACTCGTGGCGTCCGCGACGATCAGCGTTGGCTGCTGAGGACCACCGGCTAGGTTGGCCCGCGCCGTCTGCAGCATCTCGGCAGAAATATCGAGGCCGTACAGTTTCGCTGAGGGATAATTACGGCGGGTCAGCACGAGATTTCGGCCGGTGCCGCAACCGACCTCAAGGATGCTTGCACCATCCGGGGCTTTCAGCCCGGCGATCATCCGGTCACGGCCGAAGAGGTAATATTTCCGCGTCAGGTCGTAGATGTGCCGCTGGTAGCGGTACATTCGGTCCATGTCTGCGGCATGGTTGTCCGTGGTCGCTTCGGCGCTCACTGGCCTGCCTTCACGTAGATGTGGAAGCCGCCATAGATGGCCGACCGATCCTGCAGGTTGAGTTCGGCCGAACGTTCCGCCAGATAGGCCCATTCCGTCCGGAGCGTGTCCGGCAGACGACCCTCGATGACGCTCTTTTCGGCAGCCGTGCGGAAGATCACGCGGGCACCGGGAGCGGCGGTGCGATTGATCTCGCTCCAGAGTGCATTCAACTGGTCGTCGGTCATCCAGTCCTGCGCATCGAGCAGGATGAAACGATCGACCGAAGCGGCCGGTTTGCGCGCCAGCAACCCGGTGACGCTTTCATGATGGACGGTGACGCGATCCGTATTTTCCCGGATCGCCCGGTAGTTTTCCGTGCGAAGATAGACCGGGAGATTGCCCTCTTCAGGCTTCGGGTAGCGCCGGGCGAAAGCCTGCCAGGCGAAATAGTTGTCGTTCAGAGGGAAATGGCAGGCGAGCTTTTCAAGTCTTTCTCGCAGGACCGGCGCAATCGAGCCGCCCGGCGCAAGGCTTGCCAGCTCGTCATATTGCTGCGGCGGGATGCCAAGGCCAAAGAGCGAGCTTTTCCGGCTGGTGATGAAGCGGATCAGGGGCCGGTCGAAAAGCGGGGCGATATTGGCATCGAAGAACTGCCGCTGTTCACGGAGCGAGCGCGTCTTGGCAAACTCCTTCAGATCGACGCCATGCAGGCGGGCAATGATATGGCCGAGGGTGATGAAGCGACCGAGCAAGCCGGTGCGGTAGATGTTGCCATTGAAGACCTCGACACGACGCCGGCCGGTCAGGGAGCGTTTCTGCCAGTAGGCACGCGTTTCTTCGTCGAGGTTCCACGCTATGTGGTCGTCAAATGCCATGCTGTTGGATTTCAGCCCGTCCATGCCGAACTGGCGGACGACATCGGCATGCGACGGAAGATGTTTGAACGCCGCAAGTTTCAGCCGGTTCAGGGCGATGTGATGGCGATTGAGATCGACGACGTCGATTGTTTTGGGGGAGCGGGAAAGATAGGCGAGCATGTTGCAGCCGCCCGAACCGATGGTGACGATCGAATGTCCTTCCGACAGTTCCATCGCATCCATGTCCACCGCCGGGTCTTCCCATATCTGGGGATAGACAAGGCCGGAAAAGAGCAGGCCGAACAGCCGCTCGGAAAGGCCGTGGGGAGACAGCGCCTTGTGCTGGAGAAGGGCGTCCTTGAGCTTGCGGTTTCGCTGCAAGCCACGTTCTTCCACGATATCTGCCATGATCAAATCCTGCCTCGTCATGAGTTGCGAGGCGTTTAGCCGCTTCGTGCTACAGCTTCGTGACGCGCATTGTGACTTGCTTCATCGTGAGCGGTTTGATCGATAACAGGCCTTCCCTTGGGTTACGGATTTTGCTTGCATGGGGCAAAGAAAAGGGAGGCGCTGGTGCTCAAGCGATTTTTTCGTCGTCTTGCGATATTGTTGATCACTGTCGCGATCGGCATCGGCCTGTGGCTCTATTTCATTCCACCCAATCTGCTGCGCGTCGGCAGCGGTTACGCGGCCAAGATCGTCTGTTCCAACGTTTTCATTGCCAAGCGTGATCCCGATGAGGTTCTGGCTCAGGACGTTCAGGCACCCGGACATCCGCTCTTGCGCCTGATGCGGGTTGCCGTTGACGGCGAGGCGAAGCGTGTCGAGGCGGCGCTTCTGGGATCGATTGCGCCGAGCGAGGCGGTTTACCGGGAGGAAACAGGCTGCACGGTCGTGCCCGTCGGCGTTATGCTTCCGGCTGCGGATGCGACGAACCTCTCTGCGACGCGGAACGCCGAGGCCTTGTGGCCTGAGGGCGATAAAGCAGAGTCGGATGAATCTCTTGCGTCGCTGCTTTCAGACAGTGCTTTAACCGGGCCGGGCATGCGGGCCATCGTCATCGTCAAAGACGGAAACATTGTCGCCGAAGCTTATGGCGATGGGTTTTCCAAGGATACGCCACTTCTCGGCTGGTCTATGACGAAGACAGTCAATGCCGCAATCATAGGCCGATTGATGATGGAGAACCGGCTCTCTACGGACGAGAATGGCCTGTTTCCCGCATGGCGGAGTGATGGTCGCGCGGGCATTCGCATTGCCGATCTCCTGGCAATGGAAAGCGGCCTCGCGTTCAACGAGAACTACGGAACGGTCGCCGACGTGACGCGCATGCTGTTCCTCGAACCTGACATGGCTCGGTTCGTCGAGAATGCGCTATTGGAGGCGGGTATCGGATCGCGCTTCAATTATTCTTCGGGCACGTCCGTGCTGCTTTCAAAGATCTGGATGGATCGCATCGGAAATGATTCCGACGCACTGGGCTACCCGCGTCGCGCGATCTTTGCTCCGCTCGGAATGACGAGTGCGGTCATGGAGACGGATGCGGCCGGAACCTTCGTCGGCAGTTCCTACATGTATGCGACGGCACGTGACTGGGCGCGCCTCGGGATGTTTTTGGCGCATGACGGCGTCTGGAACGGAGCGAGGCTGCTGCCGGCCGGGTTTATGGACGCTATGCATGTGCCGAACCGGAGTTCAGGCGGACGCTATTCGAAAATGCAGACGTGGTTGCCAAAATCAGAGGCCGGCCTGCCGTCCGGATCCTTTGTCATCAGCGGGCATGACGGACAGAATATTTTCGTTATTCCGTCTCTCGATCTCGTGATCGTCCGACTGGGTTTGACGCCGAGGTCGCAAGGATATGATGCCAGCGTGCTTGCGTCCGAAGTCGTGAAGCTGGTGGCTGCGGATTAAGCGCTACTTCTGCAGGACGTGCAGCATGTCCTTGCGCTTGGCATCGTAATAATAACCGCGCGCATAAAGCCGGATGGCGTTGTCGTTCTGGTTGTCGGCGACAAGCCATGCTCCGCGAAGATATTTGATCGCGTATTTGAGGTTGGTTTCGGCATCGAGAAGGCCTTCCGCAGGTCCGTCATAGCCCATCGACTTGGCTGTCGAATACTTGATCTGCATGAGGCCCCAATAGCCATTCTTGTGATAGGCCTTGGGGTCGTATTTGCTCTCGCGATGCACGACGCGGTGAACCAGGGATTCCGGCACTCCGTATAAACCGGCGTAGCGGTGGATCAGCTTTTTCAGGTCGGACGGCGCATCCGCTGCGGTGGTCGGCATCGGTTCGCCGGGAGCCGGCGGGAATTCCAGCCTGTTATCCATCGCCGAAACGGCTGCGACTGCTTTCGGCTGCGCTGCGTAGGCGAGCGTTGCCGTTGCCATCTGCGGCCGTGGAATCGGGATAACAGATTGCAGCGCGACCATATTCGGCGTCAGTTCCGGTTCGTCGAGAGCGATGGCTTGGGCTGCGGCGGGTTGGATCTGTCCCGACTGGACGGCCGGGGCAATCGGTGGCGACACGAGGCGGCTGCCCTTCGCGGTGCTGTGCGCCAATGGCTGGGCCGAGGCGACGACTACGGGCATTGCTGCTGCGGGAACGGCCGATGGCGCGCTGACCTGCATTGCAACAAAAGGTGCCATGACAGGCGACGCCATTGCCGCAGTCTGGATATTCGTCGCATCTGAGATTGCAGGCACAGGAACCGGAAGACGGCTTGTCTTGACGAGCGTGACAGTATTTTCCGTACCGGGCTGCGTGACGGCGGCGCCGGTTTCGGGCGCCTGCGCAATCTCGGCGGTCTGTTGGACGGATGCATCCTGAGCGTCGCTCGACGCCACGTTGTTGCTGTGGTCAACGCTGGAACAAGCGGCCAAGGCGGATGACATGGCGAGAACCACGGCAGCCTTCCGGCCCACAAATCGCATCATTGCCATTGGGTCGCTTTCATCAAAATCGTTGCCCAGAACGTTAACAGGATCACTGAAACTGGATTCCAATTAACTCATTCGAAAGGGATCGACAAGCCACCAGCGGGTCGCACGGAATTATGCGGCAATTCGTCGATATCCGGCGGTGACCGCGCGGCGGGCGATGAAGCGTGTTCCGGGCCTGTATGGAGCCTTGCTGCGGGCGGCGGGGCGGCGGCGTTTGTGGGCCAGACGGCCGGGCAGCGCGGCATAGGCAAGCGCGGCCAGGACTGCCGCGACCGCAAGCCCTGCAATCATGTTCAGATACTGCTGCTGCGGCACCTGCGAGGGGTCGAAAAACTGGACGATGATCGCTGCCGTCAAGGCGAAGTAGCGAGTGCTTCTGAAGGTCTTGAGAAGGAAATAGCCGAAAATGCGCATGGGGCGGGTTTCGGGCAGGTTGTCATTGTCAGCCGGGCCATAACGGAGTTGTGGATCCTGATAGGCGTAGAGGATGTGCAGCATGAGGTAGGAAAGCCCCAGCCAGGACAATACGCCAGTTGCTGCCGGCCAGTAGAAGGAGACCATAAAAACAGCGGCGGTGACGAGAACGCCACCCCCGATAAAGGCGAGAACGAAGGCGGGAACAGTGATGAATGCGCTTGTGCGTCCCCATGAAGAAGAGAATGCCGCGACCAGCGAGGCAACCGGATGAGGCACGAGAAGAATGGCAGCTGCCGTTGCCGCAAAAGCGAGCCATGTCTCTATGGTCATCATTACCCTCCCAGGCGCCACGGCACCCGTCATTTCTCCATCAGGCCGGCGCGAAAGACTGGCCGATGGACTCCATTACATCGCCAAACCATCTTGCCGTCATATCAAACGGTTTACCACCCTTGATGCGTGGAAATTCGATTGTTCTAAGCTTCCCATTTTGACCTTCGTCATGTCCTGTCACGCCGGAGACCTTGTTCAGCGCGCTTTCGACAGCAAGATCGACCATTCCCTGGATCAATCTCAGATCCTCGCCGTTGGCGGGCGCCGATCTGGCAAAGTAACCGGACTTCTGTACCAGTGATCGTTCCGCGTCGATCCGCGTGGCAAACTGCTTCTGGAACCAGCTTCCGACATTGATCGTGTCGAGCTTGACGTGGCCGAATGCGTCACGCGCCACGTTTTCGCCGGCGGCTTCGCGCTCGGCAACGATCGCGTCCAGGCAGGCTCCTTCGGAAACAAAGATCGTCGCGAAGCCTCGCTTGTCCATGACCTCCCTCAAACGAGCGGCTTCCTTTTGCGCGTCGAAGGCCATTTCGGGAAGATAAAGACCGTCGATGCCTTTCATTTCCTCGTTCATCAGAAAACCGTCGACATAGTCGTTGGACCGGCTTTTCTGGATGTAGGCGCGCGCGGTTGCGGCGGTGAGCCATCCGCAGTGACGGCCCATGACCTCATGTATGATGAGCGTGCGCGGCGCGGCGGTCTGTTCGTTCGAGACATTGTCGAAGAATGCGGCACCCACTTCGGCTGCGGTCCAGGCGCCAAGCGACTGGCGGATGGGGACGATATCGTTATCGACGGTCTTCGGCAGGCCGACCACCGTCAGGTCATAGCCATTCGCGCCGAGATAGGCTGCGAGATCCGCGGCCACGGTATTCGTGTCGTCACCGCCGATCGTATGAAGGATAGTGATGCCGTCTTCGGCCAGTTGTTCGGCAGCAACCGCCAACGGGTTCTGGCCCTCCTTGATCAGGCCTCGCTTCACGCAGTCGGCGGCATTGGTCAGCTTGACGCGGCTGTTGCCGATCGGCGAACCGCCATGGCGATGAAGAAGGTGAGCTTTTTCCCGAATCTCGGGTGTGATGTCGATTCGATCCGACAGCAGGACACCCTGATATCCCGACCGATATGCGATCAGTTCGGCATCGGGAGCAACATCGGTGTAGCGCTGAATGAGGCCTCCCACGGCCGATGACAGGCAGGGCGCAAGACCCCCTGCGGTCAGCATTGCGACTTTCTGTTTGGCCATGGGTCCTCCGTCGCGCGCAAGCGCTTCCCCTGCAATTTTCTGGCGCTATGGATGCGATAGAGGGCAGGCCCTGTAAAGTCCATTTCTTCGTCCGGTCTGCCGCACGTTGCGTTTCATGACCTGGAATAGCTTAATTTTTTCAGATGGATATGTCGTGTTTATCAAGCGGCATCACATCTGAATGAGGCAAAATCCGAGGCGATGAGGGCTGTGAACAATGCGCAATTTGCGTGTGCAAGAAACGCCTTGCATCGTTTCGGATCAGGCCGATTGTTCGGATAACATGAACATAGTTTAATCCGGCAGCGCCCACCCGATCCGTTGCATTTATCGGTGTAATCTGGTCATTTAGGGGGATGATATTCGATTTTTCCTGTCTACAGATTTCCTCTTTGTGGGAGCGACTTGTCAACGCAATCGGCGACGCGGCTGGCAATGCACTCGGCCGTGTGGTCGAGGCTATCCGCACGCTTTTCGAAGGCGATCCCGAGACTCGCAGGCAGGTGTCGTTCTCTGTCGCCATCATCGCGCTTTCGGCGAAGATGGCAAAAGCCGATGGAATCGTCACTGACGCGGAAGTGAAAGCGTTCCAGCAGATTTTCGATTTTCCGGATGAAGAAGCCCGCAACGTCGCTCGCCTCTACAATCTCGCGCGGCAGGATGTTGCAGGCTATGAAGCCTATGCGTCGAAACTTTCCGGTCTTTGCAGCTCAGGTGCGGCAGAAAACTGCCCGATGCTCGAGAGTGTCGTCGACGGGCTGTTTCATATCGCCAAGGCCGATGGCCTGGTGCATGAGAAGGAATTGCTGTTTCTTGGCCGCATCGCCGAGATTTTCAAGATAACGGACGAGCATTTTCGCCGTATCATGGCGCGGCACGTGCATCTCGATGGCCGGGATCCCTATCTCGTCCTCGGCGTCTCACCCGAGGACGATTTTGCGGCGATCCGCAAGCAGTATCGCCTGCTGGTCTCAGAACATCATCCCGATCGGCTGATCGCCCGCGGCGTGCCGGCTACGCTCCATGCGGCCGCGAATGAGCGGATGGCTGCGCTCAACGAAGCCTACAAGGCAATCGAGAAAGAGCGCCGCGCAGCATGAATGATTTCGTTGCGGACTATGCGGGTGCATCCGTCCGGCCTTCCCCAAATCACGGGGAGCGCGTCTCCGGCCGCAATCCGGATGCGATCATCCTTCATTATACCGGCATGCCGGATGCGGATCAGGCGCTGAACTGGCTCTGCAACGTGGAGAGCCAGGTTTCGAGCCATTATTTCGTCCATGAAGACGGGCGTGTGGTCCAACTGGTGCCGGAAACTCGACGTGCCTGGCATGCAGGCAAAAGTGCCTGGGCGGGAGAGGTCGACATCAATTCCTGTTCGATCGGCATCGAGATTGCCAATTCCGGGCATCCGGGAGGGCTTCCCCTATTTCCCTCGGCGCAGATCGAAGCGGTCGTTCAATTGTGTCTTGATTGCGGCAAACGGTGGTCGATCCGGCCGGAGCGGGTGCTGGGGCACTCCGATGTGGCGCCGATCCGCAAGGTCGATCCGGGCGAAAATTTTCCGTGGAATACCCTGCATGAGGCCGGTGTCGGCCATTGGGTCGAGGCCAGTCCGATTGCCGGTGGACGATTTTTCCAGTTGGGTGAGGCGGGGCAGCCGATCGAGGCGCTGCAATCCATGTTATCGCTCTACGGTTACGATCTTGAGATCACTGGTAATTTCTGCGAGCGCACGAAGGGTGTGCTGGAGGCGTTCCAGCGGCATTTTCGTCCGGCGCTGGTGGATGGAATCGCTGATTTCTCGACGATCGACACCCTGCATCGATTGCTGACTTCACTGCCGAAATATAGCCAGGCCGAAGCGTGAGTTTCCACCTGTCGTGAGGCGGTCGATTGCGCGTTTTGCTGCGCTGCCACAGACTCTCCTTAATAAACGGGTTTAAGCTGTGGCTCGCGCAATCGCCTAGTAGGCAGGGATTGCAGAGAAAAACGAACAGGTTTCGTCAACAGATGCGTCGTCTTTCCGGCAATGCTTCTGATGGATCGGCAAGTGCCGTCCGCGAACTTGCAGGTCCAGGAGTTCAGGGCCTCACCCGGAGACTGACTTACTTCATGAGAATGTTGGCTATTGCAGCCGCAGCGGGCATGGTCGTGCTTGCTGCGGGTACGGATTTCGTGCGCGCCGAGGATGGCGGGGAAGCGAAGAACTTCATCGATAAACAGGTCATCAAACCCTGGGAAACCCGCGAAACCAATACGCAGGCCAAAACACCCGAGGAGCAGCTCGCTTTGCGTCAGGCGCGTTACGAAGGGTTGATCCGGCAATATGCCGGTCAGTACGATGTTCCGGTCGAACTCGCGATGGCAGTGGTCCGCATCGAAAGCAATTTCAAGCCGACGGTCAGAGGCAGTGCCGGGGAAATCGGTCTGATGCAGATCAAGCCGGCGACAGCCAAGCTGATGGGCTACAAGGGGCGCGCTTCCGGGCTCTACGATCCCGAGACCAATATCCGCTTCGGCATGAAGTATCTCGCCGGAGCGCATGAACTCGGTGACGGAAAACTCTGCCGAACCATCCTGAAATACAATGCCGGCCATGGTGCGAAGCGGATGAACCCCGTTTCGCAGCGCTACTGCAACAAGGTCGAGACCGTCATTGCCTCGATGGATCTCGTCAAGCCGATCGAGACGGTCTCCTATGCCACTGTGGCTCTGGATTACGGCCGGACCTTCCCGTTGATGTTCTGATTCCGGAAAACGGTCGAAGCGCTTTGTATTCCCCGTTATTCGGGTGAATTCTTTGTCTTGCGCTGTGGCCTTTGCGGATCAAACCGTTTATGGAGCCGGTGCCAGTTGGCCGGGCAGCCGCGCTTTACCAATGCCGAAAGGCGGTAGGGTGAGGAAAGTCCGGGCTCCACGGAAACACGGTGCCGGATAACGTCCGGCGGGGGCGACCCCAGGGAAAGTGCCACAGAAAGCAAACCGCCTCGCTTCATGCGGGGTAAGGGTGAAAGGGTGGGGTAAGAGCCCACCGCGCCGCTGGTGACAGTGGCGGCAAGGTAAACCCCACCGGGAGCAAGACCGAATAGGGATGATGCGGGGCGCCACAAGCGCCTACAGCCTGTTTCTGGGCCAGTCATCCGGGTGGGTTGCATGAGGCGATGTGCAAGCATCGTCCCAGATGAATGGCTGCCACGTTCCGGTGTTCGCACCGGAGCCATACAGAACCCGGCTTACAGGCCAACTGGCGAATCTAACCCGGCAACGATATGTGGGCGATGGATGCTCTTTGAACGTTGATGGATGGGCGGGGGAATATCCTGCGCGGCGACTGAAAGTGTTTATTATTTCAGTGGCTTGAATCTCAATTTGAGGGCGTTTTCAAGTTCTATTCTGAAGCCGCGCCCGGCGTCGCGGTAATGTTTTGTTAAACTTAACGGGTCATAAATATATGCTGATCGGGACGGGCTTGCGGGGCGTGTTTCGTGAATGTCTCTTTGGTCGAATGTCGTTTCATTTTCATGCTGCGGTGAGGTGATGTTCTGCCTCGCAATCGGGTGCTTTGACCCTTCTCGCGGATCGTTGTGAAGTGAAGGTGGTGTTGCGGCCGCAAGTGTTTTGTTTTCCGCTCTAATTGCAGCGAGAGTGCGGTATGGTGAATACGTCGGATGGTGCTGAGGTCGAGGCCGAAGGTGGGCCGGCCCGCCATATTCCGGTTTTGCTCGAAGAGGTTGTCGGTGCGCTCCAGCCGGAGGCGGGCAAGGTTATTCTCGACGGTACCTTCGGTGCTGGCGGGTATACGTCTGCGCTTCTTTCTGCCGGTGCCTCTGTCGTTGCTCTCGACCGTGATCCGACCGCGATCTCCGCGGGTCAGTTGCTCGTTCAGAAGAACGAGGGGCGCCTGTCGCTCTTTCATTCCCAGTTTTCCGGGCTGGCCGATTTCGCTCCCGACGGCGGCTTGGATGGTGTCGTGCTCGATATCGGCGTGTCGTCCATGCAGATCGATGAGGCCGAGCGTGGCTTTTCGTTCCAGCGGAACGGGCCGCTCGACATGCGCATGTCGTCCGCAGGTGTTTCTGCCGCCGATGTCGTCAATCGGGCCAAGGTCGGTGACCTGATCCGCATTTTCGGATTTCTGGGCGAGGAAAAGCATCCGGGGCGTATCGCCCGTGCCATTGAGAAGCGGCGCGCGACGCAGCCCTTCGAAACGACGCGCGATCTCGCCAACCTGATCGAGAGCGTCAATCCGCGCAAGGCGAAGGACAAGATACATCCTGCTACCCGCGTTTTCCAGGCGCTTCGAATTTTCGTCAATGATGAGCTGGGCGAGTTGGCTCGCGCCCTCTTTGCCGCCGAGCGTTCGCTCAAGCCGGGCGGGCGGCTGGTCGTTGTGACGTTCCACTCTCTTGAAGACCGTATCGTCAAGCAGTTCTTCTCCGACCGATCCGGCAAGGCATCCGGCTCGCGGCACATGCCGGCGGTCGAGGTTCGTTCCGCCGTTTTCGAATTTCCGGGCAAGCAGATGATTGCAGCCAGCGAGGCCGAGGCGGAAATCAATCCGCGTGCACGCTCCGCCAAATTGCGCATGGGCGTTCGTACCGAGGCAAAACCGGGCGCCGACGATCTGTCCATTTTCTCGCTGCCTGATCTGGCCAGCCTTGCGACCATGGGAGCCTGAGGATGCTGAGGAGTTTCGATCTCGTCCTGATCGGCGTGATGACCACGATGGCGGTCGTCACCTATACGATCAAACATCGGGCGGACGAGAAGCTGACCGAGGTTCGCCGGCTTGAGGCGGAAATCCGGCTTGAACGCGACACGATCGATCTTTTGAAGGCGGACTGGGCGCTGGTGACGCAGCCGAACCGCCTGCAGCCCCTGATCAGGAACTACGATTCGGAGCTTGGTCTCGTTCCCACCATGCCGACGCAACTTGCCATGCCGAAGGAGCTGCCCATGCACAGGTCGCAACTCCCACAGCCCGATACGACGATCGAGGATATTATTGCAGGCAAGAATGGCGAAGTCGCCGCCGCGCTCAAGGGCGTCGAGCAGGCAAAGGCAACGCCGGCTCCCAAGGTTCCGCTGCCACTGCCGCGTGGCTGGGCACCCGATAACATGTCCACTGGCTCGGTGAGGCGCTAATGTCTTTTCTTTCTAGGGTTATGGTGGTCAAGCGCCGGGCGCATTTTTCGTCTGACCGCAAGGGTCGGTCCGCCGCCGGCGGCGCCGCATTCGAAGGAACGCGCAAGAGGAAGTCAGCCCAGGCGCGTAACCGTGTCGGCCTTCTGATCGCAGGCTTTGCGGTATTCTATGCGGTGATCGGTGGACGCCTCGTGCAATACGGCATGGCGCAGCCCGAAATTACATCGAGCATCCTGCCTGCGGACCGGCTGATGGCGTCGCGTCCGGATATCGTCGACCGTAACGGCGCGATCCTTGCCACCGACATTCGAACCGTTTCGCTGTTTGCCGAGCCGCACAAGATCGTCGACGCCGACGAAGTGGTCGAGAAGCTGTCGACGGTGCTGACGGATCTCGACGTCAAGTCGACCTATTCCAAGCTCAAGTCGAATTCCCGTTTCCAATGGCTTCGCCGGCAGCTGACGCCGAAGCAGCAGAGCCAGATCCTTGCGCTCGGCGTTCCCGGCATCGGTTTCCGTCCGGAGAAGCGCCGCTTTTATCCCGGTGGCCGCACCGCCGCGCATATCGTTGGATACGTCAATATCGACAATCGCGGCGTGGCCGGCATGGAGCGGTATATCGACAGTCAGGGTCTTGCCGACCTTGCTGCCGTCGGGATGACGTCGAGCCAGCCTCTCGAACCGGTGAAGCTTTCGATCGATCTTCGGGTTCAGGCGATCGTTCAGGATGTGGTTTCCGCCTCTATGGGGAAATATCATTCGATCGGCGCAGGAGCGGTCGTATTCGACGTCCATACCGGCGAAATTCTCGGCATGGCATCTGCACCCGATTTCGATCCGAATGACCCGGCAGTCGGTGGCGAAGAAGGATGGTTCAACCGCATGTCGAACGGTACGTTCGAAATGGGCTCGACCTTCAAGTCGTTCACCCTTGCCATGGGCCTCGACGACGGCAAGATGAACCTGAACAGCACGTTCGACGCACGGTTCCCGATCCGGATCGGTGGGTTCACCATCAAGGATTTCCACGGCAAGGGACGCGTTTTGAGCGTGCCCGAGATTTTCCAGTATTCCTCGAACATCGGTACGGCGAAGATTGCCGATGCGGTCGGCATCGAGGGGCACAAGGACTTTTTGACGCGTCTCGGCCTTTTGTCGAGAATGAAAACCGAGCTGCCCGAAGTCGCGATGCCAAGCCAGCCGAGGCAGTGGAAGAAGATCAATTCGATTACGATTTCCTTCGGACACGGCGTTTCCACAACCCCGTTGCAGACGGCAGTTGCCGGTGCAGCACTCGTCAATGGCGGCAAGCTGATCGAGCCGACATTCCTGCCGCGAACGCAGGAGCAGGCTGATCAGGTCGCAACCCAGGTGCTGAAGCCGACCACGAGCCGGGACATGCGGTATCTGTTCGAATGGAACGGAGCCAACGGTTCTGGCCGTAATGCGCGCGTCGATGGTTTCGATGTCGGCGGCAAGACGGGTACGGCCGACAAGGTCGTCAATGGCCGCTATGCCCACGACAAGAATTTCAATGCCTTCCTCTCGGCATTCCCGATGGACAATCCACGCTATGTGGTCCTGAGTTTCAGCGACGAGCCGAAGACGGATAAGGGCAATGGTGCGGCGCTTGCCGCCACATCGGCTGCGCCGATGGTCAAGGAGATCATCAGCCGCTCTGCTCCCATTCTCGGTGTAAAGCCGAAATTCGGCAATGACGGTTCTGCCCTGCTTGTGTCTTATTGAGCGACAACAACTCGAGCGGCGATTCGTGAACGCCGCTCGAAAGATGGAATAAACAGATGAAACTGCGCGATCTTGCTGGTCCGGATTTTCCGGAAGTGAACGACCTTCTCGCCGGTCCCCTCGGAGATCTCGAGATTACCGGGATTTCCTTGGACAGCCGCAAGATAAAGCCGGGCATGCTGTTTGCCGCACTGGCGGGATCCAAAGCCGACGGACAGGGATTTATCGGCGATGCCGCTGCGCGCGGTGCTGTCGTTGCTGTCTCTGCGCATCCGGCAGATGTCGGCATTCCGGTTCTCGTCGTCTCCAATCCCAGACGGTTCGTCGCGCTGGCTGCGGCCCGGTTCTACGGCAAGCAGCCCGAAACGATGGTGGCGGTGACCGGTACTGCCGGCAAGACATCCGTTGCATCGTTTACGCGACAGATCTGGGCCAAGGCCGGATTGAGCGCCGCGCAGATCGGCACCACCGGCGTCATCTCTCCAAGCCGCAACGAGTACGGCTCGCTGACCACACCCGATCCGGTGGAACTGCAGAAGCTTCTTTCAGAGCTTGCGGACGAAGGTGTGACGCATGCGGCAATGGAGGCATCGAGCCACGGGCTGGACCAGTCGCGCCTGGACGGCGTCAGGCTCTCCGCCGCCGCCTTCACCAACCTTGGCCGCGACCACATGGATTATCATTCGACGGTCGAGGACTATATGGCCGCCAAGATGCGGCTGTTCGACACCTTGATGCCGAAAGGCTCTCCCGTCGTGATTTTTGCCGATGATGCATGGTCCGAAGAGGCCATCCGCGTCGCGACCGCTTCCGGCCTCGATGTCCGCACCGTCGGCCGCAAGGGCGATTATATCTGCGTCAAGCGCGTCGAGCATTTCCGCCACAAGCAGATGGCTGAAGTGCATCACAATGGCCAGATTTTCGAGATCGATATTCCGCTTGCCGGTGATTTCCAACTGGCGAATGCGCTGGTTTCGGCAGGTCTGGCGATTTCGACAGGCGTCGAAGCGAAGACCGCGTTCAAGGCGCTCGAGGCGCTTGCCGGCGCTGCCGGCCGGCTGGAGCTTGTCGGTCATACGAAAGATGGCGCGCTCGCCTATGTCGACTACGCACACAAGCCGGATGCGCTGGAAAAGGTGCTGACCGCCGTTCGCCCGTTCACCAGCGGCAAGGTGCTCGTCGTGTTCGGCTGTGGCGGCGATCGCGACAAGGGCAAGAGGCCGATCATGGGTGACATCGCAACGCGTCTGGCCGACGTCGTCGTGGTGACGGATGACAACCCTCGCTCCGAGGTTCCCGAGGTTATCCGCTCCGAGATCATGGTCGCCGCACCCGGCGCAATCGAGATCGGCGACCGTGCGAATGCCATACGCCATGCCGTGAACCTGCTCAAATCGGGCGATACGCTGATCGTTGCGGGCAAGGGGCACGAGGAAGGCCAGACGGTCGGAGCAACGGTCCTGCCGTTCTCGGATCATGTCGAAATACGCCGTGCGCTGGAGGAGAGGGTATCGTGAGCTTTCTATGGACATCGCAAGAAATGGCGACCGTCATGGAAGGTCGCCCGATCGGTACGCTTCCAGAAGGCATTACCGGGATTTCGATCGACAGCCGCTCCATCGGCGCGGGCGAAGCCTTCTTTGCGATCAAGGGAGACCGGGTCGACGGCCATGATTACGCGAGTATCGCCGTTGCCAATGGCGCCTCGCTGATTGTCGTCAGCGAGGGAAAACTTCCCGCACTCGGCCGGCTGACCGTGCCGATGATCGTGGTCGAAGACGTGCTGGTGGCACTCGGCAAGCTGGCCGTAGCGGCTCGCGCACGCAGCCGCGCGCGCATCGTTGCGGTGACGGGATCGGTCGGAAAAACGACAACGAAGGAAATGCTGCGCCAGGTGCTTGCCCCGTCGGGCAAGGTGCATGCGGCAGTTGCCTCCTTCAACAATCACTGGGGTGTACCGCTGACGCTTGCCCGCATGCCGGCGGACGCCGAGTTCGGGGTTTTCGAGATCGGCATGAACCATGCCGGCGAAATCACGCCGCTGGTGAAAATGGTCAAACCGCATGTTGCGCTCATCACCACGATAGCCGCCGCCCATCTTGGCCATTTCAAGGATCTTGACGAGATTGCTGCAGCGAAGGCCGAGATCTTCGACGGTGTCGTCGAAGGCGGCGTTGCCGTACTCAACCGCGATATCAAGCAGTTCGAGTTCCTGGCGCAACATGCCCAGGACGCCGGCGTGACGCGGATCTGCAGCTTCGGCCAGCACGCCAAGGCGGATTTCCGTCTCGCGGATTTCGAGGGTGACGGCGAGGGATCGACCATCTGGGCTGTTCTCGACGGCGAAACGCGTGAAATCAGGATTGGTGCACCGGGGCGGCATATCGCCGAGAATGCGGTCGCGGCGCTTGGGGCCTGTGATCTCGTCGGGGCAGATCTCGACAGGGCGATCGAGGTTCTTGCCGGGTTGAAATCCGTCAAGGGCAGGGGCGAGCGTCATCGCCTTGGGATTGGCGAAGGACATCTGACGCTGATCGACGAGAGTTATAATGCCAATCCTGCCTCCATGCGGGCGGCGATCGCGCTGCTTGCCTCGACCATACCGGAACTGACCGGCCGTCGCATCGCCGTGTTGGGCGATATGCTGGAGATGGGCGAGTTTTCCGCGCAGCTGCACGAGGAACTGACCGGGCCGCTGCTGGCTGCCGGGATCGAGCATGTCTGGCTTGCGGGCCAGGAGATGGCCGTGTTGCGCGATGCGCTTCCGGAGAGTGTCGAGGTCGCGTATTTCGCACAGACGCCCGAACTTTCGGATCATGCGGTGCGCTCTGTCAGACCCGGTGATGTGGTGATGGTGAAGTCGTCGCTCGGCTTGGGCTTCGGCAAGATCATTGCCGCTCTGCTTGACAACTATCCGGCATTCTCCGACACGGACCACCAACTTTGAATTTTAGCGGCTTCGGGAAAGGGCCCTCATGCTGATCTGGCTTGTCGAACTGTCGGACAAACTGCAGTTTTTCAATTTGTTCCGATACATCACCTTCCGGACTGGCGCAGCCCTGTTCACGTCGGCCTTGATCGTTTTCCTGTTTGGGCCGCGAATGATCGACTCGTTGCGCGTGCGTCAGGGCAAGGGGCAGCCGATCCGTGCTGATGGACCGCAGACCCATTTCAAGAAGGCCGGAACGCCGACCATGGGCGGGTTGATGATCCTTGCGGGTATCGTCGGCGGTTCGCTGCTCTGGGCGGACCTTTCCAACGTCTACGTCGTGGCAACTTTGCTCGTAACGCTCGGTTTCGGTGCCATCGGTTTCTACGATGACTATCTGAAGGTCACCAAGCAGTCGGACAAGGGCTTTTCCGGCAAGGCACGCCTTGGGATCGAGTTCGTGGTCGCGGGCATTGCCGTATTCTTCATGATGCGCATGGCCATGCATGGCCAGACCTCCAATCCGTCGCTTGCGACATCGATCGCATTCCCCTTCGTCAAGGAATATGTGCTGAATGTCGGCCTGTTCTTCATTCTGTTCGGTGGTTTCGTCATCGTCGCAGCCGGTAATGCGGTGAACCTGACGGACGGTCTGGATGGGCTTGCAATCGTGCCTGTAATGATCGCTGCCGCGTCCTTCGGCGTGATTGCCTATCTTGCCGGCAATGCGGTCTTCGCTAACTACCTGCAAATCAATTTCGTACCGGGAACGGGCGAACTCGCCGTCATTCTCGGCGCCGTCATCGGCGCGGGGCTGGGCTTCCTGTGGTTCAATGCACCGCCCGCCGCCATCTTCATGGGGGATACCGGATCGCTGGCGCTCGGCGGCCTGATCGGTTCCGTTGCCGTTGCCACCAAGCACGAGATCGTCATGGCGATCATCGGCGGCCTCTTCGTCATTGAAACGCTGTCGGTCATCATCCAGGTCGGCTTCTTCAAGCTGACCGGCAAGCGGGTGTTCCTGATGGCTCCCATTCACCACCATTTCGAAAAGCTCGGCTGGACGGAAAGTCAGGTCGTGATCCGTTTCTGGATCATCGCCGTCGGTCTCGCGATGCTCGGCCTTTCGACACTCAAGCTTCGGTAATTTCGGTTATAATGCGATGATCCCGGTTACGACTTTCAAGGGTAGAGATATAGCACTGTTCGGACTCGGCGGATCGGGTCTCGCGACGGCGCAGGCGCTTGTCGCTGGTGGTGCGAATGTCACCGCCTGGGACGACAATCCCGAAAGCGTAACCAGGGCCTCGCAGGCCGGTCTCACCGTTACCGATCTCAGAGGGATCGATTGGTCGAAGCTGGCCGCCTTCGTTCTTTCGCCCGGCGTGCCGCTGACCCATCCGAAACCACATTGGACGGTCGATCTTGCGAAGGCTGTCGGTGTCGAGATCATCGGTGACGTGGAGTTGTTCGTGCGGGAGCGCCGCGCTCATGCGCCGGATTGCCCGTTTATCGCCATCACCGGCACCAACGGCAAGTCGACCACCACGGCTCTCATTGCGCATATCCTGAAAGAGAGCGGCCGCGATACGCAGCTTGGCGGCAATATCGGTACGGCGGTGCTGACGCTGGACGAGCCGAAGGCCGGTCGCTTCTACGTCGTCGAATGCTCGTCATACCAGATCGATCTTGCACCGACGCTCAATCCGACCGCAGGCATTCTCCTCAACCTGACGCCGGATCATCTCGATCGTCACGGCACGATGCAGCATTATGCTGATATCAAGGAACGGCTGGTCGCCGGAAGCGATACCGCGATCATCGGCGTGGACGACAGCTTTTGCACGCTGATTGCTGATCGCGTCGAGCGGGCGGGCGTTGCCGTCAGGCGGATTTCGAAGCGAAACCCGGTTGCCGAAGGCATCTATGCAGATGGTACCCGGCTGATGCTGGCTCATGGCGGTGCGAGTGAATTGTTCGCTGACCTTGATGGCATGCCGACGTTGAAGGGCGCGCATAATGCCCAGAATGCGGCAGCAGCGGCCTCCGCCTGCCTGGCAGTCGGTCTTGCCAGGGATGAAATCCTGCAAGGCCTGAAATCCTTCCCCGGCCTCAAGCACCGGATGCAGCCGGTCGGTCGCCGCGGCCACGTCGTGTTCGTCAACGATTCCAAGGCGACCAATGCCGAAGCCGCCGCACCGGCGCTTTCGAGCTACGACCGCATCTACTGGATCGCAGGCGGCCTTCCCAAGGAAGGCGGTATCACAAGCCTCGCACCACTTTTCCCTCATATAGTGAAAGCTTATCTGATCGGAGAGGCCGCGCCGGCATTTGCGGCCACTTTGGGCGAGAGCGTGCGCTACGAAATTTCCGGCACGCTGGATCAGGCCGTCGCCCATGCAGCCGCAGACGCCAATGGCGATGCCATCTCCTCGGCGGTGATGCTCTCGCCGGCATGTGCAAGCTTCGATCAATTCAAGAATTTCGAGGTTCGCGGGGACGCTTTCGTTCAACGCGTGGCCGGTCTGCAGGACGTGACGATGCTGGTCGATACTGGAAACAGGAGCTGAGACAATGGTAAGCCGCGCAGACCGAGGGCCACTCGCAGACTGGTTCTGGACGATTGACCGCTATTTCCTGGCAGCCTTCATCCTGCTGATGGGGATCGGCTTCATGCTGTCCTTCGCCGCTTCTCCCGCGGTTGCCGAGCGTATCGGTCTCGACAGCTTCCACTTCGTCGAGCGGCACGCGATGTTTATCGTACCGTCGATTGCGGTCATGATCGGCCTCTCCTTCCTCAGCCCAAGGCAGATCAGGCGAGTGGCCATCATTCTTCTGGTCGTTTCACTGGCCATGATGGTGCTGGCGCTGTTTATCGGTGTCGAGGTCAAGGGCGCGCGTCGATGGATCGGTGTCGGTGCCTTTTCGATCCAGCCCTCGGAATTCATGAAGCCGGCCTTCGTTATCGTTTGCGCATGGCTGTTCTCCGAACATGCGCGGCAGCCGGAAATTCCCGGCAATCTTTTTGCCATCATCCTGTTCGGCATCGTGGCGGCACTTCTGGTCGCCCAGCCCGACCTCGGCCAGACGATCCTGACCAGCGTCGTCTGGGGCGGCATGTTCTTCATGGCCGGGATGCCATGGATCTGGATCTTCCTGCTCGGCGGCGTGGGCGCGGGCGGTCTCGTTGCGGCCTATTACATGCTCCCGCACGTCACGGCGCGCTTTGACAAGTTTCTGACCGGTGAAGGCGACCGTTTCCAGATCGAGACCGCGCATGAGGCGATCGTGCGCGGCGGCTGGTTCGGCCAGGGACCGGGCGAAGGGATCGTCAAGCGTATCCTGCCTGACAGCCATACCGACTTTGTGTTCTCCGTCGCGGCTGAAGAATTCGGCATCGTGTTCTGCATGGCGCTGGTGCTGATCTTTTCCTTTATCGTGCTGCGCGGCCTGAACCATGCTTTCAAGGAGCGAAACGACTTCAACCGTTTTGCCGTGGCAGGACTCGTGCTGCTTGTCGGCATACAGTCGATGATCAATATCGGCGTGAACCTCGAACTGATGCCGGCCAAGGGCATGACGCTGCCATTGATTTCCTATGGCGGCTCTTCTCAGGTTGCGATCTGCATCACTGCCGGTTTTATTCTTGCGCTGACTCGTCATCGTCCTGAAAAACGGGCGCAGGAGCGGAGCCTGTTCCGGGTCCCACATGGTGTTCCCGCGGAGTGATTGAATGAGTAAGGGTACGATTGTTCTTGCCGCCGGGGGAACCGGCGGCCATCTTTTTCCCGCGGAAGCGCTCGGACATGAGCTGCGGAGCCGCGGTTATGCCGTTCATCTGGTGACGGACAGCCGCGCGGAGCGGTTCGCTGGAAAATTTCCTGCTGACGAAATCCATGTCGTACCTTCGGCAACCTTTGCCTCAAAGAACCCGATTGCGATGGCGAGGACGGCGTGGACGCTGTGGAAGGGGCTGCGTACGGCGCGAAAGCTGATGGTCCGCCTTCGTCCGCTTGCCGTCGTCGGGTTCGGTGGCTACCCGACCGTTCCGCCGCTCCTGGCGTCTACGGGGCTCGGCATACCGACGCTGATCCATGAACAGAACGCCGTCATGGGCCGCGCCAACAAGGCGCTCGCCAAGCGTGTTCAGGCGATCGCGGGCGGCTTTCTGCCGGAGGGGCGCGGCGAATATGCGGGCAAGATCGTCGTGACGGGCAACCCCGTGCGTCCGCCGGTGCTGGATGCCGCGAAGATCCCCTATGTCGCATCGCGCGGGCAGGATCCGTTCCGGCTTGTTGTGTTCGGAGGCAGCCAGGGTGCGCAGTTCTTTTCTTCATCGGTGCCCACAGCGATCAGCCTTCTGGATCCGGCTTTGCGGGAGCGACTCATCGTGACCCAGCAGGCACGTAAAGAAGACAAGGATCGCGTGACATCCTGTTTCGCCAAGCTGAATTCTCCGGCGGATATTGCGCCATTCTTCAGCGATATGGCCGACCGGCTGGCCGAGGCCCATCTGGTGATCTGCCGCTCCGGCGCTTCGACGGTGAGCGAGTTGGCGGTTATCGGGCGTCCGTCGATCCTGGTGCCTTATCCCTATGCACTCGATCACGACCAGGCGGCGAATGCCGCGGCTCTGGTTGCCGAGGGGGGGGCGCAGGTGGTGGCTCAATCCGATCTTTCGCCTGAAAAGCTATCGGCATTGCTGGCTGCTGCGATGAGCGAGCCCGACCGGTTGGAAGCCATGGCCTCGGACGCCAGGAAGGCCGGCAAGCCCAACGCTACCGAACATCTGGCCGATCTCGTCATTGCTATTGCAGAAAAGCGTCCGATCGCCGAATACAAGAAGAAGACTGTAAGTGGAGTTCAGGCATGAAGATGCCCCAGGCCATCGGCCTCGTACATTTCATCGGCATCGGCGGCATCGGCATGAGTGGTATTGCCGAAGTGCTGCATAATCTCGGTCATCGGGTGCAAGGGTCCGACCAGTCGGATAGCGCCAATGTGCAGCGCCTTCGTGACAAGGGAATCGAGGTTTTTGTCGGCCACGAAGCCAACAATCTCGGCGATGCGGAAGTCGTCGTTGTGTCGACCGCGATCAAGAAGACCAATCCGGAGCTGATCGCAGCGCGTGAAAAATCGCTGCCGATCGTGCGCCGCGCCGAGATGCTGGCAGAACTGATGCGCTTCCGCAATGCGATCGCCATCGGCGGGACGCATGGGAAGACCACGACCACATCGATGGTCGCCACGCTGCTGGACGCCGGCGGGCTCGATCCGACTGTCATCAATGGTGGTATCATCAACGCCTACGGAACCAACGCCCGCATGGGCGAGGGCGAGTGGATGGTCGTCGAGGCCGACGAATCGGACGGCACGTTCCTGAAGCTGCCGGCGGAGGTGGCGGTCGTCACCAATATCGATCCCGAGCATCTGGATCATTACGGCAATTTCGATGCGGTGCGCGCGGCTTTTCGCCAGTTTGTCGAGAATGTTCCTTTCTACGGTTTCGGCGTGTTGTGCATCGACCACCCGGAAGTTCAGGCGCTGGTCAGCAAGATCGAAGACCGCAAGATTGTCACCTATGGTGAAAATCCGCAGGCTGACGCACGTTTCTCGAATATCCGCATGGACGGAACGAAGGCGACCTTCGATGTGGAAATCCGCCGGCGTCGCACCGGGCGGGTGTTCAACTTCAAGGATCTGACCCTGCCCATGCCGGGACGGCACAATATTTCCAACGCCACGGCTGCGATTGCCGTCGCGAACCGGCTTGGTATCTCGGAAGACGATATCCGCAAGGGCCTCGCAGCCTTTGGCGGTGTCAAACGCCGCTTCACGCTGACGGGCAAGTGGAATGACGTTCAGGTCTTTGATGACTATGGTCACCATCCGGTCGAGATCAAGGCGGTGCTGCGCGCCGCGCGTGAGGCCTGCAAGGGCCGCATCATCGCGGTACACCAGCCGCATCGGTATTCACGCCTTTCCAGCCTGTTCGAGGATTTCGCGACCTGCTTCAACGATGCCGACAGCATCATCTTGGCGCCGGTTTATGCGGCGGGTGAGGATCCGATCGAAGGCATCAATTCCGAAGCGCTGGTTTCGCATATCCGCGCGGGCGGCCATCGTGACGCGCGCCATATGGCGTCGCCAGCCGAACTGGCACATATTGTTTCGGGCATTGCGAAACCAGGTGATTTCGTGGTTCTTCTTGGAGCAGGTAATATTACACAGTGGGCGGCGTCATTGCCGAGGGAACTGGAAAGCATATCAGGACAGTAAGTATGAAGCAGGTAGATGGGGAAAAGCTGCTGGCCTCGCTCGGGGAGGGCGTGAACCAGTTGCGCGGGCGGCTTACGCCGGACGCATCGATGGAAAGAGTAACCTGGTTCCAGGCGGGCGGTCTGGCGGAACTGATGTTCCAGCCGCATGACGTGGACGATCTGGTAACGTTCCTGAAGCTGTTGCCGGCCGAGGTGCCGCTGACGGTGGTCGGCGTCGGATCGAACCTCCTTGTTCGAGACGGTGGCATCCCGGGCGTTGTCGTCCGGTTGTCGGCCAAGGGGTTTGGACAGGTCGAGCTGATTGGCGAAAACCGCATTCGTGCCGGAGCGATCTGCCCTGACAAGCATATCGCAGCGATGGCCATGGATAACGGTATCGGTGGCTTCGCCTTCTATTACGGCATTCCCGGATCGATCGGCGGTGCCTTGCGGATGAATGCCGGTGCCAATGGCGGCGAGACGTCCCAGCGCGTGATCGAAGTCCATGCCGTTGACCGGCATGGCAATGTTCATGTGCTCTCCAAGGAGGAGATGGGCTACAGTTACCGGCATACGAACGCGTCGAAAGACCTGATCTTCACGCATGCAGTGTTTGAAGGTTATCCGGAAGAGCGGGCAAAAATCCGCGCCGAGATGGATGCCGTTCGCCAGCATCGCGAAACCGTTCAGCCGATCAAGGAAAAAACCGGCGGATCGACATTCAAGAACCCTGACGGCCACTCAGCGTGGAAGCTGATCGATGACGCAGGTTGCCGCGGATTGATGAATGGTGGCGCGCAGATGTCGTCGCTTCATTGCAACTTCATGATCAATATCGGCCATGCCACCGGCTACGATCTCGAATATCTCGGCGAGATGGTTCGCCAGCGTGTATTCGAACATGCCGGCATCAAGCTGGAATGGGAAATCAAGCGGCTCGGCATTTTCATGCCCGGGCGTGAGGTGAAGCCTTTTCAGGGTGCAACGAGCGAATAATGGGTGAGCCGTTCGATTTTGGAAAAGATAAGCAAAAGCTTGTTCTGGTCCAAAACGAACGGGCCAAGCTTCGAGCGAACGCACTTGATCGTCTTTCCACCGCTTCTGTTGCTGCGGGGTTTGTCGCGCCGGTGGCTTCGACATCCAATGCTGGATTTTCGTCCGGAATCTCGATCTCGATCGTGATTTCCACCGTCGCTTGGATTTTCACTGCTTTGATACTACATTTGGGCGCACAGTTTACACTGGGAAAGTTGAAGCCATGAGTTTCGCTGCTGCCTTCTACCTTTACATTCTTCCGCTGATGATTTCGGCGACCGTTCTTTGCTGGATGGCGTACGATAGGTGGAAAGAGCGCCGCAATCACCGGCCTCATGCGGGCGAATGATTGCAACTCCCAAATGAATGAAAAAAAGCCCGCAAGGCCAATGGCTTCGCGGGCTTTTTTTATGATTTGATTCCGATCCGGACGGGATCAGACTTCATCCTTGCCTGACAGGAAGATGCAGGCAAGCGTGATGAGCGCTGCAACAAACAGGTAATAACCGACATAGGTCATGCCGTAATTGGCCTGCAGATAGGTTGCGATATACGGAGCCAGGGAGGCGCCGAAGATGCCGGCAAAGTTGAAGGTGATCGACGAACCGGTATAGCGCACCGTGGTCGGGAACGGGGCTGCGAGCGCCGTGCCGATCAGGCCGTAGGTCATGCCCATCAGCACCATCGCGAGAACCACGAACAGGAAGATCATGCCTTCGCCGTTGGTCATGAGGGCCGGCAGGATGAACGAGAATGCAGCGATCAGTACGGTCGTCAGGATCAGCATTTCGCGGCGGCCGTAACGCTCCGCGAGCTTGCCGATCACAACGATGAAAATACCGAACACGATAGAGCCGAGAAGCTGTACTTCCAGCGCATCCAGGAACGGCATCTTCAGGACCTTGACGTTGTAGGACAGAAGATAGGCCGAGCCGATATAAAACAGCACGAAGGTAGCAAGCGCCACAAACGTGCCGAGAACGAGGCTGCGCTTATGCTTGCGGAACAGTTCCGCAACCGGAATTTCCACGCGCTCATGCTTGTCGATAGCCTTCTGGAAGGCCGGGGTTTCGGTGATCGAAAGACGAACCCAGAGACCGACTGCGACCAGGATGATCGAGGCGATGAAGGGGACGCGCCAACCCCAGCTGAGCAGGGATTCCTGGGACATGAAGTGCAGGAGGATCCAGAATACGCCCGAGGACAGGAAGAGACCCAGCGGTGCGCCGAGCTGCGGGAACATGCCGTACCAGCTGCGCTTGCCCGGAGGCGCGTTTTCGGTGGCGAGCAGAACCGCGCCGCCCCATTCGCCGCCCAGGCCGAAGCCTTGGCCGAAACGGCACAGTGCCAGCAACAACGGAGCGATGACGCCCATGTTCGGCAGAAGGCTGTTCATCTGATCATAGGTCGGCAAAAGACCGATCACGACTGTCGAAACGCCCATCGTCAATAGTGCCGCAACCAGCGTCGTCTTGCGGCCGATGCGGTCGCCGTAGTGGCCGAACACGATGGCGCCGAGCGGGCGGGCAAAGAAGGCGATTGAGAATGTCGCGAAGGATGCGAGAAGCGCGCTCGTCGGGTCGCTGCCGGGGAAGAACAGCGTCGGGAACACCAGCACGGCGGCGGTCGCGTAAACATAAAAATCGAAAAACTCGATCGTCGTGCCGACCACGCTGGCCGTCAGGACTTGTGCAGGAGAGTTCGTTGCAACAGGCGCTAACGGCTCAGCAGACGGCGAAGCGGATGGCATCGCGTTAGTCATACTGATTCCAGTTCAGAAAAGTTTTTCCGTATGGCTCTTGGGAGGGCCGAGTGCGCAGTATCGTAATTTTATGGCGGCCGAAACCCTTCCTGTCGCAATAAATGCAAAAAAAACACCGTTTGCGGAGAATCATGCAACGTGTCGAATTGCTCTCGCAAGAAATCTCGGTGAGAGAGCGAGTGACTTCCTAAAGTGTCGCGTTAACCATTTCATTCGTAAAATTATCCTTTGTTTTCAGCGCATTGGTCTGCCCTGTTAAGCAAAGTAAACGATTTGTTAACCATTTTGCTGCACAAATTGACGATGAATTCGGTGAGAGTCGCTGACTGCAAGGATTAAGCGACTTCGAAATCCGGGAATTGGTATTTTTCAAGGGGTGAAGGATGAGTGGCAAGCACGTCGCTATTCTGATGGGAGGATTTTCCTCCGAGCGGCCTGTTAGCTTGTCGTCCGGCAACGCATGCGCGGATGCTCTGGAGGGTGAGGGGTATCGTGTCACTCGCGTCGATGTCGGGCGCGACGTTGGTGCTGTTCTTTCGGATCTTCGTCCGGATGTTGCGTTCAATGCTCTTCATGGTCCGTTCGGTGAGGACGGAACGATCCAGGGTGTCCTTGAGTATCTTGAGATTCCCTACACGCATTCGGGCGTGCTTGCTTCGGCCTTGGCCATGGATAAAGCGCAGGCCAAGCATGTCGCAAAGGCTGCGGGAGTTCCTGTCGCTGATGCGCTGGTGATGAACCGCAAGGAGTTCACGAATACGCATCCCATGCCGGCGCCTTATGTGGTGAAGCCGGTGAGGGAGGGGTCTTCGTTCGGTGTGGTCATCGTTCGGGAGGATCAGTCCCATCCGCCGCAGATCGTGACTTCATCTGAATGGGTCTATGGCGACGAGGTAATGGTCGAGCGTTATGTCTATGGTCGCGAGTTGACCTGCGGCGTCATGAATGGCCAGGCGCTTGGTGTAACCGAGGTCGTTCCGACCGGGCCGGGCTTTTACGATTACGATGCGAAATATGTTGCCGGTGGTTCGAAACATGTCATTCCGGCGCATATTTCACCGAATATTTACCAAAAAATTCAAACATGGGCGGTCAAGGCGCATGAGGCTATCGGTTGCCGTGGCGTGAGTCGTTCGGACTTTCGCTTCGATGACCGGTTCTCCGACGAAGGTGAAGTCATTTGGCTTGAGGTGAATACTCAGCCGGGAATGACCCCCACGTCCCTCGTGCCCGAAATGGCTGCTCACGCGGGTTACTCCTTCGGTGAGCTGGTTCGCTGGATGGTGGAGGACGCTTCTTGTCTACGGTGATCGGCAAAATGGCTGGTGGATCGCATCGTCGCGCTGCTTCCAGTGGAGCAGGAGCGGATGATCGTCGCGTTCTGCCGCGCCCGCTGCGCCGCGCCGTGCGCTTTGCAGTCAGTCTTGCCGCCGGCCGAATCGATGTTCCGCCACATGCGGGCACGTTGTCGGCCTTCGCATTTTTCGCCGCCGTCGGTCTTTATGGCATGTCTCTCGGTGGCCATGGTCATGTCGTTGCGCAGTCCACGACTGCGGCAGTCGGTTTCGCGATCGAAGACGTACGTGTTTCGGGGAACGATCAGACTTCGGAAATCGACATCCTTCAGCTTCTCGGTCTCGACGGAACGACCTCGCTGGTCGCGCTGGATATCGATGCTGCAAGGCGCAAACTTTCGGAACTGCCTTGGGTCGAATATGCGGAAGTGCGCAAGGTCTATCCGCGTACGATCGAAGTCATGCTCAAGGAGCGCAAGGCATTCGCCATCTGGCAGCATGGTTCCGAGCTTTCGCTGATCGAAAAGAACGGTTCGGTCATCGCGCCGCTCAAGGACAACAAGTTTGCGTCCCTGCCTCTGTTCGTCGGTCGTGATGCGGAAATTGCAGCTGCATCTTTCGCGCAGGAAATGGACAAATGGCCCGAAATTTCGAGCCGGGTTCGGGCTTATGTGAGAGTTTCCAGCCGTCGCTGGGATCTTCATCTCGACAACGGTATCGTCCTCAAGCTGCCGGAAGAGCGGATTCCATCCGCCCTTTCACTGCTCTCCAAGCTTGAAAAGAACCAGGGCGTGCTTGAGCGCGACATTGCAGCGGTCGACCTTCGTCTCGGAGATCGCACAACCATTCAATTGACGTCCGCCGCGGTGGAGCGTCGCGAGCAGGCGCTCGAGACCCGCACCAAAGCCCTGAAAAAAGCTGGAGAGAAATCGTGAGTATGTTCGGTTCCTCCCAATTCGGTATGCCGCGTATGAAGCCCCTGTCATCCAAGCGCAGCCACGTCGTGTCGGTCCTCGATATCGGATCGACCAAGGTCGTGTGCATGATCGCGCGCCTCACACCGCGCCAGGAAAGCCAGATCCTTCCCGGCCGCACGCATCATATCGAGATCATCGGCATCGGTCATCAGCGTTCCCGCGGCGTGAAGTCGGGTGTCATCGCCGATCTCGATGCTGCCGAAAGCGTTATCCGGCTTGCCGTCGACGCTGCCGAGCGCATGGCTGGGCTGACTGTGGACAGTCTCATCGTCAACGTCTCTGCCGGCCGGTTGGCCAGCGATGTCTACACGGCGACCATCGATCTCGGTGGTCAGGAGGTCGAGAATACCGACCTGCGCAAGGTTCTGGTCGCGGCAAGCAATCAATCGCAGCGTCATGACCGCGCGATCCTGCATTCTCTGCCGACGGGTTTTTCGCTGGATGGCGAGCGTGGCATTCGCGATCCGCTGGCCATGTATGGCGACGAACTCGGCGTCGACATGCATTTCGTCACGGCGGAACGCATCACGCTGAAGAACCTCGAGCTTTGCGTCAATCGTGCGCATCTGTCCGTCGAGGGCATGGTGGCGACGCCTTATGCCAGCGGTCTTGCTGCCCTCGTCGACGACGAAGTCGAGCTGGGCTGCGCTGCCATCGACATGGGTGGCGGCACGACGACGATCTCCGTTTTCTGCGAAGGCAAGCTCGTTCACACGGATGCAATCGGACTTGGTGGCCATCACGTCACAACTGATCTGGCGCGAGGCCTATCGACTCGGATAGAAGATGCCGAGCGCATGAAAGTCGTACATGGTTCGGCACTCGCCAATGGTGGCGATGAACGTGACGTGATCTCCGTACCGCCAATCGGCGAGGATGATCGCGATCAGCCGACCCAGGTTCCGCGCTCGCTGGTTACCCGTATCGTCGGCGCCCGTATCGAAGAGACGCTGGAGCTCATTCGCGATCGCATCCAGAAGTCGGGTTTCAGCCCGATCGTCGGAAAGCGGGTCGTATTGACGGGTGGCGCCAGCCAGCTGACCGGCCTGCCGGAAACAGCACGGCGGATTCTCGCCCGCAATGTTCGCATCGGTCGTCCGATGGGTGTCTCCGGTCTTCCGGCGGCAGCCAAGGGTCCGGCGTTCTCCACCGCAGTGGGACTGATCATCTATCCGCAGATGGCGGATATGGAAACGCATGCCTCGCAGGGCGGCCTTATCGGTTCGTTCGGCAACGGAAACGGAAACGGTCGCCTTGCCCGCATGGGACAGTGGCTGAAAGAGAGTTTTTGACCGGGGAGACAGCCCTCCCTTGTTAAAGTGAATTGGAAACGAATTGGCCAGCTCGGCCAGAAGCAGAAGGAAAAGGTACAATGACGATCAAGCTGGATAAGCCTGACATCACCGAGCTGAAGCCTCGGATCACCGTGTTCGGCGTAGGCGGCGGCGGCGGCAACGCTGTCAACAACATGATCACTGCCGGGCTCGAAGGCGTCGATTTCGTCGTTGCCAATACCGATGCCCAGGCGCTGACCATGACCAAGGCCGAGCGGATCATCCAGATGGGTGTGCAGGTCACCGAAGGTCTCGGCGCCGGTTCGCAGCCGGAAGTCGGTCGCGCCGCTGCTGAAGAATGCCTCGACGAGATCATCGATCACCTCAACGGAACGCACATGTGCTTCGTCACCGCGGGCATGGGCGGTGGTACCGGTACCGGTGCTGCTCCGGTGGTCGCACAGGCCGCCCGTAACAAGGGCATCCTGACCGTCGGCGTGGTCACCAAGCCGTTCCACTTCGAAGGCGGACGCCGCATGCGTCTGGCCGAACAGGGCATCCAGGAATTGCAGAAGTCGGTCGACACCCTGATCGTCATTCCTAACCAGAACCTGTTCCGCATTGCCAACGACAAGACGACCTTCGCCGACGCATTCGCCATGGCTGACCAGGTTCTCTATTCGGGCGTCGCCTGCATTACCGACCTGATGGTCAAGGAAGGCCTGATCAACCTCGACTTCGCCGACGTTCGCTCGGTGATGCGCGAGATGGGCCGTGCGATGATGGGTACCGGCGAAGCTTCCGGTTCGGGCCGTGCGCTGCAGGCTGCAGAAGCTGCAATCGCCAACCCGCTGCTCGACGAAACCTCGATGAAGGGCGCACAGGGTCTCCTGATCTCCATCACCGGCGGTCGCGACCTGACGCTGTTCGAAGTCGACGAAGCGGCCACCCGCATTCGCGAAGAAGTCGATCCGGATGCCAACATCATCCTCGGTGCAACCTTCGATGAAGCGCTTGAAGGCCTGATCCGCGTGTCCGTCGTTGCCACCGGTATCGATCGTGCCCATGGAGAAGTCGATCTGCGGGCCGCTGAAATGCGCGCCGCACAGAAGCCGATTATCCGTCCTTCCGCGGCCGTTGCTCCGGCTCCGGCCGCAGCTCAGCCTGTCATGATGCAGGCTCCCCAGGCACCGAGGGCTGCCGACCCGATCGCTGAAACCATCCGCCAGGCGGAAGCCGAAATGGAACAGGTTCTCGCTATCCCGACTCCCGTCGCTCCGGCACCGCAGCCGCAGCAGGACGAGTTCCGCCCGCAGAGCCGCATCTTCGCAGCTCCTCCGGCAGAGGCTCCCGCTCCGGTCATGACCCGTCCGGCTCCGCAGCCCGCACCGGCCTATCATCAGCCGGCAGCACCAGCTCCGGTCATGAGCCAGCCGGCTCCTCGCATGGCACAGCCGGTTCAGCATGAGCCGATCCATCGCGAGCCCGTCATGGAGCCGGTTCGCATGCCGAAGGTGGAAGATTTTCCGCCGGTCGTGAAGGCCGAAATGGAACACCGCGCCCAGCCGGTGAGCCATGTGCAGGAAGAACGTGGCCCGATGGGCCTGCTGAAGCGGATCACCAATTCGCTTGGTCGCCGGGAAGAAGAGGACAGCGTCCAGTCGGACATGACAGCTTCTGCTCCTGTGCCCCAGCAGCGTCGTCCGCTTTCTGCCGAAGCCAGCCTCTATGCTCCGCGGCGCGGTAACCTCGATGACCGCGGACGTGTCGCGCCGCAGGCGAGCCACGAAGACGACCAGCTCGAAATTCCGGCCTTCCTGCGCCGCCAGTCGAACTGAGTTAACGGCCGATATCAAAGTTGAAGAGGCCCGGGTGATCATCACCCGGGCCTCTTCCGATTGAATATTGCAGACTCCGGAAAATAGTCTTTCGAATCATATGTTTGCGTGGCGCAAAAATGCTGCCGGCGATCGGTGTTAAGGCTGTTAGAAAACCGTAACAATCCGAAACGAACAGTGATTTGGAAAGAGCGTAGAGCATGCGTATCTAGGACTCTGACAGAGTTGGAACATTTCGTTCGTTTCAACTGCATGCGAATACGGGCCCGCTGATCATGGGTGCGACGGAATAGAAGGCTTAAGTTAATGACAATTGGATTGCTCGGATTTCAGGCAACGATTGCTGCTCCGGTTACGTTGAGCGGTAACGGTGTTCATTCCGGAGCGTCGGTAATGATTACCTTCCAGCCGGCGGAAGCCGGTACCGGCATCGTTTTCAGCCGTAATCTCGAAGACGGCACTTCGGTCGAATATCGCGCCGTCTCATCGCAGGTCGGCCCGACCGATCTCTGCACGGTGCTCGGCATGTCTCCGACGAAGTGGGTTGCGACCATCGAACATGTGATGGCTGCGCTTTATGCTATGGGCATCGATAACATCATCGTCGAAGTCGATGGCGCCGAGATGCCGATCATGGACGGCAGCTCTTATCCGTTTATCGAAGCGATCGAGCAGGTCGGCACGGTCAATCTCGGAATCAAGCGTCGCTACATTCGCGTCGTGAAGCCGGTGCGAATCGAATCAGGCGCATCCTGGTCCGAGTTTCGGCCCTATGACGGGACCCGATTCGAGGTCGAGATCGATTTTCCGTCGTCGCTGATCGGCCGCCAGAGCTGGAAGGGCGACCTGACGGCTGCGACGTTCAAGTCGGAACTTTCGCGTGCCCGCACCTTCGGTTTCATGCGTGACGTCGAACGTCTGTGGGCTGCCGGTTATGCACTTGGCTCCTCGCTGGAAAACTCGGTCGTCATTTCCGATGACGAAACCGTCGTGAATGTCGAAGGCCTGCGTTACGCCAAGGACGAGTTCGTTCGCCACAAGACGCTGGATGCCGTTGGCGATCTGGCCCTTGCTGGCGCGCAGTTCATCGGCTGTTACCGCTCGTATCGCGGCGGACACAAGATGAATGCAAACGCGCTGAAAGCGCTGCTGAGCGATCCGACCGCCTATGAAGTGGTCGAAGCGCCGTCGTCGGTTGCGACCCGCGTTCGCGCCGGTGAGTTCGTTCCTGTCAGCATGACGGAATGCGCTCCCTGGTTTGCCTGAATTTTGTGATCTCCGTCAGACTGGCCGTTCCGCAAAGAACGGCCTTTTTCTTTTCATAAAAGGCACTTGCGGTCGAGGCTCGCCACAAAAATGCATTAATGCCGACCCATTGCGTTGCCCTGACCATGCTTTTATGGCTAGTACGCCGCTGGGCACGAGTGTTTCACGCGGGGACGATCAGGGACTGTCGGATGGCTGATGGAAAGTCTGTAGAAATGCGTAGCTTTACGAGGATCGGCTTCCTGGCGATCGCACTCATTGGAACCAGTGTTGGTTTGGCTGCTTGCCAGTCCGACAAGGATATCGACATCACTAAGCTTGGCTTCGAGGCCGAATCTCCTGAAACCCTTTACAATCAGGGTCTGGCGAACATGAAGGCCGGTAACATGGCCGAAGCAGGGCGCAAGTTCGACGCCATCGACAAGCAGAACCCGTTCACGGAATGGGGCCGTAAGGCGCTTGTGATGAGCACGTTCGTCAAGCAGCGCATGGGCCGTAACGACGATGCGATCTCGGTCGGCAACCGTTATCTCAAGCAGTATCCGAAATCGCAGGATTCGGCCTATGTACAGTATCTTGTCGGTTTGAGCTATTCGAAGCAGATTTCCGACGTGACGCAGGACCAGAAGGCTGCGGGAAACACGATTGCTGCAATGAGCGTCGTCGTCAAAGACTATCCGGACTCGGAATATGTCGAGGATGCCCAGGCCAAGATCCGATTCGCCCGCGACCAGCTCGCCGGCAAGGAAATGCAGATCGGCCGCTATTATCTCGAGCGCAAGGAATACCTTGCCGCCATCCAGCGCTTCCGTAACGTTGTTGAAACCTATCCCAACACCAATCAGGTGGAAGAGGCTTTGGCGCGCCTGACCGAGACCTATTACAGTATGGGTATCGTGGAAGAGGCTCAGACGGCTGCAGCAGTGCTTGGACGGAACTATCCCGACAGCCAGTGGTATGCCGATAGCTACAAGCTGCTGCGTTCGGGTGGCGTAGAGCCGCGCGAAAACAGGGGCTCGTGGATCTCGCGTGCCGGTGCGAAGCTTATCGGCGCCTGACGCGCCAGAGGTCATTAACGAGGCCACATGCTGATCCAGTTGTCGATCCGCGATATCGTTCTGATCGAGCGGCTCGATCTCGGCTTCGAAGCCGGGCTCTCCGTGCTGACGGGCGAGACCGGCGCCGGCAAATCCATCCTTCTCGACAGTCTTTCGCTGGCGCTTGGTGGCCGCGGTGACGGTGGCCTTGTTCGCCATGGCGAAGACAAGGGGCAGGTGACGGCCGTCTTCGACGTGGCCGGACATCATGCAGCGCGAAAACTTCTCAAGGAAAACGGCATCGATGACGATGGCGACCTGATCTTCCGACGCATCCAGTCTGCAGACGGACGTACGCGTGCCTCGATCAACGATCAGCCGGTCAGCGTGCAGTTAATGCGCCAGGTGGGGCAGGTGCTTGTGGAGATCCACGGGCAGCATGACGACCGCGCCCTGATCGATACAAATGCTCACCGAATGCTGCTTGATGCATTTGCGGGCTTGTCCGAAGAGGTTCTTCAGGTCGGCGGTCTTTATCGCACATGGCGGGACGCCGAGCGTGCGTTCAAGGCGCATCGCGCCAAGGTGGAAGCTGCTGCCCGCGAGGCCGATTACATCCGCGCTTCGGTCGAGGAACTGGAGGCGCTTTCTCCGCGCGACGGCGAAGAGGAAGAACTCGCCGAACAGCGCTCCAAGATGCAGAAATCCGAGCGAATCGCCGGCGATATTTCCGAGGCTTCCGAATTCCTCAACGGCAACGCTTCCCCGGTTCCGATGATTGCCTCCATGGTGCGCCGCCTGGAGCGCAAGAGCCATGAGGCGCCGGGGCTTCTGGAAGAGACGGTCGAGCTTCTGGATCAGGCGCTCAATCATCTTTCGAATGCGCAGATGGAAGTCGAGGCCGCCCTTCGGCGTACCGAGTTCGATCCGCGGGAACTGGAGCGCGTAGAGGAACGGCTGTTCGCATTGCGGGCGGCGGGCCGAAAATATTCGGTTGCCGTTGTCGATTTGCCGGCGTTGGCGGAAAAAATGGTTGCCGATCTTGCCGATCTGGATGCCGGCGAGGAGAAGCTCGGCCAACTGGAGACGGTTGCAGCCGCCGCCAAGATAGAGTTCGATCATGCCGCTGCTGCTCTTTCCGAGAAGCGCAAGGCTGGCGCCGAATCGCTTGCCGCCGCCGTCATGGCGGAGTTGCCGGCGTTGAAGCTTGAGCGTGCCCGTTTCATGGTTGAGGTGAGGGCCGATCCGGAGGCTGCTGCTGCCGAGGGTATCGATACGGTCGAATTCCATGTGCAGACCAATCCGGGCACACGTCCCGGCCCGATCATGAAGGTTGCTTCGGGTGGCGAACTTTCCCGTTTCCTACTGGCGCTGAAAGTGGCGCTGGCGGACCGCGGCTCGGCGCCGACGCTGGTGTTCGACGAAATCGATACCGGTGTGGGTGGTGCCGTGGCGGATGCCATCGGCCAGCGGCTGAAGCGCCTGTCGTCCACCGTTCAGGTTCTATCCGTTACCCATGCACCGCAGGTGGCGGCGCGTGCGGCGACGCATCTGCTGATCTCTAAGGGACCGGCGGCCGATGGATCCGAGAAGATCGCAACCCGCGTTGCCACCATGGCGCCGGAGCACCGGGCGGAAGAAATAGCCCGCATGCTGTCCGGGGCTTCGGTAACCGACGAGGCGAGGGCGGCTGCTGCGGCCCTACTTTCGGGCAGCGGCTGATCCGGCTCTCTGGCCGTTCTGCGGTTATTCCGCCGGCTGAAGGTCGCGTATCTTGCCAGCCATGCGATTGATGACGTCGTCCTTCCAGACGAAACGGTGGATCAGTGCCATTGTGATGTGTCCGGCGATCATCGCAAGCAGCGTCCAGGCGAATACGCCATGAAGAAGGTTGGCGGGCGCCACCATCCATCCGATGTTTTCAGTGCCTTGCGATACGATCTGGATGCCGAAGAGGGCAAGCCCCCATTCGGAACCGAAGGCACGCAGGAATGCGATGGCGGGGATGAAGAGCATCAGGGCGTAGAGGCAGATATGGCCGAGGCGGGCAGCGATGCCCAGCAAGCCGTTTTCATGCTTCGGCCGGTTCTTGAGATTGTAGAAGCCCCAGAGGGCGCGCAATGCCGCAAGCAGAAGGATAGTCGCACCCAGTTCCCCATGCGTGCTGTTCAGCAGATCGGTAAGGGCCGAGCGGCCGAAGAGCCGGTTGATGACGATGCCGGAGAATTGCCACAGCAGGATCGCGGCCATGCTCCAATGGAAGATACGGGTGACACGACCGTAGCGCAGTCCGTTGTCCCGCAAGCCATGCGCCATCCTCATCATGTCCCGCCTGTGTTACGATTTTAACCTGAAAGTCGTAGGCAGGTATTACGGGGTGGCAGGGCCTTGCGTCCAGCCGGTGGCCCTACACAAGCCGGCCTGTTTCCCCAACATGTTCGTGAGTTTTCCGCGCCATCGCCCGTCGCGCTTCTTCCAATCCAAGGCGATTGTACCAAAGCGTGCCGCGATCCTTCGGATTCGCTCCAAACGCCTTTGATTCTTAATTTATCGCATGTCTTCGGCGCAAAACCGCTGCACACTTTTACGCGACATGCTTTAGAAAAGCGGTGAAGATGGAGATTCCCCGCATGGCTGCCGATCAGACCCCAATCGAAATGCTGACCGAACAGACGGCTGCTGCCGAACTGGAGCGGCTGGCGAAGGAACTGGCCCATCATGACGAACTTTATCATGCCAAGGATGCGCCGGAGATTTCCGACGCCGATTATGATGCGCTGAAGCGTCGTAACGGCGCCATTGAGCAGCGGTTTCCGCAGCTTATCCGATCCGACAGCCCTTCGATCACGGTTGGTGCCGCACCGCTCGCGACCTTTGCTCCGATCACCCACGCCCGGCCGATGCTGTCGCTCGACAATACGTTTTCCGACGAGGATGTTCGCGATTTCGTCAACTCGGTCTATCGGTTCCTCGGGCAGTTGCCGGACAATTCGATTGCGTTTACGGCAGAACCGAAGATCGATGGCCTGTCCATGTCGATCCGCTACGAGAACGGCATTCTGGTAAATGCCGCCACCCGCGGTGACGGGACGACGGGTGAAAATGTCACCGCCAATGTGAAGACCATCAAGGAAATCCCCAACCGTTTGCCGAAGGGCGTACCTGCGGTCGTCGAGGTGCGCGGCGAGGTCTATATGGCCAAGAGCGATTTTCTGGCGCTGAACGCCGAAATGGAAGCGCAGGGCAAACAGCTTTACGTCAATCCTCGCAACACCGCGGCCGGTTCGCTGCGGCAGCTCGACGCCAAGGTCACGGAGAGCCGCAAGCTGAAATTCTTCGCCTATGCCTGGGGTGAGATTTCCGAGCCGAACGACCTGCCTAAGAGCCAGTATGAGATGGTGCAGACCTTCAAGGACTGGGGTTTTCCGGTGAACCCGTTGATGAAGCGGCTGAATTCGGTCGGTGACATTCTGGCGCATTATCACGACATCGGCCTTGCCCGCCCGGACCTCGACTACGACATCGACGGCGTCGTCTACAAGGTCGACCGGCTGGACCTGCAGGCGCGTCTCGGTTTTCGTTCGCGTTCGCCGCGCTGGGCGACGGCGCACAAGTTCCCGGCGGAACAGGCGTTCACCACCGTCGAAAATATCGACATCCAGGTCGGCCGCACCGGCGCGCTGACGCCGGTCGCCCGGTTAACGCCGATCACCGTCGGCGGCGTCGTCGTGACGAATGCGACGCTGCACAATGCCGATTATATCGAGGGTATCGGCAATTCCGGCGAGCGTATCCGCGAGGAAGATCACGACATCCGTATCGGCGATACGGTCATCGTGCAGCGGGCAGGGGATGTCATTCCACAGGTGCTGGACGTCGTGATGGAGAAGCGCCCGGCAGAGGCGACGAAATACGAGTTTCCGACCAAATGCCCGGTCTGCGGCAGCCATGCCGTGCGCGAAAAGAACGAAAAGACCGGCAAGCTTGATTCGGTGACGCGCTGCACCGGCGGCTTCGTTTGCCGCGCGCAGGCAACCGAGCACCTGAAGCACTTCGTTTCACGCAATGCCTATGACATTGAAGGGTTCGGCACCAAGCAGGTCGATTTCTTCTTCGAGAGCGACGACGATGCGCTGAAAATTCGAACCGCCCCGGACATCTTCACGCTGAAAAGACGGCAAGAAAATTCGCCGTTAACGAAACTCGAAAACATCGAGGGTTTCGGCAAGGTGAGCGTCAAGAAACTGTTCGACGCCATCGATGAGCGTCGCTCGATTGCGCTCAACCGTTTCATCTATGCGCTCGGTATCCGGCATGTCGGGGAAACGACGGCAAAGCTGCTTGCGCGCCATTACGGCACCTACGAGGCCTTCGACAAAGCGATGAAGGAGGCCGCATCACTGACCGGTGACGCGTGGCAGGATCTCAACAATATCGAAGGTATCGGCGAGATCGTTGCCCGTGCGATCGTCGAGTTCTTCAAGGAGCCGCGCAATCTCAAGGTGATTGCCGACCTGCTCGAAGAAGTGACGCCGCAGGCCGCCGAGCAGCTTGCCGCTTCCGACAGTCCGGTGGCCGGTAAGACGGTGGTCTTCACCGGTTCGCTTGAAAGGTTCACCCGCGACGAAGCCAAGGCGCGTGCCGAAGGCCTTGGGGCAAAGGTGGCCGGTTCCGTGTCGAAAAAGACCGACTATGTCGTTGCCGGCCCCGGCGCCGGTTCCAAGCTCGACAAGGCTCGGGAACTCGGCGTCGAGGTGATGACGGAGGACGAGTGGCTGGCCTTCATCGGCGGCTGAAGCTCAGCCTCTCAGCCGTGCCATGGAATAGGCGTCGACATAGCTTCCGTCACGGAAGGCGAACTCCTTCATGCGGCCTTCCGTGACGAAGCCATGGCGTTCGTACAGCCGGATGGCAGGCTCGTTGTCGGTGTAAACCGTCAATTCGATGCGGCGCAGGTTGAACCAGTTGTCGGCAAGAGCGAGAACTTCTCCGATCAGCGCCTTGCCGATGCCCTTGCCGACATAGGCATCGTGCACACCCATGCCGATACTGCCCACATGGACGCGGCGATTGGCCAGGCGCGTCAGTCCTGCATCGCCGACGATCTTGCCGTCGAGGAGGGCGATGAGCCCGGTCATATTGGCCGGCTGGATTTCGATACCCTTGCGAATTTCGTCCGGTGTGTGGTGCGGCGTGCGCAAGGTCCCGTACCGGTATCCCGGCATGTTATGCAGCGTGACGATGCCTTCGGCGTCGGACGGCCTTCGCGCACGGATGACAAGGCCTTCGGGCCATGCCGCGTCTTTTGCCAGCGGTTGAGGATTTTCCGGATTGTTCATGTCGCTCTCTCAGGTTTTGCCGAAGCAGAGCGGAACGATATCCGACCCTGCCATCATGGGCAGGGTGGTGGACGGATGTCCGGCTAACGCGCCAAACCCGCCACACGCCCTGCAGGGCGAATGGTCACGGTCACATGGGTAAGGGCGATAAAGCTGTTCATGACACGGATTTGGCCATGAAAGCCGAAACAGGTCAAGCGGCCGCGTCCGCGGCTCTTTGCCGAATCATTCCGCCCGGCATAAAAGCAGGGCGCATGCTAAAACGGGATTTCACCTTGAAGACCATCGCCATCGATTTCGAAACCGCCAACGAACAACGCGGAAGCGCCTGTTCGGTCGGACTTGCCTGGATCGAGAACGGCAAGGTGGTCCGCGTCGAGGAACGTCTGATCCGGCCGAAGGATATGCGGTTTTCATCCTTCAACATCGCCATCCATGGCATTCGCCCGGAACAGGTCGAAGAAGCCGGCGAATTTCCCGAGGTGATGGATGAATTTGCCGACGACTTTGCCGGTGCAACGATGATTGCGCACAACGCGGCATTCGATTTCAGCGTCTGGCGGGCCTGTCTCGACCAATACCGTCAGTCCTATCCCGAGCTTTCCTACCTATGCAGCGTCAAGATGGCGCAGAAGGTGTGGCCGCATCTGATTTCGCACAAGCTCAATATCCTGGCACAACATCTGGGCCTCAGTTTTCTGCATCACAATGCAGCCGAGGATGCTGCCGTCTGTGCGGAGGCCTCGATTGCGATTGCGCGCGCGTTAAATGTCGCTGAAATCCGCCACATTCCATCGGCGATCGGCATGAAGGCCGGCCGTCTTTTTTCCGGCGGATACGATGCATGTACCCTGCGAAAACAGACTGCCATTGCGATTGGTCGTTAACCGCGCCGGTGCGCCTTGCAAGCTGCGGGCGGCACCTTATCTCTGATCACGCATCGTTGACCGGAGATTTGCCCCATGCCCCGCCTGAACCGTCGTGTTGTTTCATTCGTCTCTGCTGCTGCAGTTCTGACCGGGCTCGCGGCCGCGCCGGCTATAGCCGAGGTGGTCGGCAAGGTCGGTGTGGACTGGATCGGCAACGACATCATCGTCGAGGCCGTGCCTGATCCGCAGGTGAAGGGCGTCACCTGTCACGTCACCTACTTCGATCGCAGTGTCATCGACCGGCTGAGAAACGGCAACTGGTTCGAAGATCCGTCCAACAATTCCATCGCCTGCCGTCAGACGGGTCCCATCGAAATCGGTGACATCGAACTCGGCAAGGGAGGCGAAGAGGTGTTTCGGCAGGGGCGGTCGCTGATCTGGAAGGATCTGCTGGTCAAGCGGATCTATGACAAGACCAATGATACGCTGGTCTATCTCGCTCATTCACGCCAGGTCGTGGAAGGCTCGGCCAAGATGGCGATTTCCACGGTTCCGCTTTACGGCCAGCAGGTCACCTGGACGAAGGGTAAGCCGGCGCCCTGAAATAGTATAGTCGACGACATGAAAAAGCCGGGCGCGCAGTGCGCGCCCGGCTTTTTTGTTCGGCATCACTGCCTTTAACGGATGTATACGACCTTGCCGCCATTTGCGGCCGTCTGGATGGCGATCACGTTGGAAAGCTCGACATTTTGGCTTGCCAGTGCATCAACCAGGGCCGGATCGGACTGAAGCTCGGCCTGAGCATTCTGGATCACGTCCGGGCTGGGATTGCTGACAGACTGCGGCAGGCGACTGCCATTGCCGGAGCTCGGGTCGTTGGTCACGTTGACCACAGTCACACCTGAAGTCGATGCGGCGGGCATCTGCGTGTCCATCGTCTGGGCAGATGCGCCGGCTGCGAATGCGGAAGCGGAAATCAGTGCTGCGAGTGCAATAGCTTTTTTCATCGAAATTCTCCTTGTCGTCGTTTTCTTTCACGCGACGAAATAACGGTATCGGGAGCGTTCTTTCGTTGCATCGTGTCTGAGTTGACAGGGACTAAACCGCCTATCGTCCAAGAAGGTTTCATAAAAAATCTTTATTTTGCAATGGCTTATTGTTCCATCACATATGCGTGCGACACTGTTTGGTGAGGATGACACTTTGACAAACGAAAACGCCCGGCGTGAGGTCACACCGGGCGTCTTGGAATTTCTCAAACGTTGCCGGCGCCTAGGCGGCTTCGCGGGAAAGTTCGTCGGCGATGACTGTGTCGAGGTTGAGGAAGCAGACCATGGTCTTTTCGAGCGCCACGATGCCGCGGCAGAAATCACGCTGTGCCTCGGGAATGATTTCCGGTGCCGGCTGCAGGTCTTCACTCTTGATCGTCATCATGTCGGAGACCTGTTCCACCAGAAGGCCGACCAGCTTGCCGCGGATGTCTGTGACGATGATGGCCGAGCGCTCGGATGGCTCCGTCATCTTCATGCCGAGACGGCAGGCCATGTCGATAACCGGGATAACGGCGCCGCGCAGGTTGATGAGGCCGAGAACGTAGGGCGGCGTATGCGGCATCGGCGTGACCGGTGCCCAGCCGCGGATTTCGCGGATCGCCATGATGTCGATGCAGAATTCCTGGTCGCCCAGATGAAACGAGACGATCTCGAGATAGGCGCCGGACTGCTTTATCGCATTGCTCATATCAGAACTCTTCCGTTTGGCTGAGAGGCCCGGACGATGAGGGCTTCAGGAATCATGTTGGGATGATCTTTGCCGTGCATAAGTGAAAAACCAGTGAATCCCTGGACCGGTCCTGATTGTTTTGGTCTGCGACATCGGGCAGCAGGCGATCTGTTCAGGCCGATACAACTCGTATAGAACACGAACATGCAATTCAGCCCCGACCATCAGTTCGCTCTGCCTGCGGCGCTCGTTTTCGGGCTGGCTCTGCTCGCGTTGTCGCTGGCCGGATTTCTGGGCTGGATCAAATATGGCTCTTCCATTCTACTTGCAGCAGGAGAGACGGCGTTGTCCTGGTGTTTTTGATCTTTTGAGCGGCCTGTTTGGCGACGGGATGTTGAATTGCGTCGCTGACTTGTTGGGTCTATCCCTTCGGTATCGATTTCCAGAATAGAGACTGACCAATGAAAAGCCTCCGGATCGCCCTTTGGATTGCCGTCTTTGCTCTTGCCGGCGTTCTTGTTTGGCTGACGCTCGAGGTAACACGGCAAAAGCAGGATCTGGCGGAAGGCCCGTTCGGCGTGCCGTTCCGTCTGGTTGCCCAGGACGGCAAACCGATTACCGAACAGGCTTTCCGGGAAAAACCAACTGCCCTGTTTTTCGGCTTTACCCATTGTCCGGAGGTTTGTCCGACAACCTTGTTCGAGCTGAACGGGTGGATGCACAAGGTGGACCCGGACGGCACGAAATTGAATGGCTATTTCGTCAGCGTCGATCCGGAGCGGGACACGCCCGAGCTTCTCGGCCTTTACATTTCCAATGTCACGGATCGCATCAAGGGCATTTCAGGACCGCCTGCCGACGTTCTTTCCATGGTCAAGGGCTATAAGGTCTACGCCAAGAAAGTGCCGGTCGATGAAGCCGATCCCAATGGCGACTATACGATGGATCACACGGCCTCGGTTTTCCTGCTGGATCAAAGCGGCCGGTTTGCGGGCACGATTGCCTATGGCGAAAATGCCGAAGCGGCCGAGAAGAAGCTCGCAAACCTGATCAAGGGCTGATTGGCGGCGTTTGAGTGCCTTGCCGGTTGAATGGCGCACGGCTTCTGTGGCAATGGTCTGCGCAACAATCAGCTGAGAGAGAAGACCGTGAGCGAGATCCGCCTCTACGTGACAGTCAACGAAGTAACGGCAGGCGAAGTTCTCGACCTCCTATCGGATGTCTTCGGTGAAGAAGATTTCGCGATCGCCACCACAGAGGTGGACGAGAAGCGCGATATCTGGGAAGCCTCGGTCTATATGATGGCCGATGAGGAAGAGATGGTTCGCGAGCGGGTTGAAGCCGCGCTGGCCGAGCCGTTTCCTGATCTCGCCATTGCCCGCGAAATCATTCCCGATGTCGACTGGATCGCCAAATCGCTGGAGGGGCTGAAGCCGGTTCGTGCCGGCCGCTTCATCGTGCACGGCTCGCATGATCGCGACAAGGTTCGCGAAAACGATGTGGCGATCGAGATCGATGCAGGCCAGGCATTCGGTACGGGGCATCACGGCACGACGGCCGGTTGCCTGGAGGTGATCGATAAGGTCCTGCGTGCCAGACCGGTCAAAAATGCGCTCGATCTGGGAACAGGTAGCGGCGTGCTGGCAATCGCCGTGCGGAAAGTCAGAAAGATCCCGGTTCTTGCGACGGATATAGATCCTGTCGCAGTTCGGGTGGCGCGGGAAAATGTGCGGCGCAACGGGATCGCATCGGGAATAAGGGTGGAGACTGCACCGGGGTTTCATTCGCCAGCCTTTCGCGAGGATGGTCCTTTCGACCTCATCATCGCCAATATTCTGGCGCGCCCGTTGATGAAGATGGCGCCCGAGCTCGGCCATCATCTGGCGCCCGGCGGATCGGTCATTTTGTCAGGCATTCTGGCGGCGCAGCGCTGGAAGGTCATTGCCGCCTATAAGGGCGCCGGCATGCGGCACCTTTCCACGATCTGGAGAAATGGCTGGGTGACGATGCATTTCACCAATCGGTGATAGCGGAAACCTGAATTGCGCTGCGCGCATACCCGCAATTGATGATAACCGGAAATCAAAAGGCGGCGCTTTCGCGCCGCCTGTGCAGGCTTTTCAGCCTGGATGCCTGCGAGCATGAGGGAGGATTTGCTCAAGCGGGCTTTTATCTTTGGTCGAGCCTATCTGCTCCTGCGGGATACGCAGATCAGAAGAAGCAGGGTGTCGCGCCCTTGCGGCGAAGCTCTTCGCGGCTTGTGCCAAGGTTCTTCAGCGTCTCGTTGTCGAGGCTCATGAGGGCACCGTTGACGTAGCGGGCAACCTGCTTTTCGCGGGCCTGGACCATACGGTTCATCGCGTTGCGGAACATAGAGTTTGCCATCGATTTCATCCTTCGCTTTGATGTGTCACTCGGTATGCTTGGAATATATGTTCCATCGAGTTGCACAGTGAGTAGGCTTCGATCATTGGTGATATGCGTTTGACGCATAGTTATGTGGTCGGCTGCCTGGATATGCGGCATTCATTCGGCGAACAAACCCGCTTTGCTGGACTGCCGGCATGTTGGTCAGATCGCCTAAAGCGTGGAGCGATCCTTCGGATCCGCTCGAACGCTTTAGGTCTTTGTTTTGTCGCATGTCTTATGCGCAAAACCGCGTCACACTTTTGCGCGACATGCTTTAACATCGATGACCAGCGGAATCACATCAGCGGAATGGCAGCCATGTTTCAGTCTTTCGAAAACAAATCCTCCCCTCAATATGGTCGTGAGCGCGTCGCAGCGCTTCGCGCGCGTTTCGCCGACCTCGATATTGACGGTTTTCTCGTACCGCGCGCTGATGAATATCAAAGTGAGTATGTTCCAGAGTCCGCCGAGCGCTTGTCATGGCTTACCGGATTTACCGGCTCGGCCGGTATGGCGCTCGTGACGCAGAAGGAGGCCGTCGTTTTTGTCGACGGTCGGTATGTGACGCAGGTCGCGGAACAGGTCGATGGCAGCGTGTTCACTCCTGGCGACCTCGTCAACGAACCGCCGCATCTCTGGATCCGCTCCCATGTTCAGCAGGGTTTTCGTCTCGGCGTCGATCCCTGGCTGCATGGCGGCCTGGAGGTGAAGAAGCTTGAGAAGGCGCTGGAGGAGATTGGCGGATCGCTGGTGATTTTATCCGAAAATCCGCTCGACACCGCCTGGGTTGATCGGCCGGCCGAGCCGCTTGGTGCTGTTGCGGTTCAGCAGGACGTGCATGCCGGAAAGTCTGCCGCAGAAAAGATTGCCGAGATTGCCGCCGGACTGAAGGCAAAGAACATCGCGGCCGCCTTGATCGCCGACCCGTCTTCGGTGGCCTGGATATTCAACATTCGCGGTGCCGATGTGGCCCATACGCCCCATCCGCTTTCGCGGGCGCTCGTCAGCGCTGATGGCAAGGCGGAACTGTTCATCGACGAGCGCAAGCTCGGTGGTGAGGCGCGCGCTCACCTGCAGGCACTCGCAAGCATCAGGGAGCCGTCGTCGCTCATCGAGCGGATCGGCAGCCATGCTGCCGATGGCGGCCGTATCCTTGTCGATCCGGAATTGACTGCGCTGGCGCTGATCATTGCCATTGAAGAGGCGGGTGGCGTGGTGGTCGAGGGCACCGATCCTGCGCGCCTGCCGCGCGCCATCAAGAACGCGACGGAGCTGAAGGGCTCTGCCGATGCACATGTGCAGGATGGCCTCGCGATGGTGGAGTTCCTCTCCTGGCTGGATAAGGCCAAGCCGGGCTCGCTCACCGAAATTCAGGCGGTGGAAGCGCTGGAAGCTGCGCGCGCGCGTGTCGGCCAGAACCTGCAAAACCCGCTGCGCGATGTTTCGTTCGACAGTATTGCCGGGGCAGGTGAACATGCGGCCATCATGCATTACCGCGTCACGCGCCAGAGCGACCGCAAAATAGAGGCTGGCGAACTGTTCCTGATCGATTCGGGGGCGCAATACATCAACGGGACGACCGACATTACCCGTACCGTTGCGATCGGCGAAGTGCCGGAAGACCGCAAACGTTTCTTCACTTTGGTGCTGAAGGGGATGATCGCCATCAGCACGGCTCGTTTTCCTAAGGGCACGCGTGGCTGCGATCTCGATCCCTTGGCGCGCATTGCATTGTGGAAGGCCGGTGGCGATTTCGCCCATGGCACCGGTCACGGCGTCGGCTCCTATCTCTCGGTTCACGAGGGGCCGCAGCGCATTTCACGGCTTGCCACGCAGGAACTGCTGCCCGGCATGATCCTGTCGAACGAACCGGGCTATTATCGTCCCGGCCATTACGGCATCCGGATCGAGAACCTGATCTTCGTTCGCGAGGCCGAGGACATTGCCGGCGGTGACATGCGAATGCGCTCTTTCGAGACGCTGACATGGTGCCCGATCGATCGCCGCCTTGTCGTCGCGTCCCTGCTGACCGCAGAGGAGCTGGACTGGCTGAACACCTATCACGCCACTGTGCGTGAGAAGCTGCTGCCGCTCGTCACGGACAGTGCGGTAAAGGCGTGGCTAGAACACGCCACGGCGCCGATCGAGGCCTGATCAGGCGCCGAGACCGAAGCCGTAGCGGGCGGCCATCACGGCCGCCCAGCCTACGGCAAGAAGCGTGAGGCCCGGAAAGCGCAGGCCGACGGCCAGCGCCACCGCCATGGCGATCTTGATATCCCATCCGCCATAAACGAAAGGCTGGGCAACCAGCGTCGTCAGAACCGCCGCCGGTACGGCGTTCAGCGCCGATTCCAGTCGCGGCGGAATCCGCTTCATGCTGCTCATCAGCACATAGCCGCCGATGCGGGTGAGATAGGTGGCGATGGCGGCGATGACGATCAGCAGTGCTGTATTCGGATCGATGGAGAAGGCGGTGATCTGGTTATCCATCTCACATGGCCTCCTTTTCCATCTCTGAAACATCCGGTTCGGCATGCGCCTTCGGTGGCGGGAGGATGACGGCGACAAGGATGCCGAGAACCGCGCCGACGCTGATATGCCATGGCGAGCCGATGAAATGGAAGGCGATGACGGAGCTGATGCCGCCGGCCAGCATCACGGGAAAGAAATTGTGGCGACCGCGGAACCCCATGGTGAGGCCGAGAAAATAGACAGGCATCAGCACATCGATGCCGTAGGCTTTCGGATCGCCGATCATACGGCCGAAATAGGCGCCGATCACGGTGGTCATCACCCAGGACACCCACACGACTGCACCCATGGCGAAATACCAGCGGAAGGTTGCGGTCCTGCCGGCCTCTTCCCGTTTCACCGTTTCGGCAAATTGCGGGTCGACCAGCAGGAAGAAGGAAAGCCAGCGCTCGGCATGCGGAAAGCGTCCGATGACGCCGGCAAGCGCTGCCGAATAGAGGACGTGGCGGAAATTTACTGCGAGAATGGAGAGTACGATAATCCATGCCGCAACATGGTGGCCAAACAGTTCTATGCCGACCAACTGGCTTGCGCCGCCATAAACCAACCCGCTCATCAAGGCGGCCTCGGCTATGCTGAAGCCGTTATCGACGGCGATGGCACCGAAGAGAATGCCGAACGGTGCGGATGAGATCGCCACCACGACACCTTTCTTCAGGCCGTTTGTCAGCTGTTCCTGTCTATCCATGGGGTGTTCCGGCTGCATGGCGGTTGCAGCGGATCTGCTCGGCAGAATTCCACTCTTTCCGCGTGTTTCCTTCGATCATGAGCGTGTAGAAGCCACGGCACCGACTGGCAATCGAATTGCGTTTATTCAATCCATCGATTTCGCTGATCAATGCCGGGATGAGGGGGTAAACCGAACGCAAAGCCGGTGATTTCAAGTATCAATCGGCGAGAATGACGTCGCTGGTGACGATGCCAATACCGCGCTCCCGCATTTGCGAAATCGCATCCTTGACACCTTGCGGATCGATGCCGCGGCTGGCGTCGGATATGAAGCGTAAATCGACACCAGGGAGCATTTCGCTTGCATCGATCGCTGAGAACTTGACGCAGTAATCCGTTGCCAGCCCGCAAATGTCGAGTTCCGTTATCTGCTGGGCCTTGAGGTAACCGGCAAGGCCGGTCAAGGCGGCACGATCATTATCGCGAAAGGCGGAATAGCTGTCGACTGCGGGATTCTCGCCCTTCTGCTGGATGTAGTCGATCTCGCTCACGTCGAGATCGGGATGGAACTCCGCATCGGCGGTACCTTGTACGCAGTGATCCGGCCACATCACCTGCGGCTGACCTGAAAGCTCACCCATGTCGAAGGGCTGCTTGCCTGAATGCTGGGAGGCGAAGCTGCCATGATTGGCGGGGTGCCAATCCTGAGAAGCGACGACCACGTCATATCCGCCCTCGCGGATAAGGCGGTTGGCGACGGGAATGACCGAATCACCCTCAGGCACGGCCAGATTTCCGCCCGGGCAAAAACCGTTCTGCATGTCGATCAACAGCAGTGCTTTCATGACGCTCTCCCGCGCTTGTGCCGGCAGAATGCCAAGCCGACAACCGACGATCAAGAAAATTGTTCAAGTAATTCATGGTCATCGCAATGCTAATATTGCAAGACCTAAATTAGAAATGGCTTATTAAGTATGTTGCGAAATGATTGGTTATCCGAATTGGAGGGGTCACCATGAAACGCCTTATTATTCCCGCAATTGCCTTGCCCGTCACGCTTGTCTCCAGCTTTTACAGTACCACCGCGCATGCCCAGTCGGCGCCGCTCGTCAATGTCTGCTCGGGCCTGAGCGTCGATCTTCCGGTGCTGCAGCCGGTATCCTCGGGAATACTGGATCCGCTGCTCAGTCCTTTGACCTCCCTCATCAATCTAAACATCACAGATGCCCTCAGCGGAAAGAATATCGGCCTTAACGTGCTGGATACGAACGGCCAGGCGGTGAACAGCGCAGATTGCGGATTGGCCGCCGATTCGATCGATATCGACGACGCGAGGGGCATCTCGATGGGCGGCGGCAGCCTCACCGGGCTCGGCGGGGCAGGCAATGCGGCATCGGTCGCGGGTGAGGTGAATTCGGTCGCCATCGGTAACGGGGCGACAACGAGCGCGACCGCCACGAATGCAATCGCGCTCGGCTTGCGGGGTACGGTAACGGCGGCAAACGGCGTCGCACTCGGGGCCGATACGAATGTCAGCGCAGCCGGCGGGGTTGCGCTCGGTTCCGGGTCGGTCGCGTCTCGCGCGGGCATGAACGGTGCAAGCGAACTCTTTTCCGGAACCGCAGTCTCATCCACGGCCGGAGCCCTGTCTGTCGGCACCGCAGGCGGCGAGCGCCAGATCACCAATGTCGCAGGCGGCACGGCCGATACGGATGCGGTCAACGTTCGGCAGTTGCGTGCCGTCAGCGACACCGTGACCACAGGACTCGGCGATGTCGCCATCGCGCTTGGCGGCGGGTCCACCTATAACAGCAACACCAACGTGTTCACCGGACCGAGCTATACGTTGCGCGGCAATACCTATACCGATGTCAACTCGGCCCTTCAGGCCATCAATTCCTTCATCGGTGGTGCCGGTACCAACGGGGCCCTTGCCGCCAACAATACGAGCGGCCTGCCGAATGCCGTCGCAACCGGTGCCGATGCAACCGCCGTCGGTTACGGATCAAGTGCCGCCCATGCCAACAGCACTGCGATCGGGCGTGGCGCAACAACGACCCGGGCCGGACAGGTGATGATAGGCACTTCCACGAATACCTACACGATGCCGGGCGTTACATCGACCGCGAGCCGGGCGGCGCAGAGCGGCCCGACGCAGGTTCTGACGACCGATGCGGCGGGCAACATCGCGTCGGCGAATATCGACGTCAATCGGATCAGTTCGGACATTTCCAATCTGCGCGGTGATGTCTCCAGCCTGCGCCGGGAAACACGCAAGGGCATTGCTGCAGCGATGTCTATGACCGCCGCGCCGAAGCCATCTGCTCCGGGCAAGACATCCTGGTCGACGAACATCGCCGGTTATCACGGTGAAATGGCAACCAGCTTTGCGGTGGCCCACATGTTCGACAGCAATTACCCGGTCGTCTTCGATGCCTCGGTCGGTTATTCGCCAGGCGGAACGCCGGGTGTTCGTGTCGGCCTTTCCGGCGAATTCTGACCGCCTCTCTGAAACCCCTGCCGAACTGGTTCTCCCCCCGCCATTCGGCTCGTTCCACCCCGCGATCCCCCTCGCGGGGTGGAATGTTTTGGGTACAGTTCTGGCGGGTTTTACAGTCTGTATGGAAATTTATTCTAATAGTGCGGATTGATGTAAAAAGATCTACCTCGTCAAGCTCCTGTGCCGACGCTACCTAAGGCGCAAAATCAGGAGTTTTTATTCTATGACGATTTCGTCTTCCCTGGGATCGGAAACACCAAACGCGCCGTCGCTTGGAACACCGGGTCTCGTTTCTCTTGTCGTTCTTGTCGCAGGCACGCTGGCGCTCGGTGCAGTTTACGGACCTGCTCAGGGTGCGCTTTTCCTGATCGGCGGTGCGCTGGGAATTTCGCTCTATCACGCGGCATTCGGTTTCACCTCCGCCTGGCGGGTTTTCATCTCCGAGGGCAGGGGACGCGGCCTGCGGGTTCAGATGATCCTGCTTGCGCTTGCCGTCATCCTGTTCTTTCCGTTCCTCGCCAGTGGCACGTTGTTCGGCAATGAAGTGCGCGGCAACATTTCCCCGGCCGGAATCGGCGTCATCGTCGGTGCCTTCATGTTTGGCGTCGGCATGCAGCTCGGCGGCGGCTGCGCTTCGGGAACGCTGTTTACCGCAGGCGGCGGCAATGCCCGCATGCTCGTCACGCTGTTCTTCTTTATCGTCGGTTCGCTGGTCGCCACTCTGCACACTGCCTGGTGGGCGGCGCTGCCGTCTCTGCCGCCAACCGCACTCTTCCAGACATTCGGCGCCACTGGCGGCATCGCACTTTCTTTAGCGATCTTCGGTGCGATCGCCGCCATCACCGTGGTAGTCGAAAAGAGGCGGAATGGCGCGCTTGAACAGGATCCGGCATCTCCGCGCCAGGGATTTTCCCGGTATCTGCGCGGCCCCTGGCCGCTGGTTTTCGGTGCGGTTGCGCTTGTCATTCTCAATTTTGCAACGCTTGCCATTGCCGGCCGTCCCTGGGGCGTGACCTCAGCCTTTGCGCTTTGGGGTGCCAAGGGCGCGCAGTTGATCGGCATCGATCCAGCCTCCTGGCCCTATTGGCAGCAGCCGGGCAATGCAAAGGCATTGGCGTCGAGCGTATTTGCCGATGTCACCTCGGTCATGGATTTCGGCATTATTGCCGGCGCCATGTTGGCTGCCGCTCTTGCCGGCAAGTTCGCGCCGAACCTCGACATCCCGCTGCGCTCCATTTTTGCGGCCGTGATCGGAGGGCTGCTACTGGGCTACGGCGCGCGCATCGCCTATGGCTGCAATATCGGCGCCTATTTTTCGGGGATCGCTTCGGGAAGCCTGCACGGTTATCTCTGGGCCGTTGCCGCATTCGCCGGCAATGTCGTCGGCGTGAAATTCAGGCCGTGGTTCTTTAACGAAGGCCGCGCAATCCGTCGTATCGACGGCTGAAAATATCGTCTGACCCGATCCCTTGACGGCCACGGATACCGTGGCCGTTTTTCATCAGCGATCATTTTTATTATCCCGCCGCATAGTGCCGCATCCCCGACGATTTATTGCCGTCGCCTTGTATAGGCGCGCTTTTGTCGCTAAACAGCAACAGTCGCCAGCTTGACCTGCCTTATTTGCCGAGGCCAGAAACACAGCCTCGCCGCATTTCGGTTAAACTTCCGGCGGCATGCGCTTTTATGAGCGCCATCGAAACTGATCGGGGCGGCGTAAAGATATTGGTTACCATAATCGTTCATTCTCTCACCCATTCGCAGAGTGGTTTTGTGCGGACTCGGTCCGTTTCGGAAAGCCACTCCAGTCTGGTAGGCGGGGCGCATCTTGCGACCTTCGCGGTGATGAGTAACGGTTCGGGTAACGAGTAATGGTGCGTAGGGTCGAAGCCTCCACGAAGCGGAATCAGATCTCGAAGCGGGCGGCGAAACGCAAGCACGGCCGCTCTATTCTGGCCAATATGGCGATCGGTATCGGCCTGACAGTGGCAGCGCTCGTCGGCGCGTCTGCCGTCACGGTCGCGACCGCGGTGAAGCCGGCCAAGGACGTTCGTTTCCAGACGGCGCTTCTTTCCCCTGTCGTGTCCGGCCAGCATCTGGTCCGGGAACGAGGCGAGCGATCTCTCGATGTTTCCAAATTTTCGCGATTGCCCGGCCAGGCCTCAGCCGAGCCGAAGCGCGCACGTCTCGCCGGTGCCGAGACGGCCGCTCTTGCAGCGCTTCGCCCGGAGAATGCGACCGTGCGTCAGGCACTGCATCACGCCATGGCAAAGGCTGCACGCAGGGATGAGACGGAACAGAGGTTCGCGGCGCTGACAAGCAGCCGCCCTGCTGCAGTCTCGATCCGGTCTGCCCTTGGCGAAGCCCTGCAGGGCTCCGTTCTGGTGGCTCCGCGAGGCGAGAGCGCCATGCCTGATCTCATTCAGGATGCCCAGAATGTTGCCAGCGTTGCCGAGTTGAAAGACATGAAGCCGGTCGAGATGGCTTCGCTCGATACCTCGGGTACGGATGACCTAGCCGATAATGGTGTTTCTGCCGAAATTACCGAAGAGGTTGTGGCTCTCGCCGCTCCTTCGGCTGCTGATCTCTATGAGCTTCCCAAGGCGGGCCCGCTGCCGGTTATCCGTCCGGGCGCCGGCCAGCGCGGTGACGATGCAAAGCCGGCCAGCCGGGGCAATGCGCTTGCCGCGATTGCATCCGTTGCGCCGCAGAAGCCTGCGAAGAACGAAGACAAGCCGACGGTGCTGGCTTTCGCCAAGCCCAATAATCCCATGCGTGAGGAGCCGGCAAGCCCATCGGCGCCTGCTCCGAAATGGCCGGGTATCGGCACCAAGGTCGCGATCTACGACATCACCAATGGTGTCGTGCATATGCCCAATGGTACCAAGCTCGAAGCGCATTCCGGCATCGGCAGCATGCGCGACAATCCGAAGTTCACGCATGTGAAGATGCGCGGCCCGACACCTCCCGGGACCTACAAGCTTTCGATGCGCGAATCGCTTTTCCATGGTGTCGCTGCCATTCGCCTGACGCCGACCGACGGCAAGCCGCCGCAGGGTCGCACCGGTCTCCTAGCGCATAGCTATCTGTTGCGGGTTCGCGGAGATTCCCATGGCTGCGTGGCTTTTGCCGAGTACGACCGCTTCCTCAAGGCATTCCAGCGCGGCGAGATCACCCATATGATCATCGTCAACAAGTGGGACGGTAAACGCCCAGGTTCTGGCTCGGGCGGCGGGTTCCTGGCCAAGCTGTTCAACAACAACGACGCATAAAAGAACGGAGCCTTAAGGGCTCCGTTTTCGCATTCAGCTTTTGCTGGAATTTCTCTATCCAAGCGTGTTGCGGATTGCGCGCAGAAAAATCTTCGCGCCGATCGGGATCAGGTCATCGGGAAAATCATAGTTCGGGTTATGCGGGGCAGGGTGGTTTTCGCCGGCACCTAGAAACAGCATGGCCGACTTGGATACCGCGCCGAACCGACCGAAATCCTCCGATGCGCGAAATCCCTCGCCCGGTTCATGGGATATGCCTTCCGCATTCAGTGCAGCACGCAGTATGTCGGCGGCGTCCGCATCGTTGACGCACTGGCCGAAGACTTCCTGATATTCGATATCGAGCTTCAGCCCGCTGGCCTCGGACGCCTCGCGTGCCATTGTTTCGGCTTTCTCGACGAGCGCCGCCATCTGGTCGTCGGTGGAGGTGCGAAGTGTGGCCCAGATTTCGCCATGGCCGGGGGCCACACCCACGGTCGGTTCGCCGATGGCAGCATGGGTGACGGTGGCGCGGACGAGATTTCCCTCCGAGACCGTGCCGATGGATAGGGCATTCAATGCCGGCATCAGAGTTGCAACGGCCGTCACAGGCGACGTCCCCGTTTCGGGATAGGCGGCATGAGCCGTCTTGCCTGTCAGCGTGATCTTCATGCCTCGGGATGCGCAGTTGGCAGGGCCATCCTTCAGCCAGACGTGGCCAAAGGGAACTCCGGGCATGTTATGCTGCGAGAGGCTGAAATCCGGTGTCAGTGCGGTGAATTTTTTATCGGCGATGACGGCTGCGGCGCCGGCGCCGTTTTCTTCCGCAGGCTGGAACAGGAGGATAGCGCGGCCACTCTGAGGTCGCTCACGACCAAGCACGCGGCCGATCGCGGCGAGCGTCGCCATATGACCGTCATGGCCGCACATATGGCTCTTGCCAGGAATTTTCGACTTGTAGTCCGGCTCGCCCAGTTCCTCGATCGGAAGCGCATCGAGTTCTGCGCGGATCATCACCGTCTTGCCTGGAGCGCCGCTGTCATAGATCACCGCCACCCCTGTGCCGCCAAGTCCCTCGACGATCGCATCCGGCCCGGTTTCCCGCATGAAGCGCACCACCTCCCTGGCCGTCTCCACCTCCTCGCCGGACACTTCCGGCATGGTGTGAAGGTGGCGGCGCCAGGCGGTGGTTTCGACGATGTCGTGATTGGTGAGGGACATGATGCTTCCATTCCAATGCGGTGATTTGAAAAATTCGCGAGCGGAGAAAATTCTCCAGAAATATCGTGCCGTCTACCGGCATATCTCAATATGTGTCGATGGGTTCAAAATCCCGGCCGGTATGAAGACGGATCACGCCTTCTCCACAAACCCATCCAGCACGCGCTTTTGCCCGGCCCTGTCGAACTCGATGGTCAGCTTGTTGCCTTCGATGCCTGCGACATTGCCGTTGCCGAACTTGATGTGGAAGACCCGGTCTCCGATCGCAAATTTCGATGGCGTGTCGGCGACGGATTTCGCCACCAGTTCGCCATCAATCGTGCGTCCTCGCGGACCGCTTTCTCCATAACCGATGCGTTCCACGGCGTGGCCCGAGCGGTTGCCCCAGTTGTCGCGGGTGGCGTCCGTCTTGTTGGCCTGGGCGCGCTTCCAGCCGGGTGTCGAGTAGTTGTTGGCGAATGGATCGGCCTTGTCGAACCGCGACTGGCCGTAACCACCGCGTCCACCATAGCCGCCGTAATTCGACGAATCAGATGCTGCGACATCGACATGATTCTGTGGCAGTTCTTCAAGGAAACGGGATGGCAGTGTCGATTGCCAAAGGCCGTGGATGCGGCGGTTGGAGACGAACCAGATATGGCAGCGCCGCTTGGCGCGGGTGATGCCGACATAGGCGAGGCGGCGTTCTTCCTCGAGGCCGGACCGACCGCCTTCATCGAGTGCGCGCTGATGCGGGAACAGACCTTCCTCCCAGCCGGGCAGGAAGACCGTTTCGAATTCCAGTCCCTTGGCCGAATGGAGCGTCATGATCGAAACCGCATCGAGGTTTTCGTTCTGCTCGGCATCCATGACGAGGGAGACGTGTTCGAGAAAGCCGCGCATGGATTCAAACGCTTCCATCGAGCGGATGAGTTCCTTCAGGTTGTCGAGACGGCCCGGTGCTTCCGCAGACTTGTCGTTCTTCCACATGTCGGTATAGCCCGACTCTTCGAGGATCTGCTCGGCGAGTTCGGTATGTTCCGTCCTTTCAAGTCGCTCCTGCCAGTTCCTGAAGTTTTGCACGACATCGAAGAGGGCCTTGCGGGCCTTCGGCTTGAGCTCGTCCGTCTCGACCATCTCTGTCGCGGCCTGCAACATCGGAATGTCGCGGGCGCGGGCGGAGTCGTGCAGATAGCGCACCGTCGTGTCGCCAAGGCCGCGCTTTGGCGTATTGACGATACGCTCGAAGGCCAGATCGTCCGCCGGCTGGCAGACGAGGCGGAAATAGGCCATGGCGTCGCGGATTTCGAGGCGCTCGTAAAAGCGTGGACCGCCGATGACGCGGTAGTTGAGGCCGAGCGTGACAAAACGATCTTCGAACTCGCGCATCTGGAACGAGGCGCGCACGAGGATCGCCATGTCGTTCAACGCATGCTTCTTGCCGTCTCCATCGCCACGCTGAAGCCGTTCGATCTCTTCGCCGACGGCACGGGCTTCCTCTTCCGAATCCCAGGCCGCGTGGACGATGACCTTCTCGTCGTCGGGATCGACGCGGTCGGTGAACAGCGTCTTGCCGAGACGGCCTTCGTTGTGGGCGATCAGATGGCCGGCGGCGCCGAGAATATGTTCGGTGGAACGATAATTGCGCTCCAGCTTGATGACCCTGGCGCCGACGAAATCCTTTTCGAAGCGCAGGATATTGTCCACTTCCGCACCGCGCCAGCCATAGATGGACTGGTCGTCGTCACCGACGCAGCAGACATTCTGCGGCACGCCTTTCGGGCGCTGGGCCAGGAGGCGCAGCCACATATATTGGGCGGTGTTGGTATCCTGATATTCGTCAACGAGAATGTAGCGGAATTTCTCGTGATATTCCTTGAGCAGGTCCGGCGTCTTGCGGAAGATCGCGATCGGATGCAGCAGGAGATCGCCGAAATCGCAGGCATTGAGCGTTCTCAGCCGTGCCTGATAGGCGGCGTAAAGTTCGCGGCCCTTGCCATTGGCAAAAGCGCGGGCGTCGCCTTCGGGGATGTCGGGCGGCAGAAGCCCCTTGTTCTTCCAGCCGTCGATCATGCCGGCGAACTGTTTTGCCGGCCAGCGCTTGTCGTCCAGGCCTTCGGCCTGGATCAGCTGCTTGATCAACCGGACGACGTCGTCGGTATCGAGAATGGTAAAATCCGAGCGCAGGCCGACCAGTTCGGCATGACGGCGCAGGATCTTCACCCCGATCGAGTGGAACGTGCCGAGCCAAGGCATGCCCTCGACCGCACCACCGACGAGGACGCCGATACGCTCCTTCATCTCGCGAGCCGCCTTGTTGGTAAAGGTGACGGCAAGGATCTGGCTCGGCCAGGCGCGGCCGGTCCCCAGGATATGGGCGATACGGGTGGTCAGTACACGGGTCTTGCCCGTGCCGGCGCCGGCGAGCACCAGAACCGGGCCATCCACGGTTTCAACGGCCTCGCGCTGTTCCTGGTTGAGGCCGGAGAGGTAATCCGGGGCAGGGCGCGCGCCATCGCGCGCGGCCATCGCGCGCGCAGCGATACCCAAACCACCGGGTGCACCGCTCTTCGCTGGCTGGTGGCGGTCGGATGGGGCCTTCTGCCCGCGTTGCGCGTGTTCCGGCTCTTCGTCGAAGAACGGAATGTCGTCGAAACTGTTACTCATGCGGCCAATGTAGTGATTCGAGACCGAAAGGCCAGTCGATGTTCTCTTTTCATTCCCATGTTTGCAGAGGAAAAAATCCGTCGAAGCGTCAGTTGAACGATAACCTGCGGAATTCACTCGGGTTGGTGACAGAAACCGTCGCTTTGGTTTGCGCAGCCGGCGGCATGGTTTCGTTCTGACATAAGCGTGAAATCCCGTGAGGTTACAAATCGGTAAGGCGATGGCGCAGCCATTGCGCGTTGGCAGGGAAACGAGGATACTCCTCACACCCAATCACACTTACGAGGATATGCATGCGGATCTGGAACCAGCTTCTCTTGTCGGCGGCGGTTTTGCTCGGAGGCCTCTGTTTCTGGGTGTATCTGTCGGCCGATGCTGGCCGTACGCTAGTATCCATGGGTGTGCCGGAGGCAATCGTTTCCGCGATCAATCCGAAAGCGAAGGAGCCTGTGTCGACAGCGGTCGCAGGCAGCGAACAACGTTCGACCGGTTCCGGCGGCAGACAGCAGAATTCTGCAGGTGCGCAAACTGTTCTCGTTGCAACGCAGCCGGTCGGAACGGGGATCGTGAACGACAGCCTGTCGGCCATCGGTGATGGCGAGGCGATCCAGTCGGTCATCGTGATGCCGCAGGCAACCGGCACGATCAACGAAATCCTGGTGAAGTCAGGCGATCGCGTGAAAAAGGGACAGGTTCTGGCCCAACTGGACGATGACGAACAGATCATTTTGCGTGATCAGGCGCAGGTGCTTCTGCGCAGTGCGCGGGAAAAATCGGAGAGCTACAGAAACCTGAAAAGCTTCTCGCGGCTGGAAGTGCTTGATTCGGAGATTGCCGAGGAGACGGCTCAGCTTGCGCTGACCAATGCACAGCTTGCCCTGAAACGGCGTGCCGTCGTGGCGCCGATCGACGGTATCGTCGGCATTGTTGCCGTCAATATCGGCGACAACGTCACGACGACGAGCAATGTCGTGACGATAGACAATCGATCCGAACTGCTCGTCGATTTCTGGGCGCCGGAGCGGTTCGCGGTGCAGGTGAAAACCGGAATGCCGGTGGAAGCCACATCCATTTCCCGACCTGGGCAAACTTTCACCGGCTCCATCGAAGCGGTGGACAACCGTGTGGATTCTGCCAGCCGGACAATCCGCATTCGTGCGAAAATCCCGAACGGCGACGACGAGTTGCGGGCGGGTATGTCCTTCGGCGTGACCATGCGTTTCCCCGGCGAGACCTATCCCGCCGTTGATCCGTTGGCGATCCAGTGGGATACCCAGGGTTCCTTTGTCTGGCGTATCGAGGACCACAAGTCGGTAAAGACACGGGTCAGGATCATCCAGCGCAATCCGGATGCCATCCTCGTTGCCGCGGAGCTCCATGAAGGCGATGCGATCGCAACGGAAGGCCTGCAGCGTGTTCGTGACGGTGGTGCCGTCCGTATTGCAGGCGAAAAGCCGCCGGAGGTTGCCAGCCGATGAGCGAGGATAACCGCGGACAGCCACACGAGGCATCACAGGGCAATTCGCATGGCCAAAACGGAAAGCAGGGGGTTGCCGCGCTTTTCGTGCGGCGTCCCGTCTTGGCCGCCGTCCTCAACACATTGCTTGTGGTCGCCGGTCTTGCGGCGCTCGTCGGCGTCGAAGTGCGCGAGTTGCCGGATGTCGACCAGCCGGTGATCAGTGTCCGCACCACCTATGACGGTGCTTCGGCGCAGACGATGGACCAGGAGGTGACCGATGTCATCGAAGGTGCCGTCGCGCGCGTCAGCGGCCTGAAATCGATCTCTTCGGTTTCCGATTTCGGCCAGAGCCGGGTTACGCTCGAATTCAACGATACCGCCGATCTGGCCGTTGCCGCAAACGATGTGCGCGATGCGCTCGGTCGCGTCACCGACCAGTTGCCGGAGGATGCAGACGAGCCGCGCATCATCAAGGCGGACAGCGATAGCCAGCCGATCATGCGGCTTGCTGTCACGTCCTCCACTATGTCGATGGAGGAGTTGACGCTCCTTGTCGAGAATGAGGTTTCCGACCGGCTCGCCGCCGTCGATGGGGTCGCGGATGTCGAACTTTACGGTGACCAGGAAAAGATCTTTCGCGTCGATGTGAACCAGACGGCACTGGCAAGCCGCGGCTTGACGATCGCTGACCTGTCGAATGCTCTGTCCACGGCCGCGATGGACGTACCGGCTGGTTCTCTCGAATCCTCGACGCAGGATATTGTCGTTCGCGCCACTGCCAACCTTACCAAGCCGGAGGATTTCGAGAACATCCTGATCGGCGATAATGTGCGGCTTCGCGATGTCGCGACGGTGATGCTTGGACCGGATGACGGGACGACGGCGCTCCGCTCGAACGGCGTCCCGGGCGTCGGTCTTGGCGTGCTTCGCCAGGCGCAGTCCAACACACTCAGCATTTCGGAAGGCGTGCGCGCCGCGGTTACCGAATTGTCGAAAAGTCTGCCGGAAGGTACGCGGATCGCGATTACCAGTGATGATGCCGTCTTCATTCAAGGCGCGCTGCACGAGGTGGAGATCGCGCTGGCTTTGTCCGGCACGATCGTGGTGCTGGTGATCTTTCTGTTCCTGCGCGACTGGAAGGCGACGCTTATTCCGGCACTGACCATGCCGGTTGCGCTGATCGGTACGCTGGTTGCGATCTACATGGTCGGTTTCTCGATCAACATCCTGACGCTGCTTGCCATCGTTCTTGCTACAGGGCTTGTGGTCGACGACGCGATCGTCGTTCTGGAAAACATCGTGCGACGAAGAGCCGAGGGCATGGGGCCGCGCGCCGCGGCGGTGATCGGCACGCAGGAAGTATTCTTTGCGGTTCTTGCGACAACGGCCACTCTCGCTGCCGTGTTCATCCCGCTTTCCTTCCTTCCCGGCCAGATGGGCGGATTGTTCCGCGAGTTTGGTTTCGTCCTTGCCTTCGCCGTGGCGCTTTCATCGATCACCGCGCTGACGCTCTGCCCGATGCTTGCCTCGCGGATGCTCACCAAGCCGATCAAGGAAAAGCACGACGGTCTGCTCGGCAGGTTCGGCACGCTGTTTGCCAATGTCTATCGCACCACCTTGCACGCCTGCCTCAATGCGCCGACTGCGGTCGTCGTTGTCGCGCTTCTGTTCGGCGGTGCCGGTTATATGGCTTTCAAGACGGTCAAGAGCGAACTGACACCTCAGGAAGACCGCGCCATGGTCTTTCTGCGTGCCACGGCGCCTGAAGGCGTCAGCCTGAAATACATGCGAGACAAGCTGCAGCAGGTTGAGGAAAAGCTTCAGCCGCTCGTGGATGCCGGCGAAATCCAGAATATCTATTCGATCTCAGGGCAGGGCGGGGCCAAGAACAACGGCTTCATGGTTCTGACGCTCGCGCCCTGGTCGGAACGTGACCGCAGTCAGGCGGAAATCGTCAAGGACATCAATGCCGCGACTGCGACGGTGCCGGCTCTGCGCGCCTTTGCCCAGCAGCAGAACAGCCTTCGTATCCGCGGCGCCGGCAACGGGCTGCAGATGGCCCTGGTCGGCACCAGCCACGAACAGTTGACGGCGGCGGCCGCCAAGCTGGTGGATTCCCTGCGCGAAACCGATCTGTTCGATACGCCGCGCCTGAATGACGAGCCGAACCAGGCGCAGATCTTTGTTACCGTCAATCGCGAGCGGGCCTCCGATCTCGGCATAAACATCACAGATCTCGGTACGGCAATTCAGTCACTGCTTGAAGGGCGTTCCGTCGTCGATGTCTTTGTCGATGGTGAGGCGATCCCGGTCAAACTCAAGTCGACGACGAGGCCGATCGACGATCCAACCGACCTGGAAAGCATTTTCCTGAAGACCAAGGATGGTCGGATGGTGCCGATGTCGACCGTTGCAACGCTGGAGGAGCGCGCGGTTTCGCCGACTCTTCGGCGCGAGCAGCAGCTTGCTTCGGTTTCCTTCTCGGCAGGTCTCAAGGATGGGGTGTCGCTTGGTCAGGCGGTTCAGGTCGCGACCGAGTTGGCGCAACCGCTGATGCCGCAGGGATCGCGCCTGATACCGCTTGCGGAAGCCGCGACGCTCAAGGAAAATTCCAGCGGCATGGCGCTTACCTTCGGTTTCGCCATCGCGATCATCTTCCTTGTTCTGGCTGCCCAGTTCGAAAGCGTGCTGTCTTCGGTCATCATCATGTCGACGGTCCCATTGGGGCTCGCCTGCGCCGCTTTCGCGCTGGTGCTCACAGGGTCCAGCCTCAATGTCTATTCTCAGATCGGGCTGGTTCTGCTTGTCGGGGTTATGGCCAAGAACGGCATCCTGATCGTCGAATTCGCCAATCACCTGCGCAATGAAGGGGCCAGTTGCCGCGAGGCGATCGAGCGGGCCTGCAGTCTGCGTCTGCGCCCCGTGATGATGACGATGATCGCGACCGTCATCGGCGGCCTGCCGCTGGTTCTGGCCCAGGGTGCCGGTGCTGAGGCGCGTATCGCGCTTGGCTGGGTGATTGTCGGCGGACTCGGATTTGCGACGTTGGTGACGCTTTACATCACGCCGGTCGCCTATCTCCTGCTTGCCCGATTCGCCAAGCCGCATGCGCATGAAGAAGCCCGTTTCCAGGACGAGCTGGAAAATGCGAAAAAGGGTCGGGCGAACGACAGCAAACAGCCATCTCTGATGGCAGCCGAATAGGCCGTGGTCACGAAGGGCATGTCACGTACTGCGTTGCCCTCCTTTCGGCTGGACAAACAAGGCCCTGTCTCCTAACCAATCTTCTGCTCAGCATGCAGGAGACTTCGACATGGCAATCCGGGACGTTCAATCGGCCGCGCGCAATGAAGACGGGATCAGGGCAGTTCTCGGCATCTTGAAGCAGGCGTTCGGAGATCGCTTCCAGACCGGACAGTCGTTTCGTGAGCAGCATGCGCATACGACCACATATCTTCCGGCGCAGCTGCCGGATGGCGTCGTCTTCGTCGAGACGAACGAGGACGTGAAATCCGTGGTGAAGACATGTGCGGAACACCGCGTTCCCGTCATCCCTTTCGGTGTGGGATCTTCCCTGGAGGGCCAGGTGAACGCGCCATCCGGTGGCATTTCGGTCGATTTTTCCCGCATGAACAAGGTTCTGCGGATCAGCCCGGAAGATCTTGACGTCACAGTCGAGCCGGGAATTACCCGCGAAGAGCTTAACCGCGAACTACGCGATACCGGGCTGTTCTTCCCCATCGATCCCGGCGCCAATGCCACGATCGGCGGCATGGCTTCGACCCGTGCGTCGGGCACGAACGCGGTGCGTTACGGCACGATGAAGGATAATGTTCTGGCGCTCACCGTCGTGACTGCAGACGGCGAGGAAATCCGAACGGCGCGCCGGGCGAGAAAATCGTCGGCAGGTTATGATCTGACGCGGCTTTTCGTCGGTGCCGAAGGCACGCTCGGGGTCATTACCTCGGTCACGCTCAAGCTGCAGGGCATTCCTGAAAAGATCGGCGGCGGCGTCTGTGCGTTCCCGAGCGTGGAGGCTGCGTGCAATGCTGTCATCATGACAATCCAGATGGGCGTCCCGGTCGCGCGTATCGAGCTGTTGGACGACGTGCAGATCAAGGCCTGCAACGCCTATTCACATCTCTCCTATCCGGAAAAACCGACGCTGTTTCTGGAATTCCATGGAACCGAGGATACCGTGCGCATCCAGTCGGAGCAGTTCGCCGAAATTGCTGCCGAATGCGGCGGGGACGCGTTCCAGTGGACTGCCAATGCCGAGGAGCGCACCAAGCTGTGGAATGCACGGCATAATGCCTATTGGGCCGGTCGTGCGCTCGACCCTTCGTTGAACGGACTTTCGACGGATGTCTGCGTGCCGATTTCAAGGCTGGCGGAATGTGTTGCGGAAACCCAGGCCGACATCCAGAATTCCGGCCTGCTTGCGCCGATCGTTGGTCACGCGGGAGACGGCAATTTCCATGTTCTGGTGCTCTTCAATGACAAGGATCCGGCGTCGGTCGCCAATGTCGAGGCATTCACGGAACGGCTCAGCCGTCGTGCGCTTGCGATGGACGGCACCTGCACGGGCGAGCATGGCGTGGGGCAGGGCAAGATGTCCTATCTCGACGAAGAACTCGGCGGCGCGCTGGATGTGATGCGCTCCGTCAAGAAGGGGCTTGATCCCCAAAACATCTTTAATCCCGGCAAGATCTTCCGAATGGCGCAGGCGTGACTTGAACGCGACGGTCGATCGTCTAGTGTGATTGAAAAAGGAGACTGGGACGGTGTTCGGACGCGTGATGGTGGCAATCGGCGGTTTGATCGTCTTGGTGCTCTTTGCCGCGCTGATTGCGCCTTTCTTTCTCAATTGGTCCAGTTTCCGTGTCGAGTTCGAGCAGCAGGCAAGCCGCATGCTCGGCAAGAAGGTTTCGGTGCATGGCGATGTCGATGCCCGTATCCTTCCGTTTCCGTCGATCACGCTTCACGATGTCCGCGTAGGCCAGGATCTGGACGGGCAGCCCCTGGCGCAGGTCGCCAGCTTTTCCATGGATATGGAACTCGCGCCGTTTCTCTCAGGCGAAGCGCGCATTTTCGATATGCGTATCGAGGACCCGACCGTGCGCGTTCGTGTTCTGAAGGATGGGACGCTCGACTGGATGCGGGGAAGCCGGTCCGCGATCCCGACGCGCGTCGTGGTGATCGAGGATGTTCATGTCAGCAATGCTGCGGTCTCGGTGATCGATGAGCAGTCCGGGCGATCCCGAAATATCACCGGGTTGACGGCCGAGATGTCTGCCGCGTCGCTTGCCGGTCCGTGGCGTGGCGACGGCAATGCCATTCTGGATGGGAAAGAAGCACGGTTCAGCCTCGCGACCGGCGCTGCTGACGTCGAAGCCAAACGGCTTCCGCTCAGGTTGCGGCTCTGGCCGGAGGACGAACCTCTCGAGGTCAATCTCGATGGCGAACTGGCCTTGGCTGACAATGTGCCGACCTATAGCGGCAGCTTCACCGCGAATGTGCTGCAGGAAGAAGACGAAACCGAACCGGTTTCGGCACCGCCGCCCGGCCCGCGGGTGAAGGGTGGTTTCGAGATTACCAACGACCGGATACGCGTTGCCGACTACCGGCTCGAGGTCGGCGCGCTCAGTGATCCGTATGTGGTGACTGGGGAAGCGACGCTTGATACCGGCAGCAAACAGGAATTTCTGCTGACCGCCGAGGGGCAACAGATCGATGTCAACAAGCTTGGCCAGCAGGGAGTGCGTGGCAAGACGGGCCGGGACGCCGCGGCGTCCGCACAACGCCGGCTTCAGGCTTTCGTCGAGATGGCCGCCTCCATCCCCATCCCGCAGGTTCCCGGTCGCGCCAGCCTCAAGCTGCCGGCCGTCATTCTGAACGACACGACGATCCGCGACATCCAGCTCGACGTGCGTCCGGCGGACGGAGGATGGACTGTCGACAAGGCAATCGCGACGCTTCCGGGACGTACCCGGATGGAGGCGACGGGCGCCTTGGTTCTGGAGGGAAGCCCTTCCTTCAAGGGTGACATGCTTTTCGCCTCCACCCAGCCATCCGGTCTGGCCGACTGGCTTTCCGGTCGCGTCGATCCGGCAATCCGGCAGCTGCGCACGGCCGGGTTTTCCGCCAAGGTGGATCTGGCGACCGATATCCAGCGGTTCGATGATCTCGAACTCGCGATCGGGACCGCCACGCTTCAGGGCAGCATCGAACGCCAATCCCGGGGCACACGTTCGCCGGGACTGGCGCTGAACCTCTCGGGCGATGAGATCGATCTCGATGCGATGAGGGCGCTCGCCTCGCTGGTGACTGGCGAAGATGCCGGCCGGAGCGTGCTCGACCATCGGCTGGAGGCAAAGCTGAAAGCCCAGAAATTCAGTGCGTCAGGTGTCGTGGCAGAGAATGTCGATACGGCCTTCACCGTGGCGGGTGGCGTCCTGTCGCTTGGACATCTCTCTGCCGGTGATATTGCCGGAGCCCGTGTTTCGGCTGAAGGACAGGTCGAGGGTTCGTTGCTCGACTATCGCGGCACCGCAAAGGTTCATTTCCATTCTGCCGATCCGACGGCTTTCATGGCGATGCTGAAACAGCAATTGCCCGCCCATCCGGTTCTCGATCGGTTAAGCGCCAACGCAGGATTTTATTCCGATGCGGATCTGACAGCCTATTTGACCATCGGCCAGGAAACGGGCGGGGCCGTGGCGAAGATTGCAGGCTCCATCAACGGCAGTGCGGTCAAGGCCGATATAGAGCTGCCGACCCTGTTCAATCTGACGGGTGGAGATTCGATGACCCTTTCGGCGTCGCTGGAAAATCCGAGGTCGGAAATTCTGCTCGGCCAGGCCGGCTTCAATATTCTACCCTTTGGTGGTGACGGTCCGGGTACGCTGGCGGCCAACGTTCAGAAGTCCTCCGATGGACCGGCGCGCACGACTTTTGTCTTCAAAACGGATCGGACAGCGTTGAATGCCAGTGGCGATATTGCCTTGGCTGCCGATGATTTTGCCGAGGGGCGAGGACATGTCGAGCTGAAGAGCCAGAACATCGAACCCTACCTGCTGCTCACAGGCGTTGGCATTCCGCAGTTCGGCGGCGGATTGCCGGTCGATCTGCAGGCCGATTTTGCCTTGGCAGATAAATCGATAGACATCACGGCGCTGCGTGGAAACCTGGACGGCAACACGATTGATGGGAGGTTTTCGCTTGATCGTTCTTCCGCCAATCTGAAAGCCGACGGTGCGATCACGGTGGATACACTGGATCTCGCCTGGCTTGGGGAAGCCGTATTCGGTCCTGTGGCGGACCCCGGGAATGGAGAGCCGTCGGCCGAACCATTCAGTCTGCCGGTTTTCGGCGATAGCGAAATCTCGCTCGACGTGAAGGCCAAGGCGTTCCACGCCGGCGAGATGGGTCGCATTACGAATTTCGCGACAAAACTTCTGCATCGAGGCGGTGGTATTTCGCTCGATGGCGTGACCGGTGACTGGCAGGGTGGAAAGATTGCCGGGAAGATGTTGATTTCCAACGGCAACGGCACAGGTATCCTGCAAACGAAACTCCAGGTCGAAAATGCCGATCTTTCATCTGTAGTCTGGCGCAATGGTGATCGTCCCGTTGCCGACGGAAAGGTCAGCTTCGATGCTTCGGCAGAAGCCAGTGGAGCAAACATGCTCGATCTTACCGCTGCGCTCAGCGGGTCAGGCGAGGTCCGGCTTTCCGGCGTTGCGGTACACGGTGTCAATCCCGATCTGCTCAACCGTATGATGACGTCGGCAGATGGCACCAAGGGGGAGATCAGGCAGGCCGATATCGGCCGGCAGGTCGCCGCTCTTGTCCATCAAGGTGACGTGGCGCTGGGAGATGTCCGGGTTCCGTTCTCGATCAGCGGCGGTGAAATGCGGGTTCAGGAGATCAGGCTTCCGTCCGGTGAAGTGAGCCTGGCAGCGGAAGGCAGTGCCGGCATTTTCGAGCGTGGCATGAATGCTTCGATCGCGCTGACCTATAATGCCGGTGATGAAGCCGTAGCGGGAGGCGATCCCACGGTTCGGCTGCTCTATTCAGGTGACAGGACAGAGCCGCGCGAACGCATCGATGTTGCCGCGCTCACCAATTTCCTTTCGATGCGCGCCTATGAGCAGGAGCGCCGCCGCGTCGAGATGCTGCAATCCAGCGTGCTCGAAAAGCAGCGCCTGCGCCGCGAGGTTTCGCTCTACAACTTCAATGCGACGGAGCGTGCGGCCGAAAAGGCGCGCATCGAGGCCGAAGAACGGCAGCGTCAGGCGATGGTCGAAGCCGCGAGAGCGGCGGAAGAAGAGCGCCAGCGCAAGGCGAGCGAACTTCAACTGACGGTGCCACCGACCAACGAAAATCTGCAGCCCGGCAATCCCTCCGCCAGCCCTTTCGGCGAGGGAAATCTGCCCGGCATCGGCCAATAGAGGGTCAGGCGCGTGCTTCCGCGTTGGGCGCCGGATCATCCGGTATCTCGCCGCCGGTTACCGGAGCGATCCCCTTGAGATAACGCAGAACATAAAGACGCAGCGAGGATGAAAGGTTGCCGAGACCACCGCGGTGGTCGTCGATTTCAGTGATGAGGCCGGCGAGGCTCATGCCTCGTTCCTTGGCGATCGCTTTCAACTCGCACCAGAATTCATCCTCAAGGGAAAAACTCGTTCGGTGCCCGTGAAGCGTCGCGGAATGCTTGTGAATCAAGAGTGGCTCCGTGATCGTCATGACCAGAGGCCCCTATAAATTTGGCGGAACGGTGCGCGTCAAGCGACCCAAATAGGCACAGCTAACAGGCTGTTAATGTCCACTTAGTCCGTATCTTTTTGGGACTTTTCCAGCTTGCCCTGATCGAGAGCTTTTTCGATTTTTTCGTTGATCGCGCCCGTCAGCGATTTCTCAGCCTTGGTGCGACCATGGCTGAGGCGGTTCTGTTCGGCCTGTTTCTCTTTTTCAGAGCGGGCCTTGGTCTTCTTGAACTGCCGGAGATTGACGACGTCACCCATGGAACGGTCCTCCGCCGATCTGGCGCTACTGCTTCTTTCGGAAGGAATCGAGTGAAACGACCGAACCTTCCTTCTTCTCTTCACCGTCTTCCTTCGCAGGTTCGGAAGACTTTGCGATGGCTTCCACCGGAATGGCGGTGATTTCCGCGGAGGTTTCCTCTTCCTCGGTCAGCGGAACCTCGAACTCCAGTTCGAAATTCACGGAAGGATCGTAGAAGCCCCGAATCGCGTTGAAGGGGATGACCAGACGTTCCGGCGTATCGGAGAAGGACAGGCCGATCTCGAACTGCGTGTCTGTAATCTTCAGATCCCAGAACTGGTGCTGAACGACGATCGTCATCTGTTCGTTATACTTCGCCTTCAAATGCTGCGAGATGCGCACGCCGGGCGCGTTGGTCAGGAAGGTGATGAAGAAATGGTGGTCACCGGGCAGGCGGCCCGTCGCCGCGACTTCGGTAAGGACCTTCCGAATGACGCCACGTAGCGCATCCTGTGCCAGAATATCGTAACGGATATGATCCTGAGCCATGCGGTCCTGTCTTTCCCTTTTAACGTCTTTTAGTAAGACGCGTTATGCCATGCCGTGCCCGCGTACGGAAGTCCCGAACCGTCGAGTCAGTTCCTGATTGTATTCCATGAAAAAGGGAAGGTGAAGGCTTCTGTTGCCAGGTGCCTTCGGACCCCGCCTTACGGGGCTAACCGTAAGGGCTTAGTTCGGATTTCCCGCACCGCCATTAGGCAGCGAGAGCATAACCCTTAGCGTTGTTGTCATTTGCAACTACACTTGTGACCCGATAACGGCGGTATCATGCCGAGCAAAAGTTCGATCTTTACGCCCTTGTCGATCCTATTTCGCCCCCATCATAAAATGGCCTTTCGAGGCCAGTTTGTGGTGGAGGCGCCGGGTACCGCCCCCGGGTCCAATAGGTTTATTACACCGACCGTTTATCGCCATATCCGGACCGAAGTCCGGCAAGGCTGATATAGGTGTTTGTGAGCCCCTTGAAAAGGGGGCTTGTCATATTGGTGTGACGATCGTGAAAAGCCGGGGAAAGCGGTTTTGCGTCACCGGGAGGTGATTGGTGTGGGGCCGGCATGCTATTATGTAAGTCTGAAATTCAGGAATCGGCGGCCAGCACCCATGAAACAGTATCTCGACCTTCTCCGGCATGTGATGGAAACCGGCAGCGACCGTGGTGACCGCACCGGCACCGGCACGCGCTCCGTCTTCGGATACCAGATGCGGTTCGATCTGTCGGAGGGCTTTCCGGTCCTCACGACGAAGAAGCTGCACCTGAAATCGATCATTCACGAGCTGCTGTGGTTCCTGCAGGGCGATACGAATATCGCTTATCTGAAGGAGAACGGTGTCCGTATCTGGGACGAATGGGCCGACGAGAACGGCGATCTCGGGCCTGTCTACGGTTATCAATGGCGCTCCTGGCCGAAGCCGGATGGCGGCCATGTGGATCAGATCGTCCAGCTTATCGAGGGACTGAAGACCAATCCGAACTCCCGCCGTCATATCGTTTCGGCCTGGAACCCTGCACAGGTGGACGACATGGCACTGCCGCCGTGCCATTGCCTGTTCCAGTTCTATGTCGCCGACGGAAAACTCTCCTGCCAGCTCTATCAGCGTTCGGCAGATATCTTTCTCGGCGTGCCCTTCAATATCGCGTCCTACGCCTTGCTGACGATGATGGTGGCACAGGTGGTTGGGCTCAAGCCCGGCGAATTCGTTCATACGTTCGGCGACGCGCATATCTATGCCAACCATATGGAACAGGCGCGCCTGCAGATGACACGCGATCCGAAACCGTTGCCGACGATGAAGATCAACCCGGAAATCAAGGATATCTTTGGGTTCACGTTCGAGGATTTCGAGCTCGAAAACTATGTTGCCGACGCGCATATCAAAGCCGCGGTGGCCGTGTGATGACGCGGGTTCCGCTTGCCATCGTCGTTGCCGTCTCCCGCAACGGTGTGATCGGTCGCGACGGAGGCATGCCATGGAAGCTTTCGACCGATCTTAAGCGGTTCAAGGCGATGACATTGGGCAAGCCGATGATTGTGGGGCGCAAGACGCTTGAATCCTTTGGCGGCAAGCCTTTGCCCGGACGCCCGCATGTTGTGGTGACACGTGATGCGGCCCGCGCAGTAGAAGGTGCTCAACTTGCCAATTCCTTGGAAGAGGCCATTAATTCGGCGCAGGCGATCGCGGCTGCGACTGGCGCCGGCGAGATTGGGATCATCGGGGGCGGCGAGATCTACCGGCAGTCGATCGATCTGGTCGACCGGCTTTATGTGACGCACGTGGAAGCCGACATCCCCGATGGTGACACGGTCTTTCCGGACATCGATCCCGATATCTTTGAAAAGGTGTCCGAAGAGGATGTTCCAGCGGGAGAGAAAGACAATTACGCGACGCGTTTCGTCGTCTACCGCAGAAAAATCGCGGCAAACTGAAACATTTCGTTACCGTTGACTTGGAAGTTATTGAAGTCGCGTTGAAAGCGGCGCTTCGGATACCTATAACGGGCGGGAACCCTTGCTGCTCCTCGATGAGTTGTGGCGCGAGGGGAGGGAGACACTTACAAAGAGGTTTTGATGCCCTGGAGCAATCAGAATGGCGGCGGCGGCCCTTGGGGCGGCGGCGGCGGTGGCGGCAACAATCAAGGTCCATGGGGACAGGGACCAAACCGTCCGCGCGGTAACGGCGGCGGTGGCAATGGCGGTCCGCCCGATATCGAGGACATCATCCGACGTAGTCAGGATCGGCTGAAGGGCATCGTGCCCGGTGGCTTCAACGCCGGCGCGATGGTTATCGTGCTGCTCGTCGTGGCGGCTTTCCTGGTTTTTCAGTCGGTTTATACGGTGCAGCCGGACGAACGCGGCGTCGAACTCAGGTTCGGCAAGCCCAAGGAAGAAGTTTCCATGCCGGGCCTGCACTTCCACCTGTGGCCGCTGGAAACCGTCGAGATCGTCAAGGTTACCGAGCAGCAGCAGAATATCGGCGCTCCTCGCGGATCCAATTCGAATGTCGGCTGGATGCTGACCGGCGACCAGAACATCGTCAACGTACAGTTCTCGGTCCTGTTCACCGTCACCGATCCTAAGGCCTATCTCTTCAACCTGGAAACGCCCGCTGCGACGCTGCAGCAGGTGTCTGAAAGCGCCATGCGCGAGGTCGTCGGACGTCGTCCGGCACAGGACATCTTCCGCGATAACCGCGAAGAGATCTCGACCGAGGTCCGCAACATCATCCAGGGCACGATGGATACCTATGGTTCGGGTATCGCAATCAACGCCGTGCCGATCGAAGATGCGGCCCCGCCACGCGAAGTTGCCGATGCCTTCGAAGAAGTGCAGCGCGCCGAGCAGGACGAAGACCGTTTCCTCGAAGAAGCGAACCAGTACGCCAACCAGAAGCTTGGTCAGGCCCGTGGTCAGGCGGCACAGGTTCGGGAAGAGGCTGCGGCCTACAAGGATCGGGTCGTCAACGAAGCACAGGGTGAAGCCCAACGCTTCGTTTCCATCTACAACGAATATGCGAATGCGCCGGACGTGACCCGCCGCCGCATCTTCATCGAAACAATGGAGACGGTACTGAAATCGTCCAACAAGATCATCATGGATGGTCAGCAGCAGGGCGCTGTTCCGTATCTTCCGCTCAATGAGATGCTCCGCAATCCGGCCACGCAGCAGGGAGGCAGCCGATGATTTCCAACCGACTGCCAGCCATTCTCATCGGCCTCGCTGTTATCCTTTTCCTCGTTTACTCTTCAGTATTCGTGGTGAACGAACGCGAGCAGGCCATCGTCGTCCGCTTCGGTGAAATCCAGGACGTCAAGCAGGAGCCCGGCCTCTATTTCAAGTTGCCGTTCGCCTTCATGGACGCCGATCGTGTCCAATATGTCGAAGACCGCTCGCTGCGCTTCGACCTGGACAATATCCGTGTTCAGGTTCGCGGTGGCGCATTCTACGAAGTGGATGCCTTCGTGGTCTACGCGATCACGGATCCGCGTCGCTTCCGTGAAACTGTTTCGGGTGATCGAGAATCTGCCGAATCCCGTCTCAGCACCCGTCTCGACGCAGCTTTGCGCCGGGTCTACGGTCTGCGCAATTTCAGTGCGGCACTTTCGAATGAACGCGTCTCCATGATGCAGGAAGTTCGGGCTGACCTGAACGGTGCAGCGGAATCGCTCGGCCTTGCGATCCGCGACGTTCGCATTCGCCGGACGGACCTGACGCAGGAAGTGTCCTCGCAGACCTTCCAGCGCATGCGGGCAGAACGTCTGGCCGAAGCCGAGTTGATCCGCGCCCGTGGTAACGAGCAGGGACAGCGGCGTCGTGCTATTGCCGATCGTGAAGTTGTCGAGTTCGTCTCGGAAGCACAGAGGGATTCGGAAATCCTGCGCGGTCAGGGCGATGCCGAGCGTAACCGCATTTTCGCGGAAGCGTTCCAGCGCGATCCGAGCTTCTTCGAATTCTATCGCTCGATGCGGGCTTATGTCTCCGCACTTGGAGACAGCAACACGACCATGGTACTTTCGCCGGACTCCGATTTCTTCAAGTTCTTCGAAACACCGAATGGAGCTGGCGCTCCGCAGGCAGGGGCCGCGGCTCCCGCACCGGCGGCTCCGGCAAACTGAACTGATAAAGAAGGGCGGCTTTTGCCGCCCTTTTTATGTTTTATGTGCAGAGGGATGGCTTCCTCACGAAAAGGTAATTTCCCGCCGATCCATTCCACCCTATTCTCTGCCGAAACTCTGCCTGATTCAGTCGCTCCAATGAGCAGATCGACAAAGCCCCGTTCTTAAGGGGATATGCAGACAGTCCACAATGTGAGGAGGCCAGATGGCTCAGCAGGTTCGATCGTCCTGGAAGCGCTTTGCCGCGGGAGGTATTGCTCTGGCTGTTGCCGCCGCGCCCATGTCCAGCTGGGCTCAGACGCAATCCGATGCTCCGGCTCAAGCCCAGGCACCGTCCGCACCTTCGCAGGCGCGGCCGAGCGCTCCGGGGGCCATGCTGCCGGCACCGGCACCGCCGTCGACCTCCTTCAATCCACCACCTTCTCCTCCTGCGAATATGGCGCCCGTTGGGCCGGCCTCGATCGCTGACCTTTCCGAAGGTCTGCTTGATGCGGTGGTCAATATTTCCACGTCGCAAAGCGTGAAGAGCACGGGTAATGGCCCGCAACCGCCGCAGATCCAGGAGGGATCACCCTTCCAGGAATTCTTCGACGACTTTTTCGACGGTGAGGGCGGGCAGCAGGGAAATCGAAAAGTCTCGTCCCTCGGCTCCGGCTTCGTCATCGATCCGGCCGGATATGTTGTGACGAACAACCATGTCATCGAAGGTGCCGATGATATCGAAGTCGTGTTCCCCAATGGCTCGAAGCTCAAGGCGACCCTGATCGGTACGGATACCAAGACCGACCTTTCGGTGCTGAAGGTCGAGCCCAAGGCCCCCCTGAAGGCTGTTCCCTTCGGAAATTCTCATCGCATGCGCATCGGCGACTGGGTGATGGCCATCGGCAACCCGTTCGGACTTGGCGGATCGGTAACGCTCGGCATCATCTCGGCACGGGGCCGCAACATCAATGCAGGCCCGTACGACAACTTCATCCAGACCGATGCGGCAATCAACAAGGGCAATTCCGGCGGACCGCTGTTCAACATGCGTGGCGAGGTCATCGGTATCAATACGGCCATTATTTCGCCCTCGGGCGGTTCGATCGGCATCGGTTTCGCGGTGCCGACGGAAATCGCCGAGAATGTCGTACGGCAGCTCATCGAATTTGGTGAGACACGCCGAGGATGGCTTGGTGTGCGCATCCAGCCGGTGACCGATGAGGTTTCTGATAGCCTCGGTCTCGACCGGGCGAAGGGTGCGCTTGTTTCCGGCATTATCAATGACGGACCGATCAAGAACGGAGAGATCAAGGCCGGCGACGTGATCGTCAGTTTCGATGGCCAGACGATCAACGAGATGCGCGATCTTCCACGCATCGTTGCGGAAAGCCCGGTCGGCAAAGAAGTGGATGTCGTCATTCTCCGCGACGGCAAGGAACAGACCGTCAAGGTGACGCCGGGCCGGCTGGAAGACAGCGTTCAATCTGCAGATGCCGAGAGCGATGATCCGCAGGCCGACGATGCTCCAGACACGGATGACGGCAACGATCAGAGCGCCCAACAGAGCAAGGAGCCGGTTCAGGCCTATGGCATGACAATCGCCGTGCTCGATGAAGATCGCCGCAAGAGCTTCGAGATCGCGGAAAGCGTCGAGGGTGTTGTCGTGACTGAAGTCGCCGCCGGGTCTCTTGCTGCCGAAAAGGGCGTCAAACCCGGCGAGGTGATCGTTGAAGTGGCGCAGGACTTTGTCGAGCAGCCGAGCGACGTCACCAGCCGCATGGATGCGCTCAAGGCGGAAGGCCGCAGAAACGCGCATATCATGATTGCTGACAAAGCCGGCAATCTGCGTTTCGTGGCGATCCCGCTCGATTGATATTGGGGATCAGGCAGGCCTGCGGGCCTGCCATTCCTGGCGTGAGATGGCATAAACGACATGTCGCTTGAGGTGCGGATGCGTGTCGGGAACGCGGGGATGGTTGAAGTCCAGTTCCTGCATCCGGCGCATTCCAAGACGTTTCATCACATTGGTCGAGCGATGGTTGGTCTCGACCGCGAAGGAAACCACAGTGTCAACGGTGCGACGTCTGAAAGCTTTTCCAAGAAGTGCATCGGCTGCTTCGTTGGCATAACCGTTTCCCCAGAAGCGGGTGGCGAGACGCCAACCGATCTCGATTGCATCATCGGGGAATATGCCCGGCAGATTAGGGTGGGAAAGGCCACAGAAGCCGACGGGTTGCAGGGTTTGCTTGAGCACCACGGCGTAGAAACCCATGCCCTCCATGGTCATCATTCCGTTGAGCTTGCCGAGAAAAGCATCAGCCTCCTCGTGATTTCGCCTAAACGGAAAAAACTCCATCACTTTCGGGTCGGCGTTGATTTCGCGAAATAGGTCGCGATCGGTCGGTAGCCATGTGCCGATGATCAGGCGAGGGGTCTCGACAATCGCGACCCGGCCGCTCATGCGACGACGAAGTCGCTTTTCCGATAGCCCTGGATGTAAAGCAGTGCGGTGAGATCGCCGTGATCGATGCGCATCTTCGCCTGGGCGGCGACGGTGGGCTTGGCATGGAGTGCGACGCCGGAGCCGGCTATGCCGAGCATGCCGAGATCGTTGGCGCCATCGCCTACCGCGATCACGTCCTCCGGCGTGATGCCAAGCCGGGCTGAAATTTCCTCCAGCGCATCGACCTTGGCCTGTTTGCCGAGGATCGGTTCGGCGACCTCGCCGGTCAGAATGCCTTCCTTCTCGATCAGGAGATTGGCGCGGTTTTCGTCGAATCCGAGCATCGCCGCAATGCGGCTGGTGAAGACGGTGAAGCCGCCGGAAACCAGGGCTGCATAATGCCCCTTGGATTTCATTGTGGCGATCAGTTCGCGGCCGCCGGATGTCAGCGTGATGCGCTTGGCAATCACGTCATCCACAACCGAGATCGGAAGGCCCTTGAGCAGGGCGACACGTTCGCGAAGAGCCGGCTCGAAGGCGATCTCGCCGTTCATCGCACGGGCGGTGATCGCCGCCACCTTGTCCTTGAGACCGACGACGTCTGCAAGTTCGTCGATGCATTCCTGCCCGATCATAGTGGAATCCATGTCGGCGATCAGGAATTGTTTGCGCCGAGTTTCTGTCTGCTGAACGACGACATCGATCGGCGCGCCTGCTATCAGCGAACGAAACGTGGAATCCACGGTCGAGATGTCTACGTCGTCATGCAGGGCAATGTCGCAGGCTATGCCGTCGGCGAGCCAATAAAGGCCCGACGTCTTGACGGCCTCGGCTAATTGCTCTGCGAGAGCCGAAGTGAGAACCGGATTTGACGGATGGGCAATGAGCGTGGCAACGAAAGCCATATGGAAAACCTTGTGCAAGAACTCGACGCGATCCTGATAACCGGGCCGACGGCCAGCGGCAAGTCGGCGCTGGCCGTACAATTGGCCCGGACGCGAAATGGCGTCGTCATCAACACCGATAGCATGCAGGTCTATGACACGCTGCGTTTGCTGACGGCGCGTCCCTCCGAGAAGGAGAGGGAGGGAATACCGCATTATCTCTACGGCCATGTGACGGCAACGAAGGCCTATTCGACCGGCGAGTGGCTGAGGGACGTGGCCGCCCTGTTGCCTGATATCCGCGCCCGTGGCCAGTTGCCGGTTTTTGTCGGCGGTACCGGTCTCTATTTCAAGGCACTGACCGGCGGCCTTTCCGATATGCCGGAAATTCCCCAGGATATTCGCTGCGAAGTTCGGCTGAGGTTGAAGCAGGAAGGCCCCGAAGCGCTTCATGCGGAACTTTCGCTGAAGGATGCTAGTGTGGCCGATACTCTGGAGGTCCGCGACGGACAGAGGATCGTCCGCGCTCTGGAAGTGCTACAGGCCACAGGCCGATCAATCGCTGATTTTCAAGGCAGGCAGGGGCCGATGATTGTCGATCCGGCTCGCGCGCAGAAATTCGTCGTATTGCCGGATCGTGCTGTTCTCCACGATCGCATCAACCGTCGATTCGAGAGCATGCTGGATCAAGGGGCGATCGGTGAAGTCCAGGCCTTGATCAAGCAGAACCCGCCAGCGGATTTGCCCGTGATGAAGGCAATCGGGGTGCGCGAGATTGCGGAGATGCTCGATGGCAATATGTCGAGAGGCGAGGTGATCGAGCGCTGCTCGGCGCTGACCCGGCAATATGCAAAACGGCAGATGACGTGGTTTCGCAACCAGATGGACGATAGCTGGCACCGCATAGACGGCTTGCCCGATTCCGTTCAATCCTTGTCGTAAAGACTGCTCAGGGGTTTCTTCAGCAGGCTTTCGCGGAATGAGCCTTCCCGCTTCACGAACGGATTGGGACGTGCAGTCGTATCCTGCGAGGGAGCGGCAGGAGCCGGAGGGCGGTCACGCCAGACTGTCCGGCTATCGAGCGGCGGCGTCGGCTCGCCCCTTGTCGGTCTGGGCAACATGTCCGGGCGATAGGGCTCCGCCGACGGGGTCGATTTTGGTTCCGCCGTGCCTGCAGGGCCGATTTCCCGCTTCCACCGATCGAGTTCGGCGTCGCTTGCCGGAGGGAAGTCACCGTGAGTGCCGGGCAGAAAGGACGCCGCGGGCATGGCGCCTGCCGCTTCGGCGGCAAGATAGCTTTGCTGGAATGTGCCAATATCCGGTCCGCTGCTCACCGAGCGCATTCGCGAGACGATGGTACGCAAGTCCACCGTGTCCGGCGTTTCCTCGTGATTCTTGTCGACGATGCCGTGGGCCTTGGGCAGATGCTGGGAATCGACGTGGCTGAACTGCATTCTCATTGGCACCGAGATCGCCTCGCCGAACGCGATCGCTTCGCCATTGCCGATCGATGACAGGAAACTGGTGGTGGAAATCGATGAATTCGGGATTGCCGACCGGATGATGTCCTGGTCGCGATCATTTGACAGCCGCATGGCGAACAGCGTCGAGCACTGCGACAGAATGGTCTGGTCAAGCTCGCCCGGACGCTGGGTTATGATGCCGAGGGAAACGCCATATTTGCGGCCTTCCTTTGCAATTCGCGCGATCGCCTGACGGGTCGGAATGAAACCGAGATTGGGATCGGCCGGCACATAACGATGCGCCTCTTCGCAAACCACCAGCATATGGATGGCGCCATTGCTCCACAAGGCGAGTTCGAAAGCCATCCGGCACAGGATCGAAGCGACGGAGTTGACCACTTCCGAGGGAATGCCTGCAAGCTGGAATGTGGATATCGGACGGTCGTCGCCCGGAATGCGAAAAATATGCGCGATCGTCTCCATGATCGTGTCATTGATCGTGTTGTTGGAGAACATGAAGTGATAGCGCGGGTCGTTTATCGCGGAAACGATGCGCATCTTCAGAGACCGGAGGAACGGTTTTTCGGCCCGGCCTTCAAGGCGGCCGATGCGATCATCGATGAGCGCCAGAAGATCGGCCATGCGATAGGGAACCGGCGTGTCGGCGGTAACCGAGCTTTTTTCGGCGGCCCGTCTGGTCAGGCTGGAATCACTGCCGCGAAAGCCCCGCTTGGCTTCCGGGATGAGGTCCCGCAACATGTCCAGTTCTTCGGGGATCGCCGGACGTCCGCGGAATACGACCTCGGCAAATTCCTCGAGCCGCATCAGCCAGAAGGGCAGATCCAGCGTGTCGGTATCGATCGTCACTGCGTGTTCGGGAAAGGCTGCAGCGAATTCGTTGTGCGGATCCAGGATGAGAACCCGGAGTTTCGGATCGGCTTCGATCGCCTTGTGCAGCAGAAGCGAAACGGCTGTCGACTTGCCGACACCGGTTGAGCCGACAATGGCAAAATGTTTCGACAGCATTGTCGGCACATGGATCGCAGCATCGATGCTCTCGTCCTGTGTCAGCTTGCCGATGACACAGGTTTCGCTCTTGCCGGGATCATAGATCTTGACCAGATCCGACGCGCGTATCCGGTGTGCCACTGCGCCGAGATAAGGATATTTCGATATGCCCCGGGAAAACTGCTCGCGCCCGTCGAGGCCAATGCGGACTTCGCCCAGAAGTTCGACCTCGATCTGGAACTTGGTGTCGTCGTTCTCGGACCAGTCACGAACACCGGTCTGCATCGAATAGACCAAAGCGACGACGCGGTTCTTGCCGACGGTAATCGAGATAAGCCGGCCCACGGACCACAATTCGGTAAGTTCAGTTTCCCCGCGCTCTGCTACCGCTGCAATGGTCGCATGGGCGCCGTTGCATGAGACAACCCGTCCCAGGAATCGGTTCCCCGGCCTTAAAGGATCTCGACGATCTTGCTCTCCACTTGCGGGAGGGCGATGAGTGTCGTCATTCAACAAAAGAGGCCCCTGTCATTGGGGTAAAACATTCGGCGGGTGCCCGGATGGTGTACTGAAAATGCAAATTATGGCGTACGGCTTAACAACTGGTATAGGCATTGCCGATGAAACGGTCAGACTGACCGAAAATAGGGCTTCTCCGGGATTTTTGCCCAAACGCCGCGTTGACGGATGTCCATTATGCGGCTAACACTCGCCTCATGAAAATTTCGATCGCTCTTATTGTGGTGGGAACGCGCATGGGCAGGATGGTGTAACCATCCGGCGATAGCCACCCATGCGCGGAAAGACAGGCTCCTGAAGGGGCCTTTTTTTATGCCTTGTTTCCGGTCGATCATCTCAGCTCAAAACACCGGAAGCAAAAATCTCCAGCAGCAATCCCGGCCATTGCAGGTAAAAGGCCAGACATCAGGAGGACAGGACATGACGGATACGGCGGATAACGGCAACCGAATGACAGGCGCCGAAATCGTGCTTCGCGCTTTGAAGGAAAATGGCGTCGAGCATCTTTTCGGCTATCCCGGCGGCGCCGTGCTTCCGATCTATGACGAGATCTTTCAGCAGGATGACATCCAGCACATTCTCGTCCGTCATGAACAGGGCGCCGGCCATGCGGCCGAAGGTTATGCCCGGTCGACCGGCAAGGTGGGCGTCATGCTGGTTACCTCCGGTCCAGGTGCAACGAACGCCGTTACGCCGCTGCAGGACGCGCTGATGGATTCGATCCCGCTCGTCTGCCTGACCGGCCAGGTTCCGACCACGCTGATCGGCTCGGACGCCTTCCAGGAAGCTGATACAGTCGGCATCACGCGCCCCTGCACCAAGCACAACTGGCTGGTCAAGGACGTCAACGAATTGGCAGGCGTCATCCATGAAGCATTCCGTATCGCGCAGACCGGTCGTCCCGGCCCGGTCGTCGTCGATATTCCGAAGGACGTGCAGTTCGCCACCGGCACCTATGTTCCGCCGTCTGAAGCACTCGCAAGCAAAAGCTACACGCCGAAGGTCGATGGTGATCTGAAGGCAATCCAGGCAGCTGTCGAACTGATGGCGACGGCTCGCCGCCCGATCCTCTATACCGGCGGCGGCGTCATCAATGCCGGCCCGGAAGCCTCCAAGCTGCTGCGCGAACTGGTGGAACTGACCGATTTCCCGATCACCTCGACGCTGATGGGTCTCGGCGCCTACCCGGCATCCGGCAAGAACTGGCTCGGCATGCTGGGCATGCACGGTTCCTACGAAGCCAATATGGCCATGCATGACTGTGACGTCATGGTCTGCATCGGTGCCCGTTTCGACGACCGCATCACCGGCCGCCTGAACGCGTTTTCGCCGAATTCGCGCAAGGTCCATATCGATATCGATCCGTCGTCGATCAATAAGAACGTCCGTGTCGATATTCCGATCATCGGCGATGTCGGTCGTGTTCTGGAGGACATGGTTCGTCTGTGGCGGGCGCTGCCGAAGAAGCCTGAAAAGGCGCAGGCCTCTGAATGGCACGCGTCGATCGAAACCTGGCGTGCAAGAAAGTCGTTCTCCTACAAAAATTCGAACGACGTCATCATGCCGCAATATGCGCTGGAGCGTCTCGCCGAGGCGACGAAAGGCAGGGACACATACATCACAACCGAGGTCGGCCAGCATCAGATGTGGGCGGCACAGTTCTTCGGCTTTGAGGAGCCGAACCACTGGATGACCTCGGGCGGTCTCGGAACGATGGGCTACGGCCTGCCGGCAGCGCTCGGCGTACAGGTTGCGCATCCCGAAGCTCTCGTCATCGATATCGCCGGCGATGCGTCGATCCAGATGTGTATCCAGGAAATGTCCTGCGCCATCCAGCATAACCTGCCGGTCAAGATCTTCATCCTGAACAACCAGTATATGGGCATGGTTCGCCAGTGGCAGCAGCTTCTGCACGGTAACCGCTTGTCGAATTCCTACACGGAAGCAATGCCGGACTTCGTCAAACTGGCGGAAGCCTATGGCGCGGTCGGCATGTATTGCGACGATCCGAAGGAGCTCGACGAAAAGATTGCCGAGATGATTGCCGTTAAGGCACCGGTCATCTTCGACTGCCGCGTCGCCAATCTTGCCAACTGCTTCCCGATGATTCCGTCGGGCAAGGCGCATAACGAGATGTTGCTGCCGGATGAAGCATCCGACGAAGCCGTTGCAACTGCCATCGATGCAAAGGGCCGCCAGCTCGTTTGATACGAGCCGGCATTCCTGACGAAATTTCAAGGAACGGACCCAGATCATGAACGCACATCAGCAACCGACCGGTTCAGCCTATTTCATCAGCCCGGAGACCGCCAAGGTCGAGAGCCATACGCTATCGGTTCTTGTCACCAACGAGCCGGGCGTGCTTGCCCGCGTCATCGGCCTTTTCTCCGGCCGCGGTTACAACATTGAAAGTCTCACCGTTTCGGAAACGGAACACGAGTCCCACCTGTCCCGTATCACCATCGTCACCAACGGCACGCCGACCGTGCTGGAACAGATCAAGGCGCAGCTGGAGCGGATCGTGCCGGTTCATCGCGTCGTCGACCTGACGGTGCGCGCCGGCCAGCTTGGCCAGGAGCGCCCGATCGAACGCGAGGTGGCGTTGATCAAGGTGGCCGGAACCGGTGAAAGCCGGGCAGAAGTTCTGCGCCTTGCCGATGCCTTCCAGGCGAAGGTGGTGGATGCGACTGTCGGTCACTTCATTTTCGAGATCACCGGAAAATCCTCGAAGATCGACCAGTTCATTGGAGTGGTTAAGCCGCTCGGACTGATCGAGGTCTGCCGTACGGGCATCGCGGCGATGAACCGCGGCCCGCAGGGCATGTAACGGAGTTGGACAAAGCCGACCGTCCAGAGTAGGCGATAACAAATCGGTTCAAACGCGGACGGTCGCTGCCTTGAAATATGATGATCCCGGAAAGATCGGGGGAAAGCCTTGGCTTGCCCCCGTCGGAACGTCGCTCGGAGCCATGCGCTGGCTTCGGAAGGACATGCCGTGGGTTAAGGACTATCTCGGCGTGCCGGAGTTCCGGACCTGCCTTGCGCCCGGCATTGGCGGAACCATGGCCTGGGGTGGCCGCATCGTCGCGAAAATGACGGAGACGATCGCTACCGTGCGCCATCTGCCGCATTGGCGACTTGAGGACGGTTTTCTTCGCTCCGTGCAGCTGGGAAAATCGGGCGTTCTGCCGTTCTCGATCGTCGCGGATGATCTGGCTCTGTCGACGGATGCGTCCAAGGCCTCGCGTCTGGAAAGGCTTATCGCCGAGGCGACTGACGATGACGGGCAGGAGGCGAGGGATGTGCGTGAGGCGATCGTTCTCCACGGGCTGTCGAAATACAATCATCTTCCCCATCAGGAGCCGAAGTTCGAGCAAAATGGCAAGCGGAGAATCCTTCTCATCGATCAGGTGAAGGGAGACGTGTCCGTTCCGCTTTCACTTGGGTCGTCGGCGTCTTTCTCGGCCATGCTGGACGATGCACTGGCAACGGGTGCTCATTGCATCGTGCGCACGCATCCGGATGTCCTTGCCGGTTATCGCAAGGGCTATCTCACGGAAATGGCAGCAGACAGGGCAGGTGTCACGCTATCGGCCGAGCCGGTCTCTGCCGCATCGATCCTGAAGGTCGTTGAGGAGGTCTGGACCGTTGCAAGCCAGTTCGGTTTCGACGCGCTTTTGCGTGGGGTGCCGGTGCGCTGTTACGGCGCGCCGTTCTATGCCGGCTGGGGGTTGACCGACGACCATATGAGCGAACAAGCCCGTGCAGTCGTCTCGCCGCGTCGTGGCATGACGCGCACCATCGACCAGCTCGCGGCGGCCGCCTTCATCCATTATCCGATTTATCGCGATCCCGAGACGCGGCAGGTGTCGGATGTGTTTCGGGCGATCGATGCGATCGTCGCCGGTCGCGCCCGCCTTTAGAGCAAGTTCAGCAAAAGTGGAAACCGGTTTTGCGTCCGGAATTGCGTGAAACAAAGGGTCAGAGCATTTCCAAAGGTTGTTTTCTGGATGGCGCTGGGAAAGCGGCGTCGAGTGCTGCCCAATCTTCGCTGCTGATCTCCAGGCCGATGGCACCGGCATTTTCCTCCACACGGTGCGGATCGCTGGATTTCGGGATGGCGATCGTGTTTTGCGATCGCATGACGAAGGCGAGCGCAAGCTGCGCGGGTGTCGCCTGATAGGCCTTGGCGATGCGGATCAGTTCGGTGTTGCGGAGGATTCGGCCCTGTTCGATTGGGGAATAGGCCATGACCGGGATGCCGCGCTCCTGGCACCAGGGCAGGAGGTCGTATTCGATGCCGCGGCGGGAGAGATTGTAGAGCACCTGATTGGCAGCACAGTTGCCCCCATCCGGCACTTCCATCAACTCTTCCATGTCCTCGACATCGAAGTTCGACACGCCCCACTCCCGGATTTTTCCCGCCTTGCGAAGCTCTTCGAACCCGGCCACAGTTTCCTCAAGGTCGTATTCCCCACGCCAGTGGAGAAGGTAGAGGTCCAGCCGATCGGTTCTCAATCGTTTAAGGCTGCGCTTGCAGGCATCGATGACGCCTTGGTAACTGGCATTGTACGGATAGACTTTGCTGATGAGGAACACATCGTCGCGGCGTCCCTCTATGGCCTTTCCGGTAATGATCTCGGACCCGCCTTCTCCATACATTTCGGCCGTGTCGATCAGCGTCATGCCGAGATCGAGACCACGTTTCAGGCTCTCGACCTCCTGATCGGCAGTCCGGGCATTTTCTCCCATTTTCCAGGTTCCAAGCCCAAGTGACGGCACCATTGTTCCGGAGGGGAGAGTGGCGGATGTCATGGGAACCTTCTCGCTTTGTTAAGCCTAACCTAGGTATTTGTTAGAGGATGCCAAGCTGGCGATTTGCGCATTTCGCTGCGGCAAGTCCGTTTTGTTGTCAGTCGATACGTTCTTATCCCTGGCTTTGATTCATCTTTCGTTCTTTTCTGTTGCGCTTTCGCCGAGAATCCTGCCAAGTCCCGAGCATGCAATTTGCACCGCAACAGGATGAGGCCCTCAAGGCCGTTTCGCGCTGGCTGAAGGACGGGCGTAGCCAGGTTTTCCGGCTGTTCGGTTATGCCGGCACGGGCAAGACGACGCTTGCCAAACATTTTGCCGAGAATGTCGATGGAGAAGTGCTGTTTGCAGCCTTCACCGGCAAGGCGGCGCAGGTTCTGCGCTCTAGAGGCGCGCGCAACGCGAAAACCATTCACTCTCTGATCTATCGCCCGCGCGGTGAAGAGGCGGTCGAGGACGAGGAGACGGGCAAGACGTCGATCTCCCCGATGTTTGCCATCAACCGCCAGAGCCCGGTCGCCAAGGCTGCCCTCATCGTTATCGACGAATGCTCGATGGTCGACGAGGCGCTCGGCAAGGATCTGATGAGCTTCGGCACGCCGATCCTTGTCCTCGGCGATCCCGGCCAGCTTCCACCCGTTTCCGGTGGCGGCTTCTTCACGGAGCAGGAGCCGGACTATCTGCTGACGGAAATCCATCGTCAGGCGCAGGACAATCCGATCATCCAGCTTGCCATGCAGGTGCGTGAGGGCAGGGAGATCATGTATGGCGATTACGGCAAAGCCCGGGTGATTTCGCGGGATGAAGTGACCCAGGAGCTGGTGCTGGAGGCCGATCAGGTGCTCGTCGGCACCAACCGCACGCGCAAGCGCTATAACCAGCGCCTGCGTGAACTGAAGGGTTTTTCAGCCGACTATCCGCAATCGGGTGACAAGCTCGTCTGCCTCCGGAACGATCAGGTCAAGGGGTTGCTCAACGGCTCTCTGTGGCAGGTGATGAGCGCGTCGCGCGAAACGGTCAAGCCCGGGATCAACCTGATGATCAGGCCTGAAGACGACGACATGGATCGGGGAGCGGCGAAGATCAAGCTGCTGAAGGCCGCATTTGAAAGCGAGGAGGAAATCCCGTGGTCGATGCGCAAGCGCTACGATGAGTTCGACTACGGTTATGCGCTGACCTGCCACAAGGCGCAGGGTTCGCAGTGGAACAACGTGGTTCTGTTTGACGAAAGCTATGCATTCCGCGATACGCGCGAACGTTGGCTCTATACGGCGATCACCCGCGCGGCGGAAACTTTGACGATTGTTCGATAGAAGCGGGGACTTCACCGCGTCTCCCGGATCAGCGGTCATGCTGGTCGTTGACAATGAACCGGGGACACGGCAAAAGCGTTGTGACCGCAAAGCCGAAGCTGGCGTCCCAAGACATCGCAAGATGTCTGGATTGCGGATGAATTTATGGGGTTGGTGAACTCATGGCTGCGAAGATCTATCGTCCTGCGAAAACTGCAATGCAGTCGGGCAAGGCCAAGACCCGTCTCTGGGTTCTTGAATTCGATCCTGAAACGCCGCGTCGCATCGATCCCATCCTGGGCTATACATCGTCCGGCGACATGAAGCAGCAGCTTCGGCTGACTTTCGAGACGCAGGAACTGGCAGAAGCCTATGCGCAGCGCGAGGGCATCGAATACCGGGTCATTCACCCGAAAGACGCAAACAGGCAGTCGTTGTCCTATACGGACAACTTCCGTTTCAACCGTCAACAGCCCTGGACACATTGATTACCGCGGCAGATTACCTGCCGCCGAAGGCCCCTTAGCTCAACTGGATAGAGCAGCTGCCTTCTAAGCAGCAGGTCGCAGGTTCGAGTCCTGCAGGGGTCGCCAACTTCACTGTTATCCATACATGTTATATTGAGGATACGGTCTTCGTCGCGACGTTGTCAGACAACGCCGTTTCTACCGAGAACTCACAAGGATGAGCTATATCGGGCGGAATAGATCGAAACGATCCGTTTCAGTTTTTTCACACGAAGGTAGCTAAATCGGCGGCCTGAGCTTTCGAGCAATATTCGAGGCCTCACTTCTTTTTTGTCGTGCTCTCCGAATTTTTTACCTGGGAACCGAGAGTTGCCGCCGAAGCGGGGGCTGCCTTGTCCTTTTTAGGCTTTCGTGCTTCTTTGTTACTGCGAACTTGACCTTTGGCCATCGTCTTCTCCTGCGTTTGCTATCCGCTATAACCCGTCAATAGCAGGCAAATAGCAAGCCGCTTTTTCGGCTCAGGAACAAAATCGCGCAATCGATTTACAGAAAAAGAATTTTGCATTCAGGCTTAGAGCTAGGATTATTTGAGCACGCGGGTGGACGGGCTTCCGAATAACGGAACCGGATAGACGTAGTCACCTTTGCTCGAGAAGCCTTTGCGGTATAGGCAGGCTCTCAGCGATGCGTGATTGTAGAAATTGCCGGAAAACGGGTGTCCGCGCGGTGGGGTCGATGCCTCCAGTGCGCAGGCTTCTCTGGCACTCAGATAGCGGGCTTCGATATCTGATCCCTTTACAATTCCCACGCTGCCGTAGGTTATAGATGCGGCAGAGGCGCTCTCCGTCAACGCAGGCGTGATTGCAATCAGTAGCGTCGACACAAATGCGAGCTTCATGGGTTGTCTCCCTCGGATCGGCCGACAGCAACGGACAAAGGTCTGTTTTGTTCCGTCGATAGCGAAATTTTACCCGCGTTTGTTCGCATATGCGAAGCCGCTTTTGTAATTTCGCTGCGGCGCATTCTAGGGTATCATTCCAGTCATCGGTTCCGTTGCATCGCGCAGGGGAAGGTAGATTTGGCGCCGGGAGCAGGAGTTCCAGGTTCGGCGCTTTCATTACACTGAAATGGTTTTTCGCGGGCCGCGCGGGGTGGCCCCGACCCTTGCATTGTTTTTGAGCCTTCGAGTGGGGATACATATGAACAGACATTGTCTCGCCATCGCGAGCGGAGTTTTGCTCGCTGCCTTCACCTCAAGTTCAAGCCGGGCGGATGAGCGTCCGCTGATCTGGCAGCCCATCAAGAATTCAGACACAAGCTATTCGGTGAAGCTGGGCCTGCGGCTGCCCGTACGGCTTGAAACAGAGGCTGGCTTCAATGTCGGCGTGGATTCATCCAAGACCGGCGAGGTGGTGAACACACCTCTCAAATTCTGGAGCAGGATCAAGACCGTCGATAGAAAGCGGCCGGCATCCCAGATGAGCCGCTATATCGGGGTCAATATGGATGGCAATGCAGGCAGTGCCGCCATAACAATGAATTATTACGAGAAACAGATCGCCACGCCGGAATTCAATCTGGAGCGGCAAGCCACCTATGTGGTCCGATACGATGGCACGCAGAAGGACTGGACAGGCCTGGACGCAAGCCAGTCCATCAAGCTGAGGCAGCGCGAGACCGGAACAGCATTCGTGGCAGTCGCCAACGGTACAGCGAATTTTTCAGCAGTCGCCGCGAGCTTCGGGATCGAGCAACCGCTCGGAGAGAATATTACGCTGAGCGGCAACGTGAACAGAAACTTTACCGATGCAACGACGATATCCAGCGTGAATGCCAGATATTCCTACAAATGGTGAAACAAAAAAGGGCGCCTTGGGGCGCCCTTTCCGTATCGATTTCCTACTGACGTCTAGTGCAGGATCTGGCTGAGGAACAGTTTCGTGCGCTCATGCTGCGGATTGTCGAAGAACTCGGCCGGCGAGTTCTGTTCGACGATCTGGCCCTGGTCCATGAAGATAACGCGATTGGCCACCTGACGCGCAAAACCCATTTCGTGGGTGACGCAGAGCATGGTCATTCCCTCTTCGGCAAGGCTGACCATCGTATCGAGCACTTCCTTGACCATTTCCGGATCGAGCGCCGAAGTCGGCTCGTCGAACAGCATGATCTTTGGCTTCATGCAGAGCGAGCGGGCAATCGCCACGCGCTGCTGCTGGCCGCCCGACAGCTGGCCCGGATATTTGTGGGCCTGTTCCGGGATCTTGACGCGCTTGAGGTAGTGCATCGCCACTTCCTCGGCTTCCTTCTTCGGCATCTTGCGAACCCAGATCGGTGCCAGTGTGCAATTTTCCAGGATCGTCAGATGCGGGAAGAGGTTGAAGTGCTGGAACACCATGCCGACTTCGCGGCGCACCTCGTCGATCTTCTTCAGATCGTTGGTGAGCTCGATATTGTCGACGAGGATGTTGCCCGACTGGTGTTCTTCCAGCCGGTTGATGCAGCGGATCATCGTCGACTTGCCGGAGCCCGAAGGCCCGGCAATAACGATGCGCTCGCCCTTCATCACCTTGAGATTGATGTCGCGAAGCACGTGGAAATCACCGTACCACTTGTTCATCGCGATGATTTCGACAGCGACCTCGGTCGAGGAAACGGTCAATTTTTTGGTTAGGGCTTCTGCCATTGTTTTCCCCTTGTAACTGTTGTTGTGGCTAGTGCCTGTGGCCCGTGTCGAGGTGCCGTTCCATGAAGGCGGAATAGCGCGACATGCCGAAGCAGAAAAGCCAGAATACGAAACCGGCAAATACATAGCCCGTGATCGGCGTCACCGGGGTCGACCAGTTGGCGTCCGACTGGTTGAGCACCACAATGCCCAGAAGGTCGAACATACCGATGATGGAGACCAGCGACGTGTCCTTGAACAGGCCGATGAAGGTATTGACGATGCCGGGAATGACGAGCTTGATCGCCTGCGGAAGCACGATCAGCCGCATCTTCTGCCAATAGCTCAGGCCAAGCGAATCAGCACCTTCGAACTGGCCTTTCGGAATTGCCTGAAGGCCGCCGCGAACGACTTCCGCCATATAGGCCGAGGCGAACAGCGAGACGCCGATCAACGCACGCAGAAGCTTGTCGAAGGTCCAGCCATCAGGCAGGAACAGCGGCAGCATCACGCTTGCCATGAACAGCACGCTGATCAGCGGGATGCCACGGATGACTTCGATGAACACGACGCAGATTGTCTTGATCACCGGCATGTCGGAGCGACGACCGAGCGCCAGGATGATTCCCAATGGCAGAGATACCGTGATCCCGAAGAAGGAGAGGATCAGGGTGACCATCAAGCCGCCCCAGAGCGGCGTTTCGACATGCGGCAGACCAAAGCCGCCGATCAGCAGGAAGAAGGATATGATCGGCAGGACAATGAACAGTGCAAGTGCGTTCCAGCCCTTGAAGGGAGCTTTCGGGATCAGCATCGGCACGAGCAAGATGATGAAGAGGATCGCCACCAGGATTGGCCGCCAGCGTTCGTCGGCCGGGTAACGGCCGAACATGAACTGCTGGAACTTCGCTTCGACGAAGGCCCAGCAGGCGCCGGACTGTCCATCCGGCAGCACGCCGCCCTGGATGACGGTTGCACAGGCCGTGCGGTCCGTACCAGACCAGACGGCGTCGATGAACAGCCAGTTGATCATGCCCGGAACGATATAGGCAATCAGTGCCAGAGCCAGGATCGTCAGGATGACGTCCTTGGGGGTGGCAAAAAGCCTCGTACGGATCCAGTGCGATGCTCCGGTCTGGCTTGAGGGGGCGGGCTTGGGCTCCAGCATGGACTGGCGCACGAAGGTAGATGCGTTGGTCGCCATGCTCATCTCTCCACCAGCGCCATTCGGGCATTGAACCAGTTCATGAAGATTGCGGTGGTGACCGAAATCGACAGGTAGATGACGACCCAGATGGCAACGATCTCGACCGCCTGTCCCGTCTGGTTGAGCATCGTGCCGCCAACCGCCATGACGTCGGCGAAACCGACCGCGACGGCCAGGGACGAGTTCTTGGTGAGGTTGAGATACTGGCTCGTCAGCGGTGGAATGATGATCCGCAGCGCCTGCGGCAACACGATCAGCCGGGTGATGTCGGAGCCGCGAACGCCAAGGGCGTTGGCAGCTTCCGTCTGGCCCTTCGGCACGGCCTTGATGCCGGCACGAACGATCTCGGCGATGAATGCCGCCGTGTAAAAGGACAGGGCCAGATAGAGCGACATGAATTCCGGTCCGACGACAGTTCCACCCGTCAGGTTGAACCTGCCGGCGACAGGGTAGTCGAAGGTTAGCGGTGCTCCGAGCGCCAGGAAGGCAAGGATCGGCAGGCCAAAGATCAGAGCAACGCCTACCAGCACGGTGTGGAACGGCTGGCCCGTCCGCATCTGCCTCTGCTTTGCCCATCGCGCCATGAAGACAGTCGCGATGATACCGACGACCAGAGCGAGGGCGAGCAACCACGTGCCATCACCGAAAACCGGTTTCGGCAGGAACAGGCCACGGTTGTTGAGATAGCTGCTGAACGGCAGTTCAAAAGATTCGCGTGCCTGCGGAAGTGCGGAGATAACGCCCTTGTACCAGAAGAAAATAACCAGCAGGGGCGGGATGTTGCGAAACACCTCGACATAGACTTCGGCAAGCTTGGCGATCAGCCAGTTTCGCGAAAGACGCGCGATGCCGATCAGGAAGCCGAGGATGGAGGCCGTGATGATTCCGATCACAGCGACCTGCAATGTGTTGAGAATGCCGACGATCAGCGCGCGACCATAGGTGGAGTCGCTACTATAGGCGATCATCGACTGACCGATATCGAAACCGGCGCGGCCATCGAGGAAACCAAAACCAGAGGCGATGTTGGCTCTTTGAAGGTTATGAATCGTGTTTTGTGTCACTGTCCACACGAAGAGGACGAGAAGCGCCAGCGTCAGTACCTGATAAAAAATCCCGCGAGCCTTCGGGTCATTGATCAGGGAAGAGGCCTTTTTGCGCGAGGTTGGCGTGTCGGAATTGAGCGCCATGCCGGCCATAAACAAATCCCCTTAGTTTATACGTCTCCTTTTTGGAGACTTTTTTGCCCTTGTGGGAACTTTAAGTGCATGGAGGCGGATGTGATCCACCTCCATGCGACTTGTCTTGGATTCTCGGGCCGATTAACGGACCGGCGGAGCGTATTGCAGGCCGCCCTTGGTCCAAAGGGCGTTCAGGCCGCGTTCGATCTTCAGCGGCGAGTTCGGGCCAACGGTACGGTCGAAGACTTCGCCGTAGTTGCCGACATGCTTAACGATGTTATAGGCCCACTCGTTGGTCAGGCCGAGATCGGTGCCGATCTTGGTGCCTTCTTCGGCACCGAGCATGCGCTTGATGTCCGGGTTGGGGCTGTTCTTCATCTCATCGACGTTCTTCGAGGTAACGCCGAGTTCCTCGGCATTGACCATCGCGTAGTGAACCCACGAGACGATATCGAACCACTTGTCGTCACCCTGGCGAACGGCCGGTCCGAGCGGCTCCTTGGAGATGACTTCCGGCAGAACCATGTTCTCATCCGGGTTCTTCATCTTCAGGCGAATTGCGTAGAGGCCCGACTGGTCGGTCGTGTAAACGTCGCAACGGCCGGCGTCATAAGCGGTGGTTGCGTCGGCTTCCTTTTCGAAGACGACCGGATTGTACTGCAGGTTGTTGGTCTTGAAGTAGTCGGCGAGGTTGAGCTCGGTGGTGGTGCCTGTCTGTACGCAGACGGCTGCGCCGGAAAGCTCGAGAGCGGACTTCACGTTGAGGCCCTTCTTCACGATGAAGCCCTGGCCGTCATAATAGTTGACGGTCCGGAAGTTGAAGCCGAGCGACGTGTCGCGGCTGATCGTCCAGGTTGTGTTGCGCGTCAGGACATCGACTTCACCCGACTGCAGCGCCGGGAAACGGTCCTTGCTCGACAGGGGAACGAACTTTGCCTTGGTCGGATCGCCGAAGATGGCGGCAGCAATGCCGCGGCAATAATCAACGTCGATACCGGTCCATTCGCCCTTATCGTCAGGGTTCGAGAAGCCTGGAATACCGGCGCTGACGCCGCAGGTGACGGACCCCTTTGCCTTAACGTCATCAAGCGTGGCCGCAGAAGCTGCCGAGGCCAAGCCCAGGGCTGCAGCGCCAATCGCAGCTGACAGAATCGTCTTTTTCATTTTCCCAACCTTTGTTTGTGTTTTATTTTCTGGTGCCACCGGTCCGCTCCCCTTATTTGTTCGAATACGGCCGGTCGCTCGCCAACCTCCATCGACGAGCAAGCCTATCTCATTCGCAAAATGTTTGGGGGTCAAGTCACACACGCGCGAATTGCTTTGGAAGCGCCACGAATTTAAGTTTTTTGCTCAGTGTTTGGGCAATTGACTGCAGAATATGCGGTCGATGCTGAAATCAGTGCCTTTCCGTTCAGCATCTGATCTTCGCTCGACTTTCACGTATTGCGGGCGGACTTGACCTTGCGATGTCGCAGCGCGACAAGAAGGGTTTCCTGCCCTAGAGAGTTTTTCCGTAACGATGACCAAGAAATCTTCCCTGCTCGGTGCCGCTGGCGCCAATACGCGTCTTGCACATATCGGCAACAATCCCGGAGATTATCACGGGTTCGTCAACCCTCCGGTCGTTCACGGCTCGACCGTGCTGTTTCCTGATTCGGCGACGATGGAGAGGCGCGGCCAACCTTATTCCTATGGCACACGCGCAACGCCGACCACCGACGCCTTGTGCGCGGCGTTGGACGAATTGGAAGGTTCGGCAGGAACCGTCCTCGTGCCCTCCGGCCTTGCGGCGATCTCCGTTCCGTTCCTTGCCTACCTGTCGGCCGGCGATCACGCGCTGATCGTTGATTCGGTCTACACGCCCTGCCGGAATTTCTGTAATTCGATGCTGAAGCGCCTTGGTGTGGAGGTCGAATATTACGACCCGGAAATCGGTGCCGGCATCGAGGCGCTGATCAGGCCGAACACGAAGTTGGTTCACACGGAAGCGCCGGGATCCAACACATTCGAGATGCAGGATATCCGCGCGATTGCCGATGCGGCACACAAGCACGGCTGCGTCGTCACGATGGACAATACCTGGGCCACGCCGCTTTATTTCCGGCCTCTCGATTTCGGCGCGGACGTGTCGATCCATGCCACGACCAAATATCCGTCGGGCCATTCCGATATCGTCATGGGGTCAGTCTCGGCCAACGCGAAATGGTGGCCGCAGCTGGAAGAGGCGCGCCTTCTGATGGGAATCTGCGGTGCGCCGGATGATTCCTACCAGATCCTGCGCGGTCTCAGGACCATGGGGGTTCGTCTGGAACATCATCAGAGAAGCGCACTTGCGATCGCCCAGTGGCTGGAGGGGCGCGATGATGTTGCGCGCGTCCTGCATCCGGCATTGCCAAGCTTTCCCGGCCACGAGATCTGGAAGCGCGATTTCAAAGGCTCTACCGGCATATTTTCCTTCGTGCTCAAGGCCAACGCGGAAAACGCGAAAGCAAAGGCGCATGCCTTCCTGGATGCCCTAAGCTATTTCGGACTGGGTTATTCCTGGGGCGGTTTCGAGAGCCTCGCGCTGCATGTGAACCTGTCGGACAGGACCATTCGCAAGCAGCCGCAGGACGGCCCCGTCATCCGCCTGCAGATCGGGCTCGAAGATGTTGCCGATCTCCAGAAGGATCTCGAACAGGGCTTTCTGGCCGCTGCTGCCGTCTGATCAGTTGACGCGGTAACCGTATAGCCAATCCAGATCCGCCGCGAGAGATTGCGGCGGACGCAAGGACAGGACGATATCGCGGCCGATCCGGAACGGTCCGCGGGCGTGATAGGCAAAGCGATTGAACGAACCGCGCGCCTTGACCTTGGCGGCACGGCTCACGCGCAGGCTCTCGAAGCTCGCAAGGGCCGCGGGCAGGGAGGTTGCCTTCTTCACTTCATTGGCGAGAACAAACCCATCCTCGATTGCCATGGCGGCGCCCTGAGCCGAAAACGGCATCATCGCGTGGGCGGCATCGCCGATCAGAACCACATCGCGACCATTGTGCCAGCGGCCGGGCGTGACTTCATGGAGTGGCCAGAATGTCGGCCGCTCGGATCGGCCAAGAAGGGTGATGATCTCTGGATGCCAGCCGGCAAACTGGTTGATCAACATGCTCCGCTGGCTTTCATTCGCCTGTGCTTCCCAGGTGGCGCCGGGGCTGATGCCGGACGCGATCGCAACGATGTTGAACGCCCCTGTTTCCTTGAGCGGGTACGCGACCAGATGGGTCGACGGTCCCATGAAGGCGGTAACGCAATCGCGAGCCAGCCAGACGGGCGCTTCATCCAGCGGAATGGTGAAGCGCCAGGCGATGTTGCGGGAGAAATCGGGTTGCGGTGCGTCCATGACCGATGCGCGCGCGTTTGACCAGACACCATCCGCGCCGATCACCAGCGGATAGGCGGTGCCGGTAATTTCGCGCACCGAGTGGGGCAGAGTTCCGCGGATCGGAGTGCCCAGCCTGATCGTGCAGAGCGGATTGCGCTCGACGGCCGATAGCAGGGCCGACTGGAGCGTGGCGCGATGAAGCACGCCATAGGGGGCGTTCCATCGTTTTCTGGCAAAGTCGCCGGCCGGAACATTGGCGAGATTCTTCAGCGATTTGCCCGATACCAGGTTGATCTCGCGAGGCTCGGTCCAGACCTTCTCCAGTTCTTCCAGAACGCCGAATTCGCGCAGGATTGCCGATGCGTTTGGCGACATCTGCAAGCCGGCGCCGACTTCAACGAGGTCGCTGGCTTCTTCGAAAATATCACAGGCCATCCCCAGTCGGGAAAAGCTCAGCGCTGCAGCAAGGCCGGCCATGCCTGCCCCCACAATCGCAATCCTGTCGAGATGCATTGGCTCGCTGCCTGAACGTTTACGCTGCCTTGACGTGGAAGACGCAGCCCGCAGGGTCCGTCTGCTCGGCCTTCAGACCTGGATTGTAGCGATAAAGAGTGGAGCAGTAGGAACAGACCTTCTCGCTGTCGTCACCGAGATCGATGAAGATATGCGGATGGTCGAAAGGCACAGAGGCGCCGGTGCACATGAATTCCTTCACGCCGATCTGGATGACCGGATATCCGCCATCGTTCTGAAAGTGAGGAATGCTGTGGCCAGCCATGGTCGTCTCCCTGCCTTTTGATTTCGCCGGACATTATCTGTCCGCGCATCGATTGTGTAGAGGGGAAACGCGCGCATTTTTTTGTTCGCCGGGTTCTGTGGCGATCCTCGATCCATTATAGATCGGCCAAAGCAAAGGATAGACCGATGAATTTGAATGCGCCCGCCTTCTCGTCTTTCGTCCATGACGGGATCAATCTTCGCTATTTCGATGAAGGCGAACCGTCAGGCGACCCGGTGCTTCTCATTCACGGCTTTGCTTCGAGTGCATTCGTCAACTGGGTGCATCCCGGCTGGCTGAAGACGCTGGGCGATGCGGGGTATAGGGTTATTGCCATCGACAATCGAGGTCATGGCGGCAGTGATAAGCCTCTTGATGCGGAAGCCTATCGCCCCTGGGTGATGGCTGAGGATGCGGTGGCGCTGCTCGACCATCTGCGCATACCCGAAGCTCATGTCTTCGGCTATTCGATGGGCGCGAGAATCTCCGTCTTTGCGGCCCTGGCGCATCCCGAGCGTATTCGCTCGCTGGTTCTGGGTGGGCTCGGTATCGGAATGACCGATGGGGTCGGAGACTGGGACCCTATCGCCGATGCTCTGCTTGCGCCGGAGGTCGAGGCGATCACCCATGAACGCGGCAAGATGTTCCGTGTTTTCGCGGACCAGACGAAAAGCGACAGAGAAGCGCTTGCTGCCTGTATCCGAGGCTCGCGTGATCTCGTCGCACGCGCAGACATGGGGCGTATCGACGTTCCGACGCTGATCGGTGTCGGAACCAAGGACGATATCGCCGGTTCGGCGCAGGAACTGGCCCACCTTATGCCGGATGCGCGGGCGCTCGATATTCCCAACCGCGACCATATGCTCGCAGTCGGTGACAGGGTCTTCAAGAAAGCCGTTCTTGAATTCTATGAAGAACTGGCCAGCCGGTAGCAGGTTCTCTCATCGTTACGATCAACGGAATGCGATTTCACGCGCATTGGTGTTACGATAAACTTGTTCTATATAATGTGCTCTTGCAAAGCCGAGGGCAAACAGGGAGTGGGCCATGCCCCCGAGAATGGACATTCGCATCAAGGATACCGTCACTGCGGTCGATCCGATATGGGATACGTTGAAGGAAGAGGCACGTCTTGCCATCGAGCACGACCCGCTTCTTGCCGCCTTCCTGTATTCGACCGTTCTCAATCACCGTTCGCTTGAAGAATGCGTTGTCCATCGAATCTGCGAGCGTCTGGACCATCCGGATGTGCAGGCCGTTCTGCTTCGACAGACATTCATGGAGATGCTGGAGGATTGGCCGGAATGGGGTTCGATCCTTCGTGTGGATATCCAGGCGGTCTACGACCGTGATCCGGCATGCCTTCGTTTCCTCGAGCCGGTGCTCTATTTCAAGGGCTTTCACGCGATCCAGACCCATCGGCTGGCCAATTGGCTTTATACCCGCGGACGCCGTGATTTTGCGCTGTATCTGCAAAGCTGCTCTTCCAGCGCCTTCCAGACGGATATCAATCCGGCTGCACGGATCGGCAAGGGGATTTTCCTCGACCATGCGACGGGTCTCGTCGTTGGCGAGACGGCGGTGATCGGCGACAACGTCTCGATCCTGCACGGCGTCACACTCGGAGGGACGGGTAAGGAAGGCGCCGACCGCCATCCTAAAATCGGCAACGGCGTTCTCATCGGTGCGGGTGCCAAGATACTCGGCAATATCGAGATCGGCTCCTGCTCGCGCGTTGCCGCCGGATCGGTGGTTCTAAAACCGGTCCCGCCGAAATCTACGGTTGCCGGCGTTCCGGCGAAGGTGGTGGGCGAGGCCGGCTGTTCGGAACCGGCGAGGGTGATGGACCAATTGCTGATGTCCGAAGACTGAGCAAACGCCGGTGGAATACCTATCGAAGCCGGGAAGCCCAAGGCTTGTCGGCTTTACTTTTGCCGCGGTCGCATGCAACAAGCGCCGCAACGTGAATAGAAAACGGAGATTGTCGTGAAGCCCGACGAAATCAAGAAGATCGACGCTTACTTCAAGCGCCTTTTGAACCCGCAAATCGTCGTCAAGGCACGGCCGCGCAAGGACGATTCGGCAGAAGTTTATCTGGGCGAAGAGTTTCTCGGGGTCGTCTATGTGGACGACGAGGACGACGAGCGTTCCTACAATTTCTCGATGGCCATCCTGGACGTCGATCTCGACTGAATGCTTGCAAATGAACGATCGGCGGGCCGTCTGGCCCGCTTTCGATTCGTGGGGCTTCCCGTTTTGCTGCTGACGACTACGCCCTTGTAAGACGCTCTCCTGAACCCCATTAATAGAGAACGGCCAATACGGACCGTCTCTGTGAGCTTAGCCTCCACACCGATATTTGACGCACGTCGATGCATGTTCGTGACTGACAATCGTCAGGCGCGGTCTCTTCGTATTTGTATCCGGTGCGCTGATGGGTGTTAATTTCTGCAGGTTGGACCGTTCTCTGGCGGAATAGTGATTGCGCCGCCGCAAAGGGGGCTTAAAATCTGTGTCCAATGGACTAAGTTAGAAAGACTGGAGTTCGGCAGGCCGCAATGTTCAAGATGGTCGCCGGCACCTGGGGATGATGAATGATGATCGCACTGCCGATCTCTATGGAAAAAGAAAAAGATGGTGACGGGGATAACGCCAACCGCGGAACCTCGGTCATCACGCGTACTAAGCCCAAGACGAAACGTCCGAACCTGTATCGCGTACTCCTCTTGAATGACGACTACACCCCGATGGACTTCGTCATCCACATTTTGGAGCGGTTCTTTCAGAAGGATAGGGAGGCTGCCACGCTTATTATGCTCCACGTTCATAACCACGGCGTGGGCGAATGCGGCGTATTTACATACGAAGTAGCGGAAACCAAGGTAAGCCAGGTGATGGATTTCGCCAGACAACACCAGCATCCGCTGCAATGTGTCATGGAAAAGAAGTGAGGAACCCGACGTGCCCACATTTTCGCCTAGTCTTGAAAAGGCGCTGCATCAGGCACTGACCTTCGCCAACGAGCGGCATCATGAATATGCCACGCTCGAACACCTGCTTCTCGCGTTGATAGACGACGCGGATGCGGCGGCGGTCATGGGCGCTTGTAACGTCAACCTTGAAAACCTGCGCAAGACCGTTGCCGACTATGTCGATAACGAACTTGCCAACCTCGTGACCGGCTATGACGAAGACTCGAAGCCTACCTCCGGCTTCCAGCGTGTCATCCAGCGGGCGGTCATCCATGTCCAGTCTTCCGGTCGTGAAGAAGTCACCGGTGCCAACGTGCTCGTCGCGATTTTCGCGGAGCGCGAAAGCCATGCCGCCTTCTTCCTGCAGGAGCAGGAGATGACCCGCTACGATGCGGTCAACTATATCTCTCACGGTATCGGAAAGCGCCCGGGTTCCTCCCAGACCCGTTCGCCGCGCGGTTCCGAGGAGCCGGATTCCGACGCCAAGCCATCTTCGCGTGGTGGCGAACCGGAAGAGGGCGCAGCAAAGAAGCCGGCGGATGCGCTCAAGGCTTATTGCGTCAATCTGAACGACAAGGCCAAGGATGGGCGGATAGATCCTCTGATCGGTCGCCATTCGGAAGTCAACCGGACGATCCAGGTCCTGTGCCGCCGTTCCAAGAACAACCCGCTCTATGTGGGTGATCCTGGCGTCGGCAAGACCGCGATCGCCGAAGGTCTCGCCAAGCGTATCGTCGAAGGCAAGGTGCCGGAAGCGCTCGCCGATGCGACGATCTTTTCGCTCGACATGGGCACGCTGCTTGCCGGGACCCGGTATCGCGGCGACTTTGAAGAGCGCCTGAAGCAGGTCGTCAAGGAACTGGAAGATTTTCCGGGTGCGGTCCTGTTCATCGACGAGATCCACACCGTCATCGGTGCGGGTGCAACGTCGGGCGGCGCTATGGATGCGTCCAACCTGTTGAAGCCGGCTCTGTCTTCCGGGCAGATCCGCTGCATCGGTTCGACCACATACAAGGAATACCGCCAGTTCTTCGAAAAGGACCGGGCTCTCGTCCGCCGCTTCCAGAAGATCGACGTCAACGAGCCGTCGATCGTCGATGCGATCGAGATCATGAAGGGCCTAAAACCCTATTTTGAGGACTATCACAAGCTTCGTTATACCAACGAAGCGATCAAGTCGGCCGTCGAACTGTCGGCCCGCTACATCTCCGACCGCAAGTTGCCGGACAAGGCGATCGACGTGATCGACGAGACCGGAGCGGCGCAGATGCTGCTGCCGGCGTCCAAGCGCCGAAAGCTGATCACCGAGAAGGAGATCGAGGCCACCATCGCAACGATGGCGCGGATCCCGCCAAAAACCGTTTCCAAGGATGACGAGGCTGTTCTCGCCAATTTGGAAAAGGAACTGCGGTCTGTCGTCTACGGTCAGGATGCTGCGATCGAAGCACTTTCGACGGCGATCAAGCTGGCACGTGCAGGTCTTCGCGAGCCGAACAAGCCGATCGGTTCCTATGTCTTCTCCGGCCCGACCGGCGTCGGCAAGACGGAAGTAGCCAAGCAGCTTGCAGCCTCACTCGGTGTGGAACTGCTGCGCTTCGACATGTCGGAATATATGGAACGCCACACGGTCTCCAGACTGCTCGGCGCGCCTCCCGGTTATGTCGGCTTCGACCAAGGCGGTCTTTTGACCGACCAGGTTGATCAGCATCCGCACAGCGTGCTTCTTCTCGACGAGATCGAGAAGGCGCATCCGGATATCTACAATATCCTGCTGCAGGTCATGGACCATGGTTCGCTGACCGACCACAACGGCAAGAAGATCGACTTCCGCAACGTCATCCTGATCATGACGACCAATGCGGGCGCTTCGGAAATGGCCAAGGCCGCCTTCGGCTTCGGTTCCTCCAAGCGCACCGGTGAGGATGAAGAGGCGTTGAACAAATTGTTCACGCCGGAATTCCGCAACCGTCTCGACGCGACGATCCCGTTCGCGCCGCTGCCGACGGAAGTCATCCATCAGGTCGTGCAGAAGTTCGTCATGCAGCTGGAGACCCAGTTGTCCGAACGCAACGTCACCTTCGACCTGCATGAGGACGCGGTCGCCTGGCTGGCCGATAAGGGTTACGACGAGAAGATGGGCGCACGTCCATTGTCCCGCGTGATCCAGGAATACATCAAGAAGCCGCTTGCCAACGAGATCCTTTTCGGAGCTCTGCGCAAGGGTGGTGTGGTCCGCGTAAGCGTCGGCAAGGACGAAAACGGCAAGGACAAACTGGTGCTCGATTCCATTCCGGAAGCAGTGCCGGTAAAGCCGAAGCCCGAAGCCGAGGTCAAGGAAGCCGAGGACGAAGCAAAAGCGAAGGTCGTGAAGCCGAAGGCCGCCAAGAAGGCTGCGCCGAAAGGTAAGGCTGGCGCAGCTGCCAAGGCCAAGGCGGATGACGACGGTGATGTAATTGCCGAAGACGCGCCGAAGCCGCGCAAGAGCGGCACCGTTCCGCGGGTGCCGAAAGCCAAGTAATTGCTTTCATATCGATTGAATAAAAGATGCCGGGCTTGTCCCGGCATCTTTGTGTTTGTAGGCATGATTTGATCAACAGCAAATGGAATGCCGATGTCTGTAGAGCAGCGTGCCGAGCGCGGCGGCTTTAAGTGGTTCCTGACGGGCATGCGCGGTATCCTGTCCCTTCCTGCCATCATTCTGATGACGTCCTATGTCGGGTTCGCTGCGTTTGCCTTGCAGGCGGGACTGACGCGGTCGGAGGCCGTGGTGATGACGCTCGGTGTATGGGCGCTTCCGGCCCAGATGATTCTCGTCGGGTCGATGATCGGCGGCGCCAATATCGCGGCGTCGTTTCTGGCGGTAACGCTGTCTTCGATCCGCATGATGCCGATGGTGGCCTCGGTCGTTCCGGAAATGCGCACTTCGAAGACGCCTGTCTGGCTCCTGTTGTTTCTATCGCATTTCATCGCCATCACGTCGTGGGTCTTCGCCTCGACCCGCCTGCGTGACGTGCCGCGCGAACATCGCGTTGCCTTCTTCGCAGGTTTCGGCATCACGCTGACCTCTACCAATGCGCTGATCGTCGGTATCAGCTACGGTATCGTTTCGCAGTTTCCGCCGATCGTGGCGGGTGCGCTGTTCATGCTGACGCCGGTTTATTTCATCTCGTCGATCTGGGCGAGCGCCACGCAGTTCGTGGTCAAGATCGCCTTCATCATCGGCATCGTGCTGGGACCGCTTCTGGCGCTGGCCGTGCCGCAATTCGATGTTCTTCTGGCTGGTGTCGGGGGTGGAACCGTGGCCTATCTTGTCGATCGCTACCGGCGCCATCGCTTGCGGGCCGCGGAGGAAGGCGCGTGATGCTGGAGGAATACTGGACTTACGTCCTGATTGTCGTTGCGGGATTTATCGCAACCGATTTCTGGCGCTGGCTCGGCGTTCTTGCCGGCAACAAGCTCAACGAGGAGTCGGAGGCGCTGAACTGGGTGAGGGCGGTTGCGACTGCACTCGTCATGGCCGTCACCGCAAAGCTCATCGTATTTCCAACGGGTGTTCTGGCCGATTCTCCACTTTGGCTGCGGTTTTCCGCTGCCGGGATCGGCTTTTGCGTCTTTCTGGCGACGGGAAAGAAGGTGGCGGTCGGCGTCATAGTGCCGATCGCCATCCTCGTTGCTGGTCTATTTCTGCTCGAAGTCTGATCAGGCGCCGAGTGCGTCGACAAGCTTCTTGGCATTGGCAGCAAGAACCGCATTGTCTTCCATCCCGCTTGAATGCGGCTTGAGGGCTGCGCCTTCGTAGCGCGGGATGATGTGGAAATGCAGGTGGTAAACGGTCTGGCCTGCGGCGGCCTCGTTAAACTGCGTGACCGTGATGCCGTCGGCGCCGAACGCCTCCTTGGCGGCACCTGCCAGCTTCTGCACGACCGGAATGACTTTCGACAAGACCGCCGCATCGGCGTCAAGAATGTTGCGCGATGGCACTTTTGGTATCACCAGGAGGTGACCGGGGGACTGTGGCATGACATCCATGAAGGCCAGCGTATCGGCATCCTCGTAAACGCGGTGGCAGGGAATTTCGCCGCGCAGGATCTTTGCGAAGATGTTGGTGTCGTCGTAGCTCATGTCAGTCCTCTCCTAACCTGTAAAATCAGTCGTCCTGCTGCCGCTCGCCCTTGCGGAACGGGCTGTGCTCGGACAGGTATTCGTTCATGCCGTCCACTTCCTGCCGCTCGCGCTGCAGATAGTCGGCAATCGCGCGGCGCAGGCCCGTATGGGCGATGTAATGCATGGAATGGGTGGTGACGGGAAGATAGCCGCGGGCAAGCTTGTGTTCTCCCTGCGCGCCGGCTTCCACACGTTTCAAACCCCTGGCGAGCGCATAGTCGATTGCCTGATGGTAGCAGACTTCGAAATGCAGGAAGGGATGATCCTCGATACAGCCCCAGTGGCGGCCGTAGAGCGCGTCGCCGCCGATGAAATTGATCGCACCGGCGATGTAACGTCCGTCGCGTTTTGCCATGACCAGCAGCACATCCTCGGGCATGCGGGTGCCGATCAGCGAGTAGAAGCTGCGCGTGAGGTAGGGCCGGCCCCATTTGCGGCTGCCGGTATCCATGTAGAAGGTGAAGAACTGGTCCCAGATCTCCTCGGTCAGGTCGGACCCAGTCAGCCAGTCGATGGTGATGCCGTTTTCCAGCGCTGCACGGCGTTCCTTCTTCAGCGCCTTGCGCTTGCGTGACGCCAGCGTTTCCAGGAAGGCTTCGTGATCGACGTAACCTTCGTTGATGAAATGAAACTGCTGGTCGGTGCGATGAAGGTAATCGGTGTCCTCGAAAATCTCGACCTCACCTTCGGCGACAAAGGTCACATGCGTGGACGAGACCCCGACCTGGCGTGTCACCTCCTGGAGACCTGCAGCAAGTGTAGCCTGCATCGTCTCGCGGTCGTAAGCCGAAGCGACTAGAAGGCGAGGGCCGGTCGCCGGCGTGAAGGGGATGGCGCATTGCAGTTTCGGATAATAGCGCCCGCCGGCCCGTTCGAACGCGTCGGCCCAGCCGTGGTCGAAGACATATTCGCCTTGGCTATGGCTTTTCAGATAGGCGGGAATGGCGCCGACCAGCGTGCCTGCCTCGTTTTCGAGCAGGACGTGATGGCCATGCCAGCCCGTCTTGGCTGTGGCCGAACCGGATTCCTCGAGCGACGAGAGGAAGGCGTGCGAAAGAAATGGATTGTAGGGGATCTCTGTCGAAGAGCTCGCCTTTGATGTGCCTGAAAGCCGCGACCAGCTTTCGGGGCTGATCGCGGAGACAGACTTTTCGATGCGGATCGTCAGGTTTGCGGTCATTCCTGAATATTCATGGCTTTCCAAAACGCCACGCAGGATACGGGGCGCGATAACACTCGACCTTCGCGCATCTCCGGCACCTGAAAATCAGCGCCGATCTCCAGCGCGATACGCTAGCGCGCGGTAACCTCGCGCGGGTCGAACCCTTCGAAGGTTATCTGGTCGCCATGAAGATAGCTATGCACGAGTGCGTTTTCATCCCTCACCGTCCAGGTAATGACCGGCGTTCCCGTACGTCTCTGGGCGGTGATGAATGAGTTCGGCAGATGCGGCCAGTGATAAGAGATGAAATCCAGCCCAAGCTGCATGGCTTCATCATGCTGGAAGAATTCTTCCGGCTTGTCGCCCATGGCTGTCAGGCCGAGCGGGTAGGGCGCGCCAACCTTCTTGAGATCACGCAGGATGTGATGGTCGAAGCTCATAAGGGCGACCTTGCCCTGATAGCCTTCCAGCACGTCAAGCACGTCCTCGACGAAGCCGTTGTCCTCTTCTTCCGTGCGTCCCTTGATCTCGATGACGAGGGGTACGCGGCCTGCAACGAGGTCAAGCATCTGCTTCAGGGTGGGGATCTTGTCGGACGTGCCGCCAACCGCAAGCAGGCCGAGTTCGGAGGCTGTCCGCTCCCGCACGTCGCCTTGGATACCGCAGACGCGTTCCAGCTTGTCGTCATGAAAAACCATGGGAATGCTGTCGGCGGAAAGCTGCAGGTCGCACTCGATGGCAAAGCCCGCGTCCACGGCACGGGAAAAGGCGGTAAGGGTGTTTTCCCACACCGTCCTGTTCATGTCGTGATAGCCGCGATGCGCGACGGGAATGTCCTTGATCCAGGATGCGGAGGTCATGCTTCAATCTCGATGATGGCTTCGACCTCGACGGCGGCATTGAACGGCAGGCCGGCCATGCCGACGGCCGAACGGGCATGTTTGCCGGCATCGCCAAAGACGTTGGCAATCAGGTTGGATGCGCCGTTGGTTACCAGATGCTGTTCGGTAAAGCCGGGAGCGGAGGCGACGAAGCTGGTCAGCTTGACGAACTGACGGATCCGGGAAAGGTCGCCGCCGAGGGCTGCCTTCGCCTGGGCGATCACGTTGATGGCGCAGAGTTCTGCGGCGCGCTGGCCCTTGGCGACATCGATTTCAGCGCCGACAAGGCCGATCGCGGCGATCTTGCCATCTTCAAGCGGAAGCTGACCGGAGACGTAGAGCATGTTGCCGCTGATGCGGGTCGGCAGATAATTGGCGGCAGGAGCCGCTGCCACGGGGAGGGTAATTCCAAGTTCCGTCAGGCGGCTTTCGATGGCATCGGACATTTCGGTCTCCGGTTTGTTGTCAAGCGTACAAAAATCCTTCATCAAGGTCATAACCTTGGCTGATGGCGTTCTTATAACACCCGCGCCCGAGTCCAACAGGAGAATATGAATGCTGCGCACGAGCCTCGCGCTGTTCCTCGTCACCGGTGCCGGTGTCGCATCCGCCGCGCCGATCAGCGCCGACAGCGCCGCGCGACTGCTTGTTCCTCACAGGGCGGTTTACGACCTCAAGCTCAAGGATGCGTCCGAGCGGTCGGGTATCGAGGGCATGTTCGGGCGTATGGTGTACGAGTTCAACGGTTCCGCCTGCACTGGCTTCACGACCAATTTCAGGCTGGTGACCAAGATCAGCACCAGCGAGGAAACACGTGTCAGCGACCAGCAGACAAAGACTTTCGAGGATTTGTCTGCGAAGCAGTTTCACTTCGAGACGAAATCCTACACCGACGAGCAACTTGACAAGAGTGTGACCGGCGATGCGAGCGAGAGCGAAGGCGGGGTGAAGGTCGAGCTGCAGGCCCCAAATGGCAGGGAAGTGGATCTGCCGGCGAGTGCCTTTCCGACCAGTCACATGCTGGATATCATTCAGCAGGCCAGGGAAAACAAGCGGATCTTCGAAACACGCGTTTTCGATGGCTCGGAAAACGGCGATCAGGCACTCCTGACCTCGACCGTGATCGGCAAGGCGGAAACGCCGGAAAAAGCGGATGCCGAAGCCGGTGCCGCCGGTGAATTTGCCAAGACCCCCTACTGGCCCGTGACGATCGCCTATTATAACGACGGGGCCGCCGGAGATCCGATGCCCGTCTACAATATGTCGTTCAAGCTTTACGAAAACGGCATTACACGTGATCTCACCATGGATTACGGCGATTTTTCGCTGGAGGGCAGTCTGGTGAAGCTGGAACTGCTCAAGACGCAACAGGACCCGTGCCCGGCCGTTCCGTGAGGGAGGCGGGTTGCATGGTTGCACGCGTCATTTCCGTGCCGTATCCGTGCGCTACGACACTCGACACATTCCAGAATTCATGTCTGTAGTTGCCCCGCATTAAGGAGTGATTCATGGCATTGATCGGATTCAAAAACACCCACAATCAGGATATTTACGTCAACCCGACGCAGATCCTTTACGTGATGCCCTTCGAGGAAGGGGTGACGATCATCACGTTTGCCGTGTTCGGCAGCGGCGGACAGCCGCATACGATCTATGTTCGCGGGGGTATCGAGCAGGTCCGACAGCGGCTCGGGGGCAAGGCCTGATACGGTTTGGATGCCGTCTTGCAGCGAAAGCTGTACCGCACCGCTTGCAATTTTCTACAATCGCCTGTATGGCCACCCGCATTCCACACGTAAGGCATGGGATCGTCCGGGAGAAATCCGGACTGTTCCGCCCGGTGGCAAGCCTCGAAGAGATTTGCTGTTCGCCTTGCGGAGGTTCAACCGGAAAAGGATAACTAGGCATGGCATTGCCCGATTTCTCTATGCGCCAGCTGCTTGAAGCAGGCATTCACTTCGGCCACCAGACGCATCGCTGGAACCCGAAGATGAAGCCGTACATCTTTGGCGATCGTAACAACATCCACATCATCGACCTGGCCCAGACCGTTCCGATGCTGTCGCGCGCCCTGCAGGTCGTGTCCGACACCGTTGCCCGTGGCGGCCGCGTTCTGTTCGTCGGCACCAAGCGTCAGGCGTCCGACCTGATCGCTGATTCGGCCAAGCGTTCTGCCCAGTATTACGTCAACTCCCGCTGGCTCGGCGGCATGATGACCAACTGGAAGACCATTTCGAACTCGATCCAGCGTCTGCGCAAGCTCGACGAAATCCTGAACTCGGAACAGTCCGGCTACTCCAAGAAGGAACGCCTGAACCTCGAGCGCGAACGCGAGAAGCTGGATAAGGCTCTCGGCGGTATCCGCGACATGGGCGGCGTTCCGGACCTGATGTTCATCATCGACACCAACAAGGAAAAGATCGCGATCGACGAAGCCAAGCGCCTCGGCATCCCGGTCGTTGCGATCATCGACTCGAACTGCGATCCGGACCTGATCGACTTCCCGATCCCGGGTAACGACGACGCATCGCGCGCCATCGCTCTCTACTGCGACCTGATTGCCCGCGCTGCCATCGACGGCATCGCTCGCCAGCAGGGTGCATCCGGTCGTGACCTCGGTGCTTCCGCTGAAGTTCCGGTCGAGCCGGCTCTCGAAGGCGAAGCCGAAGCTCAGGCTTAAGGCCAAGGTCGGAGCGGTTTGCCGCTCCCGCTTTTTCCATTCGACCGAGGCCAGAGAGACCATCCCTGGCCTCGGTTTGTTTAAAAAGTCCTGTTCGCCCGAGATCCATCTGATCGTGGTTGAAGGGCAGGCCGGCGGTGATCTTCATCACCCTGTCATACTTCCGGGTACATTCGTTCCCAAAACCTTGAGTTCGCCGAGGTTTTTCGGCGGCACGCAACAAACCGACAAGAGGCTCACAATGGCTGAAATCACCGCTGCACTGGTGAAGGAACTGCGCGAAAAGTCTGGCGCAGGCATGATGGACTGCAAGAAGGCGCTGATCGAAAACAACGGCGACATCGAAGCAGCAATCGACTGGCTGCGCTCCAAGGGCATTGCCAAGGCCGACAAGAAGTCGGGCCGCACGGCTGCCGAAGGCCTGATTGGCGTTGCCTCGACCGGCACCAAGGCCGTTGTTGTTGAAGTCAACTCGGAAACCGACTTCGTTGCCCGTAACGATGCCTTCCAGGGCATGGTTCGCGGCATTGCAGACGTGGCTCTGACCACCGACGGTACCGTTGAAGCTGTTGCCGCTGCGATCTATCCGGAAACCGGCAAGTCGGTTAGCGACACGATCAAGGACGCTGTTGCCACGATCGGCGAAAACATGAACCTGCGCCGTTCGGCTGCGCTCGAAGTGGAAGATGGCGTTGTAGCCACCTACATCCACAACGCTGCCGCCGACCGCCTCGGCAAGCTCGGCGTTCTGGTCGCGCTCAAGTCGACCGGCAACAAGGATGCGCTGAACGCCATCGGTCGCCAGGTCGCCATGCATATTGCTGCAACGGCTCCGCTCGCTGTTCGCGCTGAAGAAGTTGACGCTGCCGTCGCCGAGCGCGAACGCAACGTGTTCATCGAGCAGTCGCGCGAATCCGGCAAGCCGGAAGCGATCATCGAAAAGATGGTTGAAGGCCGCATGCGCAAGTTCTTCGAAGAAGTTGCTCTCCTGTCGCAGGCTTTCGTCATCAACCCTGACCTGACCGTCGGCGCCGCCATTAAGGAAGCCGAGAAGGAAGTCGGCGCGCCGATCGAAGTCACCGGCATGGCCCGCCTGCTGCTTGGCGAAGGCGTTGAAAAGGAAGAAAGCGACTTCGCCGCAGAAGTTGCTGCTGCTGCAAAGGGCTGATTTCGTCGCCTAATCCAGTGAAAACTCTGAGGGCACCGGTGACAAGCCGGTGCCCTTCGTGTATCGCCAAGCCGTTTGATCTCTCCGTTTCCGTTTCGCTTTTCAAGGAGCCGTCATGTCGTCTCAGCCCATATACAAACGTGTTCTTCTCAAGGCCTCCGGCGAGGCTCTCATGGGCAGCCAGGGTTTTGGCATTGATGTCGCGGTCGTTGACCGTATTGCCGCTGATATCGCCGAAGCAAGGCGCATGGATGTCGAAGTCGGCGTCGTGGTCGGCGGCGGTAACATTTTCCGCGGCGTGGCCGTTGCCTCCAAGGGCGGCGACCGTGTCACCGGCGACCATATGGGCATGCTGGCGACCGTGATCAACGCGCTGGCGCTGGCGACCTCGCTGCGCAAGCTCGATATCGACACCGTGGTTCTTTCGGCCATTGCCATGCCGGAAATCTGCGAGAGCTTTTCGCAGCGCCAGGCGCTTCATCACATGGCGCAAGGTCGGGTGGTGATTTTCGCCGGTGGTACCGGCAATCCGTTCTTCACCACCGATTCGGCAGCCGCGCTGCGCGCAGCCGAGATCGGCGCCGAGGCGATCTTCAAGGGCACGCAAGTTGACGGCATCTATTCGGCCGATCCGAAGAAGGACCCGAATGCCACGCGTTTCGACGCGCTGACACATAGCGAGGTTCTGGAAAAAGGCCTTGCAGTCATGGATGTGGCGGCAGTCGCTCTGGCGCGTGAAAACCACATTCCGATCGTCGTCTTCTCGATCCATGAGCCGGGCGGCTTTGCGCAGATCTTGACCGGCGGCGGCCTCAAGACGATCGTATCCGACAACTGAGACATTGCAGCAGTCTTCCCGTCGACGACCAAGGCTGCCGATAACTAGATGGAGTTCCAACGATGAGTGGATCAGTCGATCTCAACGACATCAAGCGCCGCATGGACGGTGCGATCAATGCGTTCAAAAGCGATATCGCTTCCTTGAGAACCGGTCGCGCTTCGGCGAACGTTCTCGATCCGGTGATGGTCGAAGCCTATGGTTCGCGAGTTCCGTTGAACCAGGTGGCGAACATTACCGTACCTGAGCCTCGCATGCTGGGCGTCTCCATCTGGGACAAGTCGATGGTTCGCGCGGTAGAGAGCGCGATCCGCGAATCGAATCTCGGCCTCAACCCGATCGTTGACGGCCAGAACCTGCGTATCCCCCTGCCGGAGCTCAACGAAGAGCGCCGCAAGTCGCTGGTCAAGGTTGCGCACGACTATGCCGAAAAGGCCAAGGTCGCAGCACGCCATGTTCGCCGTGACGGCATGGAAGGCCTGAAAAAAGCCGAAAAGGACGGCGTAATCGGTCAGGACGACAGCCGCTCGCAGTCGGAAAAGGTTCAGAAGATGACGGACGACACAATTTCTGAAGTCGACCGCTTGCTTGCGGATAAGGAAAAGGAAATCATGCAGGTCTAGGTTGGGTGCCGTTTTCCCTCCCTCGGCCGTTGAAGGAATTGCATAGGATATGCTGACGCCAGATATTGCGATCATTCCGCAGCACGTTGCCATTATAATGGATGGCAACGGCCGGTGGGCTAACAAGCGTGGCCTGGCCCGGACGATGGGGCATAGCAAGGGTGTCGAGGCCGTCAAGGAAACTGTCCGGGCGGCCGGAGAGCTTGGCATCCGCTATCTGACGCTGTTTGCGTTCTCGTCGGAAAACTGGAACCGGCCGGAAGCGGAAGTGAGTGATCTTCTCGGTCTCCTGCGTCGCTTCATCCGCCGTGACCTTGCCGAACTTCATCGCGAAAACGTTCGCATCAAGGTGATCGGGGAGCGCGAAAAGCTGCGCGGAGATATTCTGCCGCTTCTTCTTGAGGCGGAAGAAACGACGCGCAACAACACCGCGCTGACGGTGGTGATCGCATTCAATTACGGGTCTCGCGACGAGATCGCGCGGGCAACCACGCTGATCGCGCAGAAGGTGAAGGCGGGTCTGCTGGACCCTTCGGCTATCAGCGCGGATATGATCAGCGACCATCTGGATACCGCTGGCATTCCCGATCCTGACCTCATCATCCGGACCAGCGGTGAAGAGCGGCTCTCGAATTTTCTGCTTTGGCAGGCCGCCTATTCGGAATTCGTTTTCCTGCCCGACTACTGGCCGGATTTCAATCGAGATCTCTTTATCGAAGCGCTCAAGATCTATGCTTCGCGTGACCGTCGCTTCGGCGGCTTGTCGGCCAGACCCGCGGCGGTCATGGGCTGATGGCGCGCGAGCTCAGGCTTCGGATCATATCCGCCATCGCGCTTGCTGCGGTCGTTCTGGCCGCGACATGGATGGGCGGGTGGGCGTTCAATCTCGTGGCCGCGGCGATCGCTCCACTGATCTATTACGAGTGGTCAACGATCACTCGCCTCGCCGAGAAGGATTTCAAGGCGAATGCGTTCGGCTGGCTGATCGTGCTGCTCATTGCGCTCGATCTGGCGATAGGAGGGGGCGAGCTGTCCATGCCCCTTCTTAGCGGCGGTGCAATCACGGCGGCAATCTTCGTGCTTCCCAGGCGGGGCCCCTGGTGGATTCCTGGCGGTATCATTTATGCGGGGCTGAGCGGTATTTCGCTTGCCGCAATCCGTGGAGACAACCAGGCAGGGTTCGTCGCCATGCTTTTCATTTTCGCCGTCGTCTGGGGGACCGACATCCTTGCCTATTTCGTCGGCCGTGCCATCGGCGGTCCGAAGCTTGCGCCGCGAATCTCTCCCGGCAAAACATGGTCGGGTGCCATTGGCGGAACCGTGGCGGGTGTAGCCGCCGGTGGCCTGCTTACGCTTGGCGTGTTCTCACGGCTTTCCTTATGGACAATGGCACTTGCCTTTCTCCTGTCGGTCGCCAGCCAGATTGGCGACCTGTTCGAATCCTTCATCAAGCGACGTTTCGGCGTCAAGGACAGCAGCCATCTCATCCCTGGACACGGTGGCGTGATGGACCGGGTTGACGGCTTGGTTTTTGCCTGTTTTGCCGTATTCCTGTTGACGCTTGTGGACACGGCCATGAAGGGCCATGTTAGCAACTCGGTCGCAGCTTTCATCTTCGGTCTGTAGGATGGCGACCAGCCTCTGCATTTGAAACGGAAACATTGATGGCCATCCTCGGTTTCATAACGGGCTATATCATCCCGTTTATCCTCGTTCTTTCCCTTCTCGTCTTCGTCCACGAGATGGGGCACTATCTGGTGGGACGATGGAGCGGAATCCGGGTCACCGCCTTTTCCGTTGGCTTCGGTCCGGAACTGATCGGCTTCACCGACAGCCATGGGACGCGCTGGAAACTGTCGGCCATTCCGCTTGGCGGCTACGTAAAATTCTTCGGGGACGAGGATGCGTCGAGCCTTCCGGACGCCTCAAGCGTTTCCCATATGAGCGAGGCCGATAGAGCCAAGACGCTTGCCGGGGCCAAGCTGTGGAAGCGCGCCGCCACCGTTGCTGCAGGCCCGATTGCCAATTTCATCCTGGCGATCGCCATTTTCGCGGTCCTCTTTTCTGTCTACGGAAAAATGATTGCCGATCCGGTCGTGGCAGAGGTGCGGCCGGACAGTGCTGCTGCCGAGGCCGGTGTCCTGCCTGGCGACCGGCTGGTTGCGCTCGACGGCAGCAAGGTATCGACGTTCGAAGAAGTGCGTCGTTATGTCAGTATTCGGCCTGAGACATCGATCGTCGTGACGGTGGAGCGGAACGGCCAGGATCTCGATCTGCCGATGGTGCCGAAGAGCACCGAGATTACCGACCAGTTCGGCAACAAGGTCGAACTCGGGTTGATCGGCGTCGTCACCAACGAGGAACGCGGCAATTTCCGGCTTGAGACCTTCACGCCGCTTGAGGCGATCGGCGAGGGTGTGAAAGAGACCGGGAACATCATAACCGGCACGTTCCGCTATCTCGGCAATCTCGTGACCGGCCGGATGAAGGCCGACCAGCTTGGTGGCCCGGTTCGTGTGGCCCAGGCCTCGGGTCAGATGGCGACGCTCGGCTTTGCCGCCGTCATCCAGCTTGCTGCCGTCCTGTCCGTTTCCATTGGACTTTTGAACCTTATGCCGGTTCCGGTGCTTGACGGCGGCCATTTGGTTTTCTACGCAATAGAAGCTGTGAGGGGGAAGCCTCTGGGTGCGGGAGCCCAGGAGATCGCATTCCGTATCGGTCTTGCGATGGTACTCAGTCTGATGGTGTTCGCCACCTTCAACGATATCACCAACCTTATTGGCTAAGTGAGCTGCGGGTGAATAAACCGATTATTCACCATGTTTACAATGTTGCGTGGCCTCAAGGCCACGCTTCAAAAGGAAGTAAATAGAAATTAACGCGATAGCTTGCTTGTAGGGCAAAAGAAGGTAAAACGACACACGTGGCCGGAGTCGGGCTCCACCCGCCGAGGGACAACGGGAAAAGGTAAGAATTGAAATGAAGGCTGGTTCAAAGTTTTTGAACGCGGTGTCGGCGTTTGCGCTGTCTGCTAGTGTTGTTGCGTCGGGTTCTGGCGTTGTGGTGCTTGCAAGTGCCGCTAGCGCAGAAGCCGCTGTCATTCGCAGCGTTCAGGTGCGTGGCGCTCAGCGCGCAGGCGAAGAGGCTGTTCGCTCCAACCTCACGATCCAGCCCGGCGTTTCCTTTTCCGGTGCCGACATCGATGAATCGGTCAAGCGTCTTTACGCGACCGGCTATTTCTCGGATGTGAAGATCAATGTTTCCGGCAACTCGCTTGTCGTGACTGTTGCTGAAAACGAGCTGGTCAACCAGGTCGTCTTCAACGGCAACCGCAAGATCAAGGACGACAAGCTTTCCGGCGTCGTTCAGACGCAGCCGCTCGGCCCTTACAGCCAGGCGATGGTGAATGCGGACGTCGAACGCATTCGTACCGCCTACTCGCAGATCGGCCGCAGCGATGTGGAGATCACGACCCAGACGGTCAATGTTGGTCAGGGTCGCGTCAATATCGCTTTCGTGATCAACGAAGGTGACCGCACGAAGATTGCCGATATCAATTTTTCCGGCAATCAGGCCTATGGCGACGGTCGCCTGAAAGCCGTGATCGTCACCAAGGAATCCGGCCCGCTGTCCTTCCTGACCCGCAAGGATGTCTACAGCCCAGACAAGCTGCGCGCCGACGAAGACGCGCTGCGCCAGTTCTATTACAATCACGGTTATCCGGATTTCCGCATCATTTCGTCCGATGCGCAGCTCGACGCGACAACCAACAAGTACACGATCAACTTTTCGGTTGAAGAAGGTCCTCGCTACCAGTTTGGCGATATCAATGTCGAATCGAGCGTTGAAGGCGTCAATGGCGAAGAGCTTCAGGGTCTCGTCGAGACCACGCCGGGCGCTGTCTACGATGCGCGTGAAATCCAGAAGTCGATGGAAGCCATTTCTAAGCAGGTTGCGTCGAAGGGGTATCCTTTCGCTCGCGTGACGCCGCGCGGTGATCGCAATCTCCAGACTAATACGATCGGCGTCTCCTATATGGTCGACCAGGGCGAGCGCGCCTATGTCGAGCGTATCGAGATCCGCGGTAACACCCGGACGCGCGATTACGTTATTCGCCGCGAATTCGATTTCAGCGAAGGCGATGCCTTCAACCAGGAAATGATTTCGCGCGCCAAGCGTCGTCTCGAAGCCCTCGGTTACTTTACGTCGGTCAATATCTCGACCACGCAGGGTACTGCAGTCGACCGCGTTGTGGTTGTCGTGGATGTCGAAGATCAGTCGACCGGCTCGTTCGGTATCGGCGCCGGTTACTCTGCCGGTGGTGACGGATTCATTCTCGAAGCCTCTGTCGAAGAAAAGAACTTCCTCGGTCGCGGTCAGTATGTTCGCGTTGCCGCGGGCGGTGGTCTGAACGATTCGCGCACCTACTCGCTGTCCTTCACCGAGCCGTATTTCCTCGGTTATCGGCTTGCCGCCGGCTTTGACGTCTTCCGCAGTGAAACGTCGTCGAACGACAACTACGATTATTCGGAACAGGGCTTCACGCTGCGCGTGACGGCGCCGATCACCGAGGATCTGGCAACGACCTTCCGTTATACGTACAAGCAGATCGAGTACGAAACGGACAACAATAACGATTACAATGATCTGTCGCCGATCTATCAGGATCTCGTTGATCACGGCAAGTATACGCAGTCGTCGGTTGCTCAGACGCTGACCTACAACACGCTGGACAGCCAGACTATGGCGCGCGAAGGTATCTATGCGACCTTCACGCACGAGTTTGCCGGTCTGGGTGGCGATTCGGAATTCTACAAGATTTCCGGACGTGCACGTTACTTCCAGACCCTGTCGACCGAAGCTGACCTGATTGGCTCGATCGCAGTCGGCGCAGGTCATGTCTTCGGCACCGGTGATAACCTGAACGTCTTCGACCAGTTCACGCTCGGTGGTCGTCAGGTCCGCGGCTTCGATAACAATGGTATCGGTCCGCGTACCAAGGATGATGGTGATCCGCTCGGCGGCACGACGTACTTTACCGTCTCTGCCGACGCTTCCATGCCGTTCCCGGCCGTTCCGGAAGATATCGGTCTGCGTCTGGCTGCGTTCGCCGATGCCGGAACGCTCTACGGCAACGATGTCAAGACGACTGGTACCGATGTGGAAGGCACGGGCATGGCTTGGCGCGCATCCGTTGGTCTGGGCGTCATGTGGGCTTCGCCTTTCGGCAATATCCGCATGGATTACGCGATCCCGGTTCTCAAAGAAGACTTTGACGAAACCCAGGAATTCCGCTTCAGCATGGCGAACCAGTTCTGATCGTTTCCGGCCGCGAAAGCGGCCGGAAAGCTGTTCTGGAGCTTCAGCTTAATGGACCATAATAATTTTTTTCCGCCCCATCATGGCGTTAGCCTGCGCGAGCTGGCGGCCCATCTTGGGGCTGAGCTTTTGGACGATACCGCCGGCGATCGCATGATCCGTTCGGTAGCGCCGGTGGTGCGCGCCCAGGAAGGCCAGGTTTGCTACATCCTTTCGCGCAAAAGCCGCCAGGAGCTTGAGACCTGCATGGCTTCGGCCATCCTGTGCGATCCCGGTCTCGCAAGCATCGTTCCCGCTCATATCGCCGTTCTGCGAACAAAGACGCCGCATTCCGCCTTTGCAATGGCGGGGGCGCTTCTGCATCCCATCGCCATGCGCCCGAGCCCGGTAACCTCCGAAGCTGAGGGCGTGTCTCCCGCTGCCTATGTCGACCCGACAGCAAGGCTGGAAGAGGGCGTGACGGTCGAGCCGATGGCGGTTGTCGGTGCACGCGCCCATATCGGTTCCGGTAGCCGCATCGGGGCCGGCACCGTCATCGGTGCAGACGTTCAGATCGGACGCGATTGCAGCATTGCAGCCGGCGCAAGCGTGGTGGCGGCCCTGATCGGCAACAATGTCATCATTCATAACGGCGTGCGTATCGGGCAGGACGGTTTCGGTTTCGCACCTGGGCCGCGCGGAATGCTGAAAATCGTGCAGATCGGCCGTGTGATCATCCAGGACAATGTCGAGATCGGTGCAAATACCACGGTCGATCGCGGAGCCATGGACGACACTGTTATCGGCGAAGGCACGAAAATCGACAATCAGGTGCAGATTGCCCATAACGTTCATATCGGCCGTCATTGCGGCATCGCTTCGGGCGCTGGTATCGCCGGATCGGCAAAGATCGGCAATGGCGTCTTGATCGGCGGAGCGTCGGGTATAAATGGGCACATCACTATCGGTGATGGTGTGCAGATCGCTGCGATGAGCGGCGTGGTTGCAAATGTTCCGCCCGGCGTTACCTATGGCGGAATACCGGCGCGGCCGATGAAAGACTTTCTCCGTGAGATGGCAGAGAAAATGTCTCAGGTAGACGACAGGGCAAAACGCAGAGGAGACAAGACCAATGACTGATGAGACCAAGCCGGAGCTCGGCGCGGCCGATATTCAGGAAATCATGAAGCTTTTGCCTCATCGCTATCCTTTTCTGCTCGTCGATAAGATTATCGACATCGACGGCGACAACTCTGCCATCGGCATCAAGAACGTGACGGCGAACGAGCCGCAGTTTCAGGGACATTTTCCGGATCGTCCGATCATGCCAGGTGTCCTTCTGGTCGAAGCAATGGCGCAGACCGCAGGCGCGATCTGCGCGCGCAAGGAAGGCGAAGGCGGCAATCTGGTCTACTTCATGACCATCGACAATGCCCGTTTCCGCAAGCCGGTCGTGCCGGGCGATCGTGTGGAGTTCCATGTCGTGAAGCAGAAGCAGCGCGGCAATATCTGGAAGTTCCATTGCGACGCCAAGGTAGAGGGCGTGCTCGTTGCCGAAGCCGATATCGGCGCGATGATCGTCCGTAAGGAAGGCGAATGAGCACGATTGCAGCCAGCGCACGCATTCATCCCCTGGCGGTTGTCGAGGATGGCGCTGTCATCGGTGAAAATGTTGTCATCGGCCCCTTCAGCCATGTTGGACCTCGCGTCGTTCTCAAGGACGATGTCGAGCTTGCCTCGCATGTGGTGGTGACCGGGAAGACCGAAATCGGCAAAGGCTGCCGTATTTTTTCGATGGCTGTTATCGGCGGCGTTTCGCAAAGCCTTCACGAGGCCGGTGAGGATTCGACGCTGACGGTCGGCGATCATTGCGTCATGCGCGAAGGCGTGACGATGAACGCCGGCACGGTTGGCGGCGGCGGAAGCACGGTCGTTGGCGACAATTGCCTGTTCCTTGCCAACAGCCATGTGGCGCATGATTGCCAGCTCGGCAGTGACATCATCATGTCGAACAATGTGATGCTGGCCGGACATGTGCATGTAGGTGATCGCGCCATTCTGGGTGGCGGTTGCGCGGTTCATCAGTTTTCCCGTATCGGTCGCCAAGCCTTTATCGGCGGCCTTTCCGCCGTCAATTACGATGTCATTCCCTATGGCATGCTGAACGGAAATCCGGGTGTTCTCGGCGGACTGAATGTGGTCGGCATGACGCGCGCGGGCATGGACAAGCAGACGATCCATCGTGTGCGCCGCGCCTACAAGGACATTTTCGAAGGCGAAGGCAATGTTCGTGCGAATGCTGCTGCTGTTCGCGACACCTATCTCGATTGCGCCGAGGCGATGGAGGTCATCGACTTCATCACTGCCGATAGTGATCGCGCCATCTCCTCTCCCTTCCGCAGGAAGGGATGAGGCCCATGTCCGGCGCGTCTGGCGTGGCGCGGCAAGGTCACGTCGGTGGTCGCCTGGCTATCATTGCGGGCCGGGGGCTGTTGCCGCTTCATCTGGCGACAGCTGCACGGGCTGAGGGAGAAGATCCCTTCATCGTTGCGCTGAAGGACGAGGTTGACCATCGATTCGATGGCTTCGATTCGATGTCCGTTGGCGTTGGAAACCTTGCCGCCATTGAAAAATCCTTCCGTGAACTGAAGATCGGCCGGGTGGTCATGTCGGGCGGCGTCGCGCGGCGACCCGAATGGCGTGATATCAGGCCGACGTTCAAGACCATTCTCAAGATGCCGTCCGTGGTTCGCACGCTGATGTCCCATGGCGATGACACGGTTCTGCAGATGGTCATCAAGCTTATCGAGGCCATGGGCTGCTCGGTCATCGGTGCCCACGAGATCGCTCCGGGCCTGCTTGCAAGACTGGGTTCCTTGGGGCAGGTGTCGCCAGCTGGTGACGATCTTCGCGATATCGCGCGAGGAACGGAAGCCGCCTTGGCACTTGGCCAGCTGGATATCGGGCAAGGCGCGGTTTCCGTCGGTGGCCGCGTTGTCGCGCTGGAAGGTGTCGAGGGCACAGACGCCATGCTTCAACGCGTTGCAGAACTTCGCCAATCCGGCAGGATTTCGGCGCGCCGTCGTGGCGTGCTTGTCAAGCTCTGCAAGCCGCAGCAGGATATGCGTGCCGACCTCCCGACAATTGGTCCATCCACCGTGGAGAGTGCGGTGAAAGCAGGTATCGCCGGTATTGCGGTGGAAGCGGGCAGGGCGCTCGTACTCGAGGAGCAGGCAATGATCGCTGCTGCGGACGCTGCCGGAATTTTCGTCTGCGGGATCGAGCCGGCGCTGGAAAATGGAGGGCTTCAATGAGCCGTATCCTGAAGGTGGCAGTGATCGCAGGCGAAGTATCAGGCGATCTGCTGGGCGGTGATCTGATCGCGGCGCTTAAGGCCGCTCATGACGGGCCGGTCGAACTCATTGGCGTGGGTGGGGATGCGCTGACGGCGCAGGGACTGCATTCCATTTTCGACTTTTCCGAACTGTCGATCATGGGGCTGACCCAGGTTCTGTCGCGACTGCCGAAGCTGATCAAGCGCATCAAGCAGACGGCAAATGCTGTGATCGCGGCGCAGCCGGATGTGCTGATCATCATCGACAGTCCGGACTTTACCCATCGTGTCGCGAAAAAGGTGAGGGCGGTGCGACCACAGCTGCCGATCGTCAATTATGTCTGCCCAAGCGTGTGGGCGTGGAAGGAATACCGGGCCAAGGCGATGCTCGCCTATGTGGATCGTGTTCTGGCCGTCCTACCGTTCGAGCCCGAGGTGATGAAGAGGCTTGGCGGTCCGGAGACGATCTTTGTCGGCCATCGGCTGACCAATGATCAGGAACTTCTCAGAGTGAGAAGCCTGCGCGCAACGCGTCCAGCCAAATCCGCAGACGAGGAAAAAACCATTCTGCTCCTGCCCGGTTCGAGATCGGCAGAAATCAAAAGCCTTCTGCCTGTCTTCGGGGAAGCGGCGAAAGAATTTTTGGAGCGCAATGGCAAGGCGCGGTTCCTGTTGCCGACCGTACCCCGTCGCGAAGAGCTGGTACGGGAAATGGTGGCAAGGCTTCCCGTTTCCGTCGAGGTGACCTCGGATGTTGAGGGAAAGTGGAACGCATTTACACAGGCTGATGCCGCGATGGCAGCCTCCGGTACCGTCATCCTTGAACTCGGCCTTGCCACTGTGCCGGTCGTTTCGGCCTACAAGACGGACTGGCTGATCAAGCTTCTCGCAGGCAAGATCAAGACCTGGACGGGAGCGCTGCCCAATCTGATCGCGGACTACGCTGTTGTGCCCGAATATGTCAACGAGGTGGTTCGCCCCGGCAGCCTGTGCCGTTGGGCCGAACGCCTGTCCCGTGACACGGTGCAGCACCGGGCTATGCTGGAGGGGTTTGATCTCGCCTGGCAACGGCTGCAGGTGCCTGTCCCGCCAGGTGAAGCTGCTGCTGCGGCTGTTTTGGATCTGTTGAAGCGCTCTTAAGTTTTCGCGACATTCTACTGAAACAGTCCCTCTGCGAGGGCGTCATAGGACAAGAAAAAACCCGGTCAGTGATGACCGGGTTTTGTTTTTTGCGGTTTTTCTCGGGCTTAGCGCTTGGAAACAGGCACGTAATCGCGCTTGGCTTCGCCCGTGTAGAGCTGGCGTGGGCGACCGATACGCTGCTGCGGATCTTCGATCATCTCGGCCCACTGGGCAATCCAGCCGACGGTACGGGCGAGTGCGAAGAGCACGGTGAACATGGTCGTGGGGAAACCCATCGCCTTCAGCGTGATACCCGAATAGAAGTCGATGTTCGGGTAAAGCTTCTTTTCGACGAAATATTCGTCGGTCAGAGCGATCTTTTCAAGTTCCATGGCAACCTGCAGAAGCGGGTCGTCCTTGTGGCCGAGTTCGGCCAGAACCTCATGCGTGGTCTTCTGCATGATCTTGGCGCGCGGGTCGTAGTTCTTGTAGACGCGGTGGCCAAAGCCCATCAGGCGGAACGGATCGTTCTTGTCCTTGGCGCGGGCGATGTATTCCGGGATCTTGTCGACGGAGCCGATTTCCTGAAGCATGTTGAGTGCTGCTTCGTTGGCACCACCGTGAGCCGGACCCCACAGACATGCAATGCCGGCGGCGATGCAGGCAAACGGGTTTGCGCCGGAAGAGCCGGCAAGGCGGACGGTCGAGGTCGAGGCGTTCTGCTCGTGGTCGGCATGCAGGATGAAGATGCGGTCCATGGCGCGGGCCAGAACCGGGTTCACCTTGTATTCCTCGCAAGGGACAGCAAAGCACATGCGCAGGAAGTTCGACGAATAGTCGAGATCGTTCTGCGGATACACGAAGGGCTGGCCGATATGGTACTTGTAGGCCATGGCCGCAATCGTCGGCATCTTGGCGATCATGCGCAGCGAAGCGACCATGCGCTGGTGCGGATCGGTGATGTCGGTCGAGTCGTGATAGAAGGCTGACAATGCGCCAACGCAACCGCACATGACGGCCATCGGATGCGCATCGCGGCGGAAACCGGTGAAGAAGCGGCTCATCTGCTCGTGAACCATGGTATGGTTCGTTACGCGATGATCGAAATCCTTCTTCTGCGCTGCCGTCGGCAGTTCCCCGTAGAGGAGCAGGTAGCAGGTTTCGAGGAAGTCACCCTGTTCGGCCAGCTGCTCGATCGGGTAGCCGCGATGAAGAAGCACGCCTTCGTCGCCATCGATATAGGTGATTTTCGATTCGCACGAGGCAGTCGAGGTAAACCCCGGGTCGTAGGTGAAGGCCCCGGTTTGCTTGTAGAGCGCGCCGATGTCGATGACGTCAGGACCGATCGTGCCGGACTTCACCGACAGGTCGACTTTCTTGTCACCGAGAGCGAGAGTTGCGCTTGTTTCCGTCATTCTGATCCTCCAACCGGTTGGCGGCATGACGCCTCAAAAGCGCCATAAGCATTAAGCGTTCCACGTTTAGCTATATGATCCTTTAGCAGATGCCAAGCTGTTCTGACGGCAAATTGTGCAGCGCGGCACGATAATGGGCACCGACATTTACCCCTGTGGCCAACCCCTTGTTGCAATCCGAAATTCGGGTTTGGCGGTAAGTCCATATGCGTCAGGTTGACGCACTTAAAAATAACGCTCAGGTTGTATCCTGCTGATGGGGCGGGCTGGTTCGATGCAGTCTGGACGTTTCGATAAGATAGATACCAAAAGGTTGAAAACGCGCCTGGATCCGCGCCGCGGGGAAGTGCGTTCGCTTCAACCGATTTCGCATTTCGAACCTGTCGAACAACCGTCAGATCGGCAGTCTGCCACGCGGATACCGGTTCGGCAGGGCCGTCGGCTTTCCGCCTTGTCCGTTGACCTGGTCAGATTGCTTCCTGCCTCGATTGCCGAGGAGCGGCGGTATGGCCATGATTTTCTCTTCGTTCCGGTTTTTATCGGCCTTGGTTCGGCGATCTGGTTTCTCAGTCCCGTGCATCCATCCCTCGGGGCCAGCCTCTTCGCAAGTGCCGCGCTGGCGCTTGCAGCATTCACCATCCGGCACGGCTGGGCGCGTGTCCTGCTTGGCTTTGCCTGTCTGCTGTTCTGCGGTATGGCCCTTGCCGGGATAGAGACCTGGCGTCACTCGACCATCATTCTCGACTCGCCGGTCACCGCCGACATAAAGGGCGTCGTCGAGCGGAGCGAGGCTGCAGGTCAGGGCCGACTGCGGTATGTCGTTGCCGTCCGGCAGACGGCAAACCCCATTCTGCGACGTCCGCCGGTCCGGGTCTCGCTGTTGGCCAGGGTGCGGCATGAGCCGTTTGAAAACGGAGCCACCATTTCAGGGCGTGCGAGGTTGTCTCCGCCTTCGGGGCCGGTCCTGCCCGGGCTGCATGACTTTTCGTTCTCTTCCTATTTCGACGGCATTGGTGCGGTAGGGTATTTCTACAGTGCTCCGCAAGGCGCTGGAGATCCCGCGCTGGAGGCGGGCTGGCCGGAATTTGCCTTGCGCTGGCTTTTCGAATTGCGCAGGCAGATCGGCAATCGCATCCGTGAGACGGCTCCAGGAGATGCCGGCGCCTTTGCTGCTGCGATTGTCACCGACGAGCGACGAGCGATTTCTGACGCAACGGTAGAGGCTTTGCGGATCTCGGGACTGGCCCATATCGTCGCGATTTCCGGACTGAACATGGCGCTGGCCGCCGGGATTTTCTTTGTCGGGCTGCGCAGCATCCTTGCTCTTGTTCCGTCGGTTGCGCAGGCATGGCCGATCAAGAAGATCGCAGCCGGCGGCGCGTTGGCCATGGTCACCGCTTATTACCTGATCTCCGGCTTCGGCGTCTCCGCCCAGCGGGCCTATATAATGATGGCGGTAATGCTTGTCGCAGTGCTCTTGGACAGGCCCTCGATCAGTTTACGAAACGTGGCCCTGTCTGCACTGATCATACTTGTCTGGAGCCCGTCTGAAATCCTCGGGCCAAGTTTTCAGATGTCGTTTGCGGCAACGGTCGCGCTGGTGGCCGGTTATGCGGCGTGGTCGCGGCGCACGCAGAAAGACGATCGCGAACCGTTTCCCATTCGTCATCCCGTAGTGACATGGAGTGTTTCCGGCTGGAATTTCGTCGCCGGCATCATCGCCACGTCGCTGATCGGCAGCATGGCCACGACCATGTTTTCCGTCGAGCATTTTCATCGTATCGCCACATACGGACTTGTCGCCAATCTTGCAGCGATGCCGATCATCAGCTTCCTGGTGATGCCGATGGGTCTCGCCGCCATGCTGCTGATGCCTTTTGGGATCGACGGACCTTTCATCGGGATCATGGCGCGAAGTCTCGACTGGGTCATCGGCATCGCCAATCATGTGGCGGGATGGGGAGGGGACGTCGTCGTCGGCCAGCAGCATGCCCTGTTCCTGCCACTCGGGGTTTGCGGCTTTCTGTTGCTGACGTTGTCGAGGACGCAGCTTCGCTATTCCGCCCTGCCATTCCTGGTTGCCGCGACGCTGCTGTTCTGGATCGGCCCGCAGCGACCCGAAGCCAGCCTTCTTCTTGCCGAAGACGGAAGCCTTGTCGCCTATCGAACTGCCGAGCAGGTTGCCGTCAACAGAAAACGCCCCTCGGAATTCATCTACGGCCAATGGCGGCATGCGCGGCAACTGCCGGCGTTTTCGATACCTCTAATGCTGGACGGCGAGACCTCAGGGAATGTGCCCGTATCTTCAGGCGAGAGACTGGCAGAGCCTGCCCTTGCTGACGCGCGCAAGCTTATGCGCGCTGCCGGGAGCGGAGCATTTTCATGTCAGGCCAAGGCGTGGTGTGCGCTGATGTCACCGGAGGGTGTCCGGATCGTTGTCGTCGATGATGGCCGTTATGCCGGAGCGGCATGCGATGTTGCCGGTCTCGTCATCGCGCCACGGGCCCGTTTCGATCGTTGCCGGTCGGGAGCCCCGATGCTGAATGGCGCAAGCTTGCGCAAGACAGGGTCCATGGAGATCGACTTTTCCGGATCCGCGAAAGCCGAAGACTGGCTTGTCACGGCTGCTATGGCTGGCACGTCCCGCCTGTGGAGCATCCACCGCCAATATGATTGGCGACGCAATGTTTACGACCCGAGTCCGCCTTCATGGCTCACCACGCAGGAATCGTCCGAGCGCTCCAGCAACACGTTTGCCGTCGAAGATGAGGCGAAGCGTGCCGGTGCCTCAAGGGCGACAGCCGAGGTCAGCGACCAATCCGATGTCAGTGATAGCGGCGAATGAGGCCGACAAGCTTGCCCTGAACCTTGACACGATCGGGCGGAAAAATCCGAGTTTCGTAAGCCGGGTTCGCGGCTTCGAGCGCAATCGAGCCGCCCTTGCGGCGGAAGCGTTTCAGCGTGGCTTCCTCGTCATCAACGAGGGCAACGACGATGTCGCCCGGATTGGCGGTATTGCTGTTTCGGATGATCACAGTGTCACCATCCAGAATTCCGGCCTCGATCATCGAATCACCCTTGACCTCAAGCGCATAGTGTTCGCCGGATCCAAGCATCTCGAGAGGCACGGAAATGTCATGGGTGTTGTTCTGGATCGCCGAGATCGGCACGCCGGCAGCGATCCGGCCCATCACGGGGACGCTCGCAGAAGCGCTGTCATTGGCGGGAACGGAAGGGGCGGCAGGCATGGCCGGCTTTTTGCCGAGACTGCCTTCGATAACGCTCGGGGAAAAACCGCGTTTCGGCTGCAGCGTCGGCACATAGGCTTCCGGAAGCTTGATGACTTCGAGTGCCCGCGCCCTGTTGGGAAGGCGGCGAATGAACCCGCGCTCCTCAAGAGCCGTTATCAGCCGGTGGATACCCGACTTCGACGCCAGGTCGAGTGCGTCCTTCATCTCGTCGAAAGAGGGAGGTACGCCGGACTCCTTCATCCGTTCGTGGATGAACAAAAGCAGTTCCTGTTGCTTGCGAGTCAGCATGTGCGGCGCGCCTTCAGATTTGAAACAAATGCAGAACGAACACTATATGTTCCATATGTGTTCCGCAAGTCCTTAAATTTTCGTGACAGGTTTATCAGTTTCTTGGATGTCGAGTACGCTTCCCGGTCGGAATCTACTTGCGCTCCTCGGCTCACTGCCCAATCTACGCCTAGCGGATCTGAAGTCTGGGGGACATGCGTGACTGCTAGAAAAATCGATCATCTCGTTCTGCCTGTCGGAAATCTCGTCACGGCACGCGAACGCTTGTCGTCATTGGGGTTTACCGTCGCGCCGGATGGGCAGCATCCTTTCGGCACGGCCAATGCCTGCGTCTTTCTGGAGGATGGAACCTATCTGGAGCCCATCGCGGTTACCGATCGCCGCAAGGCTGGTGCCGCCGCCAAGCGAGGGAGTGTTTTCCTCGATCGTGATCTGGCCTATCGCGGCCGTCGCGGACGCGAGGGGCTCTCGGCGATTGTCGTTTCCAGCGACGACTCAGCAGCGGATCATCAGCACTATCTCGCGGCCGGAATTTCCGGCGGTGAGCCGCTCGAATTCGGCAGGCCAATCAGGTCACCGGACGGTGAAGAGGTAGAAGCGCGTTTCCGCCTGGCTTTTGCTTCCATGCAAGCCGCGCCCGACTTTTTTGCTTTTGCCTGTCAGCGGATGGTCTCGTTCCCGCAGGATATGGGCGACTTGCTGACGCATGCCAATGCGGTTACCGGCATGAAGGAAGTCGTTTTGACGAGCGATGATCCGAGTGTGTCGTCTGCCTTCCTGGAAAATGTCTTGCGCACGACGGCCGATGACGTCGACGGAGGCCTTGCATTCCGCGCCGAGACAGGACTTGTGCGCGTTCTGAAAAGCGAGCAGGTCGCGCATGAGTTCGGCCCGTCGGCTGAACCTGTTGTCGGAGGGCTGACCGGCAAGGCGGTGATATTTCGCACGACTGATCTGGCCGTGACAGAGATCATCCTTGCTGCTAATGACGTCGCATTCATTCGCCGGGATGGCCGCGTGCTTGTGTCTCCGTCGCCCGGCCAAGGCGTTTTGTTCGGCTTCGAGGAATAAAATAATGGCAGTCTCCCCCAATTCAGAAGTTTCGGTCGGCGAGAGCGACAAGAAGGTCGTGTTCTGCAATACCAGCCGGCTTTCGCTGATTGCGGGGCCTTGCCAGATGGAAAGCCGCGACCATGCGTTCATGATTGCCGGCACGTTGAGTGAACTCTGCGCCAAGCTCGGCATCGGGCTGGTCTACAAGTCCTCCTACGACAAGGCCAACCGTACATCGATCTCCGGCAAGCGCGGCATCGGGCTCGAAACCGCGATGGAAATCTTTGCCGACCTGAAGAAGGAATTCGGCTTTCCGGTCCTGACCGACATTCATACGGAAGAGCAGTGCGCACTCGTCGCGCCAACCGTCGATGTGCTGCAGATCCCGGCCTTCCTGTCGCGCCAGACGGACCTTCTTGTCGCCGCCGCCAAAACCGGGCGGGCGATCAACGTCAAGAAGGGTCAGTTCCTGGCGCCCTGGGACATGAAGAATGTTCAGGCCAAGCTCATCGAGAGTGGCAATCCGAATGTGATGCTGTGCGAACGCGGCGCATCTTTCGGGTACAATACGCTCGTCTCCGACATGCGCTCGCTGCCGATCATGGCCTCGCTCGGTTCGCCCGTCGTCTTCGATGCCACGCATTCGGTACAGCAGCCGGGCGGGCAGGGCGGTTCGACCGGTGGTCAGCGCGAATTCGTCGAAACGCTGGCGCGTGCGGCGGTTGCTGTCGGTATTGCAGGCCTGTTCGTCGAAACCCATGAAGATCCCGACAACGCTCCGTCGGATGGTCCCAACATGGTGCATCTGAAAGACATGCCACGGCTTTTGGAAAAGCTGATGGCATTCGATGCGGTGGCCAAGGCCGCCTGAACTTCAAAAAGCGCTTGAGCGTTGTCAAAGCGCAGAAAGCGCGGCCACTGTAATTGGCGTGTCATTGAACGTGATGCATTTTCAATGACCGCATGGACTTAACTCTGAGGAGAGACCCTTGACTGCTATTACCGATATTATCGCTCGCGAAATCCTCGATAGCCGCGGCAACCCGACCGTTGAAGTCGACGTCCATCTGGAAGACGGCTCGATGGGCCGCGCCGCCGTTCCGTCGGGCGCATCGACGGGCGCTCACGAAGCGGTCGAGCTGCGCGACGGTGGCAAGCGCTACGGCGGCAAGGGCGTCGAGAAGGCCGTTGAAGCGGTCAACACGGAAATCTTCGACGCCATCGGCGGTTTCGATGCCGAAAGCCAGATCCATATCGACAAGACGCTGATCGCGCTTGACGGCACCCCGAACAAGTCGCGTCTCGGCGCAAACGCCATTCTCGGCGTGTCGCTGGCCGTTGCCAAGGCTGCTGCCGAATCAGCTGGCCTGCCGCTTTATCGTTACGTTGGTGGTGCCGCTGCTCACATTCTGCCGGTTCCGATGATGAACATCATCAATGGCGGCGCGCATGCCGACAACCCGATCGATTTCCAGGAATTCATGATCATGCCGGTCGGCGCCGAGACGCTGAAGGATTCGGTCCGGATCGGTGCGGAAATCTTCCACGTCCTGAAGAAGGAACTGGCTTCCCAGGGGCACAACACCAACGTTGGTGACGAAGGTGGTTTTGCACCTGGCCTGAAGAGCGCCCCGGAAGCCCTCGACTTCATCGTCAAGTCGATCGAAAAAGCCGGCTACAAGCCGGGCGAAGACGTGTTCCTCGGTCTCGATTGCGCTTCGACCGAGTTCTTCAAGGACGGCAAATACGAGATGGAAGGCGAGGGCCGTACGCTCGAGCCGGAAGCCATGGCTGACTATCTTGCAGAACTCGCCGCCAAGTACCCGATCATCTCGATCGAAGACGGTATGGCTGAAGACGACTGGGATGGCTGGAAGTACCTGACCGACAAGATCGGCAAGAAGGTTCAGCTGGTCGGCGACGACCTTTTCGTCACTAATTCGGCGCGTCTGCGCGACGGTATCAAGATGGGGACTGCAAACTCCATCCTGGTCAAGGTCAACCAGATCGGTTCGCTGACGGAAACGCTCGATGCCGTCGAGACTGCGCATAAGGCAGCCTATACCGCCGTCATGTCGCACCGCTCGGGTGAAACGGAAGATTCGACGATCGCCGATCTGGCCGTCGCCACAAATTGCGGACAGATCAAGACCGGCTCGCTGTCGCGCTCCGACCGTCTGGCCAAGTACAACCAGCTGATCCGCATCGAGGAGATGCTCGGCCCGCAGGCTGCTTACGCAGGCCGCTCGATACTTAAAGCCTAATCGACCGGCTGGCTGCCGATCTTTCTGAAATGTCGAGAAGCCCGTGTCGCTGATACGGGCTTTTTTCATGTCCGCATGCTGCATCGCGATGTGGGAAACGAAAGATTAAGCAAGTTCTGCGATTTTGAATCATTATCCTCGGGGACGGATGAGCCGCTCCCTCGCGTAAGCTCAAGGCGTTAAGAACAGGCATGTGGACAAGACATCACAAACAGAGAAAGTTTGGCCGTTTCATCCTGCCTGCGATCACAGTCGCGTTTCTCTCCTATTTCGGTTATCATTCGATCCATGGCGATCTCGGCCTGATCGCCACCGAGGAATTCGAGAAGCAGCGCATTGCCCGCAGCGCCGAGCTTGGTGCGCTGACGGCGAAGCGTGAAGCTTTGGAGCGCCAGGTCCATCTGATGAGTGATGGCTCGCTCGATAAGGATATGCTCGATGAAATTGCGCGTTATCAACTAAACGTCTCGCGTGCGGACGAAATAGTCATATTTAACAATTATTTCTGAGTTAACCCAATTTCGGTTAACTGGCTTTTTTGCAATTTATTTCAGTAGCTTATGCGGAATGAGAGCCATGCAAATATGTCATTGCTGGGGCGCGCTTTCTTCCCTATGTTAGCTGCAGAAACCTGAGCGGGGTCGTGACGCGCATGTGCTCGTCTCGATACTGCTCTTTCAATGCAGCACATAGGGAGGGATCGATGGCGCAAACCAAATCCGCGTCTGCATCCGGCCGCAAGCCAGCGGCAAAATCTGCCAGCAAAACAGTCTCGAAGGAATTTTCCGGCAAGAATACGCCGGAATTCGGCAAGGACGATGATCTGCATGCGTATCGCGAGATGCTGCTGATCCGTCGTTTCGAAGAGAAGGCCGGCCAGCTCTATGGCATGGGCTTCATCGGCGGTTTCTGCCATCTCTATATCGGCCAGGAAGCTGTCGTCGTCGGCATGCAGATGGCGCAGCAGGAAGGTGATCAGGTTATCACCGCCTATCGCGACCACGGCCATATGCTTGCCTGTGGCATGAGCCCGCGTGGCGTCATGGCGGAACTGACCGGGCGTCAGGGCGGCTTGTCGAAGGGCAAGGGCGGCTCGATGCACATGTTCTCCAAGGAGAAGCATTTCTACGGCGGTCACGGCATCGTCGGTGCGCAGGTGTCGCTCGGCACCGGTCTCGCGTTTGCCAATGCCTATCGCAACAATGACAGCGTATCGGTCGCCTATTTCGGTGACGGCGCCGCCAACCAGGGTCAGGTCTACGAGAGCTTCAACATGGCTGCTCTGTGGAAACTACCGATCATCTACATCGTCGAGAACAACCGTTACGCCATGGGTACCTCGACCGCCCGTGCAACCGCGCAGTCGAACTATTCGATGCGCGGCGTCGGCTTCGGCATTCCGGGCGTCCAGGTGGATGGCATGGATGTTCGCGCCGTCAAGGCTGCCGCTGACGAGGCGCTCGCCCATTGCCGCTCCGGCAAGGGTCCGATCATTCTCGAAATGCTGACCTACCGTTACCGTGGTCACTCCATGTCCGACCCGGCAAAGTACCGCTCCAAGGAAGAAGTGCAGAAGATGCGCTCGGAGCAGGATCCGATCGAACAGGTTCGCAACCGTCTGCTCGAAAAGGGCTGGGCGTCCGAGGACGAACTGAAGGCGATCGACAAGGATATCCGCGATATCGTGACCGATAGCGCCGACTTCGCCCAGAACGATCCGGAGCCGGATGCATCCGAGCTCTACACCGACATCCTGCTCTAAGCGCGGGGAGGAAAGAACCTATGCCTATCGATATCCTGATGCCTGCGCTTTCTCCGACAATGGAGGAAGGCACGCTTTCCAAATGGGTCAAGAAGGAAGGCGACACCGTCAAGTCCGGCGATGTCATTGCCGAAATCGAGACCGACAAGGCGACCATGGAAGTGGAAGCTGTCGATGAAGGTGTGATCGGCAAGCTGCTGGTCGAAGCCGGCACCGAAAACGTCAAGGTCAATACCAAGATCGCGATCCTGCTTGCCGAAGGCGAAAGCGCTGACGCGATTTCGGCAGATGCACCGAAGGCTGATGCCGATACTCCGGCTGCGACGTCCGACGCCGCAGGCGGCAAGGCTCGCGAAGCCTCCGAGGAAACTCCGGTTGCTGCCAAGGTTCCGGCTCAGCCGAAGATCGAAGTCGCTGCCGATCCGGATATTCCGGAAGGCACCGAAATGGTGTCGACGACGGTGCGTGAAGCTCTGCGCGACGCGATGGCCGAAGAAATGCGCCGCGATGGCGACGTGTTCGTCATGGGTGAAGAAGTCGCCGAATATCAGGGCGCCTACAAGATCACCCAGGGCCTTCTGCAGGAATTCGGTGCCAAGCGCGTCGTCGATACGCCGATCACCGAACACGGTTTTGCCGGCATCGGCGTCGGTGCGGCCATGTCCGGCCTGAAGCCTATCGTCGAGTTCATGACCTTCAACTTCGCCATGCAGGCGATCGACCAGATCATCAACTCGGCTGCCAAGACGCTCTATATGTCCGGTGGCCAGATGGGTGCTCCGATCGTGTTCCGCGGCCCGAACGGTGCTGCTGCCCGCGTTGGCGCACAGCACAGCCAGGACTTCTCCTCCTGGTATAGCCAGATTCCGGGCCTCAAGGTCGTCATGCCGTATACGGCTGCCGACGCCAAGGGCCTGCTCAAGGCTGCGATCCGTGATCCGAACCCGGTCGTCTTCCTTGAAAACGAAATCCTCTACGGTCAGCACTTCGACGTGCCGAAGCTGGATGACTTCGTTCTGCCGATCGGCAAGGCGCGCATTCACCGCAAGGGCAAGGACGCGACGATCGTTTCCTTCGGTATCGGCATGACCTATGCCGTGAAGGCGGTTGCCGAGCTCGAGAAGGAAGGCATTGATGTCGAACTGATCGACCTGCGTACGATCCGTCCGATGGACCTGCCGACCGTTATCGAATCCGTCAAGAAGACCGGCCGCCTCGTCACCGTCGAAGAAGGTTACCCGCAGAACTCGGTTGGCACCGAAATCGCCACCCGCGTCATGCAGCAGGCCTTCGACTATCTCGATGCCCCGGTTCTGACGATTGCGGGCAAAGACGTGCCGATGCCTTACGCCGCTAACCTCGAAAAGCTGGCTCTGCCGACTGTCGGCGAAGTCGTTCAGGCGGTCAAAACCGTCTGCTACAAGTAAGGGCTTGGCTGATGCCTAAAGCGTCTGTGAAGCAGATCTTGCCGGTCTCCGGTCCTTGGTTCCGAGTGATTGGAACCAAGGACAGCCCGGACTTCGAAAGAGTGGTGTTCTGGGCCTTGGTCAAGACTGAGGACACCGAGGTCATAGTCGGCGTTCCACGCGAGGAGATTGGCGTGATCGGCGCTGTGGACGGATGGCTCGAAGATGTTGCCGGATATATCGAAGTGCCTCCTGAGCAAATCGACCGGCTAACACAACACCCGGAAGAACTTGCCCAGTTTGAACTTGTGTGGGCGGAGGATTAACATGCCTATCAACATCACCATGCCTGCCCTTTCTCCGACCATGGAAGAGGGCAACCTCGCGAAGTGGCTGGTCAAGGAAGGCGACAAGGTCAAGTCCGGCGACGTGATTGCCGAGATCGAGACCGACAAGGCGACAATGGAAGTCGAAGCCGTTGACGAGGGCACGATCGCCAAGATCGTCGTCCCTGCCGGCACAGAAGCGGTCAAGGTCAACGCCCTGATCGCCATCATTGCCGAAGAAGGCGAAGACGTTGCAGCGGCTGCCGCCGGTGCGGGTTCCGCGCCGAAGGCAGAGGCCCCGAAGGCGGAAGCCGCAAAGGCTGAGACGGGTTCGGAAGCTCCGAAGTCCGAAAAGCCTGTCACCGACGCTGCTCCGGCACCGTCGACGCCTGCTCCGGTTGCCGATGGCAAGCGCGTATTTTCCTCGCCGCTTGCCCGTCGTCTCGCAAAGGAAGCAGGTCTCGATCTGTCCGCCGTCACCGGCACCGGCCCGCATGGCCGTGTCGTCAAGGCCGATATCGAGAAGGCCGCCGCCGGCGGTGCCAAGGCTGCTCCGGCTGCTGCACAGTCCGCTGCCGCTCCGGCTCCGGCTGCCGCAAAGGGTCCATCGGACGAAAGCACGCTCAAGCTGTTTGCGGAAGGCTCCTACGAGCTTCTACCGCATGACGGCATGCGCAAGACGATCGCGGCCCGCCTGACGGAGTCGACCCAGACGGTTCCGTCCTACACGGTCTCGATGGATTGCGAACTCGATGCGATGCTGAAGCTGCGTGGCGAGATCAATGCTTCAGCGCCGGTGAAGAAGACCGAAAAGGGCGAGGTTCCGGCCTTCAAGCTTTCGGTCAACGACTTCATCATCAAGGCGCTGGCGCTGGCTCTGCGCGACGTTCCGATGGCTAACGCCTCCTGGACCTCGACCGCACGCGTGCTGCACAAGCATTCCGACGTCGGTGTTGCCGTGTCCATTCCGGACGGCCTGATCACGCCGATCGTTCGCAAGGCAGAAACAAAGGCTTTGTCGGTCATCTCCAACGAGGTGAAGGACATGGCCAAGCGCGCCCGCGACAAGAAGCTGAAGCCGGAAGAATACCAGGGCGGCACGACTTCCGTGTCCAACCTCGGCATGTTCGGCGTTTCCTCGTTCACCTCGATCGTCAACCTGCCGCAGGCCTCTATCGTGTCGATCGGCGCAGGCGTCGAGAAGCCGGTCGTGCGCAACGGCAAGATCGAAGTGGGTACGGTGATGTCGGCGACCTTCGCCTTCGACCACCGGGTCATCGATGGTGCGCTGGGCGCGGAACTCGCGTCCGCCTTCAAGCGCTACATCGAAAACCCGATGTCGATGCTGGTATAACGACTGAAGGACGGCGGGATGAGGACCGTTCTCTGCTTCGGCGACAGTCTCACCTGGGGATATGACCCCGAAGGGCCGGGGAGGCATGCTTTTGAGGATCGCTGGCCAAGCGTCCTCGGGGCTGCCCTCGGCTCCGGTGTGACCGTTATTGCCGAAGGATTGAACGGCCGCACGACCGGCTACGACGATCATCTGGCCGATTGTGATCGCAACGGTGTGACGAACCTGCCTACGGTGCTTCACACCCATATGCCGCTTGATCTCGTCGTCATCATGCTCGGTACCAATGATATGAAGCCGGCGATCGCCGGGACCGCCTATGCGGCCCGCGCCGGCATGCAAAGGCTCGTGGGGCTGATCCGTCATCACGAGTATTCGTTCGATTATGATGCACCGGAAATTCTGATCGTTTCACCGCCACCTTTGTGTGAAACGGCAGATCCGGTGTTTTCGGCTATTTTCCGTAACGGTGTTGAGGAATCGGCGATGCTTGCGTCCCTTTACCGCGATCTTGCCGATGATCTCGGTTGCGGTTTTTTCGATGCAGGGTCGGTTGCGCGTACCAGTCCGATTGATGGTGTGCACCTGACAACCGAGGGTACTCGGGCAATTGGTCGCGGTCTTGAACCGATCGTTCGAATGATGATTGGCCTTTGATTTGGATCAACGGAGGTAATTTTAGGCGGACCTAACCTGGCCCTTTCCAAAGCTAAAAGGGACTTGGACCATGTCTGGTACGCTGCATGAATTGGCCGCAGAATTTCCGGATTTCAGGGCGCTCGTGCGCCATCTCCAGCAGACGGATGGGCATTTTGCCCGACTTTGCCGGAGCTATGAAGACCTGAGCCGAAGGGTTCATCTGGCCGAGAAACGCAACGAGCCCGCAGGCGATGCCATGCTCATCGATATGTGCAAGCAGCGCAGGCAGCTCAAGGAAGAAATCTACGGGATGCTGGTTCAGCCTGAACCGGACGCTGAAGTGATCAAGCTGGCGGTGTAGTCGCCAGGCGCTTCCATCCCGTGAAGACCAAAGGGCGTTCGCCCGGGTCTCGACAACCGAGGATTGGAAGCGCTCATGTCCAACGCTTATGACGTTATTGTAATCGGCTCCGGCCCTGGCGGCTATATCGCCGCCATTCGGGCCAGCCAGCTCGGCATGAAGGTCGCCGTCGTCGAACGCGAACATCTTGCCGGCATTTGCTCCAACTGGGGCTGCATCCCGACCAAGGCGCTTTTGCGCACCGCAGACGTGCTTCACACGGCCACTCATGCCAAGGATTACGGCCTGACGCTCGAAGGCTCGATCAAGCCAGACGTCAAGGCGATCGTTGCCCGTTCGCGCGGCATTGCCGCCCGCATGAACAACGGCGTCGGCTTCCTGTTCAAGAAGAACAAGGTCGACATCATCTGGGGTGAAGCCAAGCTCACCAAGCCGGGCGAGATCGTCGTCGGCAAATCGACCAAGCCGGTGGTTCAGCCGCAGGGTCCTGTTCCGAAAAACACGCTGGGCGAGGGCACCTACACCGCCAAGCACATCATCGTCGCCACCGGCGCCCGTCCGCGCGCCCTGCCGGGCATCGAGCCGGATGGCAAGCTGATCTGGACCTATTTCGAAGCGATGAAGCCGGAAGAGCTGCCGAAGTCGCTGCTCGTCATGGGTTCGGGCGCAATCGGCATCGAATTTGCCTCCTTCTATCGCACCATGGGCGTCGACGTCACCGTCGTCGAAATCATGAGCCAGGTCATGCCGGTCGAAGATGCGGAAATCTCCGCCTTCGCCAGGAAGCAGTTTGAAAAGCAGGGCATCAAGATCCATCTCGAAGCCAAGGTTGCCAAGGTGGAGAAGGGTGCAAACTCGGTTACCGCCACGATCGAGAAGAAGGATGGCACATCTGAAAAGATCACGGCCGACCGGATGATCTCGGCTGTCGGCGTTCAGGCAAATATCGAAAATATCGGTCTCGAAGCTGCCGGCGTGAAGACCGAACGCGGCTTCATCGTCATCGACGGTTACGGCAAGACCAACGTGCCGGGCATCTACGCAATCGGCGACGTTGCCGGTGGCCCGCTGCTCGCCCACAAGGCCGAGCACGAAGCCGTCGTCTGCGTCGAAAAGATCGCCGGCCTGCCGAACGTCCATGCCACCGACAAGGGCAAGATCCCGGGCTGCACCTATTGCAACCCGCAGGTCGCCTCGGTTGGTCTGACGGAAGCCAAGGCCAAGGAACAGGGCCGCGACATCCGCGTCGGCCGCTTCTCCTTTGCCGCCAACGGCAAGGCCGTGGCGCTTGGCGAAGACCAGGGCATGGTCAAGACGATCTTCGACAAGAAGACCGGCGAACTCTTGGGCGCGCACATGGTCGGTGCTGAAGTCACCGAACTGATCCAGGGCTTTGTCGTCGCGATGAACCTTGAGACGACCGAAGAAGACCTGATGCACACCATCTTCCCGCATCCGACCATTTCGGAATCGATGAAGGAAAGCGTGTTGGATGCGTATGGGCGTGTGCTGAACGCTTAATCTGTTAGTTGGGGCCGTGCCCCTCACCCTAACCCTCTCCCCGCAAGCGGGGAGAGGGTTAGGGTGAGGGGCAGACGCTTGCTCCTGCGCACCAAAAATTCAAACCCAGCCCTGCAGCTCCCGCCGCACCACCGTTTCCAGCACATTCATTCCATCCTCGCTGTCGTTCAGACAGGGGATGTGGACAAACTTCTCGCCGCCGTGGTGCATGAAGATCTCGCCCGCCTCGCCGGCGATTTCCTCGAGCGTTTCCAGACAGTCGGAAACGAAACCGGGATTCATGATGGCGACGCGCTTGATGCCTTCGGCGGCCAACCCTTCGATCGTCTTGTCGGTATAGGGCTGCAGCCATTCCTCCGGTCCGAAACGCGACTGGAAGGTGATGCGCAGCTGATCCTCGCGATAACCGAGTTTTTCGCGCAGAAGCCGCGCCGTCTTCTGACAGAAACACTGATAGGGATCGCCGGCCTTGAAATAGGATTGCGGGATGCCGTGGAACGAAGTGATCAGCAGCTGCGGCTCCCAGTCGAGCGTCGCAAGCGTCTGGCGAACCGAATTGGCAAGCGCCTCGATATAGGCAGGATCGTCGTGATAGGTCGGCACGGTGCGCACCGCCGGCTGCCAGCGCATCTTCATCAGGTGCTCGAAGGCTTTATCGTTGACGGTCGCCGTCGTCGCTGCCGCATATTGCGGATAGAGCGGGAACAGCACGATGCGGTCACACCCTTGCGCCTTCAAAGCATCGATCTTCGACGCGATCGACGGATTGCCGTAGCGCATGCCCCAGTCGACGACGACATTCGGCAGGTCCTTCAGCCGCTCGGCCATCAACTCACCTTGGTTGCGGGTGTAGGTGCGCAGATAGCTCTCGTTGAGATCCTTGTTCCAGATCTCCTCATAGGCCTTGCCCACCTTCTGCGGCCGCTTGTTCAAGACGATTCCGTAGAGGATCGGATACCAGTAGAGCTTAGACCATTCGATGACGCGGCTGTCCGACAGGAACTCGGCGAGATAACGCCGCATAGACCAGTAATCCGTACCGTCGGGCGTGCCGAGATTGACCAGCAGCACGCCCACCTTTCCGAAGGAAACGGACGGATGGGAGGCGGGAATGGATGCAGAAGACGTGCTCATGAAGTCTTTCCAGATAAGCGAACCGAAACCATTACGGCATTCGACGGGTTACGGATCATTTAGAAACAAAAAACGGCTCGGGAAACCCCGAGCCGCAATCGTCGCTGAGACAATTTGTCCCTATCCATGATTGAGTTCACATATCCCGGCCTTGACCGGGATCAAGAACGTCACTTGGCGGGCAGTTCCAGCTCCTTGCCGACCTGGATGAGGTCGGGGTGGCGCAGGCTGTTGGCCTTGGCAATCTCCGTCCAGCGTTCGCCATCGCCATAGGTGCTTTCGGCGATCTTCCAAAGCGAATCGCCCTTGACGACCGTGTACTTGCTCGGGCCGGCGGCCGGCGGAGTGGTCTGGCCCTGCCCTTCGACAACCGTCGGCGCCGTTGCGGGAGCCTGGGTGGCCGGAGCGGCAGGTGCAGGAGCCACTGCGGCCGGAGCCTGTGCCGTGGTGGACGGTGCGGGCACAGCCGGGGCTGCAGGCTTGGCATCGGCCTTCGGAGCCGGCTTGTAGTCTGCCGGCGTCAGGTCGGTGATGCGGCCGTCGGTATAAGGCTTGTACGGCGCATTGGCGCCGACATAGGCAGCAGTAACATCGGCAAGGTCCGGGCCGTAATCATAAGCGTTCTGGGCGCCGGTCTTGAACGAGGCGTAACCGTCACCGCCTGCGCGCATGAAATTGTTCGACACGACGCCGTAGATCTTGGCCGGATCGATGGCGACAAAACCATCACCTTCCTTGGCCTGCACGTCGCTGACCTTGGAGCCGGCCGGCTTGGACTTGTCGAAGGAGAACTTCAGGCCTGCGACCTGCGGGAAGCGACCGGCGCCATCATCGATCTGGCTGACGCCGTTTTCGAGCGCCTTGACGAGGTCCGCGCCAGACAGCTGAAATGTGGCGAGCGTGTTCTGGAACGGCAGGACGCTGATCACATCGCCCTGGGTCACGTCACCCGAAGCAATCGATGCGCGCAGGCCGCCGCCGTTGATGACCGCCATGGTCATGCCCTGGCCCTTGGCGGCATCGAGCATCGCGTCGGCGACGAGGTTGCCCATCGAGCATTCCTTGACGCGGCATACGGTACGGTCACCCTCGATCTTGTCGGAGGACTGACCGATCACCTTCTTGCGCAGCTCGTCGATCGGCTTGGCCAGTTCGGCAACCTGGGCAGCGACCGCCTGATCGGGTGCAAAGGTCTTGTCGACAAGGATCGGGTTGCCTGTCGCCGACTTCACGACACCATTGTCGTCGAAGATGACGACAACATCACCGAGATATTTGCTGTATGCGCCGGCGGTCACAACCGGCACCTTGTAGCCGCCCGGATTGTCGACGAGGGTCGGATAAGCACCCTCTGCCTTTGCATCGGTATTGGACAGAAGCGTGTGCGAATGGCCGCCGACGATGACGTCGATATCGGAAATCTTGGCGATCACCTCGAGGTCGCGCTTGTAGCCGACATGGGTCAGCGCGATGATCTTGTTGACGCCTTCTGCCTTCAGCTTGGCGACTTCGGCTTCGATCGCGGCAACATCGTCGTCGATCTTCACGTTCGGGCCGGGATTGGCGATTTCATTGGTGTCGGTGGTGACGACGCCGATGATGCCGATCTTCTGGCCGCCGATTTCGACAACCGTCGAAGGCTTGATGCGATCACCCAGCGTGGATTGAGGCGTGGGCTTCACATTGGCGCCGAGAACAGGGAACTTCGCGCCTTCGAGGAAGGGCAGGATCGCGGTTTCACCATCATCGAATTCATGGTTGCCGACCGTCATGGCGTCAAAGCCGATGACATTCATCATCTCCAGCTCGGCCTTGCCCTTGAGCGTGGAGTAGAACAGCGAGCCTTGGAAATTGTCGCCCGCGTTGAGCGACAGCACGTTCTTGCCGGAAAGTGCAGAACGGCGTTGGTCGAATGCGGTTTTCAGGCGGGCAGCGCCGCCGAAGCATTCCTGCGCAGCCGTTTCCTTTTCCGAGCAGGTGGAATCGAACTTGTTGATCTCTTCCACGCGCGAATGAAAATCATTGATGTGCAGAATATTGAGTTCGTAGTCTGCAAACGCCACGCCGCTTGAGAGGGTAATGGCCGAGGCCGTCAGTAACCCCAATCCCAATCTCTTTATCATCATCAATTCTCTCCTTGCATGATTGCCGCGCAAAACGCACGGCTGTTCCCGATTGTCTTAACTTTTCAGCGTGACAGTGATTGTGCAGCGCATGGTTTCACCAAGCAAAATCGGTTTCAAGGCAAATATGACAAGGGCGCAGCGCATGATTTTGCGTCCATAACGCGAAAACCCCGCTTAAGCGGGGTTTTGCAGAAAGTTTGAATATTGTGCGTTCCGTCAGCCGCGACGCGACAGCGAGAATTGTGCGCCGCTATCCTGCGTGCAGTTCAACTGGCTTTGCGAAACAAGTGCGCAGTTGACGCGCGACTGGGTCTTGCGCACGAGCGACGTCATGTTGATTTCGACCATCGTCGGCGACAGCGTCGTGTAGGTCCCGGATGCAAGCAGCGCATTGCTGTCGCTGGCGCGTGTATTGAACGTGCCGGCCTGGAAGGTGGAAACGATGCCATTCGGGTCGACCCAGTTTCCTTCCACGCCCTGCGGCTGCGGTGCTGCGGCCATCTGGCGCGGCGGCGGTGAGGACACACAGGCGCTCAGACTGGCAGCTGCGATCAGCGCAAAGCCCATTTTCAGTTTCATGATCTATCTCCCGCGATTCGCTCGGTCATGCTCAACAAAGACCATGGCGTCCCGCTTCATCTATGGCAAGCCGCCCGCTTGTACAGTGTCGGGACATTCTGTCTCGACAGAAAACGCCCGCTTGAAGGCGGGCGTTTCCAAAATACACAGAAAGTTCGGCAATAGGCCAGTATTTACCGGACCAGAATGTTCTTGAACTGCCAGGCGTCCTTCTCGTCGATATCTTCCGGGAACAGGCCCGGGCGACCTTCGAGCGGGGTCCAGTCGGTATAATGGCCTTCGACCGGGCCGAGGTAAGGCGTCTGTACTTCGAGGCAGCGCTTGTAATCCACCTCGTCGGCCTCGACGATACCGGCCTTCGGATTTTCTAGCGCCCAGACCATGCCGGCGAGAACCGCAGACGTGACCTGCAGGCCGGTGGCATTCTGGTAAGGCGCGATGCGGCGGGTTTCTTCCAGCGACAGGCGCGAGCCGTACCAGTAGGCGTTCTTTTCATGGCCGTAGAGCAGCACGCCGAGTTCGTCGACACCGTCTTCCAGCTCATCTTCGTTCAGAACATGCAGGACCGGCTGCGCCGTGCCGCCATTGCCGAACATTTCGTGCAGCGAAAGAACCGCGTCATTGGCCGGGTGGTAGGCGTAATGGCAGGTTGGGCGATAGACGACTTCGCCATCCTTCTCGACCGTGTAGTAATCGGCGATCGAGATGGACTCGTTATGGGTGACGAGGAAGCCGTATTGCGGGCCGGGCGTCGGGCACCAGGTGCGAACGCGGGTATTGGCGCCCGGCTGTTCGAGATAGATCGCTGCCTTGCAGCCCTTCTTGTGCTTCTTGGCGTTCTTCGGCATCCAGTTTTCGTGGGTGCCCCAGCCGAGTTCGGAGGGCTGCAGGCCTTCAGAGATGAAGCCTTCGACCGACCATGTGTTCCAGAACACGTTAAGCGGCTTCGGATGCTTGGTGCGCTGCGTATCGCGCTCTGCAATGTGCACGCCCTTGACGCCGAGCTTCTTCATCAGCTTGGCCCAGCCTTCGCGATCGTTCTGATCCGGCTCGTCGAACTTGAGGCCCATGTCGTTGGCGAGGTTGACCAGCGCCTGCTTGACGAACCATGAGACCATGCCCGGATTTGCGCCGCAGGTGGAAACGGCCGTGGTGCCGCCCGGGTTCTTGGCCTTTTCCCGGCGCAGGGTTTCACGCAGCGCATAATTGGTGCGCTCGGAATTCTTCATGTTCTTGTCGAAATAGAAACCGAGCCAGGGTTCGACGACCGTGTCGATATAAAGTACGTCGAGCTTGCGGCACATCTTCATCAGGTCGACCGAACCGGTATCGACCGAGAGGTTGACGCAGAAACCCTGGCCGCCCTTGCCGTCGTCGAGCAACGGCTTCAGGAGGTCCTTGTAGTTTTCCTTGGTGACGTGTTCCTTGATGTGACGAACACCGTGCTTGGCAAGAATTTCCATGTCGGCCGGCTCTTCGCGCGGATCGATGACCACCATCCGGCTCTTGTCGAACTTGAAATGGCGCTCGATCAGCGGCAGCGTGCCGCGACCGATCGAACCAAAGCCGATCATCACGATCGGGCCGGTAATTTCGGCATGAACCGGGTAGTTGGTATCCGACATGTCATACTCCCTAAAAATCGACTGCTTGATTGAAACTGCAGCCTGGCTTCACGCATAATCAGCGAGTGTGACGCTGTTCTGATGCGCGGCCCTAGATCACAAAAATCAGTCACAATAAAGGGCTTGTTCCATGAACGCGGCAAGGACAAGGCACTATTGCGCCGAAGTCTTAACCGGCTCTTTTCGACGCAGCAAATCGACAAGCTCTGCACGCTTTTGCACCAGCCCCTTATAGGCAAGTTCGGCATCCGACATGGCTTCCAGCTGACCCGCCATGGAGGCAGCAAGGTCCCCGGCATTCGGCTGGGCGAGAATGGCGGTCACCGGATCCAGATAGATGCGAATGGTGAACAGGATATCGCCCGAAACGGGCAGTTTCCGAAGTGTCTGCCGCTCCACGCGGATAACCGCCTTGTCCGGCGAAACCAGGCGCTTTTCATCTTCGGTCGGAACATCGGGATGATGGAGCGCATGCGACCAGTTCACCGACCAGTTCCAGCGCACGACAATGCGATCCGCGGAAAGGTTGTCGAACATGCGGTTGATCAGCCCGGCATTGCGACTGCCGCCTTCAAACCCCGGCACAGGCGCATGCACCTCGTCCATCGGCAGGCCGAATTTGTCCGCCAACCGCCAGGATGACGGAAAGGCCAAGAACGCTGCGGCAATTCGCCAACCGTTCTCGCCTTTGCGCATGATGACGAGATCGTCCTGCACCAACAGCCCGGCACGATGGAGCGGCATACCCCCTTGATCGGCAAAGTCCGTCTTGAGACCCGCAACAGTCATCTCGCTGCCATCGAGACGGTAGTGGTCGGGGTAATGTCGCAAAAGATAGCCTGTCAGGAGGTCGAGAACCTCCTGCTGCGCGTCCTCCGTACCCGGCTCGGCTCGCAATACATCCGCGCCATGCTCGGCCACCAGCCTGCGTTTCAGCAACACCTGATCGGCCAGTTCGCCGTCCGGCTCGATCCAGCGGCCCGGATCCAGTTGCAGGAGGCCGATAGTGAACGGCGTCGATGAGCCGTCATAAGGCGTGTAGGTCGGGTTCTTATAGGCAGGCATCGTATCCGCGAGATCTCCGGTTTACGGCAGTCTCGTCTCGTAACCGGTTCTTTTCAAGCGGCTTGGAACAGATCAGACCACCAGCTCGGCCCGAATAAGCCCGCGCAACGAGTTTCCGACAAAAATCTTTCGCCCGGCCTTAATCGCGTCCTGCAGGTTTGCAGGTGTGAGGATCGCTCCCCTGGCGCGGCGTTCGCGGATCAGATCCGCCCTCAAAACACCGGGCAGGATACCGCTCGCGATCGGCGGGGTCAGCAGCATGCCCTCGTCATCCTCGACGAACAGGTTGGTGATCGTGCCCTCGCACATCTCGCCCCGCTCATTGGTCAGCAGCACCTCCTCGGCCTCTTCTGCGGAAAACTCCGCGCGTGCCGCCTCATAGGGCTCGCGGCGGGACGTCTTGTGGCGATAGAGCGGATCGTCGGACTTCAGTTTCGTCGTTCCGATCCTGATTTTCCAGACCTTATCCGGCGGCTGCGGGACAAATGGCGCGGTCGCCACCTCGACCTTGCCGCGAAACGACATCTGCAGGCGCACACGCAAAGCCTCATCGCCATCGACAGCATCATCGAGTTGTTTCTCCGCATTCTGCGGCTGGCGAAAGCCGAGCGCATCCGCCGAACGATTGAGCCGTCTCAAATGATGTTCCAGACGGAGGAAGCCGTCCTCGGGCGTCCAGCGCATCGTCTCGATCAACGAGAAATCCATTGGTCTCCCACCGCAAACCTGGCCTTCAACAGGCACTCCTCGTATTCCGCCTGCGGCACCGAATCGAAGACGATACCGCCGCCGACATTGAAGACCGCCCTTCCGCCGGAAAAAAGACTGATCGTGCGGATAGCCACCGAAAATCGCATAGGTCCTGCTGGATCACACCAGCCGATCGCCCCACAATAAACGTCGCGCGGCGCGGATTCCAGCTTGTGCAATATGGTCATGGCACTCAGCTTCGGCGCACCGGTGATCGATCCGCAGGGAAACAGCGCGCGCATGATCTCCGTCAGACCCGCATCCGGTAGCAATCTGGCCCGGACATGGCTCACCATCTGGTGCACGGTCGGATAGGTCTCGATCTCGAACAGCTTTGGCACCGAAAGCGTGCCCGCCTCGCTGACATGCGAGATGTCGTTGCGCAACAGATCGACGATCATCCGGTTTTCCGCCAGTGTCTTCTCATCCGCCAGCATCTGTCGCTTGATCGCCTCGTCTTCCGCTGGCGATGCCCCCCTCGCGGCGGTTCCCTTCATCGGATGGGTCTCGATCCAGCCATCGCGGTCGACCGAGAAGAACAGTTCCGGCGACCGCGAGACGATGGCAGGTCCGCCAAGCTCGGCAAGCGCGCCGTAACGCACTGGCTGGCGTGCGATGAGAGACCAGAACAGGTCCCGCGCATCCCCAGGCCAATGCGCCTCGATCGGCATGGTGAGATTGCCCTGAAAACAGTCTCCCTTGCGCAGATGGTCATGCAGCACGGCGAAGCGGGCAGCGTAAATCTCTTCGTTCCAGGCGGCATGCGGAACGCTCAGGACCGCATCAGACTTGATGTCTTCCGGCGGCACCAGTCTGGGATCGCCCTCTGCGATCGGACTGTCGAACACCCCCATGCAGACAAGCGGCGTCTCCCGGCCTACCGGCGCAAGCGGATGCAGCTTTTCCTCGAAGGCATAACCGGCCTCATAGGCGAGATAACCCGCAAGCCATTTGCCGGAGGCCTTGAACTCCTCCAGCCGCCGCAATGCGGGGATGACCTCATCCACACTGTGCGCGACGACCATCTCGATGGGAGACGCAAACAACCGCTGCCGTCCGGCGAGATCGTCACGGAAGAGAATATAGGCAGAAGAATTCTGATCCATGTCCCTTATCCGCGGTGGCTCCCTGCCCGTTCTTTTTACTCCGCCAGCGTTGCGGCTTCACGCGCCATAACACCGCCGCTCCGCCGTTTGAAGCGCGGACTACGAAATCCACTGCCGCATATCACGCATTTGAAGCCGTCTGCCCCTGTCGGAAACTGCGCAGGTGATCCACCAGGGCACGCAGTTTGGGCGCCATGTTGCGGCGGCTTGGGTAATAGAGATAGAAGCCCGGGAACCACGGACAGAACCGCTCCAGGATCGGGACGAGCTCCCCCCGTTCGATTGGCGCTCGAAAACTGTCTTCCATGCCGAAGCTGATACCGGCACCGGCGACGGCGAGCTTGATCATCAAAGCCATGTCGGTTGTGGTGATCGCATCATTGACCGACACGGAAAACTCCCGTCCATCCTCTGAAAACTCCCAGCGATAGGCCGGCAGGTTGGGCGCCCGTCGCCAGCCGATGCAGCGTCGCTCGGTCAGTTCGCCCGGATGGGCAGGCGCGCCGAAACGCTCGATATAATCCGGCGACGCGACGGCCAGCTGACGCTGCTCACCCGAGACCGGCACCGCGATCATGTCCTGCGCAATCACCTCTCCCAGCCGCACCCCGGCATCATAGCCCTCCTCGACGATATCGAACTCCTCGTCGGTCACGGTGACATGCAGTTTGACCTCGGGATTAGTCGCAGCGAAAGACGCAAGCATCGGCCCGGACAGAAAACTCTCGGCGATCGACGATACGGCAAGCCGCAATTGTCCGCGTGGCCTGTCACGCAGGCTTGCAGCCGTCTCGATGGCGGCCTGCATGCCGGAAAATGCCGGTGCCACTTCCACGTAAAGCCGCTCGCCCGCCTCGGTCAAGGCGACGCTTCGGGTAGTTCGGGAGACGACGGCGATACCAAGCGTTTCTTCGAGCTTGCGGATGGTCTGACTGACAGCGGAGCGCGTGACGCCCAATCGATCCGCGGCGGCGCGAAAACTCTTTTCCTCGGCAACGATCACGAAAGCCGCAAGGGCGTTGAAGTCTGGCATCATTGGTTAGCTTCACTTAACAAACTGGAAAAGACCAAGTGGCTTATCGCGACAATGACCTGGGATTATCTTTCTGGCAACCGCAATAACGCGGCCAACGTGGAAGGAAATGTCATGGACAAGGTTGTGCTCATTACCGGCGCCTCCAGCGGCATAGGAGCCGGAATTGCGCGGGAGCTCGCAAAAGCCGGCGCGACTGTTGTGCTGGGCGCCCGGCGCACCGACCGTCTCGAAGAATTGGCCGACGAGATCGGCCGGAACGGTGGAAAGGTCATGACCCGCAAGCTCGACGTGACCGATCGCCCCGATGTCTCCGCATTCGCAGATGCTGCGCGGGAAAAATTCGGGCGCATCGACGTGATCGTCAACAATGCCGGCGTCATGCCGCTCTCCCTGATGACGTCGCTGAAAGTCGACGAATGGGATCGCATGATCGACGTCAACATCAAGGGCGTGCTGTATGGCGTGGCCGCCGTATTGCCCGAAATGACGGCACGCGGTTCCGGCCATATCATCAACATCGCATCGATCGGCGCGCTGAGCGTTTCCCCTACCGCCGCCGTCTATTGCGCCACGAAATTCGCCGTGCGGGCGATCTCGGACGGCTTGCGGCAGGAAAACGACAAGCTGCGCGTCACTTGCATCCATCCCGGCGTGGTGGAGAGCGAGCTGGCAGGCACGATCACCGATCCGGTTGCCGCCGAAGGCATGAAGGCCTGGCGGGCGATCGCACTGCAGCCCGACGCCATCGGTCGCGCTGTCCGTTACGCCATCGAACAGCCGGAAGATGTCGATGTCAGCGAGATCGTCATCCGCCCGACGCGCTCGCCATATTGACCGATCCATTCCAAGGGAGAGCCCTCATGAGCAAGCCCCTCGTGATTATCGTCACAGTCATCATCGCCACCGCCGCCTCACTTGGCGCGGCCGCACATCTGGCAAAGGCAGAAAACAGCATGAGCAATCAGGCACAGGCCCAGAACCATCCCTATCTCGGAATGTGGGTCACCGGCGACGGCCGCATCCGCCAGGAACTCCTGCCCAGCGGTCGTTACGACGAGGCTCGGGGAAACAGGAAGAGCGCATATCAGGGGCGCTATCTCGTCACCGGCAGTCACATCGACTACTGGGACGACACCGGCTTCACCGCGGACGGGACATTCGTCGAAACCGACGTCCTGCATCATGGCGGGATGATATTCTACCGGGAAAAATAGGCGGGATCAGGCAGTTGGCGTGCCCTGGTGGAAAACCATGCGCCAATTGCCATCCTTCTCCAGACGCCAGATCGAACTGCGATTGGTCACCAGTTCGGTCCCGTCATCCTCGAAGCGAATGCCGCGATAGGTCGCAAGCACGACCGTTTCGCTCAGAAGCGAAATCGAGAAATCCTCGATCGCCGTTTTGGCGACGGTCATTTCGGCCGTCAGCCCAGACAGGATTTCCGCAAGATCATAGCTGCCACCCGAACGGCCGAACTCGCGAAAGTCCGGAGCCAGAATGTCGAGGAGCCTCGCCCGCGACGAGCGCACCTCTGTCGTCTGAAGCGCCGTCTCGAGAGCAAGGAGATGAGCCTTCAGATCAGGCAAATGTCCGACCTCAGGCCACCCCGACCCGCAACAGGTCGTGGAAATGCACGATGCCGACCGGCCGCTTTTCCTCGTCGACCACCAGCAACGCGCCGATGCTGTGTTTGTTGAGCAGCGCCATCGCAGCGGTCGCAAGTGTCGCCTTGCTGACCGTCTTGGGGTTCGCCGTCATGACCTCGTCGACGATCATCGTAGCGAGATTGCCGTCGAGATGGCGGGCAATGTCGCCATCGGTCAGGACACCGCAGATCCGGCCCTCTTCATCGATCACGCCGACACAGCCAAACCGCTTGGCCGAAAGCTCACGGATGGCGTCCGGCATCGAAGCGCCTCTATTCACCAGCGGCAGGCGATCGCCCGTATGCATCAGGTCGCTGACGTGGCTGAGCATCGCACCGAGCTTGCCGCCCGGATGATAGACCCGGAAATCCGCCGCCGAAAAACCGCGAGCCTCAAGCAGGGCCACGGCCAGCGCATCGCCGAGCGCAAGCTGCAGCAAGGTCGACGTCGTCGGCGCCAAACCATGCGGACAGGCTTCCTGCGCCTTCGGCAGCAACAGAACGATATCGGCCTCACGCGCGAGCGTCGATGTCTCGCCGGAGGTCAACGCGATCAACGGAACGGAAAAACGACGGGTAAAGGAAACGATACCCTGCAGCTCGGCCGTCTCCCCACTCCACGACAGGGCGAGCACCACGTCACCTGGTGCAATCATGCCCAGATCGCCGTGATTTGCCTCGACGGGGTGGACGAAGAAAGACGGTGTACCGGTCGATGCGAGGCTGGCCGAAATCTTGCGGCCGATATGCCCGCTCTTGCCGACACCGGTAATCACGACTCGACCGTCGATTGCACCAATGGTCTCGACCGCCTGTCGAAAGGCCAGTCCAAGGCCTTCCTTCAGCGCCTCTTCAAGAGCACTAAGCCCCTGTTGCCCAAAGGAAATTGTCCGCAGGGCGGAATCGACGACGTCGTGTTCGACAAGTTGTAACGCGCGCTTGATCATGATCGGCAGGCTTAATCCTTTTTCAGCCTCAAGTCCATCAGCTTCCGGCGCGGTCGTTTGTCCATCCACCGTCAAGCAGGGTCTTCAACCAATCCTTAACCACAGTGATTTACATTTGGGTAAGCATTTGAGGTTGCCGGGCATTCGATGAAAAACACGCTCCTGACAGGTACTGCCCGACGCGGGCGGCGAACGGCCATCGGCCTTGTCGTCGCGGTCGCAGCCGTGTCCGGAGGCGGCGTCATCCATGCCCAAAGCCTTTTCTCCAGTACCACCACTCCCCTGCCCGGTCTCCCCGACAACCAGTTCGGAACCGCCGGCACGACAAGCGTTACGGGAGGCGCGACCACGACGACCTGGCCGACACCATTCGGGCAGGATGGCATGGATCAGCCAGTATCCGGCGTTTACGATCCGACGGCAACTCCTGCGCCGCAGCGGCCCGCACAGCCGGAAAACACCGCCGAGACGGATGAGCTGAACCAGCCAAACGAAGTCGATCTGAACCAGCAATATGACCAGCCGCTCGATGACGGCGCGACGCCGATCGACAGGCAAGGATCGGAAGAACAGCGTCGCGAGGCCGCAGAAGCACCCGGCGTGCGTCTCGGCACCTTCGTTCTACGTCCTTCGGTCAACCAGAGCATCAACACCGAAATCACCCGCGACCAAGGCTCCAGGGAAACGCGCAACTATCTTGCAACTGGCATACGCGGCACATTGACCTCCGACTGGTCGCGGCACGCACTGACGATTACCGGCGAAGGCGTGTACGAACGCAATTTGAACGACAGCCAGAACAATACCGATCCGAATGCGCGGATCGGCGCCGACCTGCGGTTGGATCTTGCCGACGACACGGTCGCGCATATCACCGGAAACTACAGTTTTGAGCGCGAGGATGTCGCTGATCCTAACGCACTCGGCAATGCCTCCGAGCAGGCAGGCGTCCACCAGTTCGAAACGGAAGCCTCCATCGAGCGAGACGTGGGGCGCATCCGCGGTTTGGCTGCCATCGGTGCCAGCCGCGATGTTTATACGGATGCAAAACTGTCGGACGGCTCGGTCTTCAGCATGAAGGACCGAAACCGCACCGGGATAGATGGGCGCCTGCGCCTCGGCTACGAGTTGTCGCCGGCGATCATTCCGTTTGCCGAGGTGGCGCTGGGGCATACATTCTATGACCGCCGCCGCGACAGCGCCGGTTATCAACGCTCGTCCGACAACTATGCGGCCCGTGCCGGCGTGGCATTCGATTTCGGCGAGAAGCTGCGCGGCGAGCTGGCGGGCGGCTATCAGCGCGTCTCCTATGAAGACACCCGCCTGGATGCCGTCGATGCATTTACCGCGGACGGCAATGTCAGCTGGTCTCCTCGGCGCGGAACCGACATCAACATCGGACTTCGCAGCACGGTCCAGGATTCCACAGCCGCCGACCAGGGCGGCTGGGCGGAATATCAGCTGAGCTCGGCCCTTGCCCACCAGATGCGCGACCACCTCGTTGCTCGACTGACGGGAAGCGCGACATATCGTGACTTTCAGGGCTCCACCGACAACAACGTCACCTGGATTGCCGGTGCAGGCCTGACATGGAGCATCAACCGCTACCTCGATATGACCGGCGACATCGAATACGAAACCACGACCGGCGGGGGCTCCGATCAGGATATTCTGCGGGCTGGGGTCGGTTTGACCTTAAAGCGTTAATCACGTTTCCGTGATGTCTCGTGATGCGCGGCAAGCATAAGTCTCGACTTGCAACCTTGGCTTTCGCCTACAAAATGAGCAAAAATTCATCTTACCTTGCGATGCGGCACGACAACTTGTCGCATCTTATCGAAAGATACGGAGCGGTGAACGAATGTTTCTCGCGCCGGAAGGCACACATTGCTCCTATGCTCGAAATGCAACGGTGACATCGACATAGAATTCCATCCCGCCTGAAATGCTTTGTGAAATAACTGTATTTCCGGACCCCGCCCTCTTTCATCCGTTAGCAGATGCAGCATATAGCGCCGCATTCGGCATATTTTTGCCGCAATGCAGCATTGCCGCATGGCGTAAGTTCGAGGTTTCAAATTGGCTAGTCTTACCAACAACGGCACGAAGGCCGGAAGCACACAGTCTTCCCGCGCCGGCGCCAACAATTATCAGTTCGCTCTCATTGCACTGACATCGCTGTTCTTCATGTGGGGTTTCATCACCTGCCTGAACGACATTCTCATCCCGCATCTGAAGAACGTCTTCTCGCTGAATTACACGCAGTCGATGCTCATTCAGTTCTGCTTCTTTGGAGCATATTTCATCGTCTCGCTGCCGGCCGGCGCGCTTGTCAAGCGCATCAGCTACAAGTGGGGCATCGTGGTCGGCCTGCTGATCGCGGCCATCGGCTGCGCGCTCTTCATTCCGGCAGCCGCCTACCGCGTCTACGGCCTGTTCCTTGGCGCCCTCTTCATCCTCGCATCGGGCGTGACGGTTCTCCAGGTTGCAGCAAACCCCTATGTGACCGAACTTGGCGCACCGGAAACGGCCGCAAGCCGCCTCACGCTGACCCAGGCCTTCAATGCGCTTGGCACCACGATCGCTCCGCTGTTCGGCGCATTCCTGATCCTGTCGGCAGCGACCGGCGACATTACCAGCGCCACCGGCGAACAGCTGGAAGCCCTGCGCCTTGCGGAAGCAGACGCGGTACGCTTCCCCTACATGCTCCTCGCGATAGCCTTTCTTGTTCTGGCCGCAATCTTCGCAGCGCTGAAGCTGCCGCAGATTCAAGAGGAAGAAACTGCAGCCGAAGGCGGCGAGCGCGCATCGGCATGGTCCTACCGTCACCTCGTTCTCGGCGCCATCGGCATCTTTGTCTATGTCGGCGGCGAAGTCTCGATCGGCAGCTTCCTGGTGAACTACCTTGCGGAACCGACGATCGCCAACCTGCCGGAATCGGAAGCAGCCCACTACGTCGCCTATTTCTGGGGTGGCGCCATGGTCGGTCGCTTCATCGGCGCTTACGCCATGCGTTACATCGAGGACGGCAAGGCTCTTGCCTTCAACGCCATCCTTGCTGCAGTTCTTCTGCTGGTCACTGTCTTTGCTGGTGGCAAGCTGGCGATGTGGGCGGTTCTCGCGATCGGCCTGTTCAACTCGATCATGTTCCCGACCATCTTCAGCCTGGCGCTGAAGGGCCTCGGCCGCCACACCAGCCAAGGCTCCGGCATCCTGTGCCTGGCCATCGTCGGCGGCGCGATCCTGCCGGTCGTCATGGGCGTACTGGCTGACACGTTCACCATCCACATGGCATTCCTGATGCCGGTGCTGTGCTACGTCTACATCTTCTATTACGGCATCAAGGGCCACAAGGCCGTCTGATCATGCCTATTGGACGTGGGGTAAATCCCCACGTCGCCAAAACGAAAGAAGCCGCCGAGTGAACCTCGGCGGCTTCTTTGTTTGCAATTGGTGCAGGTCTTACTTCAGCTTGGCGGCAAGGGCCTTCAGCGGGCCTTCGATCGCCGGACGGATATCCGGACGCTGCAGGGCAAATGCCAGGTTGGCGAGAATGAAGCCATCCTTCGCACCGCAGTCATAGGTCTCGCCGGTGAACGGATAGGCTGCGAATTCCTGAGATTTCGCAAGTGCAAGCATGCCGTCGGTCAACTGGATCTCGTTACCCGCGCCACGCTCCTGGGTTTCCAGGATCTTGAAGATTTCCGGCTGCAGGATGTAACGGCCGTTGATGAAGAAGTTCGACGGGGCCGTGCCCTTTGCCGGCTTTTCGACCATCTCGGTGATCTTGAAGCCGCCGTCGCCGACATCGGCACCCTTGCCGACGATACCGTATTTGTGTGCCTGTTCGGGATCGCATTCCTCGACCGCGAGCACGTTGCCGCCCGTCTTGTTGTAAAGCTCGACCATGCCCTTGAGGCAGCTCTTTTCCGACGACATGATCATATCCGGCAGAAGAACAGCGAAAGGTTCGTCGCCGACGATATCGCGAGCGCACCAGACGGCGTGTCCAAGGCCGAGCGGAACCTGCTGGCGGGTGAAGCTGGCCGTGCCTGCCTTCGGCAGGATATGCGAAAGAAGCGTCAGTTCAGCGTTCTTGTTACGCTCGCGCAGCATCTGCTCCAGTTCGAACTGGATATCGAAATAGTCTTCGATGACGCCCTTGCCGCGACCGGTGACGAAAACGAAATGCTCGATACCGGCTTCAGCCGCTTCGTCCACCACATACTGGATGACCGGCTTGTCGACGACGGTCAGCATTTCCTTCGGAACGGCCTTGGTCGCCGGAAGGAAACGCGTACCGAGCCCGGCAACCGGGAAAACTGCTTTGCGGATCTTACGCTGCTCAGACACTCATGCCTCCTGATGCACGTCATTGTGCGGGTTTGAAACTTTCGGGGTTCTAAAGCTCAATTGCTACCGTTTCGCAAAGGGCTCCCACGAACCCGTGATCTATGGTAAAGAATTTGTTGACTCTATTACGTTAAAACATCGTTGAGCCGCATACCAGACACGCCATGAACGGCGAATGAAGGAATGGATACGACTGTCGATGACTAAATTTCGAACCCGCTCGCGTAGTTTCGCTCTCCTGCTCGCCGCTGGCCTCGTAACGGTCATGATGCCGTTAAATGCTCAGGCCGATGCCGGTTTCAAGAGATGGGTTGCAGATTTCTATGAGACGGCAGCCAAGAGTGGCATCAGCCGTTCGACATACCAGAAGGCTTTTGCCGGCATCAGCGAACCGGACCCGGAAGCGCTGCAGAAAGCCCAGTATCAGCCCGAGTTCAAATCGCAGATCTGGGAATATCTCGATAGCCGCGTCAATCCCTATACCGTACAGATCGGCCGGCAGATGGCCGCCCGTCATGGCGGAACGCTGAACGCCATCGAGCGCCATTTCGGTGTCGACAAGAACATTCTTCTCGCCATTTGGTCGATGGAATCCAACTACGGCGCCGTGCTGGAAAAGCCGGAGCGGCTGCATCATGTGCCCCAGGCGCTTGCGACACTGGCTTGGGCAGATCCCAAGCGTGCCAAATTCGCCCGCACCCAGCTGATCGCCGCCTTGAAGATTTTGCAGGCCGGCGATGTGACGCCGAAGCAGCTGACCGGCTCCTGGGCCGGCGCCATGGGCCATACGCAGTTCATCCCGACCAGCTATCTGCTTTACGCGGTCGATGCCGATGGCAACGGCAAGCGCGACATCTGGCACTCGATCCCCGACGCGCTGGCGACCTCCGCCAACCTGCTCGCCAAGAACGGCTGGACCACCGGCAAGACCTGGGGTTACGAAGCCGTACTTCCGGCAGGCGCTGCCAAATACGAAGGCCAGACCAAGACGCTCGCCCAATGGGCCGCACTCGGTTTCGTCCGCCCCAACGGCAAGGGTTTTCCGCGCGGCACCGACCGCGCAAGCCTCAAGCTGATGGGCGGCTCCAACGGACCGGCTTTCCTGATGATGAAAAACTTCTTCACCATCAAGAAGTACAATGCAGCTGACAGCTATGCCCTGGCAGTCGGACTTCTTGCAGACGAAATCGCCGGTTTTGGCGGCATGCAGCAGTCCTGGCCGCGGCCGCACGGCACGCTCGACATCAAGGAAAAATTCGAGCTGCAGAGCCGTATGAAGCAGCTCGGCTATTATGACGGCGAGGTCGACGGGAACTTCGGCTCCGGTTCGAAGGCCGCAATTTCGGCGATCCAGAAGCGGCTGGGCATGGACCAGAACGGCGAACCGTCGCAATCGCTGCTGCGCGCCTTGCGTTGACAACTGAACCGGCGAGCGCAAGATTTGTGGCTATGAGAGCCTGTCGGGATTGATGACAATGTCTGGTACATCCGTGGAGAAAAGCCGTGTTCGTCGCATTGGATGCGGCGTGCTGGCGGCAATCATCCTGGCCGGGAGTTTTCCCGTGACGGCCGGTGCGCAGGAACAGGTAAGGCGCAGGAACCTGTTCGACCTGCTGTTCGGTGGCCCCCGTTATGAACGGGAGGAACCGCCGGCGCGTTACAACCGCCGCGATGGCTCGATCATCGAAATGGCCCCGCGCCGGGAGCGCAACCGCGGCGCCGTCAGGTCGACGGCTCCCCGTCCCCCGGTCCCGCTCGCACCGCCAAAACCCGATCCCGTCGCAAAACTGGAAGATGCTCGCAAGATCCTCGTTATCGGCGATTTTTTCGCCGGCAATATCGGCGGCGAGTTAGAGACCACATTCGAAGCGTCTCCCGGCGTTGCCGTATTCACCCGCAGCGACGGCTCGTCGGGACTGGTTCGTGACGATCACTACAATTGGCTGAAGGAACTGCCGGGCATCATCGATGAAGCCAAACCGGCAATCGTCGTCGTCATGATCGGCGCCAACGATCGACAGCAGATGACATCCGGTGCGCGGGAAAAATTCCGGACAGATGCCTGGTTTGCCGAATACCGGCGCCGCGTCGCAGAGGTTGCCCGCGTTGTCACCAGCCGCAAGCTGCCGCTTTTGTGGGTTGGTCTCCCGTCCTTCCAGTCGCCCTCGATGATGGCCGATGCCGTCAAGCTCAACGCCATCTATCGCGGCCGCACCGAAGAAGCGGGTGGCGAGTTCGTCGACATCTGGGATGGCTTCGTCGACGAGGATGGCAAGTTCATCCTCACCGGTTCCGATGTGAACGGCCAGCAGGTGCGCCTGCGCGGCTCCGACGGCATCACCTTCACCGCCGCCGGCAAGCAGAAACTGGCTTTTTATGTCGAGAAGCTGGCGCGTCGCCATTTGGGCGATATGGCGAGCCCGGAATTGGTGAACCTCGGGGCAGGCACGCTTCCCGAACTCGGCCTTCCTACCGATCCGGACAAGCCGCTTACCGCCCTGCCGATCAGCCTTTCCGACCCGGACTTGGATGGCGGCAAGGAGCTTTTGGGCGCAATCCCGCCTGCCAACGGCCTCACCCAGTCCCCAAGGGACAAGCTGGTGAAGCGAGGAGAGATGGATCCGGCTCCTGCAGGACGTATCGACGACTACAAGATTTCGAAGACACAATAAGAACAGGCGCCGTTGACGGCGCCTGCAATTCTTCTAGTTTCATCAGCGAACGAGTCACCAGTAGCCCAGCGCTCTCCACCATACAGCGCCGACGACCGCGAAGATCGCCAGGTTGACCAGGCACATGATGAAGCCGACGCCCCACCACTTGCCCATGGTGATGTAACCGCTGCCGAAGATGATCGGCGAGGTGCCCGTGGCATAGTGGGTCAGCGTCATCATGATCGACGAGCTTGCCGCCATCATCAGCAGGAAGACGGCATGATATTCGGCCGGGATCAGCATCACGCCGACAGTCAGGAAGGCAAGCATCATGGCGCTGACATGCGCGGTGGTGCTGGCGAACATGTAGTGGGCGAAGGTGAAGATCAGCACCAGGATCGCGGCCGTCATCTGCCAGCTGAGTTCCGCATGCGAGATCATGTCCTTCATGCCGTTCGAAAACCAGCCGATCACGCCGAGCTTGTTCAGCTGGTCGGCCATCATGACGAGGGCACCGAACCAGATAAGCGTATCCCATGCGCTCTTTTCCGACAGCACATCGTCCCAGTTGATCGTGCCGGTAATCAGCAGGGCAAACAGGCCAAGAACCGCAACGACAGTCGGATCGAGCGTGTAGGCTGCACCGAAGATCATCGCAGGAACGTTGGCCCAGAGCAGCAGCAGCATGACGAACGTGCCGATCATCACCATTTCCTTGCCCGAAAGCGGCCCCATGCTGGCCAGCTCCTTCCTGGCGTAATCAACGGCATCGGGTGTCCGCTTCAGCTCTGGCGGCGAGATCATGTAGAGTATCAGCGGCATCACGACGAGCGCCACCAGCCCAGGGACGAACATTGCCAAGGCCCATGTGACCCAGGTCAGCTGGATCGCACCGCCGGTCGACTTCGAGATATATTCGAGGACGAGCGGGTTAGGAGCCGTCGCGGTGACGAACATGGCCGACGAAATCGGGTTGGCGTGGTAGTTCACCAGCGCCAGATAGGTACCGACCTTGCCTTGCGTCCCCTTTGCCGGGTCCGAATCGAACGCATTGGCAATCGACTTCATGATCGGGTGAATGATACCGCCGCCGCGCGCGGTATTGCTCGGCGTGAACGGCGCAAGAATCAGCTCGCAGAAAACGAGACCGTAACCGATGCCGATCGTCCGCTTGCCGAGAAGCGCGATGAAGCCGAGGCCGAGCCGGCGACCAAGACCCGTCTTGCGCAGGCCGAGCGAGATCAGGACTGCGATGACGATCAGCCAGATCAGCGGGTTGGCGAAACTGCTGAGCGCATCGGCCACGGCGCCCTTCGAATTCGGCGAAGTCACCTGCATCAGCGACACGATGACGATGGCCATCAGCGCCATGACGCCGATCGGCATGACTTTCAGGATGATCGCGAGGATCGTCGTCAGGAAGATGGCCAGCATCTTCCATCCGTTTTCGTCCAGACCTGCGGGAGCCGGGATTGCCAGGAGGGTTAGAAGAAAGATGGTCGTGATGATTGCCGGAATGATCCGGAAGGGAACCATATCCCTGAAATAATTTAGAATAGCGGGAATACTGAAGCGCATTACCTTGTCCTTCGGGTGTCCTGGACCTTGATGAATGTCAGGTCCGTTCACACAAGGCCTTACACGATCACCTCACCCTCCCCTTGACGTTGATCAAATTGCGCAAAACGTGACCTGCGCATCCCGCAAACAAAAGCCACCGCCTTTCCCATGCAAGGGACCGGCGGTGGCTTTTGTCAGATCATCGATCGTCCGGCAGAGCGCCGAGAACGATCTCAGCGTGGCAGGAGCGAGCTTCCCATCAGCGCCTCGTCGATGGCACGGGCCGCCTGGCGGCCTTCACGAATGGCCCAGACGACCAGCGACTGGCCGCGGCGCACGTCGCCTGCCGTCCAGAGCTTGTCGACCGAGGTCTTGTAGTCGCGCTCGTTGGCGACGACATTGGTCGACCCACGGCGATCGACATTGATCTCGAGCTTGCCTTCGAGATCGGCCAGCACGCCATCCTTCATCGGACCGGAAAAACCGATGGCGATAAAGGCGAGATCGGCCTTGATGATGAAATCCGTGCCGGCGATCGGCTTGCGGCGCTCATCCACTTCGCAGCAGCGCACGCCGGTCAACTGGCCGTCTTCTCCGATGAATTCGAGTGTAGCCACCTGGAATTCGCGGTTTGCACCTTCGGCCTGCGAGGACGAGGTGCGCATCTTGGTTGCCCAGAAGGGCCAGACGGCAAGCTTGTCTTCCTTTTCTGGCGGCTGCGGACGGATGTCGAGCTGCGTCACCTTGACGGCGCCCTGACGGAAGGCCGTGCCGACGCAGTCGGAGGCGGTATCACCGCCACCGACGACAACGATATGCTTTCCGCCGGCAAGGATCGGTTCTGCGGCCCAGGCAACGCTGTCGATGTTTTCGCGGCCGATACGACGGTTCTGCTGCACCAGATAGGGCATAGCGTCATAAACGCCGTGAAGATCGGTGCCCGGAATACCGGCAGGACGCGGCGTTTCCGAACCGCCGCAATAAACGACGGCGTCGTGCTCCGCGGTCAGTTCCTCGACCTTCTTGTCGACGCCGATATTGACGCCGTAGTGGAACGTCACGCCTTCACCCGTCATCTGCTCGACGCGGCGATCAATGAAGTTCTTCTCCATCTTGAAGTCCGGAATGCCATAACGCAGCAGGCCGCCGGCCTTGCTTTCGCGCTCGTAGACATGAACTTCGTGCCCGGCGCGGGCGAGCTGCTGGGCAGCCGCCATGCCGGCAGGACCCGAGCCGATCACGGCGACCTTCTTGCCGGTCTTCACCGTTGCCGGATGCGGCACGATATAGCCGAGCTCATAGGCCTTGTCGGCAATCGCCTGTTCGACCGTCTTGATCGCAACCGGCGCATCCTCAAGGTTCAGCGTGCAAGCTTCCTCGCAAGGCGCGGGACAGACGCGGCCGGTGAATTCCGGGAAATTGTTGGTGGAATGGAGGTTGCGGATCGCCTCTTCCCACTTGTTGTTATAAACCAGATCGTTCCAGTCCGGGATCTGGTTATGCACGGGACAGCCGGTCGGGCCGTGGCAATAGGGAATGCCACAGTCCATGCAGCGGGCAGCCTGTTTGGTCACTTCCGCATCCGACATCGGAATGGTGAATTCGCGGAAATGGCGGATACGATCCGACGCAGGCTGATACTTGCCCACCTGCCGGTCGATTTCCATGAAACCCGTAACCTTGCCCATGTCATTCCCTCTTCAAAGCAGGGTGCCCGTAGGACCCCAGTACCAGTAGGCGAAACCGATAACCGCCCCCAGCACGATGAATTCTATTGCGACATTGCCGCTTGCGAAGAATACGGCCGCCGGCACGGCGACCGCGATGCCCACCGAAATCAATCGATGAACGAGAGCCATTTGGCTTACTCCGCAGCCACGCCCATCCGCATGCGCTCCATCTCGACCAGCGCGCGGCGATATTCGACCGGCATAACCTTGCGGAATTTCGGCCGGAACTCGCTCCAGCGATCAAGGATATCCTTGGCGCGGGTCGAACCAGTGTAATGCATGTGGTTGGAGATCAGCTGATAGAGACGCTCTTCGTCGTGGCGCGTCATGTCCTCGGAAACGTCGACACGTCCCTTGTGCATGATGTCGCCGCCGTGATGGTGCAGCTTTTCCAGCATGTCGTCTTCTTCCGGAACCGGCTCGAGTTCGACCATCGCCATGTTGCAGCGCTTGGCGAAATCGCCTTTCTCGTCGAGCACGTAAGCGACGCCGCCCGACATACCGGCCGCGAAGTTACGGCCCGTTTCGCCGAGAACGACGACGATGCCGCCGGTCATGTATTCGCAGCCGTGGTCACCCACGCCTTCGACAACCGCGATCGCACCGGAGTTGCGAACCGAGAACCGCTCGCCAGCAACGCCGCGGAAATAGCACTCGCCCGTCGTCGCGCCGTAAAGCACGGTATTGCCGACGATGATCGAGTTTTCAGCCACGATCCTCGAGTTTTCCGGCGGACGCACGATGATGCGACCACCCGACAGGCCCTTGCCGACATAGTCGTTGCCGTCGCCTACCAGATCGAAGGTGATGCCGCGGGCAAGGAAGGCACCGAAGGACTGACCGGCGGTACCGGTCAGCGTCACATGGATCGTGTCGTCCTTCAGGCCCTTCTGGCCCCAACGCTTGGCAAGCGCACCCGAAAGCATCGCGCCGGCCGAACGGTCGACGTTCTTGATCGGCACTTCGAAGACGACCGGCTCCTTGCTTTCCAGTGCAGCCTGAGACTTCTCGATCATCTTGCGGTCGAGAATGTCGTCGATCGGATGCTTCTGGCGCTCGGTCCAGTAGGTAGCAGCCTTCGGAGCCTCCACCTTGTGGAAGATCTTCGAGAAATCGAGCCCCTGGGATTTCCAATGCGCCAGCATGTCGTCCTTTTCGAGCAGGTCGGAAAGGCCGATGATCTCGTCGAACTTGGTGAAGCCGAGCGATGCCAGGATTTCGCGCACTTCTTCGGCAACGAAGAAGAAGTAGTTGATGACGTGCTCCGGCGTGCCCTTGAAGCGCTTGCGCAGAACCGGGTCCTGCGTTGCGACGCCGACCGGGCAAGTGTTCAGATGGCACTTGCGCATCATGATGCAGCCGGCGGCGATGACCGGAGCCGTCGCAAAGCCGAATTCGTCGGCGCCGAGAAGCGCACCGATGATCACGTCACGACCGGTCTTCAGGCCACCGTCGACCTGCAGGGCGATACGCGAACGAAGGCCGTTCAGCACCAGCGTCTGCTGGGTTTCCGCAAGGCCGATTTCCCAAGGCGAACCCGCGTGCTTCAGCGAGGTCAGCGGCGACGCCCCCGTGCCGCCGTCGAAACCGGCAACCGTGATATGGTCCGCACGCGCCTTGGCAACACCGGCAGCAACCGTGCCGACACCGACTTCCGAGACGAGCTTAACCGAGATGTCGGACGTCGGGTTGACGTTCTTCAGGTCGTAGATCAGCTGCGCCAGATCTTCGATCGAATAGATATCATGGTGCGGCGGCGGCGAGATGAGGCCGACGCCCGGCGTCGAGTGACGGGTTTTGGCAACCGTCGCATCGACCTTGTGGCCGGGCAGCTGACCGCCTTCGCCTGGCTTCGCACCCTGCGCCACCTTGATCTGCAGCATGTCGGCATTGACCAGATATTCGGTCGTCACGCCAAAACGGCCGGATGCGATCTGCTTGATTGCCGAACGCTCGGGGTTCATCGAACCGTCCGGCAGCGGCAGGTAACGATCGCTCTCTTCGCCGCCCTCGCCCGTATTCGACTTGCCGCCGATCCGGTTCATGGCGATCGCCAGCGTCGTATGCGCCTCGCGCGAAATAGAGCCGAAGGACATGGCGCCGGTCGAGAACCGCTTGACGATATCGACAGCCGGCTCGACTTCATCGAGCGAGACTGGCTTGCGGCCGATCGTTTCCGCCGACTTGACCTTGAACAGGCCGCGGATCGTGTTCATCCGAACCGCGCTCTCGTTCACCATCTGGGCGAACTCGCGATAACGATCCTGGCTGTTGCCGCGAACCGCATGCTGCAGGGTCGCAACGACATCCGGCGTCCAGGCATGGCTTTCGCCACGCATGCGGTAGGCATATTCGCCGCCGATATCGAGAGACGAGGCCAGAACCGGGTCCTTACCGAAGGCCGACGCATGGCGGCTGACGGTTTCCTCGGCGATTTCGGTCAGGCCAATACCTTCGATCGATGTCGCCGTGCCGAAGAAATACTGGTTGACCAGTTCCGAGTTCAGGCCGACGGCGTCAAAAATCTGACCGCCGCAATAGGACTGGTAGGTGGAAATGCCCATCTTGGACATGACCTTGAGGATGCCCTTACCGACCGCCTTGATGTAGCGATAGACGATTTCCGACGCATCGACTTCCTTGGGGAACTCGCCGCGCATATGCATGTCGGTCAGCGTGTCGAAGGCGAGATAGGGGTTGATCGCTTCCGCGCCGTAACCGGCCAGAAGACAGAAGTGGTGGATCTCGCGCGGCTCGCCGGATTCCACGACCAGACCAACCGAGGTGCGAAGACCCTTGCGGATCAGGTGATGGTGCACGGCAGCGGTCGCCAGCAGAGCCGGGATCGCGATGCGGTCCGGGCCGATCTGGCGGTCGGACAGCACGATGATGTTGTAACCGCCCTTGACCGCAGCCTCTGCACGTTCGCACAGACGATCGAGCATGTCCGGCATGCCTTCGGCGCCGCGCTCGATGTCATAGGTGAAATCGAGCGTCTTGGTGTCGAACCGGTCTTCCGTGTGGCCGATGGAACGGATCTTTTCCAGATCACCATTGGTGAGGATCGGCTGGCGCACTTCCAGACGCTTGGCATTCGCCATGCCTTCATGGTCGAGAATGTTCGGGCGCGGGCCGATGAACGACACGAGGCTCATGACGAGTTCTTCGCGGATCGGATCGATCGGCGGGTTAGTCACCTGCGCAAAATTCTGCTTGAAATAGGTGTAGAGCAGCTTCGACTTTTCCGACATGGCCGAGATCGGCGTATCGGTGCCCATCGAACCAACGGCTTCCTGGCCGGTCGTTGCCATCGGCGACATCAGGATCTTGGTGTCTTCCGACGTATAGCCAAACGCCTGCTGGCGATCGAGCAGCGACACGTCGCGGCGCAGCGCGCGCGGCTCCACCGGCTTTAGGTCTTCGAGGATGAGCTGGGTGCGATCCAGCCACTTGCCGTAGGGATGCTTGGTCGCAAGCGTCGTCTTCAGCTCCTCGTCGGAGATGATCTGACCCTTTTCCATGTCGATCAGCAGCATCTTGCCCGGCTGCAGGCGCCACTTCTTGATGATCTTCTCTTCCGGCACCGGCAGCGTGCCGGCTTCCGACGCGAGAATGACGCGGTCGTCATCGGTGACGAGATAACGGGCCGGACGCAGGCCGTTACGATCGAGCGTCGCGCCGATCTGCTTGCCGTCGGTGAAGCAGACGGCGGCCGGACCGTCCCACGGCTCCATCAGCGCAGCGTGATATTCGTAGAACGCCTTGCGCTCCTTCGACATCGACTGGTTGCCGGCCCATGCTTCCGGAATCAGCATCATCATCGCATGCGCAAGCGAGTAGCCACCGCGAAGCAGGAATTCGAGCGCGTTGTCGAAGCAGGCCGTATCCGACTGGCCTTCATAGGAGATCGGCCAGAGCTTGGAAATGTGCTCACCGAAGAGCGGCGAAGACACGGAAGCCTGACGCGCAGCCATCCAGTTGACGTTGGAGCGCAGCGTGTTGATTTCGCCGTTATGGGCGACCATGCGATACGGATGCGCCAGCTTCCAGGACGGGAAGGTGTTCGTGGAGAACCGCTGGTGAACGAGTGCCACGGCCGTCTCAAACCGCGGATCGGCAAGGTCCTTGTAATAGGCGCCGACCTGATAGGCGAGGAACATGCCCTTGTAGACGATCGTCGAGGATGACAGCGAAACGGGATAGAAGCCGGTTTCCTGGCCGCCGAACTGGTCGTAGATCCGGTTGGAAATTACCTTGCGGACAAGAAAGAGCTGGCGCTCGAATTCGGCATTGGTCGCGGCATCGCGCCCGGCACCGATGAAGACCTGCAGATGATAGGGTTCGGTGCCCGCGATATCCGGTGCCTTGGACAGCGAGGAATTGTCGACAGGAACATCGCGGAAGCCGATGAACTGCTGCCCCTCTTCGGCGATCACATCGACGATGACCTTCTTGAAATGCTCGATCTGCTCGGCATCGCGCGGCAGGAAGAAATGACCGACGGCATATTCGCCGGCCTTCGGCAGGGTTACGCCCTGATTGGCCATTTCCTCGCGGAAGAAACGATCGGGGATCTGCACCAGAATGCCCGCGCCATCACCCATCAGAGGGTCGGCACCGACTGCACCGCGATGCGTCAGGTTTTCCAGGATGAACAGGCCATCCTTGACGATCTGGTGAGACTTCTGCCCCTTCATGTTGGCAATGAAGCCAACACCACATGCGTCATGCTCGTTGCGCGGATCGTACAGACCCTGGGCGGCAGGAATGCCGGACGCGATGAAAGGCACGCCCTGCCCGGCTTTCGCCGAGGCTATGTCGGTGGGACAGTGCGTATCGAGAACCTTCTTCGTCATCGTCATTCCTCCTGTTGGCCGCCATTTTCAGCGAGCAAGGTGGCACTTTATCAAATCCCGGAGATGACAATTGTCGCCCCCAGTCACACGACGGCGCTGCTCCGACGTCAGATGCAAGCCTTAGAAAGCACACACTCTAACCCGGATCAGCGTCTATATCTGCAGCTCAAGGATCATTAGCGATGCCATTATGCAGAAATTAGGACAGAAAAGCTGACCTAATTTTCTCATTTCTATCGCACGATTTTAACTCTCTCACAAGAGTGCTGCAGCAAATTTCTGGATGAACATCGACACTCTGTTGCCGATGTCGCAGCTTGTGCGCAATTTAATTACGCCATCCGGCCCGCCGATTACATTTCCTTGCCTACATCAAAGGTCGCTCGATTGCGCATCGGCTTAGTCGTTGCGCAGGGGCCAAAAAGTCTTAATGTCCAGTGCCGTCCGTCCTTATCAATGCCAAGGTAGCTTTCCATGTTCTTCGCCTCCGACAATTGGGCAGGAGCCCATCCTGCCATCAACGAACGCCTGTCGAAGGAGTCGACTCGTTTCGCCGCAGCCTATGGAACGAGCGAGCTCGACCGCTCCATCGAGCAGCGCTTCAACGAAATCTTCGAAAAAGAAGTAGCCGTCTTTTTTGTCGCAACCGGCACCGCGGCCAATTCGCTGTCGCTAGCCAGCATCGCCCGCCCCGGCGGCTTGACCTTCTGCCATACGGAAGCTCATGTGATCGAAGACGAATGCGGCGCGCCGGACTTCTTTTCCGGCATGCGCATGGTTGGTGTCGAGGGCCCGGCCGGCAAGATGCTGCCGGAAAACCTTGTCGAGCGGATTGCACGCTACCCTCAGGACTCCGTCCACCATGGTCGTGCCGCAGCCGTCACCATGACCCAGGCAACCGAAGTCGGCACCATATATACGCTGGATGAGATCGATACGATCTCGAGAATTTCCAAGGATAACGGCCTGCCGCTTCACATGGACGGCGCACGCTTCGCCAACGCTCTCGTTTCGCTCGGCTGCACGCCGGCGGAAATGACCTGGAAGCGCGGCGTCGACGTATTGTCTTTCGGCGGCACGAAAAACGGCTGCTGGTGTGCCGAAGCAATCGTCTTCTTCGACCCGCAACTCGCAAAAGATTTCGCCTTCCTGCGCAAGCGCACTGCGCAGCTCTTTTCCAAGTCGCGCTTTATCGCGGCCCAGTTTGAAGCCTATCTGCAGGACGACCTGTGGCTAGGCTTGGCCGGCCATGCCAATGCGATGGCCGACCGCCTACGCACAGGCTTTGGCTCACTCAACAGCGCGCGCCTCGCATGGCCGACCGAAGCGAACGAAGTCTTTGCCGTGCTGCCGAAAACATCCGCTAAGGCCGCAGCCGAACAGGGCGCAAAGTTCTACGACTGGCTGGAACCGCGCGACATGCCGGAAAAAGTCCGCAAGGACGAAGCTCTTATCCGCATGGTCACCTCGTTTGCGACGACCGAAGAGGATGTCGACCAGTTCCTGTCGATCTGCGCCTCTGCCTGAAGCTATCCTGCGCTTAATTTGATTGCGGCATGATCCGTGCCGCAATCAGGCTCGACAAAGCCTCAACCATCACCGCATCGGCGCCGCGCCGTGGGGTCAGCACGAATTCGACGTCTTCGAGCCGCGGCAGCCGGTCGCCGGCAATTTCGCGCAATCCCTCCGGCACCATGCTGCGCGGCTGTACCATCACGCCCATGCCGGCACGCGCCGCAGCCGTCAACCCGCTCAGGCTGCCGCAGGTGCATACGACGCGCCAGGCGACCTTTTCACGGTCCAGCGCCTCCTGCATGACCCGTCGGGTAATCGAGGGAGGAGGAAAAGTAATTAGCGGCAAAACAGTATCTTTTGCCGGCGCGAAATGCGGATCGCGCGCGAGCCAAACCAGCGGCTCGCGATACAGAAGTTTTCCATGCATTTCCCCGACATGGCGCTTGGCCAGCACCAGATCGAGATCGCCGGCATCCTGCATCTGGTTAAGCACGGCTGACAATGCCACCGTCAGCTCCAGATCAACCAAAGGATGGAGGCGAATGAAGTCTTCCAGAATGCCTGTCAGCCGGTTGGCGACGACATCTTCAGACACCCCGAGCCTGAGCCGTCCGCGCAGCCGGCTTTCGCCGAAAAGCGACAGGACCTGACCGTTGAGATCCAGCATGCCGCGCGCATAACCGACAAGCGCCTCGCCATCCACCGTCAGCCTCACCTGATGCGTGTCACGAAACACAAGCTGGCGCCCCAGCGACTTTTCCAGTCGCTGGATATGTTGCGTTACCGTCGACTGCCCGACCCCGAGCCTTGCTGCGGCTTCGGTAAAGCTGCCGGTCTGCTGTAGCATCAGAAAGCTGTCGAGATGGTAGAGGTTCAGCATTGCCATTTCGCTTTGTGATAACTGTTAGTGTTTGAATTATAATTCGCGATAGGAGAAACCACAACTTTTCCACCTGCTAGCGCAGTTTGAGGAGCATCTGATGAAGCGTTTCCTGCCCGACCAATATACGATGATGTTGTTGGGGACCGTGATCCTTGCATCCATTCTCCCCATTCACGGCATCTGGGCGGACTGGTTTTCCATCGCAACGGATATCGCCATCGGCTTGCTATTCTTCCTGCACGGCGCGCGCCTGGCACGCGACACGGTGATCGCCGGCGTTCTGCACTGGCGCCTGCACTTGACCATCGTGCTCACCACCTTTGCAATCTTTCCGCTTCTGGGTCTTGCTCTTGGCTTCATCCCCGAAAGCATCCTGCCGGCACCGCTTTATCTCGGCATGTTGTTCCTCTGCGTTCTGCCTTCAACCGTGCAGTCGTCGATCGCCTTCACCTCCATGGCCGGCGGCAATGTTCCGGCCGCCATCGTCGCCGCTTCCGGCTCCAATATTCTCGGCATGTTCCTGACCCCTGCCCTGATCGCGCTGCTTTTGTCGACGACCGGTGGCGGCGGCGTTTCGCTCGATGCGCTGGAGAAGATCGCACTGCAATTGCTTGCGCCCTTTATCCTCGGCCAGATCCTGCAGCCCTGGATCGGCAACTGGATCCGCTCGAAAAAGAAACTGCTGACGCCCTTCGATCGCGGATCGATCCTGATGGTAGTCTATCTCGCCTTCTCGACGGCCGTCATGGAAGGCATCTGGAAAACCTTCTCGCTCACCGATATTGCTGTCGTCATTGGCCTCGACATCGTCCTGCTCGCAGCCGTTCTCTGCATCACCATGTTCGGCAGCAGGCTGCTTGGCTTTTCCAAGGAAGACGAGATCACCATCACCTTCTGCGGCTCGAAAAAGTCGCTGGCGAGCGGCGTGCCGATGGCCAATGCCATCTTCTCCGGCCACTCCACATCGATCGGCGCCATCGTCCTGCCGATCATGCTGTTTCACCAGATTCAGCTGATGACCTGCGCGGTGCTGGCACAGAAATACGCCGAGCGCCTGAAGGCGAAGGAGCCGAAGGCTGAACCGGCAGCGGCCTAGATTTCGATCCTTTTCAGGGTTTGCCGATCAGGGCGACGGCCTTCGCCCTGATCTCGTGAAGCTCGGCACCGGAAACGACGCCCTTGCGCTGTGCGTTTCTGGCCTTCCAATCAAGGCTCTTGACCTGGTCGGCCAATACAACACCGCCTCGATCGCCGGCAATCGGCACTTCGAACGGATAAGCTTTGACTTTCGTCGTCAGCGGGCAACAGAGCATCAAGCCGAAGCGGTTGTAGGCAGACGGGCTAAGGACGACAGCCGGCCGTCTACCGGCTAGCTCATGTCCGCTTTGCGGGGAAAAATCGAGCCAGACGATATCACCCGCCTCCGGCACATAGCTCGCAGCACTCATAAGGCTTCCCTGCCCACCGCCGCGCCAAAGTCGGCTTCCTCATGCTGGTTTTCAGACGTGATGCCGGCAAGCAACTGTCCGAGGTCGACAACATCATCACGCACCGGCTCAATGATCACCCGGCCATTTTCCTCGGTAACCTCGACAACGGTGTCGATTGTCAGGTTGGCGGCCTCCATGATGGCGGCTGGAATACGAACGGAAGCACTGTTGCCCCACTTCTTCACAGTCGCGCGCATCGACATCTCCAGTGTAGCTACAATGTAGATACCCTAGGGCTGACCATACGGCCGGTCAATACCTACGAAAACGCCCCCTCCTCGGAAGGAAGGGGCGTCGGCTTTTAGTCCTTGATGGGAGGATCAGAGGACGAAAGCGTTAGTTGACCTGCTGCGGAGCAACCTGGGCCTCGATCGTCTTGGTCGTATCGCCGGCCTCGGCTGCAATCGAGATCCGGCGCGGCTTCATCGCTTCCGGAATGTTCCGGACGAGATCGATATGAAGCAATCCGTTCTTCAGCGAAGCGGTTTCGACTTCGACGTGATCGGCAAGCTGGAAGCGGCGCTCGAAAGCGCGCTTGGCGATGCCGCGATAGAGATACTCGTTCTGATCGGCACCATCTTCCTCGGCTTTTTCACCTTTCACGGTCAACGCATGGGCCTGGAATTCGATCGAAAGTTCCGTTTCGTCGAAACCGGCGACGGCCATGGTGATGCGATAGGTATTTTCGCCGGTCCGCTCGATATTGTACGGCGGATAGCTCTGCCCCTGATCGCCAAAGTTGCGATTGTCGAGAAGATTGAAGAGACGGTCGAAACCGACGGTGGATCGGTAAAGCGGGGAGAAATCGACGTGACGCATAATGTCCTCCATTGAAGCGACGTTGCGGTTTTCACTTGGGCATCCCCACCCCGTATTGGCGATGAAGACCCCGTTCAGCAGACCCTTTCGGCGCCTGCAGGGTGAAGATGGGAATTGCGGCCACGCCCTTCAAGACCCCCATCCGCCACAGCCGTGTTGCCAATGAATGTCGTATGAACAGCCGGTTTTGCCGGGGTTCAGCCTTGCTCTGATAGAAGACAGGCTCTGGAAGGCGGCATGCCTCCTTGGACCGAAGCATCATTCGTCCCTTCGCTTCGGTCAGCCTTGCCGGAACCGTGCTGTCATCCCCGTGTCGCCGGTTCCGGCCTTCTTTTTCCCACAAGACAGATAGACGAGCGCCGGTCGTGCCGGCGCCCGTCTCAAGCTGGAATGCGGCGTTTCAGTGCACCGCGCCCGATCCTCCTGCAGCCACGAGACCGAACGGCTGGCCTTCAACGGCAATCGTACGCACCTCCTTCAGGTTGTCGCCATCGACAACGCGAATGAGGCTCTTGCGGGGATCGGTTATGGCAATCTCGCCACCGGCGACAGCCAGCCTCGGACGCGCATCACGCCAATGCCCGTCCTTGCTGTAAGGCTCGGTGATCGTCTCGCTTTTGACGATCTCGCCTTTCACCACATCGATCAGATGCAGCTTGCCATCTTCGGTCAGCACATAGGCGCTGCGCGGATCGGAGGGGTCGAGCGCGAAATCGACCCGCCGTGTCGGCAGCTCGATCAGGCGATAAGCTTCATCCGCGCTGTCCGGATCGACGAGCACGATCTTGTCTTCCCCATAATTGCCAAGGAAGAACTGCATGGATTTGCCGCCGAGCAATGTCGAAACCTTTCCTTTCGGAAGCTTGTCGCCATAGCGCAGCATTTCGAGCTTCGGCCCGTCCATGCCGCCCGGACGGGCAACAAGCACACCTTCCTCGCAACCGAAGGCAACGAGGCGCGCCGAGCTTGCCTCGCCATGCAGGCCGGTGCAGGTCGCAACCTCGCCAACCTGCTTGCCGTCGGCGTCGACGACACGCAGGCCGAGCCGCGGCGGCAACTCGCCTTCCTTTACGGCGACTTCAGTATTCGGCACCGAAACGAGGAAATGCTTGCCGACCGGAACGGCAACGCCGTGATGGGCGGCGATCGTATCGAAGGCTGTCAGTTTCGCGTCCCCGTCCGCGAGCGCTTCCTCGCTGACAAGATCGAACTTCGCTTCGCGATCGTAGAAGACGGCAACCTGATCGCCATGGGTGACGACATGGCCGGGCTTCTGCCCCCGGATCACCGTCGATATCGCCTTGGGGTCGTTGATTTCGATATCGCGATGCTCGCCATGATCCGAAAGCGCGATTCCCGTCGAGATGGCATGAACGACATTCTCGTCGCCCTGGACCGCGAAAACAGTGCGGCCGCTCTCGCTCAGCGAAAGCGCGGCATATCCTTCCAGATCGAACTTGCCGATCTCCTTGCCGGACGCGAGATCGATCGCGCGCACCACAGGCAGGCTGTGATCGGCGACGAACAACCGCCATTTCTCGGCATTCTTTTCTTCAGCAAATGCAACCGATCCAAACACCGCGCCGGAGGCCAGAAGAGCCGCCGACAACCCGGCAACTCGCAACAAATGGGACATAACCTCTCCTATATGTAATAACATTACAGCTAGTTCGTTATACAGTTACATCCACTCTGTCCACCCTCGATCGACATGGGAATTTTTGGCGAGCGATTTCGCTTGACCTGTCGCCTCACTCGCCTAACGCTGCACCCATGAGCGAGAACCAAATCAGCGGCGACATCCTTCGCCTCACTCCAGAAAATCCCGCACCGGAGAATTATTCCGCAGGCTATTTCACGGGTCATCGCGGCCTGAAGATCCGTTACGGCCTGTTCCGGTCGGATGTCGTGCCGGCACGCGGCACCATCGTGCTGCTGCAGGGGCGCAATGAATTCATCGAGAAATATTTCGAAACGATCCGCCATCTGAATACGATGGGTCTCTGGGTCGCAACCTATGATCTGCGCGGACAAGGCGGGTCGGATCGCCTCAAGACGGGGGCCAGGAAAGGCCATGTCAGGCGGTTTTCCGATTACGAAAAGGATCTGGAGATCTTTTTGGAACAGGTCGTGCTGCCGGATGCCCGGCTGCCTTTCTTCCTGGTTGCCCATTCCACCGGAGCGTTGATTGCCCTTTCGGCCGCGCCACGCCTGTCGAACCGTATCAGCCGGATGGCGCTGGCATCGCCCTATATCGGCTTTCACAATCAGCCCGCATCGGAAAAAATCGCCCGTCCGCTGGCAAGATTGATGTCCTGGACCGGTTTGGGCGGCATGCAGCTCGGCGGCGACCGGCGGCTGATCCCGTTCGAGGGCAACGGCCTGACCGGCGACCGAAAACGCTTCGAGCGCAATCTCGACCTCTATCGAACCTTCGAGGACCTGACGGTCGGCGCCCCGACGGCGCGATGGATACACGAGACACTGAAAGCCGCGTCGCGCGTTTCGCTACAGACGCACCTGACGGAAATCACCATCCCGACCTTGATCCTGGCGCCTGTGCTGGATGGCGTCGTGCCCTATCGCCTGCAGGAAAATCTCTCACGCAATTTTCGCGCCGGGCAGCTTGTCACCGTCACCGGCGCACGACACGAGCTGTTTCAGGAAAAGGATATCTATCGCGCCCAGGCCATGGCGGCGATCGAGACCTTCATGCCGGGCCTCGATGGTGGCCTGGAGATGGCGGAGACCGCCGCCTGAACAATCTGGCCTTTATCGATCCGCGAGGAGGGCCATGGCCTGCTCGTAAACGGCCCTCGATCCGGCTGCGATGATGTTGCCGCCATTCTCCGGCCGTCCGCCGTCCCAGGTCGTAATGATACCGCCTGCCTGTTCGATGATCGGGATCAGTGCACCGACATCATAGGGCTGAAGGCTGTTTTCGACGACGAGATCGACATGCCCTGCGGCAAGCAGCGCATAGGCATAACAATCGCAGCCATAGCGGAACAGCCGGACCTTCTCTTCGACGGCGCGGTAACGCTTCAGGTCGTCACCCTCAAAGATATGCGGTGACGTCGTGAACAGGATGGCATCGGAAAGCGACCCGCAGTCGCGCACCGAAATCTGCCGCTCGCCATCCGGCCCTGAATACCAGGATCTGTTGCCATCGGCGAAATAGCGCTCGCCGATAAACGGCTGATCCATCATCCCCATCGTTGCCCGCCCATTGGAGCGGAACCCGATCAGCGTGCCCCAGACCGGCAGGCCGGAAATGAACGCCCGCGTCCCGTCGATCGGATCGATCACCCAGACATGCTCGCGATCGAGCCCGATGTTTTCATGCTCCTCCCCCAATATGCCATGTTCGGGAAACCGCGCCTCGATCAGCGCCCTGATCGCCGTCTCGGCAGCGCGATCACCTTCGGTCACGGGGTCGAACCCTCCGGCAGCCTTGTTGACGACGGAAATTCCGGTGCGGAACCGCGGCAGCGTCTCACCCTTGGCGGCATCGGCAAGCGCATCGAAGAAATCGCGGTCAGGCAGCATAGAAAAATCCTTGGGTTATTGACATGGGAACATCGGAGCAAAGGCAGGACAGGTCTTTATTAGGGCCTCTTGATGCCAAAGAAAACCGCTTTTGGTGCCGACCTCTTAATCAGAAAGCCCAAAAATGACGCAAATTTAATCACATCAAAAATATGATTGACAAATGTGCATAACTGGCTTTATTTTCCTAATCACAGTCTTTGACTGTAAATACCCTCCTTGGGTGTTTCCTCCCTAGACTTAGCCGCGCGATGAGCGCGGTTTTTTTTGCCCACACGACAGCCAGGGCTGACGGGAACCGCATCCTCAAATTTGAAACTGAGATCGATGGGAATGCGGCTACTCTGCCGCGAGCGCGCCTGCGTCATCAGCAAACTCGCCGACAAACTCGGCCATCTGGCGCATGAAAGTTGACAGCGCCGCCGCGACGAGCGGAAACTCCGCTTTTTTCTCCAGCGTCACTTCGTCCACATAGAGACCGCGATTGATCTCGATCTGCAGGGCATGCAGACCGCGAACTGGGCGACCGTAATGTTCGGTAATGAAGCCGCCGGCATAGGGTTTGTTGCGCACGGCAGAAAAACCCATGTCGTCTAAAAACTGCAGCGCGGCGCGCGAAAGCTCCGCCGAGGCGCTCGTCCCGTAGCGGTCGCCGATGATGAAGTCCGGCCGCACATCGGAACCGGAAAGCCGGATATTGCCCGGCATCGAATGGCAGTCGATCAGGATGCCCATGCCGAAACGGGCGTGGGTGCGCGCGATCAGTTTGCGTAGGCAGGCGTGATAAGGTTTATAGATCGTCTCGATACGGGACAGGCCTTCATCGACCGAAAGCCGCTTGCGGTAGATATCCATGTTCTCCGCAACGATCCGCGGGATCGTGCCGAGCCCGCCTGCAACCCTCATCGAGCCTATATTCACATAGGGCGGAAGCGGCCCGTCGAACATACGCGGATCTAATTCGTAAGGCTCGCGGTTGACATCCAGATATGCACGCGGAAAGTGTGCGACGAGAAGCGGAGCTCCCAGTTCCGGGGCGTCGGCAAAAAGCTCGTCGACGTAATGATCGGCGGAACGCCGGATCGAAAGCGAGTCGAGATGGCTGCTCGCCAGGAAATCCACAGGAAAATGATTGCCGCTATGCGGTGAATTGAAGACGAATGGGATTGTCTGCGCCGCCGGTTCCCTGACCTCGAACCCTAGAAAATCTCCCGCGGACTGATCCATCCTGCCTTTACCATGTCACGAACAAGTCTGATGTGGCATGTTGCCAGTTGCCCGACGCCAAGTCCATACTATGTATATCCCACCAAACGCCGTTCCATGCGGGTTAAACGGAAATTTACCGTAAGCTGGCATTATGGAAGGCTCATACAACCTCAGGCATGCACGGATACGGTCCCGACGATGATACAGAAAATCCTTCTCGCCGAAGACGACAACGATATGCGCCGTTTTCTGGTGAAGGCACTGGAAAAGGCGGGATACAAGGTCGCCTCTTTCGACAACGGCGCAAGCGCCTATGATCGGCTCCGCGAAGAGCCCTTCTCGCTGCTCCTCACCGACATCGTGATGCCGGAAATGGACGGCATCGAACTTGCCCGCCGCGCCACCGAACTCGATCCGGACCTCAAGGTGATGTTCATCACCGGTTTTGCAGCCGTCGCGCTGAATTCCGATTCGAAAGCCCCGAAGGATGCCAAGGTTCTGTCCAAGCCGTTCCACCTTCGCGACCTCGTCGACGAAGTGAACAAGATGCTTGCTGCAGCCTGAATTTTTTACAGAATCAATCGCATGATCGAGGCGCCCATCTGGGCGCCTTATCTGTTTTTGGGCCGCTTGGACGCCTGTCGCAGCCACCGGCTGCAGTCATCCACAGCCACAAAATCCCGAAAATGCGGGACCGTCAAAAAAGCTTCGCATTCTTCCAAAAAACCAGTTGACGGCCCGATCGCCGTATGGTCTATGCGCCGACATCGGATGGGCGTGTAGCTCAGCGGGAGAGCACTACGTTGACATCGTAGGGGTCACAGGTTCAATCCCTGTCACGCCCACCATCCGAACCTTCGCAAGGCCTTGTTTCAACAAGGCCTTTTGCATTTCTGGAAGAAGCACACATAGAGCCCTTGAATTCGGTTGAACCGACCAGGCAAGTCAGCCCCGGCCAACGTTGCCCGCTCTCAGCTTATCCCTCCAGCTTGGTCAGAATCCATTTCGCCAATTGGACAAAATCTCTGGCCATTTGCGCCAGATCATCAAGCATCAGCGATATCCTGTGGTGAGCGTAAATTACGACCAGCGTGAGAAGCAGAGCAATCAGCCATGGCCATATCGGCTTTCGCTTCGGTGGTGGCTTGTCGCCTTCGACAGGGTTGCTGACGTTCATCAATTGTCTCCTGAAAACGTCACTACACGCTTCGTACCCGTCGACAAACCCTGCTTCTGCGGAACGACAACAAATCGAACCGCACCCTTAATGCCGAATGTCTATGCAATCCGGTAGCGAGAAAACCGCGCCGGACCTGTCAAAAAGCAAAATAGGCGTAAATCCTCGCAGCTAAATTACTGTTTGGTCATTTGTTTTGGGCAGTCTCCCTCGCAGCAGGGCATCGATCCGAGAGAGGCAGGATGGCACAGTTCAAATATTCTGACCGCCTGGTTCAGGCCAATTCATGGGCCTTCGACCAGGACTACAAACCCGGACAGCCCGTCACCAATGCCGGCATCTATCGCTGTCGCGCCTGTGGCGACGAGATCGTTGTCGACAAGGGCACGGCGATCCCGAAAAGCCATCACGAGCATTCGCTTCTGGGACCGGTCGTCTGGCAGCTTCTCGTCTTCGCCCAGAAGCACCCCGGGCGCTGACACCTCGCCGGCACCGGATCGTCATATGCAAAAAGCCGCCCATTGGGGCGGCCTTGTTGTTTGGATTGGCTGCGACGATTACATGATCGCGCTGCCGGCCATCAGCGCCAGAACCAGGAATATCAGGAAGATAACCAGGAACAGGAAGAACAGGATCTTGGCGATGCCTGCCGTCGCGGCGGAAACGCCGGAGAAGCCAAGGAAGCCTGAAATCAGGGAGATGACGAGGAAAATGAGAGCCCATTTCAGCATGGATTTGTGTCCTTGATAATGATGGCCGGATAACGTTTATCGATGTTCCCGGTTCCAATCCCTGGAACAAAATCAGCCGAAGACGTGCACGGTGCCCGAGACACGCAAATCGACCTGCTGACCTGCGATCAGATCGGCCGAACTCGGCACCTCCAGGGCGAGAACGACAGCCTCGTCCTCGCGCAAGACGATGCGTAGCTCGCAGGTCGAACCGCAGAAGCTGGTTTCCAGAACACGCCCGCGAATTGTCCCTTCACGCGCCCCTGCATCCGGTTCGACGCACCTGATCTGCTCCGGCCGCACCATGATTGTTCCCTGCCGCGCAAGGCTGCCGGCATCAGTCAGCGGCAACCGGCCCAGGATGCAGTGGGCATGCCCGTCCTTCAATTCCGCCGACAGGATGATTGCCTCGCCGAGAAACGCGGCCGTCGCCGGATCTGCGGGACGCAAATAGACATCGCGCGGCCGGCCGGACTGCACCAGACGCCCGCCGCGCATCACCGCCAGCTGATCAGCGAAGGTGAGCGCTTCCGCCTGATCATGGGTGACGAGCAGGGTCGCAATCCCCTCGGCCTTCAGCACGTCGCCGATCGCCTTGCGCGTGGCAGCTCTCAAGCCCGTATCAAGGGCGGAAAACGGTTCATCGAGGAGCATCAGCCGCGGCTTGCGGGCCAGAGCCCGCGCCAGCGCCACGCGCTGCTGCTGGCCGCCGGAAAGCTCGTCAGGGCGGCGCGTCAGCATCGAACGCTCCAGCCCCACCATCTCCATCAGCTCCTCCGCTCTTGGTTGCCTGAGCGATGGCTCCTCCGTCATGCCGAAGACGATGTTGCCGGCGACGGTGAGATGCGGAAACAGGCATCCGTCCTGCGCAACGATACCGATATTGCGCTTGTGCGCCGGCATCGCCGCAGCACCTTCCGCCATCACATCCCCGCCGATGACGATGCGACCCGCATCGGGAGCCTCGAAACCGGCGAGCAGGCGCAGCAACGTGGTCTTGCCGCAGCCGGATGGTCCGACGACGACCGTACGGCTGCCGCGTTCGACGGTAAGGTCGACACCGGCGAGCGCCGTCACGGGACCAAAACTTTTGCGGAGTGCCTGGATATCGACAAAGCTCATCGGCCGGCGATCTTCTTCGATTGGTGGTGGAGGAGCGCCGTCATCGGCAGAGAGAACAGCACCATCAGCAGCGCATAGGGTGCGGCACCGGCATAATCGATTTCGCTGGTCAGTGCCCAGAAGGCCATGGCAAGCGTACGAGTGCCGTTCGGCGCCAGCATCTGCGTCGCGGTGAGTTCGTTCATGATGCCGAGCGAGGAAAGCGCTACGGCCGCAGCCGCGCCCGGCGCCGCCAGTCTGACGGTTGTCGACCAGAGCGCGTTGACCGGCGAACGACCGAGGCTCGCAGCCGCCTGCTCCAGTTCCGCTGGTACCTGCGCAATGCTGGACCGCAGGCTGATCAGCGCTCGCGGCAGGAACATGATGACATAGGCAAGCACGATCGTCGCAACCGTCTGGTAAAGCGGCAGCGCCACCCTCACCGTAATCGTCACCAGTGCCAGCGCCACGACCACGCCCGGCATGGAGCTGGCGAGATAATAACATCCCTCGATGATCCGGCTTCCGCGGCTCGGTCGGCGCACCGAAAGCCAGGCGACAGGAAGTGCGGCAAGCGTCGTGGCAATCCCGCCGACCACGCAGATGATCAGCGTCTGGCCGAGCGCCAGACCGATCTCGTCCATCCGCCAGATGTTTGAGCCGCCGGCGATCAGCCAGTGCGTGAGGGTAACAGCTGGAATGCCGAGCGCAAAGGCAATGGCCGCCAACGGCAACAGCATGCAGACGTAACGCAAACGCCCCAGAGAGGTTTTCCGCGCCCCGCGCGCCACCCCGGAGCCGATGCGCGCGTAACGCCGGCTGCCTCTCAGGCCCGCATCGAGGCCGAGCAGCACCAGGCAGCAGGAAACCAGAACCAGAGCCAACATGTTGGCGGCCACCCCGTTATAGGTCGACTGGAACTGGTCGACGATCGCGGTCGTGAACGTGTCGAAGCGGATCATCGCATAAAGCCCGTATTCGGACAAAAGATGCAGCCCGACCAAAAGTCCGCCGCCAAGGATGGACAGACGCAGTTGCGGCAGCACCACGCGCCGGAAGACGGCTTTATCTGAAAGGCCGAGCGAGGCGGCCTGATCTTCGAGTGCCGGATCGAGAAGCCGAAGTGCGGCCGAAATCGGCAGGTAGAGAAACGGGAAATAGGCCGTGACCGAAATCGCGATGCCGACGGGCAACCCGTGAAAACCGGGCCACAGGCCAATCCAGGCATAGGAATGCACGAAAGCCGGAATGGCAAGCGGCGCAACGCAAAGCGCCGACCACACGCGGGCGAATGGCAGGTCGCTGCGCTCCGTCAGCCAGGCAAGCGAGGTCGCCAGCAGTATTGCAAGCGGCACCGTGAACAACACAAGCAGCAGCGTATTCGTCATCAACTCGCCGACACGCGGCCGGAAGATCAGTTGCGACGCCGTCTCCCAGCCGGTGACGGCAGTCGCCCAGAAAACGAACCCGAGCGGCAGAAGCGCCAGAAGCGCGATGACGACGGCAAGCACGAACGTACCGCGCATTCCCGACCTGAAACGGGGAAGCGGCATGGAAAGCGGCTTGCTGTCGGCAAAAGACGTCATGGACTACCCGAATATGACGAGACATCGCAGCTACGCCCTGCGATCTCTCCGCGCAACTGGAATTGTGAGTGCCCGCATCAAAGCAGGCCCGCAGCCGTCATCATGTCGGTAACATCGGCATTGTTGAGTGTCGAAGGCTCGACCTTCGGCGCCTGCAGCGCGTCGAGTGGCACCAGCGCCTTGTTGGATGCCTCGCCCCTGCCGACAGCATATTCGAAGGACGTGCCGTCCCGCAGCACCGCTTGCCCGTCCTTGCCTGTCAGCCATTTCAGAAATGCCTGCGCCTGCGGTTTGTGCTGGGAGGATGCCAGAATGCCGCCGCCCGAAATCGACACAAAAGCCCCCGGGTCCTGATGCCTGAAATAATGCAGCGAAACATTGCTGCTGTTTTCGCCGGTCTTCGCCTGATCGCCGAAATAGTAGTAATGGTAGATCAGCGCGCCCTCGGTCTGGCCGGCATTGACCGCCTTCATCGCAACCGAATTGCCGCGATAGGCCGCAAAATTCTCCTTCATCCCTGTCAGCCAGGCAGAAGTCTCGTCCTTCCCCTTCAACTGCAGCAATGCACCGACGATCGCCTGGAAATCCGCCCCGGAAGGCGATGCCGCCCACCGGCCTTTCCATTCCGGCTTGGCGAGATCGAGCATCGATTTCGGCAGTTTGTCTTCGGAAAGTTTCGTCTTGTCATAGGCAAACACGGTCGAGCGCGCGGCAACACCGATCCAATGACCGTTCGACGGCCGGAACTGCTCCGGCACCTGCTCCAGCGTCGTCTTTTCGACCGGTTCAAACAATCCCTTGCCGTCGACCAGCGCCATGGCCGGAGAATTTTCCGTCAGAAAGACGTCGGCGGGAGAATTCGCGCCTTCCTGCACGATCTGGTTGGCGAATTCCATATCCGACCCATTGCGGATCGTAACGACGATGCCGGTCTCTTCGGTAAAGGCCTCGGCCCATTCCTTCGTCAGCCCTTCATGCTGGGCATTATAGATCGTCAGGCTATCGGCGACCTGCGCCGAGGCATTGGAACTGAAAGCGAAGGGCGAAAAGGCAGCCAGCGCGCCTGCCAGGAAAACGGTCGAACTTTTCACGAAAATCTCCCACGCGATAAGCGATCCATCATCGATAACGAAAGACGAGCGATGCGGTCAAGTTTGACCTCACGCGCCGATCGGGACGGAATGAAGGCAAGCGGGCGCGAATCAGTTACAGCTAACGAACACATCGGGAACAACGTGCGGAATTTGATGTCGGTCGCCTATCTGGAAAAACTGAATGACGCCCAGCGCCGTGCGGTCGAGCATGGTTCGGACGTCCCGAATGGCGGCGCTGCCGGCCCGTTGCTGGTGATCGCCGGCGCAGGCTCCGGCAAGACAAACACGCTGGCCCACCGCGTAGCCCACCTGATCGTGTCGGGTGCCGATCCGCGCCGGATCCTGCTGATGACCTTTTCCCGCCGCGCAGCCTCGGAAATGGGCCGCCGTGTCGAGCGTATCTGCAAGCAGGTGCTTGGCCCCAATGCCGGTATCATGACCGATGCGTTGGCATGGGCCGGCACCTTCCACGGCATCGGTTCGCGGCTTCTGCGCATCTACGCCTACCAGATCGGCCTCGACCCGGATTTCACTATCCATGACCGGGAAGATTCCGCCGACCTGATGAACCTCGTGCGCCACGAACTCGGTTTCTCGAAGATGGAAAGCCGGTTTCCGACCAAGGGCACCTGCCTCGCGATCTATTCCCGCGCGGTCAATTCCGAGACGCCGCTGGACGAGGTTCTGAAGACTTCGTTCCCCTGGTGTCAGGCCTGGGAAAAACAGCTGCGCGAACTTTTCGCATCTTACGTCGAGACCAAGCAGACCCAGAACGTGCTCGATTACGACGACCTGCTGCTCTACTGGGCGCAGATGATGAGCGAACCGTCGATTGCAGAAGATGTCGGCGCCCGCTTCGATCATGTCATGGTCGACGAATATCAGGATACCAACCGGCTGCAGTCCTCGATCCTGATGGGCATGAAACCCGGCGGCCGCGGGCTGACCGTCGTCGGCGACGACGCGCAGTCGATCTATTCCTTCCGCGCCGCCACGATCCGCAACATTCTCGATTTTCCCAACACGTTCGATCCGCCGGCGAACATCGTCACGCTTGACCGCAACTACCGCTCGACCAATACGATTCTTGCCGCCGCGAATGGCGTTATCGAGCTTGCCCGGGAGCGTTTTACCAAGAACCTCTGGACCGACCGCCAGTCGGAAGAGCGGCCGAGGCTGGTGGCCGTCAAGGACGAGAACGAACAGGCCAATTACATCGTCGAGAAGGTGCTGGAAAACCGGGAGACAGGCATGACGCTGAAGCAGCAGGCCGTGCTGTTTCGCGCCTCGCACCATTCCGGCCCGCTGGAAGTGGAACTGACCCGCCGCAACATCCCCTTCGTCAAATTTGGCGGCCTTAAATTTCTCGACAGCGCCCATGTCAAGGACATGCTGGCCGCGCTGCGCTTTGCCCAGAACCCGCGCGACCGGGTCGCTGGTTTCCGGCTGATGCAACTGATCCCCGGCATCGGCCCGCAGACCGCCGGCAAGATCCTGGATGCGATCGCGACCGATCCCGAGCCGCTGGCAGCATTGCAGGAAATCCCCGCACCGCCGCGCTCCGGCGCCGATTGGCCGGCCTTCATCGAAATGCTGACCGCCATCCGCAAAAACGAAGGCTGGCCGGCGGAAATCGGCACCGCCCGCGAATGGTACCAGCCGCATCTCGAACGCGTCCACGAAGATGCCGAGACCCGCAAGGCGGACCTCCTGCAACTGGAACAGATCGCCGCGGGATATGCCTCGCGCGAACGTTTCCTCACCGAATTGACGCTGGACCCGCCGGATGCCACCAGCGATCAGGCTGGCGTGCCGCTGCTCGATGAGGATTACATGATCCTTTCGACCATCCATTCCGCTAAGGGTCAGGAATGGCGCTCGGTCTTCCTGCTGAACTGCGTCGACGGCTGCATTCCATCGGATCTCGGCGTCGGGTCAACTGCCGAGATCGAGGAGGAGCGCCGGCTTCTCTACGTGGCGATGACCCGCGCAAAAGACCATCTTCACGTCATCACCCCACAGCGCTTCTTCGTCCATGGTCAGCATTCGCAGGGCGACCGGCATGTCTATGCCGCCCGCACCCGCTTCATTCCGGCAACGCTTCTGCAGTTCTTCGAGACCGCCGCCTGGCCGGTCGTCGCTCCGATGTCAGACGCCGAACGGCAGCACCGCCAGCAGGTCCGCATCGACGTCACCGCCCGCATGCGCGGCATGTGGCGTTAAGTCCGTGCACCTCTGAAGGCCGTTACCATGAGCCACAGGCCGGATAGAAGGAAGTAGAAGGCGCCGAAACCGACATAAGGCACGACATCGAGAATGGTCGGCATGGCATCGTTCACCGAACGGCTTATCATGAAGCCGCCGGCAAGCGTCGATTGCGCTCCGCTCAGGATCATCACCCATTGCGCGCCATAGGCTCGCCAGCGCCGCACGCCGGTATAGAGCTGCAGCAATCCGGACAGGATTGCCCACACGCCAAAGACCGCCAGCACCGCATAACCGCTCTGCATCACGGCAACGATCACGACCACAGTCATCACCGTGCTGGCGACGACGTTCAGCATCTGCGACCGGTTTGCGGCAAGCCCGCCATTGGCACGCGCATCGGCGAGATTGGCGACGGCATCCCAGGCCGGGTAAATCACCAGAAGGAGCGACATGATCGCAGCTTGGCTTTGTGAGAGGAGTGCTGCAGCGATCCACGCGATGGAGAAGGCTGCGCGAACGAAATAATAGGACTGCAGCCAGGAGGACTGCGCTGGAGATTGAACAGACATGAAAAATTCCTTGCTTTGGTGTCTACCTACTAATAGGTAGACATAGCGGTAACAGTCAATCTTCAGCCTCGTCACAAGTTCGGGAGCCGGATCGGCCATGGATATTGACGCCCTTCCTACCGGAAGATAGGCAGCAGGGCATGACGCAGATAACCTCGGAAAAAATACTGGACGTGGCACAGACGCTGATTGCCGCAGGTGGCTATAACGGCTTCAGCTATGCCGATATTTCGGACGCCATAGGAATTCGAAAGGCCAGCATTCACCACCACTTCCCCACCAAGGCGCAGCTCGTATCCGTTCTGCTGCAGCGTTACGCGAAGCAAGCGGAAGACGGCCTGAAATCGGTATCCGCCAATCTTCCAAATCCAATCGATCAGTTACAGGCCTATTTCGATCACTGGCGTTCATGCATCACAAAAGCTTCGGAGCCTTTTTGCATCTGCGCGATGCTGGCAAGTGAAATGGAGCTTCTCCCGGAAGACGTTGCCTCGCATGTCAGGCGGCATTTTGAAAATCTGGGCGGTTGGCTCGCCTCGGTCCTGAAGGCAGGCTCCAAGCAAGAGCTGTTCAAACTGGGTGGTACACCGGAAAACGAGGCGCAGATACTGATGGCGTCGGTCCACGGCGCAATGCTTTCCGCACGGGCCCTTGGCAAACCCGAAATCTTCGCCGCCATCATCGCTCCGCAACTGGCACGTCTTACAGCATGAGGAATGCCGTGACGGTCTTGCCACGGCGATTTCAACTGTGGCGTTAAGGCCATTTCCATTGCCCTCCGAAACACGATAGGGCATTGCCGAATTCGGCATACCGCATGAGGAGACACGGGGTGGAAAACACGCAATCGATCGCAAAAGCTGCGGCATGGATGATGGCATCGATCGCCCTCTTCCTGCTCATGGCGGTTTCCGGGCGTGAGGTCACACGCGAAATCGACGTTTTCCAGGCAATGGAGATGCGCTCGGTCATCGCCTTCTTCATGCTTCTCCCGTTCGTCTTTCGCGAAGGCGGCTTCAAGGCCATGCGAACCGGCATCCTGCCGGGCCATATCGGCCGTAACGTCGCCCACTACATAGGCCAGGCCACCTGGCTGATGGGCATCACCATGATCCCCCTGGCCCAGGTGATCGCCATCGAATTTACCGCACCGATCTGGGCAGCTCTCATGGCAGCGACGTTCCTTGGCGAGCGCCTGACCTGGCGCAAATGCGTGGCGATCGGCTTCGGCCTTGTCGGCGTGCTGTTGATCATCAAGCCGGGTGCAGCACCGCTTGATCCCGGCCATCTTGTCGTGCTCGGCGCGGCCTTCTTCTTCGCCGTCTCCTTCATCGCGACCAAATTCCTGACCCGCACGGACAGCGCGACGAAGATCATCTTCTGGATGCTGATCATCCAGTCGGTCATCGGCCTCATCCCTGCGCTGCGGGCATGGACATGGCCGTCCGCCGGCGTCTGGCCGTGGATTTTCGTCATCGCCTTCACGGGCACATTCGCGCATTTCTGCATCGCCAAGGCGCTCTCCTACGCGGACGCGACGGTGGCCATGCCGATGGATTATCTGCGCGTGCCGCTTTCGGCCGTGATCGGTTATCTGATGTATGCCGAAGGCGTCGATACACTGATGGCCGTCGGCGCGGCCCTGATCGTTGCCGGCAACCTCTTCAACCTGCGCAGACCGAATGCCGCTCCCGTCCCGCAGACCCCGGCTTGATCACATGAAAAGGCGCCGTCTCGCCGACGGCGCCTTCAACGTCCTCAATGCCCCGGATGCAGGGCATCGTTGAGATACATGCAGGTCAGCATGGTGAAGACATAGGCCTGGATGCCGGCCATCATGAATTCGAGCGCCGTGATGGCAACCGTCATGAATAGCGGCAATATGGCGCCAACCACTCCCAAAGCCCCGAACCCGCCCAGCGAGACGACAAAGCCTGCAAAGACTTTGAGCGTGATGTGCCCCGCCAGCATGACCGCGAAGAGGCGGACGGAGTGGCTGACCGGACGCGACATGTAGGAAATGATCTCGATCGGCACGATGATCGGCGAAAGAGCGAGCGGCACGCCTGCCGGCATGAACAGCCGGAAGAAACCAAATCCGTTTCGTGCAATCCCATAGAGCGTGACAAGTGCAAAAACGAGCGCGGCAAGGGCGAACGTCACCACAATCTGCGCGGTGACCGTGAAGGCGTAAGGAAACATGCCGATCATGTTTGCCACGAGAATGAACATGAACAGCGAGAAGACGAACGGAAAGAAACGCATGCCGCTTTCCCCTGCATTGTCCTTCAGCACCTTCATGACGAATTCGTAGAGGATTTCGGCGCTGGATTGCCATCTGCCCGGCACAAGCGCCCTGCCGCTGGAAGCCAGCAGCAGGAACGCGCTGGCGATCGCGACCGTCAGCACCATGTGAGCGGATGCGTTGGTAAAACTCAGGTCCACGCCCGCAATGCCGATATCGACAAGCGTCTTGATTTCGAACTGTTCAATGGGTCCGGCCATAATGTCCTCTGGTATGAAACGGGCACGGCAAGACAGGATGCCCCGACGACGCGACAGCGTTGCCGGGCATACGAATTTCGCGAACCGTCGAGACTACAGGATTGGGAAAGGCGTTCTCTGGCGGCATACCGATCTCGTTTGAGATTCGGGGCCGTCCCCGGAACGTTTCAAGGCGCAGGTCGTCCAGCGCAACGGCTTATTAGCGATGTCTCCGGCCCATTGCAACGATCACTCGAGCGGTATCACGAACTTGTTGCACGACCTGCCGGCGATGCATCCAGCGTCGAGGCGCAGGGCAATCATCCCTTTCGCGGATCATCCCGTTTTTCGAGAAGCTCGATCTGGATCTGCTGAAGCTCGGCAAGCCGTTCCCACTGCTTGGCCATCTGGTGGTCGATCTTCTCGTGCAACTGCCGGATCTCGAGTTCGGCCCGCAGATTGATCATGTAGTCGTCCTCGGCGCGGATCCGGTCTTTTTCCTCCTGCCGCTTCTGGCTCATCATGATGACAGGCGCCTGCAGAGCGGCAAGGCAGGAGAGAACGAGGTTCAAGAGAATGAACGGAAAGGGGTCGAATGGCTGGGAAAAGACGCCGACGACATTGACGCCCATCCAGATCACGAGCACGGCCATGAAGGACAGGATGAAGGTCCACGACCCGCCGAAGGACGCGACCTTGTCGGCAACCTTCTCGCCGAAAGTCGACTTTCTGTCGGCCGCGTCAGCCGAATTCGTCTGCACCGTCAGCGTGCCCTTTTCAAAGCTGTCGAGCACCTTCTGGTCCAGATCGGAAAGTTCACCCCGCTCCTCCTCCAGAAGCCTCTCGACATAACGACGCCGGAAGCGTGCGAGATCTTCATCGCAGATCAGGCTGGTGGACGCGCAATCCTTCACCTCCTCCGCGATCATTTCGTAGAGATGCGGCCTGAGACTTGCCGCCTTGTGCAGCCTGGACAGCGGAAAGGTGCGGCCGCAAACGACGCATTGCCCGGTTCGGCCCTGACCGTTTCTGGTGGGGGAGGAATGGTTGCTCATGCGTTTTCACCGCCGCGTCTGGTATCGTTCCCGTTATCCCCGTCCGGAAGCTTCCCCTCGGTTGCTCCGTTCGGGTGCAGCGGGGCCACATGGAAAACCTTCGGCTTGAACCGGCTGGCAAAATCTTCCGAGCGGCCGACATAGATGAGCGCAGTACCCTCAAGCCCTTCGAGAACGGCAATCAGCTGCACGCGCACCTCCGGTTCCAGCCCTTCGAGCACGTCGTCCATGACGAGCCAATCCGGCTTGCGCAGAACCGCATTGGCCACCTGCAGCGCCGCCTCCTCTTCCTTGTCGAGGACACGATCCCAGCGCTCCACCCTGTCCAGATGATCGACATAACGATCGAGCCCCACCTGCAGCAACGCGGCCTTCAACGCATCATCGGTCACGTCGGCAATACCCGAAGGATAGGTCATCACATCGCGCAGTTTCGCAGTCGGCAGATAGCCTTCCTGCGGCATCAGGATGATCCCGTTGGCCTGCGGCAGACGGATTTCTCCCTTGCCCCAGGGCCATATGCCGGCAAGCGCCTGGAAGAACAGATGACGGTCCGTACCCGGATCGCCATTGACCATCACCCGCTCACCGGGTTCGACGGTAAATCCATCCTCCTTCAGCTTGATGCCGTGGCCTTCGGCGCCTCTGTCCGGCTCGCCATAAACCTCGACACCCTTGACCGAAATCCCATCGCTTTCGGCGTCGTGCCGATAGCTGATGACCTCGCCCTCCTTTGCCGGCTTGTCCGCCATCAGCAATGCGTTGCGGAAGAATGAAACGCGCGCGAGCGTCGCGCGCCAGTCGGCGATGACGCTGAAATTGGTTACATACCAGCGCAGCGCCGTGTTCACCTGGTTGAAGGCGCCGACAGCCATCATCAGCCCGCCGAAGGTCAGCTCGCCGGAAAAATACATCGGCGAGGCGATGATGATCGGCGCAACCAGCGCCAGCCAGCCGAAACCGGAGGATACCCAGGTGAGATTGGTGAGCGCCCAGGCGAGCTTGCGCAGCATGCCGAGCACGCCATCGATCGCGCCCTGCACGCGGGCAAGCTCGCTCGGTTCGCCTCGGGCAAGCGTGATCGGCTTCAGGTTCTCGTTGGCGCGCACCAGCGCCGAGCGCAGGTCAGCCTCACGGGCATAACGGTCAGCGTTGAGCCGCGCCAGCATGCTTCCCACGACATTGCTGAGCACGGAACCGGTCAGCGCGTAGAGAATGGTGGCCCACAGCATATAGCCGGGGATGACGATGTGATGGCCGGCAATGTTGAAGCCGAAATCGGTCGAAATCGCCCACAGGACGCCGATGAAACTGCCGAGCAGGATCGTCGAGTTGACGAGACCGATCGCAAGCGCCGTCGTGTTTTCGGCCAGGATGCGAGTGTCTTCATGCAGCCGCTGGTCGGGATTGTTGGCGATCGAACCGGCTCCGGCAAGCTTCAGCGCACGCCCCGGCGTCAGCCAGACATTGGCGAGATCGCGCGCCAGCCCTTCGCGCATCTTCAGGGCAGTGGTCTGGTTGAGCCATGTCTGGATGACATTGAGCAGCGTCAGCGACAGCGCGATGATGCCGAACACGCCCAGCTGCTTCAGAAAACCTGCCATGTCGCGCCGTTCCAGCGCATCGTAGAATGGCCCGTTCCACTCGTTCAGCCGATAGGTCGCATAGGTCGTGGCGACGATGATGATCAGAAGCGCGACCGACAGCAGCAACAGATGCCGCCTCACGGGCGAAGCCCAGAAGGCTCCCATCATCATCCGAAGCTGGCCGGAAAGCGGAAGTTCGTATGGTTCGGTCGGTGCTGCGGACGTTTGCGACATCTGCGAATGGCTCCTCTCGCAATGTCATAGTTCTATGCTGCCTGCAGACTTACCACGCGGTAAAAGGTTGTACAGGCAGCGAGGCTTCACCTTCGATTTCCGGCTGTCATCACTCTATATCGTCACCGACAGGGTCCAGTTTGGAGAAAACCATGCCAAAGATCGATGTCTCTGCCGTGCCGACCGAAAAGGGGGCCGGCTACCCTCTCCCCCTCGACGCCCCCTGCGCCGACCGCATCAGGCAACGGCTCGGCAATGCCGGCGGATTGACCGATTTCGGCGTCAACCTCACGCATCTGCCGCCAGGAGGCTGGTCGAGCCAGCGTCACTGGCATTCGCACGAGGACGAAATGGTCCTTGTTCTGGCAGGCGAACTGGTTCTCATTGAAGATAGTGGGGAAACCCTGCTACGCGCGGGCGATGCCGCAGCCTTTCCCAAGAACTCCGGCAACGGACACCATATGGTCAACCGCTCATCCGTCACCGCGATCTACATCGAGATCGGGTCACGCCACCATGACGACATGACCACCTGTTCGGACATCGACATGAAAAGCGCCAATGCCGACGGCCGTTTCGTTCACAAGGATGGCAGGCCCTATTGAGCCCAACTCGGCACGCCCGGATATGCACCGCGCAATCGTCCTTGCTTTCTTCTTCCGCATTGCACAAACTCGCCCCAATGGTGATGCGCCGACCCGCTTAACGAGGTCGAAAAACAAGCATCCAGTGGGAACGCCCGAAACGGGCATTTGAAGGATCAGCATGTCGATCAAGGCGAGCATCTATCACCTCACCCATTACAAATACGACAATCCCGTCCGCCTCGGACCCCAGATCATAAGACTGAAGCCCGCCGCCCACTCGCGCACGAAAGTGCTGTCGCATTCGCTGAAGGTCACGCCGGAAAACCACTTCGTCAACCTGCAGCAGGATCCCTACGGCAACTACCTCGCCCGCTTCGTATTCCCGGAACCCGTCACCGAATTCAAGATCGAGGTCGATCTCGTCGCCGACATGACGGTCTACAATCCGTTCGATTTCTTCGTCGAGGAAGAGGCCACCAGATGGCCGTTCAAATATCCCGAGGAACTGAGCGAAGACCTGTCGATCTACATGATACCCGAACCGCCCGGCCCGGCGCTGGTCGAGTATCTGAAACATTTCGACATGTCGCCGGACCAGCCGACGGTCGACATGATCGTCGGCATCAATGCGCGTCTGCAGCAGGCCATCAGTTACGTCATCCGCATGGAACCCGGCGTCCAGACACCGGAAGAGACGCTGACGGCAGCACTCGGCTCCTGCCGCGACACGAGCTGGCTGCTCGTCGAGATCCTGCGCAATCTCGGCTTCGCCACACGTTTCGTCTCCGGCTACCTCATTCAGCTGACGCCGGACCTGAAAGCGCTCGACGGCCCCTCCGGCACCGAGGTGGATTTCACCGATCTTCACGCCTGGTGCGAAGTCTATCTGCCCGGCGCGGGCTGGGTCGGCCTCGATCCGACCTCCGGTCTTCTGACCGGCGAAAGCCATATTCCGCTGGCCGCAACGCCGCATTACCTTAACGCCGCGCCGATTTCCGGCGGTTATTTCGGCGAGGCGAACACTTCATTCGACTTCGCCATGAACGTCACCCGCGTCGCCGAGCACCCGCGCATCACCAAGCCGTTTTCCGATGAAAGCTGGGAAGCACTGAACGATCTCGGCGAAGAGGTGGACCGCGTCCTGTCATCGCAGGACGTCCGCCTCACCATGGGCGGCGAGCCGACTTTCGTTTCCATCGACGATTTCGAGTCGGAAGAATGGAACACGGATGCCGTCGGCCCGACCAAGCGCGAAAAGGCCGACATCCTGATCCGCCGCCTGCGCGAAAAATTCGCCCCCGGCGGTTTCCTGCATTACGGCCAGGGCAAATGGTATCCGGGCGAAAGCCTGCCGCGCTGGACGTTTTCGCTCTACTGGCGCAAGGACGGCAAACCGATCTGGCAGAACCCGGACCTCGTGGCAACGGAAGGCGGCGACCATGGTGTCGGAGAGGACGAATCTGAAAAGTTCATGACAGCATTGGCCGGCGAACTCGGCATCGCGGCAGAGATGGTGGTGCCGGCCTATGAAGACCCGGCCGAATGGATCATCAAGGAAGGCTCGCTGCCGGACAATGTCGACCCGTCCAATTCAAAACTCAAGGATCCGGAAGAGCGCAACCGCATCGCCCGCGTTTTCGAGCGCGGCCTGACAAAGCCCACGGGCCATGTCCTGCCCGTACAGGCGTGGAATGCGCAGGCCAAGGGGGATTCGAGCGGCTCTCCCGTTAGCCGACGCTGGATCAGTGAAAAGTGGCGCACCCGCCGCGGCCGCATCTTCCTCGTGCCCGGCGACAGCCCGGTCGGATACCGTCTGCCGCTCGGCACCCTGCCCCATATTCCGCCCTCGCAATTTCCCTATATCCACGAAGCCGATCCATCGATCCCGCGTGGCGCGTTGCCAAATACGTTCGTGCCTGCCGGGCATGCATCGCAGGGTCGGGCCATGCCGGAATCCTCCTTCAAGGCCGGCGACGCGGCCAATCTCGGCCGTATCGAGCAGACGCTCGGTGAAATCGGCGGCGCGGTGCGCACCGCCATTTCCGTCGAACCACGCGATGGCCGCCTTTGTGTCTTCATGCCGCCTGTCGAGAAGATCGAGGACTATCTCGAACTGATCGCCGCCGCCGAAAATGCCGCGACCAAGATCGGCCTGCCCGTCCATATCGAAGGCTATGCGCCGCCGCATGACGAGCGCATCAACGTCATCCGCGTCGCACCCGATCCGGGGGTCATCGAGGTCAACATCCATCCGGCGTCGAGCTGGAAGGAAACGGTCGACATCACCACCACGATCTACGAGGAAGCCCGCCAGACCCGTCTCGGGGCCGACAAGTTCATGATCGACGGCCGCCACACCGGCACCGGCGGCGGCAACCATGTCGTGGTCGGCGGGGCGAACCCGAACGACAGCCCCTTCCTGCGCCGTCCGGACCTGCTGAAAAGCCTCGTGCTGCACTGGCAGCGCCACCCGTCACTGTCCTATCTCTTCTCCGGCCTGTTCATCGGCCCGACCAGCCAGGCGCCGCGCATAGACGAGGCCCGCCACGATTCCATGTACGAACTTGAAATCGCGCTGGCGCAGGTCCCGGCGCCCGGTCAGGGCGTTCCGCCTCTGCCCTGGCTGGTCGATCGCCTGTTCCGCAATCTCCTGACCGACGTCACCGGCAATACCCACCGCTCGGAAATCTGCATCGACAAGCTGTTTTCGCCCGACGGCCCGACCGGTCGCCTCGGCCTTGTGGAATTCCGCGGCTTCGAGATGCCGCCGAACGCCCGCATGTCGCTTGCCCAGCAGCTTCTGGTCCGCGCGCTGATCGCCCGGTTCTGGAAGAACCCGTTGCAGGGCAAGTTTACCCGTTGGGGCACGGCGCTCGCGGACCGCTTCATGCTCGGCCACTACATCTGGGCCGATTTCATGGATGTGCTGCAGGACCTGCGCGAAAACGGCTTCAACCTGCGCCCCGAATGGTTCGAGGCACAGCTCGAATTCCGCTTCCCCTTCTTCGGCGAGGTGGAATACGAAGGCGCCAGGCTGGAACTGAGGCAAGCGCTCGAGCCCTGGCATGTGATGGGCGAACAGGGTGCGATCGGCGGCACGGTGCGTTACGTCGACAGTTCGGTCGAGCGACTTCAGGTTCGGCTCGAAACCTCCAACCCATCCCGCTACACTGTCGCCTGCAATGGCCGCGCGGTGCCGTTGAAGCAGACGGATCAGGCCGGCGTCTCGGTCGCCGGCATCCGTTTCAAGGCATGGCAGCCGAGGTCCGGCCTGCATCCGATGTTGCCGGTTAACACGCCGCTCACATTCGACATTTATGATACATGGTCTGGCCGCGCCATTGGCGGCTGCAGATATCATGTTGCGCATCCGGGCGGCCGCAATTATGAGACCTTCCCTGTGAACGGCAACGAGGCGGAAGCGCGGCGTCTGGCGCGGTTCGAGCCCTGGGGTCACACGGCGGGATTTTATCCCCTTTTGCCGGAGACGCCTTCGCCCGAATTCCCCCTGACGCTCGATCTCCGCCGGCCGCAAGGAGTATGACGCGAATTGACGACAGGCACGGCAAGCGAACGACGCATGGATGAGGAGATCGAGAACGATCCGATCCTCGGCTATGCCGCATTGCCGGGCATCGCCGACGAGATGCTCGATGCCAGCGGCGAGATCAAGCCCGTCTGGCAGAACCTCATCGCGCATCTGAGCCGCCTGTCGGAAGGCGATCTCCACGAGCGTTTTGCCCGCGCCGACCGTTATCTGCGCGATGCCGGCGTCTTCTATCGCACCTATGGCGGCTCAGGTCCCGGCGGCACAGGCGAGCGCGGCTGGCCTTTGTCTCATATCCCGGTCCTGATCAAGGAAGACGAGTGGCAGGGCATTTCCCGCGGTCTGCAGCAGCGCGCCGACCTGCTCGAGGCGATGATTGCCGACATCTATGGCGAAAACCGGCTGGTGCAAGAAGGTTTTCTGCCGCCGCAACTGATCGCTGCCAATCCTGAATTCCTGCGCCCGTTGGTCGGCGTAAAGCCGGTCGGCGGCCATTACCTGCATTTCTGCTCCTTCGAGATCGGCCGTGGACCTGACGGCAACTGGTGGGTTCTGGCCGACCGCACCCAGGCCCCTTCGGGCGCAGGCTTCGCACTGGAAAACCGCGTCGCCACCACCCGAGCCTTCTCCGATATCTACGGCGAAACCCACGTCCATCGCCTCGCCTCCTTCTTCGGCGCCTTCCGCGATGCGCTGCAGTCCCGCAAGCAGCATCCGGATGACCGGATCGCCGTCCTCTCGCCCGGCCCGGCCAACGAGACCTATTTCGAACACGCCTATATCGCCCGTTATCTCGGCTTCATGCTGCTCGAAGGCGAAGACCTGACGGTGGTCAACAACCGCGTCATGGTCCGCACCGTGGCGGGGCTCAAGCCGATCGGCGTACTCTGGCGCCGCCTCGATGCCTCCTATGCCGACCCGCTGGAACTCGACCAGAATTCGCATATCGGCACGCCGGGCATGGTGCAGGCGCTGCGCTCCGGCTCGCTCACGCTGGTCAATGCGCTCGGCTCCGGCATTCTGGAAACCCGCGCGCTGCTCGCCTTCGCGCCGACCATCTGTCGCCACCTGCTGGGCGAAGATCCGCTCCTGCCTTCGATCGCCACCTGGTGGTGCGGCCAGCCGTCCGAGCGCGAGCATGTGGCCAAGAATATCGAGCGCATGGTCATCGGCCCCGCCTATTCCCGCCTGCCCTTCTTCGACGACAACAGCCAGTCCGTGCTCGGTTCGTCGCTTCGCGAAACCGCAAAGGACACGGTCGGCGACTGGCTTGCGAGCGAAGGGGCAAAGCTTGTCGGACAGGAAGTCGTCACACTGTCGACGACCCCTGCATGGATCGACGGCAAACTGACGCCGCGACCAATGTCGCTGCGCGTCTTTGCCGCCCGTACCGAAAACGGCTGGGAAATCATGCCCGGCGGTTTTGCCCGCATCGGCACCGGTGACGATGTTGCCGCGATCGCCATGCAATCCGGCGGTGCGGCCGCCGATGTCTGGATCGTTTCCGATAAGCCGGTCTCGAAATCGACCCTGCTGCCGCCCGAAGAAAGCTTTACCCGCAACATGCCGGGCTCGCTGCCGAGCCGCGCCGCCGACAATCTCTACTGGCTCGGCCGTTATATCGAGCGGGCCGAAGGCGCTTTGCGCATCCTGCGCTCCTGGCATCTGCGCTACGCGGAATCCGCCGACCCGAATGCGCCCCTGCTTGCGGATGTGGCCCGTTACCTGAAGTCGATCGATATGGACATGGGCAAAGCCGTGCCCGAACCACTGCTTCAGAACATCAACAGCGCCATCTATTCCGCCAGCAACATCCGCGACCGGTTTTCACCCGATGGCTGGCTGGCGCTGACAGACCTCGCAAAGACCGCCAAGCGTTTCCACGAAGCGGCCCAGCCGGGCGACGATGCCGCGCATGCCGCAACCATCCTTTTGCGCAAGCTCGCAGGTTTTGCCGGTCTCGTGCATGAAAACATGTACCGTTTCACCGGCTGGCGTTTTCTGTCGATCGGCCGCCATCTGGAACGCGGCCTGCACATGACGCGGCTGCTCGCCCATCTTTCCGGACCGGATGCGCCCGACGGCTCGCTCGACATGATGCTCGAGATCGGCGACAGCGTCATGACCCACCGCCGCCGCTACAGCGTCAACACGGCACGCCTGACGGTCAATGACCTGCTGGCGCTCGATCCGCTCAACCCGCGCTCGATCCTGTTCCAGCTGAACGAGATTCGCACCGAGGTGGAAAAACTGCCCAACGCCTTCGATAACGGCCAGATGTCGCCCTTCTACCGGGAGGCGATGCGGCTGCATTCCGGGCTTGCGGTGATGACGCCGGAAACGATGAGCGAAGACGTCTATCGCAGGCTGGAAACGGATCTGGAAAACCTGTCCGACCTTCTTGGCCGGACCTATTGCAGCTGATTTGAAAGGGAGGAACGACTTGATGCTCTACGACCTCTCTCTCCACATGGGCTACGCCTATGATGTGCCCGCGTCCGGTGCCCGTCACGTAATCCGGCTCCTGCCGCTCTCGCTTCCCGATCGCCAGCGCCTGATCGCAGGTTCGGTCACCGTCTCGCCGACAACGGATGAAAGGGTAACCTTCATCGATTTCTTCGGACAGCAGGCGACATCGGTTCTTGTTCGTGCCCCACACGACCGGCTGGATATCCGCATGCAGGCCCGCGTCATGGTCGAAGCCCCGACGATGACGGCGGATCTGTCACCGCCGCTCGACGTGCTGCGCAAGGAACTGGCCGATGTCTGGTCGGTCGATCCATCCTCACCCCACCACCTGACTGGCGCAAGCCCGAGACTGCCCGAAGAGCCGTCGATAGCCGCCTATGCACGTGAAGCCGTGAAGCCGGGTCAGACGGTGCGCGAGATCGCGGCCGCCCTCTGCACCCGGGTCCACAGGGACTTCAAATACGATGCCGAGGCGACGACGGTCGAAACGACGCCGAAGGAAGCCTTCAAGCTGAAACGCGGCGTCTGCCAGGATTTTTCCCATGTGATGATCGTGGCGCTTCGAAGCCTCGGCATTCCGGCAGGTTACGTCTCCGGTTTCCTGCGCACACTCCCGCCACCGGGCAAGGAACGGCTGGAAGGCGCCGACGCCATGCATGCCTGGGTGCGCATCTGGTGCGGCGATGCCCTGGGTTACGTCGAATTCGACCCCACCAATGACATGACGGCCGGCAGCGACCATATCGTCGTCGGTTACGGCCGCGACTATTCCGACGTCGCCCCGGTCATCGGGGTGCTCAAAGGTTACGGAAATCAAAAGGCCGATCAGGCGGTTGACGTGATTCCGGTCAAGTAGACCCGTTTTGACGCTGATTTTGGCCGATCGCTAAAATTCGAGCCTTTTGATTAAGTCATCATCCAGAGCTTTTAGGGCAATAGTCCATTAGAACGGCCAAATATGTGGGCCGTAATCGGGGACGGCGACCATCATGGCCATTTTCAAGCATTTTGCAGACGACCGCGGCGGTAATTTCGGAATCATGACGGCAATCATGCTGCCGGTTCTCATTGGTGCCGGAGGCCTAGCAATCGACGTGTCGAACATGATGTTGTCGAAGCGTGGCCTTCAAGAGGCTACCGACGCAGCTGCGTTGGCCGTTGCAACTTATATGGCTCAGGATCCATCAGCTACCGAAGAGGATGCTAGAAAACTAGCCGTAAATTTCGTCAAAGGCCAAATGGCAAATTCGGTGTCAGGAAGTGTCGCGGATGACATTGCCAAATCTACCGTCGCTACGATCACGACAACGACGAACTCCGACGGCAAGCGCTACGACATCAAAGTAGCTTCCGCCTACACGCTCTCGCTGACACCACTGATGTCGGTTTTCGGCAAATATTCTACACCAATCAGCACCAGCAGCTCGACCACGAGTGGCATCAGCCAAGCGAAAAGTGCTCTATCGATGACACTTGTGCTGGATGAGTCCGGGTCCATGCTTGCGAATACGAGTGAAAAGATAACGCCGACGACGAGTTGTGCCCAATACAACGACAACGGATCATATATCGGCACGCTAAAGCCATGCTATGTCAAGAAGATAGAGGCGCTTAAGACTGCAGGCAATCTCCTCCTCGACCAGTTGGATAAAGCGGATCCCAAGTCGAAATATGTTCGCACCAACGCTATCTCGTGGAGCAGCTCAATTCAGGACTCTAATAATTTCGATTGGGGCACGAAGAAAACAAGAACCGAAGTCATCAACACCATGTCTGCTGGTGGTGGTACCGAGTCCTACGCGCCGATGAAACGCGCCTACGACAACCTCATCACAACTGGTAAAGGTTCCGAAAGCAAGATTCAGAGTGATGCCGGAAACTCAAAGCTAACGAAATACATCGTCTTCATGACCGATGGTGCGAACAATAGCACGCTTTCGGACAGCTACACGGAAACAGTCTGCGATTCGGCCAAATCAGCTGGCATGAAAATCTACTCAATCGCGTTTATGGCCCCGACAAGAGGCCAGCAACTTCTGACAAAATGCGCCAGCGGCAGCGAATATTACTTCAAGGCAGAAAGCATGGACGACTTACTTGCAGCATTCCAGGCGATCGGCGAAGAAGCAAGCGCGAGCAAGACATTGCTGACCCAATAACGAGCGACGAGACACGGCCACTTTGGCTTTTCTGATCTCCGTAAAAGCCCCGCCATCCGCGGGGCTTTTACGCATCTTGTGGAAATCAACCGCTTACACTCCGGCGACCATCTTTAATTCCGCCGTTGCAAGGCCTTCACATCGGTGCATAACTGTGGCGGTAACATTCTGCCATATCGACTGAATCGGACATTCCTCCACCCGCTCAACCGAGAACAATTGGCGACTATATGAACAACAGCACACCCCACGTCGACATCCCCTATCCGTCTCCGCGCAGCTCCCGCCCCGAAATCATGGCGGAAGAGATCATCGAGCGCCTCACCTACCGCATCGGCAAGGATGCCAAGGTGGCCAAGCCTCATGACTGGCTGACAGCCACCATCCTGGTCGTCCGGGACAGGATCATCGACCGGTGGATGGAAAGCACCCGCCAAGCTTACCGAACCAACCAGAAGCGGGTCTATTACCTATCGCTGGAATTCCTGATCGGCCGTCTGATGCGCGATGCGGTCAGCAATCTCGGACTGATGCAGGAAATTCGCGATGCCCTGTCGTCGCTCGGCGTCGATGTATCGGTTATCGCCGGCCTCGAGCCAGATGCGGCACTCGGCAACGGTGGCCTCGGCCGCCTCGCCGCCTGTTTCATGGAATCGATGGCAACCGTCGATATCCCGGCCTACGGCTACGGCATTCGTTATATCCACGGCTTGTTCCGCCAGCAGATGGCAGACGGCTGGCAGGTTGAACTGCCGGAAACCTGGCTTGCCCACGGCAACCCCTGGGAGTTCGAGCGCCGCGAAAGCTCCTACGAGATCGGCTTCGGCGGCTCGGTGGATACCGTTGGGGGGTACGAAGATACCCCGCGTTATGTCTGGAAGCCGGCCGAACGTGTCATCGCCATGGCCTATGACACGCCGATCGTCGGCTGGCGCGGCAATCGCGTCAACACGCTGCGCCTCTGGTCAGCCCAGCCGATCGACCCGATCCTGCTCGATGCCTTCAATGCCGGCGACCATATCGGTGCCCTGCGTGAAAGCAACAAGGCGGAATCCCTCACCCGCGTCCTTTATCCGGCCGACGCCAATCCGGCCGGTCAGGAACTGCGCCTGCGTCAGGAATTCTTCTTCTCGTCGGCATCCCTGCAGGACATTCTGCGCCGCCACCTACAGCAATATCCGGATTTCACCAACCTTCACGAGAAGGTCGCGATCCAGTTGAACGACACGCATCCGGCCGTTTCGATCGGCGAACTGATGCGCCTGCTCGTCGACATCCACGGCATGGATTTCGACGTGTCATGGGAGATCGTCCGCCAGACCTTCTCCTATACCAACCATACGCTTCTGCCCGAAGCGCTGGAAACCTGGCCGGTGCCGCTCTTCGAGCGCCTTCTGCCGCGTCACATGCAGATCGTCTATGCGATCAACGCGAAAATCCTGGTCGAAGCGCGTAAGGAGAAACGTTTTTCCGATACGCAGGTCCGCTCGATCTCGCTGATCGATGAAGGCGGTGAGCGGCGGGTGCGCATGGGCAACCTTGCCTTTGTCGGCTCCCATTCGATCAACGGCGTCTCTGCCCTGCATACCGACCTGATGAAGGTCACGGTATTTGCCGACCTGCACACGCTTTATCCGACCCGCATCAACAACAAGACCAATGGCATCACACCCCGCCGCTGGCTGATGCAGTGCAATCCGGGCCTCACCTCGCTCATCCGCGATGCGATCGGCGACAAGTTCCTCGACGATACCGAAGCGCTGGTGGAACTGGACAAGTTTGCCGACGACGCAAGCTTCCAGGAGAAGTTCGCGGCGGTGAAACGGACGAACAAAATCGCGCTTACCAATCTCGTCGGCAGCCGCATGGGTATCAGGCTCGATCCGTCCGCCTTGTTCGACATCCAGATCAAGCGCATCCACGAATACAAGCGCCAGCTGCTCAACATCGTCGAAGCTGTCGCCCTCTACGATCAGATCCGTTCGCATCCCGAACTGGACTGGGTGCCGCGGGTAAAACTCTTTGCCGGCAAGGCGGCGCCGAGCTATCACAACGCCAAGCTGATCATCAAGCTGGCCAACGACGTCGCCCGTGTCATCAACAACGACCCGTCGGTCCGCGGCCTGCTGAAAATCGTCTTCGTGCCGAACTACAATGTCTCGTTGGCGGAAACCATCGTTCCCGCCGCCGACCTGTCGGAGCAGATCTCCACTGCCGGCATGGAAGCATCCGGCACCGGAAACATGAAGTTCGGCCTGAACGGCGCGCTGACGATCGGCACGCTCGACGGTGCGAACGTCGAGATGCGCGAACATGTCGGCGACGAAAATATCGTCATCTTCGGCCTGACCGCCGACGAAGTGGCGAAGGTCCGCTCGGACGGGCACAATCCCCGCGCATTGATCGAGCAGTCGCCGGAACTGGCCCAGGCTTTGAACGCGATTGCTTCCGGCGTCTTCTCGCCGGACGACCGATCGCGTTTCCAGGAACTGATCGATGGCATCTATAACCATGACTGGTTCATGGTCGCCGCAGACTTCGATGCCTATGCTGCGGCACAGCGTACGGTTGACCAAATCTGGACAGACCCTAAATCCTGGTATTCAAAGACAATTCGCAATACCGCCCGGATGGGCTGGTTCTCTTCGGACCGCACAATCCGCCAGTACGCGTCGGAAATCTGGAGAGCCTGATGACAAAATCGCCGAGTACGCTCGATGACGGAAGATCTCCTGGAGAAATCCCGTTGTCCGAGATCGAGGCGATTCTGGCAGGAAGGCATACAAACCCTTTCGCCGTGCTTGGACTTCACAAGCTCGGCGAAAAATACCGCGCCCGCTGCTTCATCCCCGGGGCTGAGGAAGTCACCGTGCTTTCGCTGAGCGGCGCGGAACTCGGCGAACTGACCTGTCGCCACGAGGCCGGTTATTTCGAAGGCCCGGTTGATGCCGCCCATCTGCAGCCGATCCGTTATCGTGCTGAGCGCGGCGATGTGGAATGGGCCGTCACCGACCCTTATTCCTTCGGTCCGGTTCTCGGACCTATGGACGATTATCTGTTGCGCGAAGGCTCGCATCTGCGCCTTTTCGACAGGATGGGCGCTCATCCGATCAAGCATGAGGGCGTCGAAGGTTTTCATTTCGCCGTCTGGGCGCCGAATGCCCGGCGCGTCTCCGTTGTCGGTGAATTCAACAACTGGGACGGCCGCCGTCACGTCATGCGGCTGCGCCAGGATACCGGCATCTGGGAAATCTTTGCGCCCGACGTTCGTGCCGGTGCGGCTTACAAATTTGAGATCATCGGCAAGGATGGCAAGCTGCAGCCGCTGAAGGCCGACCCTTTTGCCCGCCGCGCCGAGATGCGGCCGAAGACGGCCTCGGTAACGGCACCGGAACTCAGCCAGGTTTGGGAAGACGACGCCCACCGCGATTTCTGGGAAAAGGCGGACCATCGCCGCCAGCCGATTTCCATCTACGAGGTCCATGCCGGATCATGGCAGCGTAACGACGACGGCTCGTTCCTCTCGTGGGATGAGCTGGCCTCCCGCCTCATCCCCTACTGCGCAGACATGGGCTTTACCCATATCGAATTCCTGCCGATCACCGAACACCCCTATGACCCGTCCTGGGGTTACCAGACGACCGGCCTCTACGCGCCGTCCGCCCGCTTCGGCGAGCCGGAAGGTTTTGCCCGTTTCGTCAATGGCGCCCACAAGGTCGGCATCGGCGTCATTCTCGACTGGGTGCCGGCGCATTTCCCGACCGACGCCCACGGCCTGCGCGATTTCGACGGCACGGCGCTGTATGAGCACGCAGACCCGCGACAGGGCTATCACCCCGACTGGAACACCGCGATCTACAATTTCGGTCGTGTCGAGGTCCTGTCCTACCTGATCAACAATGCCCTCTACTGGGCGGAAAAATACCATCTCGACGGCCTGCGCGTCGATGCCGTCGCCTCCATGCTCTATCTCGACTATTCCCGCCGCGAGGGAGAATGGATCCCCAACGAATATGGCGGCCGGGAAAACCTAGAGTCAGTCCGCTTCCTCCAGAAGATGAACTCGCTCTCCTACGGCGCGCATCCGGGCGTGATGACGATCGCCGAAGAAAGCACATCGTGGCCCAAGGTTTCGGCGCCGGTGCACGAGGGCGGTCTCGGTTTCGGCTTCAAGTGGAACATGGGTTTCATGCACGATACTTTGAGCTATCTGGCGCGCGAGCCCGTGCATCGCAAGCATCACCACAACGCCATAACCTTCGGCCTTGTCTACGCCTTTGCCGAAAATTTCGTGCTGCCGCTCAGCCATGACGAAGTGGTCCACGGCAAGGGTTCGCTGATTGCCAAGATGGCCGGTGACGACTGGCAGAAATTCGCCAACCTGCGCGCCTATTACGGCTTCATGTGGGGTTATCCGGGCAAGAAGCTGCTGTTCATGGGCCAGGAATTTGCCCAATGGGCAGAGTGGAGCGAGAGTAAATCGCTCGACTGGAACCTGCTCAGCTACCATCCTCACGAAGGCATGCGCCGCCTCGTGCGCGACCTCAATTTCTGTTATCGTTCGAAGCCTGCGCTGCACGCTCGCGATTGCGAGGGCGAAGGTTTCCGCTGGTTGATTGTCGATGACGCCGACAATTCGGTCTTTGCCTGGCTGCGCATGGCCCCGGGCGAAAAACCTGTCGCCGTCATCACCAATTTCACCCCTGTCTATCGCCAGAACTACAGGCTGCCTTTGCCCCATGCAGGAAAATGGCGCGAAGTGCTCAATACCGACGCGGAGATCTATGGCGGCAGCGGCAAGGGGAATGGCGGCAAGGTTCAGGCCGTGGATGCGGGAGGAAGCATCTCGGCGGAGGTGACATTGCCACCTTTGGCGACGATCATGCTGGAATTTACAGACAAGGCATAAGGGAGGGAGAACCCATGAACGACAAGCAACGCATCCAGCCTCTGTCGCGCGACGCCATGGCCTATGTTCTGGCCGGTGGCCGCGGCAGCCGCCTCAAGGAACTGACCGACCGACGCGCCAAACCCGCCGTCTATTTCGGCGGCAAGGCCCGCATCATCGATTTCGCCCTCTCCAACGCGCTGAATTCCGGCATTCGCCGCATCGGTGTCGCCACCCAATACAAGGCGCATTCGCTGATCCGCCACATGCAGCGCGGCTGGAACTTCTTTCGCCCCGAGCGCAACGAGAGCTTCGACATCCTGCCCGCCTCCCAACGCGTTTCCGAGACGCAATGGTACGAAGGCACGGCCGACGCCGTCTACCAGAACATCGACATCATCGAGGGTTACGCGCCCGAATACATGGTCATCCTCGCCGGCGACCATGTCTACAAGATGGACTACGAACTGATGCTGCAGCAGCACGTCAATTCCGGCGCCGACGTCACCGTCGGTTGCCTGGAAGTGCCGCGCATGGAAGCAACCGGTTTCGGCGTCATGCATGTCAACGAGAAGGACGAGATCATCGATTTCGTCGAAAAGCCGGCCGATCCGCCGGGCATTCCCGGCAATCCGAATTTCGCCCTCGCCTCAATGGGCATCTACGTCTTCCACACCAAATTCCTGATCGACGCGCTGAAGCGTGACGCTGAAATCACGAGCTCCAGCCGTGACTTCGGCAAGGACATCATCCCCTACATCGTCGAGCACGGTAAGGCGGTGGCTCACCGTTTCGCCGACAGCTGCGTCCGCTCCGACTACGAACGCGAGCCCTACTGGCGCGATGCCGGCACGATCGACGCCTATTGGCAGGCCAATATCGACCTGACCGAGATCGTCCCGGGCCTCGACCTCTACGACAAGTCCTGGCCGATCTGGACCTATGCGGAAATCACCGCACCGGCGAAATTCGTCCATGACGACGAAAAACGCCGCGGCTCGGCAACCTCGTCGGTCATCTCCGGCGATTGCATCATCTCCGGCTCGTCGCTCAATAAGAGCCTGCTCTTTACCGGCGTGCGCGCCAATTCCTATTCCAAGCTCGAAGGCGCTGTCGTGCTGCCGAATGTGAGGATCGGCCGCCGCGCCCAGCTTCGCGATGTCGTCATCGATCATGGCGTCACAATCCCTGAAGGGTTGATCGTCGGCGAGGATCCGGAACTCGATGCGAAGCGATTCCGTCGCACCGAAAGCGGGATCTGCCTGATCACCCAGAACATGATCGACAAGTTGGATTTGTGATGCAGGTCCTTTCGGTCGCTTCCGAAGTCTACCCTCTGGTGAAAACAGGCGGACTGGCCGACGTGGCCGGCGCACTTCCCATCGCGCTGGGCAAGCAGGGCATTGCGGTCAAAACGCTGATGCCCGGTTATCCTTCCGTAATGCGGATAGCCCAGGATGCTACGCTCCGCCGTACCTTTCCGGACCTTTTCGGCGCAGAAGCCCGCATCCTGGAAATCGAGCACAAGGGCCTGGATCTGCTGATCCTCGACTGCCCCGAACTGTTCGACCGGCAGGGCGGCCCCTATCTCGACGTGACCGGAGCGGATTACGACGACAACTGGCGCCGTTTTGCTGCCCTGTCCAAGGCCGGTGCCATTATCGCCCAGCAAGGCCTGACAGGAGATCCCGGCGGCTGGCGGCCGGATCTCGTGCATGTCCACGACTGGCAGGCGGCCCTTCTTCCCGCCTACATGCGCTATGCGGCAGAACCGGAAGTACCGAGCGTCATCACCATCCACAACATCGCCTTTCAGGGCGTGTTCGATGCCGGGATATTCCCTGAGCTGGAGCTGCCGCCGCACGCTTTCTCGATCGACGGTGTCGAATATTACGGCAGGATAGGCTTCCTGAAGGCCGGCCTGCAGACGGCGTGGGAAATCTCCACCGTCAGCCCATCCTATGCCGAGGAAATCCTCACGCCCGAATATGGCATGGGTCTTGAAGGCCTGCTGCATCATCGGTCCGAAGATCTGACCGGCATCGTCAATGGCATCGATACCGATGTCTGGAACCCGGAAACAGACACGCTTATCGCCAGCACCTATTCGGCGGCGACCTTGAACGCGCGGGCGGAAAACAAGCGGCGCGTCGCGGAGCGGTTTGCGCTCGATATCGACCACGCACCGCTCTTCTGCGTCGTCTCACGGCTTACCGACCAGAAGGGCATGAACCTTCTTGCCGAAACTCTGGACGATCTCGTGGCCCACGGCGCCACGCTCGCGGTCCTTGGCTCCGGCGACAAGGCGCTTGAAGACGCCTTCCATTCTGCCGCCCTTCGCCATCCCGGCCGCATCGGCGTGATTGCCGCCTATGACGAGCCGCTCTCGCATCTGATGCAGGCGGGCTGCGATGCGATCATCATCCCCTCGCGCTTCGAACCTTGCGGCCTGACCCAGCTTTACGGCTTGCGTTACGGCTGCGTGCCGATCGTCGCCCGCGTCGGCGGCCTCAACGACACGGTGATCGACGCAAGCCATGCGGGACTTGCGGCAGAGGCCGCAACCGGCATTTCCTTCGGCCCGCTAACGACCGACAATCTGGCCCGCGCGCTGCGTCGCGCCATCCGCCTTTATAAGGACGAGAAGCTATGGACTGTGATCCAGAAGCAGGGCATGAAATCGGATGTTTCGTGGAACCGCAGCGCAGCGCTTTATGCTGCGCTCTTTTCCGAGATCCTTGAAAGAAAAGGCATTTGAGTATGATCAAGACCGTCGCAACGACCCCCTACCAGGATCAGAAGCCTGGCACGTCCGGCCTGCGCAAGAAGGTTCCGGTCTTCGCCCAGCCGAACTATGCGGAAAATTTCATCCAATCCATTTTCGACAGCCTCGAAGGTTTTGACGGCAAGACGCTGGTGATCGGCGGCGACGGCCGTTATTACAATCGCGAAGTCATTCAGAAGGCAATCAAGATGGCCGCCGCCGCCGGCTTCGGCAAGGTCATGGTCGGCCAGGGCGGCATCCTCTCGACGCCCGCCGCCTCCAACGTCATCCGCAAATATCACGCCTTCGGCGGCATCGTGCTCTCCGCCAGCCACAATCCCGGCGGCCCGACCGAAGATTTCGGCATCAAGTACAATATCGGCAATGGCGGCCCGGCACCGGAAAAGATCACGGATGCCATCTATGCCCGCTCCAAGGTCATCGACACCTACAAGATCGCCGATACGGCTGATCTCGATCTCGACAAGACCGGCACGTTCAAGGTCGCCGGCATGGACGTCGAAGTGATCGATCCGGTTGCCGATTATGCCGAACTGATGGAACAGCTTTTCGATTTCGCCGCCATCCGTGCCCTGATCGCCAGCGGCGTTCGCGTCGTCATCGACTCGATGGGCGCCGTCACCGGTCCCTACGCCACGGAAATCCTGGAAAACCGCCTCGGCGCGCCGGAAGGCTCTGTCCGCAACGCCACCCCGCTGCCGGATTTCGGCGGCCATCATCCGGACCCGAACCTCGTCCACGCCAAAGAACTCTATGACGACGTCATGAGCAAGGACGGCCCCCATTTCGGCGCGGCCTCCGATGGCGATGGCGACCGTAACATGATTGTCGGCAAGGGCATGTTCGTCACCCCGTCCGACAGCCTTGCGATCATCGCCGCCAATGCAACGCTCGCGCCGGGTTATGCCAAGGGCATCGCCGGCATCGCCCGCTCCATGCCGACAAGTGCTGCCGCCGATCGCGTCGCCGAAAAGCTCGGCATCGGCATGTACGAGACGCCGACCGGCTGGAAATTCTTCGGCAACCTGCTCGATGCCGGCAAGGCGACCGTCTGCGGCGAGGAAAGCTTTGGCACCGGCTCCGACCACGTACGCGAAAAGGATGGCCTCTGGGCGGTTCTCTTCTGGCTGAACATCATGGCCGGCCGCAACGAAAGCGTTGCCGACATCGTCAAGAGCCACTGGGCCGAATACGGCCGCAACTACTATTCCCGCCACGACTACGAGGAAGTGGATTCGGACGCAGCAAACGGCATGATCACCGCGCTGCGCGAAAAGCTCGCCGCGCTGCCGGGCCAGAGCTTTGGTTCACTGAGGGTCGTCGCCGCCGATGACTTCGCCTATCACGATCCGATCGACGGTTCGGTATCGAAGAACCAGGGCATCCGCGTCCTGTTCGAAGGCGGCAGCCGCGTCGTCTTCCGCCTGTCGGGCACCGGCACCTCGGGCGCCACGATCCGCGTTTATGTCGAACGTTACGAGCCGGATGCTTCCAAGCACGGTATCGACACCCAGGAAGCACTCGCCGACCTGATCGCTGTGGCCGACGAGATTTCGGACCTGAAGAAGCGCTCCGGACGCGATGCGCCGACGGTGATTACGTGATCTTGCAGTGAGTTTGCGATCCGCTCATCGAGTGAAAAGCCAGCCCCTCACCCTCTCCCCGTAGACGGGGAGAGGGGACGTACCCCACTCGACGTTGGAGGAAAACGGAAACCTCGCAACACGTCCCTTCTCCCCGTGCACGGGGAGAAGGTGGCGACAGCCGGATGAGGGGCCTCGCACACACAGACGCTGATGAACTGAACCGGATGCGACAGGGACCCGATCTGCATGGCTCAAGCGACAGGCACAAAACTCGGCGCCATCCTCACACCGACCGGCGTGGATTTCGCCATCTGGTCCTCGTCCGCAGAAAAAATCGAGCTCTGCCTGTTCGACACTGAGACCGGCAACGAAGCCACCCGTCACGGCATGTTTCGCGGCACCGACGGCATCCATCGCGTCTCGATCGAAGGCCTGGGCTTGGGCCAGCATTACGGCTACCGCGCCTACGGACCTTATGACCCCGACAAGGGGTTATGGTTCGATCCATCAAAGCTTCTGGTCGACCCTTACGCGAAGGAACTCGACCGCCCGTTTCTGGCGGACCGTGACCTTGCCGCCCACGGGCTGGATACCGCCAACCTCGTGCCGCGGGCAATCGTCACGAAAGACATCGAGGCGGACAGGGCCGCACCGCTCCTGCCCGCCGGCGGCTTCGTTTACGAGATCGCGGTGAAACCCTTCACCATCCTGCATCCCGATATACCGGAAGAAATCCGCGGCACTGTCGCGGCACTCGCCCACCCTGCCATCATCGCCCATCTGCAAGGGATCGGCGTCGATGCGATCGAGCTGATGCCGATCACAGCATGGATCGACGAGCGCCATCTGCCGCCGCTCGGGCTGACCAACGGCTGGGGCTACAATCCGATCGCCTTCATGGCGCTCGATCCGCGTCTCTGCCCCGGAGGCATGACGGAGCTTCGCGAGACAGTCGCCAAGCTGCATGAAGCCGGCATCGGCACAATCCTCGATCTCGTCTTCAACCACACTGGCGAAAGCGACCGTTACGGCGCAACGCTTTCGATGCGCGGCCTCGATAACCTCACCTATTACCGCCACCTGCCGGATAACCCGAGCGAACTGATCAACGACACCGGTACCGGCAACACGGTCGCTGCCGATCATCCGATCGTCCGACAACTGATCGTCGATACGCTGCGCCATTTCGTTGGCCATGCCGGCGTCGACGGTTTTCGCTTCGATCTCGCACCGGTGATCGGCCGCACGGCAGGCGGTTTCGACCCAAGTGGCGAAACCCTGACGGCAATGTTGTCCGATGACCTGCTGAAGGATCGCATTTTCATCGCCGAACCCTGGGACATCGGTCCCGGCGGTTACCAGCTCGGCAATTTCCCTGCCCCTTTCCTGGAATGGAACGACCGCGCCCGCGACGACATCCGCCGTTACTGGCGCGGCGACCAGTGGATGATCGGCCCGCTCGCCACTCGCCTTGCCGGATCATCGGACATCTTTGAAAGATCCGGGCGCAGCCGCAGCGTCAATTTCCTCGCCGCCCATGACGGCTTCACCCTGTTCGACCTCGTCTCGCACGAACACAAGCACAACGATGCCAATGGTGAGGATAACCGCGACGGCCACAACGAAAACCTCTCCTGGAACAACGGCGCGGAAGGCCCGACCACAGATACCACGGTGCAGGAGCGCCGCCGCCGTGACGTCCCCGCGCTTCTTTCGACGCTGTTTGCCAGCCGCGGCACGATCATGCTCACAATGGGCGATGAGGCCGGCCGGTCACAACAAGGCAACAATAACGCCTATTGCCAGGACAACGAGATCACCTGGATGGACTGGGAAGAGCCGGATACGGAACTGATCCGTCACACCGCTCTGCTGGCGAATATCCGCAAACGTTTCTCCGTCTTTTCCGAAACGGATTTCTTCACTGGAAACGGTGACGTGGAATGGCTGGCCCCCTCGGGCTCTGCAATGCAGACATCCGATTGGGAGAATGCCGAAAACCGGCTGATGGGCATGCTCGTTACGACGGACGACCGCTCCTCGGGCCGTTCGACCCGTCTTGCAATCCTCTTCAACCGGGGCCATGAAGATGCAGAGTTTATTCTCTCCGGCACCGGCTGGCGGGATTTGCTCTTGGATAAGCCTTGGACGAACCTCCTTCCTTCCCGCTCCGTCAGTTTCTGCCTGCAAGGGTAACGCTGCCGCCTGCGAGCAATAGCTTTAAAACGACGACAAGAGCGGTGTGCTGAATGCGTGAGATTTCGCTGGCCGACGTGCCAGGACTTGTGGGTCAGGAACTCGGCGTGTCCGAGTGGATCACCGTCGATCAGACTATGATCAATCAGTTCGCCGACGCGACCCTTGATCATCAATTCATCCATGTCGACCCTGAGCGAGCGGCAGCGGAGAGCCCGTTCGGCGGCACGATCGCCCACGGCTTTCTCACATTGTCGCTGCTCTCCGCGATGAATTTCGGCACCGTGCCGAAAATCCGCGAACAGACGATGGGCATCAATTACGGCTTCGATCGCGTCCGCTTCATGTCGCCGGTCAAATCAGGCACCCGCGTGCGCGGACACTTCATCCTGTCGGAATGCCGCTTCCGCGGCGGCGGCATGCTGATGACCAGCTACGACGTGTCCGTCGAGGTTGAAAACGAAAAGAAACCGGCCCTCACTGCCAATTGGATCACCATCGTCCAGTTCGACCCGAAAGATCGCCCGGAAGGCGTCTAGAGCATCTCCGCCTTTCTTCGAAACGCGAAACTGCTCTATCTCTTTGTTTGAACGCAATTCCGGACGCCGGTTCCCACCTTTGCTGGAATTGCTTTAATCGAAGGTGATGACGTGGCGGATGACCTTGCCTTCGTGCAACAGGTCAAAGGCCTCGTTGATCTCCCCCAGCGGTCCGGTCGATGACAACAGCCGGTCCACCGGCAACCTTCCGCGCCGATAGAGACCGATGAAGCGCGGGATATCCCGGCTGGGAACGCATCCGCCGAGATAGCTACCGAGGACCCGCCTTTCCTCTGCCACGAGGCTGACCGCCGGAATGACGAACTGGCTGACCGGGTTGGCCAGACCTGCCGTTGCCGTCGTCCCGCCCCGACGTGTGATCCGGTAGGCGAGATCGAAGGCGCGGGTCGAGCCGGCCATTTCAAGCGCATGATCGACGCCACCGCCTGTTGCCTCGCGGATCGCCTCCACCACATCCACATCGCTCGCCAGAAAAACATCCGTGGCACCGAGCTTGAGAGCGACTTCGAGCTTTGCCGGGGCCAGATCGACGGCGATCACCCGCTCCGCGCCGCTTGCAAGCGCGCCGAGAACAGCAGCAAGGCCGACACCGCCAAGCCCGACAACGGCAACGCTCTGCCCCGGCTGCACCTTGCAGGTGTTGACGACCGCTCCCACCCCAGTCAGCACCGCGCAACCGAACAATGCAGCCTCAGCCAGAGGCAGTGCGCGATCGATCTTTATCGCCGAATGGCGGGAAACCACTGCATGCGTGGCAAAGCCGGACACGCCGAGATGATGATTGACCGGAACCTCGTCGCAAACCAGCCGCCGCTCTCCAGACAGCAGCGTCCCCTTGCCGTTCGCGTCGGCACCCGGCACGCAAAGCGCCGGACGGCCTTCTGCGCAGGGAAGGCAATGGCCGCAGCTCGGCACGAAACTCATCACCACATGATCGCCCGGCACCAGATCATGGACACCCGGACCGACAGCTTCCACGATGCCGGCCGCCTCATGACCGAGCGCCATCGGCATCGGTCTCGGGCGGTCTCCATTGATGACGGAAAGATCGGAATGGCAGAGCCCCGCCGCACCGATGCGTACGAGCACCTCTTCACGCCCCGGCGGATCGAGATCCAACTCGTCGATGGAAAGCGGCCTGCTGGTTGCGAAAGGTGGCAGGACAGGCGATTGCCGCAGCACGGCCGCACGTATCTTCACGAGCTCCTCCCAAAGCTTTCTCCGGATAGACTAGCCGCATGACAAAGGCTGCCGCAAGAGCGACGCCCGTGTCAGCTCAGGTCCAGAAGCAGCAGGCCTAAGAGCGGGGGGACCGCGGCCCCGATAACGATCGGCGCGGTTCTCGAAGCGGTGAGCCCAACCGCCGAACCTGCGATCCCGGCTGCAATAAGGCCCGCCATTGGCATTGTGATGTTACGGTCGATGCCTGGGGCGAACGACGCCAGAAGCGCCGCGACCGCTGCCGCGCCACCGACAAGAACGCCTTTCCACAGTTCAATCCCCGACAGTTTCGCCGCAACGACCCCACCCGCAATCGCGGCCGCAATACCGAGCACGATCCACTGAATTTCCGGCATAAAAAACCCTCCCGTTTTGACCCGGGAGGGTGCGATATTGATCGGGCAAGATCAAGTTAGGCTATGGTCGAACACCCAATGCCTAAAGTGCGGCATCCCTTGCGCCTTCGGCCAGGAGGCCGAAGGCGTAATCGGAAAACGACCGCCAGACCTCCACCCGGAACGCATCCTCGGCGGTCCGGAGCAGCACGATCTCCACCTTGCCCAACAGCGTGCGCGAGCAGGCACCGACGGGAAAGACATCGAGCGACAGATCCTGCGCGCAACCGGCATTGATCGCAGCGGCAGCCCCCGGTCCCGAGACGATGATCGCCGTGTTGCGATGGGAGACATCCGTCGCCGAATGCAGCGCGCCGGAATTGGCCGCGGCAGTCATCAATCCGCTCTCGCCCTCGTCGATCACCAGCCATTCATCCGGCCCGAGCCAAAGCGCCGTACGACCATTGGCATAGGTCGAGGTCTTCGGCTTTACCGGCAGGTCAACGCCGAGCGCGCTCGACAAGGCCGACACATCCTCAGAGCGGACACGCAGCGAGATCCGTGTGGCGGGAGCCGCTTGTGAAAGCATCGCGTTTTGCGAGCCATGATGCCCCAGAGCAACTGGAGTGCGGAGTGCAATCTCAGCCATTGATACGGCCTCCTTCCTTGTCGAAGAACACCATGTCGGTCACTTCGACGACAATCGTCTTGTCGGCCATCGGCACATAGAGTGTTTCGCCCATCCTCGACCGTCCACCGGCGACCAATGCAATCGCGATCGACCGTCCGAGATTTTCCGACCAGTAGGACGACGTGACATGGCCGAGCATGGTCATCGGTTTCGGTTGGTTCGGATCGGCAACGATCTGGCCACCCTCCTCCAGCACCTCCTTCGGATCGCGGGTCAGCAGTCCCACGAGCTGCTTGCGCCCCTCGCGGACAAGGTCCGGACGCTTCAGACCGCGGATACCGACAAAGTCGGTCTTCTTCTTCGAGACGGCCCAGCCGTAACCCGCATCGTCAGGCGTCACCGTGCCATCGGTATCCTGGCCGACAATGAGATAGCCCTTTTCGGCGCGCAAGATATGCATGGTCTCGGTGCCGTAGAGGCAGGCGCCCATGCCTTCAGCGCGTTCCCAGATCGCCTTCCAGACCGACTGCCCGAAATCGGCCGGCACGTTGATTTCGTAGCCGACTTCACCGGTGAACGAGACGCGGAACAGCCGTGCCGGCACGCCCATGACCGTGCACTCGGCAACGCTCATATGGGGAAAGGCTTCGTTCGACAGATCCTGTCCTTCGACGAAAGGCTCGATGATTTCGCGCGCCTTAGGCCCCTGCACCGCGATCACCGCCCATTGTTCAGTCGTCGAGGTCAGCCACACCTTCAGATGTGGAAACTCCGTCTGCAGATAGTCTTCCATATGGTTGAGCACGCGCGGCGCACCACCGGTCGTGGTCGTCACATGGAAACGGTCTTCTGCCAGACGCCCGACGACGCCATCGTCATAGATGAAGCCGTCCTCGCGGGTCATGATGCCGTAACGGCATTTGCCCGGCTTCAGCGTGTCCCAGGCATTGGTATAGAGGAGGTTGAGGAAGGCTGCCGCATCCGGCCCGACCACCTCGATCTTGCCGAGTGTCGAGGCGTCGAAGACACCCGCTACGTCACGTACCGTCTTGCACTCGCGGTTGACCGCAGCATGCATATCCTCGCCGCGTTTTGGAAAATACCAGGCGCGCTTCCAGTTGCCGACATCCTCGAACTCGGCACCCGCAGCCTCTTCCAAAGCGTGCATCGGCGTCTTGCGCGCCGGATCGAACAGATCGCCGCGCGAATGATTGATCAGCGTGCCATAGGTCACCGGCGTATAGGGCGCACGAAACGTTGTAAGGCCGACCTGCGGGATCGGCCGCCCCAGCATTTCCGATGCAATGGCGAGGCCATGCATGTTGGAGAGCTTGCCCTGGTCGGACGCCATGCCATTGGTGGTGAAGCGCTTGATATGCTCGATCGAGTGCATACCCTCGCGCACGGCAAGGCGGATATCCTTGGCCGTCACGTCGTGCTGGAAATCGACAAAGGCCTTTACCGCGTGGTCCGGCCCGGCGCCTTCGGTCGCGCCGATCATGCCACCGGTCCATTCAAAGCGGGTCTCGCCGGAAAGCGCCAGCCTGCCGCCGCCCGCCGAGATTGCTTCGTCGATCAGTTCGGCAAGATCGTCCGTGCCATTGCAGGCGCCAACCGAGACCGCGTTCTGCGCATAGATATCCGGCACGAAGCGCTGGTTGGCGTCGTCGAATTTCAGCTTTCCGCGCGACTGAGAGAAGAGATGTACGGAAGGCGTCCACCCGGCAGATACGATCAACGCGTCAACCTTGATCTTGCGGCGATCGAAATTGCCGTTGCGGGCAACGGTCATGGAATTGATCCGCAACCGACCCGCCGTGTCGACAACCGAATGCCCGGTCAGAACGTCGATACCGAGTGCGCGCGCTTCCGCCAGGACCGCTTCGCCCGGCTTGTCGCGGTTATCGATGATCGCGGCAATGGAGACACCGGCACGCTTCAGATCGAACGCCGCCTCATAAGCGGAATCGTGCGCGGCATAAACGCCGACATTGCGGCCGACGGCAACGCCGTGATGGTTGAGGAATGTACGCGCAGCCGAGGCCAGCATAATGCCGGGACGATCGTTATTGGCAAACACCATATGCCGCTCGATCGAGCCAGTTGCGAGGATCACCTTTTTCGTTCGCACCTGCCACAGGCGCTCGCGGGGCGCATCCTTCGACGGCTTGGCAACGTGATCGGTCACCCGTTCCACGAGACCGAGGAAACCATGATTGTAGTAACCGAACACCGTCGTGCGGGTCAGCACCGTCACGTTTGGCATCGCCTTGAGCTTGGCTACCGTCGCCTGCGCCCAGTCATAGCCGTTCTGCCCGTCGATCGTGGTCGATGTATCGTAATGCAGCGCCCCCCCGACTTCCGGCTGCTCGTCCACCAGAATGATCTTCTTGCCGGTCGAAGCGGTCGACAGAGCCGCCGTCAGGCCGGCCACGCCGGCACCGGCGATCAGCACGTCGCAATGGACGTATCGGCTGGCATAATGATCCGGGTCGTCTTCCGTCGGCGAAACACCCAGCCCCGCCGAGCGACGGATGATCGGCTCGTAGATTTTATGCCAGGCTTCCTTCGGCCACATGAAGGTCTTGTAGTAGAAGCCGGCGGCAAAGAACGGCGCAAGGACATCATTGACCGCGCCGATATCGTATCTCAGCGACGGCCAGCGGTTCTGCGAGGCGATTTTTGCGCCGTCAAAGACCTCCTGAACCGTGGCGCGCACATTCGGCTGGCGGCGGGCGGCATCACGCGAGACGTCGAGAAGCGCATTGGGTTCTTCTGGACCGGCCGTCAGAATGCCGCGCGGGCGGTGATATTTGAACGAGCGGCCAAGCAGATGCACGCCATGCGCCAGAAGCGCGGAGGCGACTGTGTCGCCCTCAAGCGCCGTATAGCTCTTGCCATCGAAGGTGAAGCGCGCCGTGCGGGCCGGGGTGTGACGCCCGGCGCCCTTGATACGGAATGCCCCGGAATTGGAAGATGCGCTCATCGGGCATCTCCTTCCGTCTGTTCCCAGGTCTCGACGGATTTTTCCTCGGCGATTGCGGCAAACTTTTCAGCCACCGGCACCGGCTGTTTCGGCAGGCCTGCCTTGTATGCCATCAAAAACCTGTCGCTCACCGTATCCCGCGCGGCGTTGAAGAACCGGCCGCAGCCGTGAATATGCCGCCACCGTTCATAGGTGAGGCCCTTTTCGTTGTTGCGCAGAAAGAAGAACTCGGCGAATTCCTCATCCGAAATAGCCGCAATGTTTTCCGGCCGCACGACATGCGCCTCGCCGGCCCAGCGGAATTCCAGCTCCGAGCGATCTTCCTCGCAATAGGGACAATGGATCAAAAGCATATCAGACGTCCCCTATTATCAATGCGCCACGGCGGCGGCCGCCGCTTCGTCGATCAGGCGGCCGGTGCGGAACCGGTCGAGCGTCAGGCCGGCGGCCAGCTTGTGCGGCTCGCCCTTTGCGATCAGATGCGCGAAAAGATTGGCCGAACCGGGCGTCGCCTTGAAGCCACCTGTGCCCCAGCCGCAATTGACGAACAGGCCCGGCACCGGCGTGATACCCTGGATCGGCGAACGGTCCGGCGTGTTGTCGGTAATCCCGCCCCACTGGCGCATCATCTTCACCCGGCGGAACATCGGAAAAAGCTCGCAGATCGCATCGAGCGTATGAGTGATGATCTGCAATCCGCCGGTCTGCGAATAGGAATTGTACTGGTCGGTGCCGGCACCGATGACGAGTTCGCCCTTGTCGGATTGCGAGATATAGGCATGCACGGTGTTGGACATGACCACACACGGGAAGATCGGCTTCATCGGCTCGGAGACCAACGCCTGCAAAGGGTTCGATGCGAGTGGCACCCGCACGCCCGCCATTTCCATCACCACGGACGAATGGCCGGCAGCCGAGACACCGATCTTTTTGGCACCTATAAACCCCTTGGAGGTCTCGACCCCCTGCACCTCGCCGCCCGGTCCGCGTCGAATGCCGGTGACTTCGCAATTCTGGATGATGTGCACGCCGCGATCGGCCGCCGCGCGGGCAAACCCCCAGGAGACGGCATCGTGGCGGGCCGTGCCGCCGCGGCGCTGCAGGGCCGCCCCGTTGATCGGATAACGCGCGGTCTTGGAAATATCGAGAACCGGCACGAAAGCCTTCGCCTGTTCCGGCGTCATCCACTCGTTGTCGATGCCATAGAGCCGGTTGGCATTGATATGCCGCTTGAACACCTGCTGGTCATGCACATTATGCGACAGCATCATCACGCCGCGCGGCGAATACATGACGTTGTAATTGAGATCCTGGCTTAGGCCTTCCCATAGTTTCAGGGAATGCTCGTAGATATCCATGCTCTCTTCATAGAGATAGTTGGAGCGGATGATCGTCGTGTTGCGGCCGGTATTGCCGCCGCCGAGCCAGCCTTTTTCGATCACCGCGATATTGGTGATGCCATGCTCTTTCGCGAGATAATAGGCTGCGCCCAGGCCATGGCCGCCGGCGCCGACGATGATCACATCGTAACTGGAGCGCGGTTCAGGCGACGTCCACTGTGCCTCCCATCCCTTGTGGGCGCGCATTGCCTCGCGGGCTATGGCGAAAACCGAATATTTGCGCATCTGGCCTCTCTTCCTTGCTCCACCTCAAGGGCCTTGCGGCCGCATTGAACTGGGTAGTGGCATACCCATCGCAAATCAATATGCGCCGCAATGGCCATATTGCGACGCATCGGAAGATTGTTTCGACACGCTGGGCTATCCCGCAGCGCCAAACCGGAATTGAGTTCACACCCGGTTCAGAGCACGCTGCAATACCCGCGAGCAAAATACCGGATTGAGCAATATATTCTCATCGTAGAGCGAGCGTGATTTGTCCTGGCTGCTGATGCATGCCACCACAAGGGCCGAGAACGCTGTCTGCGCAGGCGTCGGCGGCACTCGCCCTGCTGCACCGTCCTTGCCGACAAGCGCTACGAGCAGATTTCCGTACTGGCTGAGAATGATCGCATAGGCATCCTGACCGATCACCCCGTTCGCATAGCTCTGGCAGGCAGTATAGAGTCCATCTCGCAGAGCGAGAACCGCCGCCTCGCGTCCGGTTCCCGCCGTAACATCCTCGACAGTCGAGGCATTAAGTTCGAGTTTGCTTGCATTCGATTGCGCCGGCGGCGTGATCGTAACCTGCCTTGTCCTGTCGAACGCGACCGCATAGTCGGGGCTCGGCTCCGTGCAGACCACCTTTGGGTAACCGACGCCTCTGGATCTCTCCGTCACCAGGCGCAAGTTTGCACCGCTGACTATGCCGGTCGACTCCCCAAATTGCACCGGTTTCACATTCATGTTGGGCGAGCATCCCGCCAAGCCCAGCATCACTGCTGTACACATCATCTTTTTGAACATGTTTACGCCCCTCGGCTGGCCCAGCCAGCTTCCCCTTCGTGATCAACTGATGGCATTCAAATTGCGGGGCGCCCACGCAACCTCAATCTGCATCACGCAAATCAAGAATGCAACTTTGAGTTAAATAATTTTCACCAACATCGTCTGGGCGGGAATGAGCCGTGCCGACAGACGAGCCGGATTGAAGCGAAATCTTCACGACGCGCTGACTGCGGAGCGCGAGGTTTTCCCGCCCGCAACCATTTTTCACATTAACGACGGCGGCATATATGGACTTCCGCGGACTCATCTGCTATCTGCCATCACCAATCGCACGGCCTGACGCCGGGCATCACTATTCTTTCGCCTCAAACCCAGATGGTCGCCGGGCGAACAACAAACCAAAGGAACGGGATTTCACGTGCAGGTACTTGTCCGCGACAACAACGTTGATCAGGCTCTCCGCGCTCTCAAGAAGAAGCTGCAGCGCGAAGGTGTTTTCCGCGAAATGAAAATGCGCGATTACTACGAAAAGCCGTCTGAAAAGCGTGCACGCGAAAAGGCTGAAGCCGTTCGTCGCGTTCGCAAGCTGGCGCGCAAGCGCATGCAGCGCGAAGGCCTGCTGCCGTCCACGCCGCGCCCGGCTCGTTAATCGGCCGTCTTTTAGACGCTTTTATATGATTATGGAGCGGTGGCGACTTTTAGGCGCCGCCGCTTTTTCCATTGCACCGAGTCGGTTTCGACTCAAACAATGCCCAGACAAGGATCTGCGCCTGATGGCCGCCAAGACTTCCGTTGCCACCGATGGAATCGAATTTTCCAGCCTGCCGCTCATGACCAAGCTTCGCTCCAAGACATTGCTCACGGGAATGCTTCTAGGCTTGGCGAGCTTGGCGGGATGTGCCACGGGACCAACGACAACGGACGTCATTCGTGTAGACCGCGCGCAGGGCTCGCAGGAAAACATCGCTTCGCTGTCGTCCGTCATCCAGTCCAACCCGTCCGATCCTGAAGGTTACAACAGCCGTGGCTCGGCCTATGGTCGCGCCGGCGAGTTCAAGCGTGCTGTGGATGACTTCAACCGCGCCATCCAGATGAACCCGCAGTTCTATCAGGCATACGCCAACCGCGCGCTCGTTTACCGCAACATGGGCAAGCCGGTCGATGCGGCAAACGACTATAACCGTGCGCTGCAGATCAACCCGAATTATGACGTCGCCTATATCGGGCGCGGCAATATCTATCGCCAGGCAGGCCGCAACGACGAAGCGTTCAACGACTTCAACAAGGCAATCCAGCTCGACACAACCGACGGTCGCGCCTATCACAACCGCGGCCTGATCTATCAGGTCCGCGGCCAGCATGCGCAGGCCATCGAGGATTTCTCCAAAGCCATCTCGCTGTCGTCGAGCTCGCCGGAACCCTATAACGGCCGCGGCATCTCCTATGTCGCCCTGAACGACGACGACAATGCCTTTGCCGACTTCAATCACGCGATCGAGTTGAACGACAAGATCGCCGAGTCTTGGGCAAACCAGGCCCTGGTTTACGAACGCCGCAATGATCGCGCTCGCGCCAACAAGTCCTATTCGCACGCCGTCCGGCTCGACCCGAACTACAAGCCCGCCGTCGATGGCGCCGCGCGCACACGCAGCGGCGGCGCGTGATCGGCTCTTAGCGACCGCCTTCCGTAACCGGAATCGAAAATGCCGCCCGAAACCTTCGGGCGGCATTTTTGTATCGCGACCTGACTGAATGCGTCAGCGCCAGCCGAGAGCCGGCGCGATATGCTTCAGGATCGCTTCGATCACATGGGCATTGTACTCAACACCCAACTGGTTCGGCACGGTAAGAAGCAGCGTATCGGCTTCGGCAATCGCCTCGTCCTTGCGCAATTCCTCGATCAGGGCATCCGGCTCCGCCGCATAGGAACGGCCGAAAATCGCACGCGTCTTTTCGTCGATGAAGCCGATTGAATCGTCCTCCTTGCCGCCACGACCGAAATAGGCCCGGTCACGATCGTCAACCAGCGCAAAGATGCTGCGGCTGACCGAGACCCGAGGCTCGCGGTCATGGCCCGCGTCCTTCCAAGCGTCACGGTAGGCGCGGATTTGCTTGGCCTGCTGGATGTGGAAAGCCTCGCCGGTTTCATCGTCCTTCAGCGTCGAACTCTGCAGGTTCATGCCCTTCTGTGCGGCCCAGATGGCAGTCGCGTTCGAGCCGGCACCCCACCAGATGCGTTCCCGCAATCCTTCGGAATGCGGCTCCAGTCGCAGCATGCCGGGCGGGTTCGGGAACATCGGCCGCGGATTGGGCTTGGCGAACCCCTCCCCCTTCAGCACGTCGAGAAAGACTTCGGCATGTTGGCGGCCCATATCGGCATCACTCTTGCCCGCTTCGGGCTCATAACCGAAATACCGCCAGCCATCGATGACCTGTTCGGGCGAACCTCGGCTGATGCCGAGTTGCAGACGTCCTTGTGATATAAGATCGGCAGCGCCCGCATCCTCCGCCATGTAAAGCGGGTTCTCGTAACGCATGTCGATGACGCCGGTACCGATCTCTATTTTGCTGGTTCTGGCACCGACGGCCGCAAGCAGTGGGAAAGGTGAGGCAAGCTGGCGGGCGAAATGGTGAACGCGGAAATAGGCGCCATCGGCACCGAGTTCTTCCGCAGCGACCGCAAGGTCGATGGACTGCAACAGCGTGTCACCCGCAGAGCGGGTCTGCGACTGAGGCGACGGCGTCCAATGGCCGAAAGAGAGAAAGCCGATTTTCTTCATGGGGTACTCCGGCATAAGCGTGTGAAACTAAACGTTGACGCTTACATGGCATGCCGCAGCGGCTTCCGTTAGTCCGGGAATGCCGGATTTGCCGAAACGGATTGTTCGTTGATGCTGAACGATGAGGCAATTGCGCCGGAAAAGCTACGCAGCATGCTTCACCCGGCCAGATTTTGTCCGGAAAAGATGGCAAGCCTTCAGGCGGCTATCGCAGCAGAAAAACGCCGGCGATATTAAGGATGATGAACAGGACAAGGCCACCGATCAGACCAAGCCCGCCGAAGAAGCCGCCGGCCATGGCAATCATCAGCGCCACGATTGTCATCGTGCCCCACTTCGCTGCCGCCAGAAAGGATTCGTAGGTCCGCTCATGCGCCAGATGATCCATCGGTGCGCCAATCTCTGCCGGTCCATTGTGATGATCGTCCATCAAGCCTCTCCCTGATCTGCCCATATCGAGCCCCGATCGTGCGAAGGCTCAACTCTCCCAGCGGCCCGGTTCCCATACCGGGCTATATCAGGAATACACAAACAACCGCAGAGCGCAATGGCTTCGCCCGGCGAGCCTGCCAGTCGGCCGGTGCGGACAGGATCAGCGAAGAAATGCCATTTCAGGAGAGTTCGGACGGCTGGCGAAGCGCGCCGTCGGCAGCACGGTCAGCGGCGGCGACAGCATTGTCGCACGCTCGGCAAACATCAGGCGCCGTTCATAGGCCTCCGACTGGAACAGCGGGAAGCGACGCATCAGCTGAGGACGAACCTCGCGAACCCGCGATGCGAGCAGCGTCAACTCGAACCCGTACATGGGAGCGATCGTTGGCGGCACGATCGTGTCGGCCAGGAATATCCGCCTGTAAAAGGCGGCGTGCGGCGGCCTTATGTGCTGAAGCACCCGATCGGTATCGAAATGAATGGCCGCCATGATCGACGGTCGAAGCGTGATGTAGGGAATGGTGGGCAGTTCACTCACGACATCGGGGTCGACGGCAAAACGGGCCGGGTCGATGAATGTCAGCCCCGAATCAAGCAATTCGTTCACGGCATCGGGAAAGACACCGACGGATTGGCAGGTTCGGTGCTCCGGCGTGACGTGATGCACCCGAACCGTGGAGATCAGCTCCTCGTAATAATAGATACCGAAGACATAGGCATGCGGGACGAAGTCGATGTCGTCCAGCATGTTGCTCGCCCCGACAGGCAGCACGTTCTGGGCCTTGTAGGCCTTGTAGCGCAGTCGCGCCACATCCTCGAAATCCTCGTGCCCTTCAATCCGGCGATACTCGATATGGTCGAGTGCCGAGAGCAGTTTTTCTAAAAACGCTTTGTCTGAAAAACTCTGAACCACTGACATCCGGGTTACCCATCGCTATTAACGATTGATTAACCCTGAAACGGTGCGTGATCGCAATGACGAAGATCATGATTAACAGTCTTTTAAAACTTATGGTTAACAGCAGGTTAACCGTCGCATTTCAGTACATGTTAAATTAGGATATATTTCAGGGGCGAAAGAGGTGAGCGATCAGCCCATCGTGCCGAAAGCCCGGGGTTCAGCGCTTTTATCGCCTCGGTTCTGACGGGTGGCGTTGCGGCGAGCCGAAACTGTCTTCTGGCTGAGTTCTGCAATGGCGTTCGCGGGGATCGGCGGCGAAAAGATATAGCCCTGCACCAGATCGGCGAACTGATGTTTCCTGACCAGTTCAAGCTGCTCGAAAGTCTCCACGCCTTCAATGACGATTCGCAGGTCAAGCTCGCGCGACAGATGCACGATGCCGCTGAGAAGCTTGAGGCGACGGGGCTCCGCTCCGATATCGCGCACAAAGGCGCGGTCGATCTTCACGATGTCGATCGGCAGCGAATCGAGATAGCTGAGACTTGAGAAGCCCGTTCCGAAATCGTCGATGGCAATCGTCACCCCATTGGCGCGCAGCCTGCTCAGCGTTGCGCTGACGACCACCGGCTCATCCATGAAGCAGCTCTCGGTCACTTCCAGATGCAGGCGTGTCGGGTCGAGCTTGCTCCGCTCCAGGACGTCCGCAACCAGCGGCACGATCTGGCCACCGCGAAGATCGTGGATGGACAGGTTGACCGAAACGGAGATCTCGTTCTGCCAGGACGCGCAGTCGGTGCAGGCACGGTCCAGTACGAACCTGGTTATCTCCGAAATCAGCCCCATGCTTTCGGCCATGGGAATGAAGATATTCGGACCGATAAAGCCCCGCTCGGGATGAGACCAGCGGACCAGCGCCTCGCAGCATTCCATCTCAGAACCGTCCGGACGATACATCGGCTGGTAAACGACGGTCAGATCGCCCTGCTCTATCGCAGTGCGCAGATCGGTCTTCAGACGCTGCTCGGCAACATAACGCGCATCCATTTCAGGCCGGAATATCGTCAGCGTTCCGTTGCCGACCGATTTCGCGTCGTTCAGGGCCAGATCGGCCTTGATCTGCCAGGCTTCCATATCGAAGTTATGACCTTCGAGGATCACCCCGCCGGCATTGATGAACACCGGTAGATCAAGCCTCTCGACCCGATAGCTTCCCTGAATTCCGGCCTGGATGGCGTTGATGCGGGCCTCCAGGGCACTGCGGTCCCGGCCCGTTGCAAAAATCACGAATTCGTCGCCGACCAACCGGCCGACGATGATCTCCTCGCCCGCCTCATGTACAAGCCGCTCGGATATCGCGGCAAGAAGCCGGTCACCGACGACATGCCCCTGCATGTCGTTGACATGCTTGAAGCCGTCGACGTCGAAAATGACAAAGGCTGCGAAAAGATCGGCGCCAGCAACAGTGAGATGCTGCGAAGCAAGCTCGGCGAAATAGCCACGCGTCGGCAGCCCGGTCAGCGTATCGTAACGTACCAGATGCAGGATCTTTTCTTCCGCAGCAACGCGGGCGCTGACGTCTTCGAACAACATGACAACGCCACCGTCGGTGCGGTGGCTGAGCGAGAATTCGAGATAGACGGTTTCCTTTAAGCACAGGAGCGTCTTGCCCGCCTGCCCCGTGGACAGCTGCCCGATCCGGCGTAAGAGATCATCCGAAAGCGACTTTCCGCTTCGCCGCAGGACGGTGATGAACGCCGCGCCCTTCAGTTCGTCCGCATCCGGCAGTTCCAGAAGCTCGCAAGCGCGACGATTGATCACCTGCACTCGCCCGTCCGCATCGAGCATGATCAACGCATGGGTCATCGTGCTGAGCGCACTATCGAGCTGATCCGCGATGCGTGTCATTTCCCGCGAGGCGAGCACGTTTTCGTATAGGAATTCGCGTACGCCCTTTGCCATGGACTGCGTCGTCAGACCGAACGGAATCAGGAAAAGCGAAATGAGGGCGAGATAGACCTCGCCCGTCAACAGGCAGGCGAGAACCAGCGGCAGGCAGCACCCGATCGTCTGGAGAGCGACTGCGCGCGCCGAACCGTAATTTCGGCCGACGATCGAAACCATCGACGCCATGGTAACGGCAATGCACATGAACGCGGCCAGCATGTCTCTGAGAACCAGAACGGCGTAGGCGCTGCCGATACCAAGCAGGAAAGCCGTGGCAGCGGCACCATGCACATAGCGCGCTTCCCAGGATTCGATCTCACTCTTGGAAAGCGTGCTGTGGTCGATCAGGTCGAATCGACGAAACCAGTAGATGCGATAGCCAAATACGGCGACAAACACCGCTATCAGGATAAGATAGAATTCCGCACCCGTCGTGGCATAGATGATGGCGCAGGACAGGATATGGACGACCATCCCGGTCCACAACGTTCCACGGTTGTTGAATAGCGATTCGACGAACGGCAGATACAGCTCTGTCGGTAGCGTCTTCGCTTCCAAATCCTTCATCGGGTCTCCACCGGGTCTCATTCCCTTGGCTTTCGCGCGACAGTGGGCAAAACACTTTAAGATTTGATTGTTACTCGGCTTAACCCCTTTGACCGTGGGGGTGAATATCCAAACGTGTTCAACGAAGCGTAAAAGAAGAAGCCCGCATTCGATACGCGGAAACCCCGTCCATGGAAGACAGTAACGGCGGCGGAAAAATCGACCAAACCCCTTGATTTCCGGGCTATGACCGCGTCAAGCCATTCGTTTCCGCTTTTCTTTCCTTAGACCTTCGTTTACATCGCCTTCACAGAACAGGCGGGATACAAGGACCTGTTGGGAGCGGGAACGAATGAGAATTTTGCTACGGTTTAGCGGCCTGATTGACCGCTTGAGCGAGGTGCTGGGAAAATTTTCCGGTTATCTCGTCCTCGCCTGCTGTTTGATCAGCGCGGGCAATGCGTTCATCCGCTATCTTTTTAATTACAGCTCGAACGGCTGGCTGGAGATCCAATGGTATCTCTTCGCCTTCATCGTGTTGATCGGCGCTTCCCATACACTGCGCCTCAACGAACATGTTCGAGTCGACCTGATCTATGGCTCCGTTTCGGATCGCGCACGGTTGTGGATCGACGCGCTCGGCCTGATCGTGTTTCTCATTCCGGCCTGCCTCTATCTCGCATGGCTTGCCTGGCCGTTCTTCTTTCTCTCCTTCCAGCAGGGAGAGACGTCTTCCAACGCCGGCGGTCTTCTGCGCTGGCCAGTCAAGCTTGTGATCGTCAGTGGCTTCCTGCTCCTTGCGTTGCAGGGTTTCTCTGAATTGATCAAACGGGTCGCAGGACTGACGGGAACCCTCCACGTCGACACGACCTATGAAAAGCCGCTTCAGTAAAGCATCGGGGGGATTAGAGCCATGTTCGCATTCGGCATAATGCCGCCAGCCATGTTCCTGGGCATGATCATCTTCATGCTCTACGGTTTTCCGGTCGCCTTCTCGCTGTCGGCCGTCGGCCTCTTCTTCGGCCTGCTCGGCATCGCCACCGGCCATTTCGACTTCGCCTTCATGCAGGCCCTGCCGCTGCGCATTTTCGGCATAGTCTCCAACGACCTGCTTCTGGCCATCCCGTTCTTCACCTTCATGGGCGCGATTCTCGAGCGCTGCGGTCTGGCGGAAGATCTGCTGGAAGGCACCGGCAAGCTGTTCGGCGCCGTTCCCGGCGGCCTCGCCTATGCCGTCATCATCGTCGGCGCGATCCTCGGTGCGATCACCGGCACGGTCGCTGCATCGGTCATCACCATGGGCGTGATCTCGCTGCCGATCATGCTGAAATACGGCTACAATCCGCGGCTTGCGACAGGCGTCATCGCAGCTTCCGGCACGATCACCCAGGTCATCCCGCCGTCCCTCGTTCTGATCGTTCTTGCCGACCAGCTCGGCCGTTCGGTCGGCGACATGTACCTCGGTGCGATCGGCCCATCGATCCTGCAGGTCCTGATCTTCCTCGGCTTCATCTTCATCCTGTCGATCGTCCGGCCGAAGGATGTGCCGCCATTGCCGCCCGAGGCTCGCGGCGAGCTGAATGCCGCTCTTGTCCTGCGCGTCCTATGGGGCATGGTCCCGTCGATCGTGCTGATCTTCCTCGTGCTCGGCACGCTGTTCCTCGGCCTCGCGACACCGACGGAAGCCGGTGCCCTCGGCGTCGTCGGCGCCATGGTGCTCGCAGCCCTGCACCGCCGGCTGACCTGGGATCTGATCAAGCAGGCCATGCATTCCACCATGACGATCACCTCCATGGTGGTCTTCATCCTGGTCGGCGCGACCTGCTTCAGCCTCGTCTTCCAGGGCATGGATGGGGGCCTGTGGATCGAGCACCTTCTGTCTCATATTCCCGGCGGCGCACTCGGCTTCCTGATCTTCGTCAATATCTTCATCTTCTTCCTGGCCTTCTTCCTAGATTTCTTCGAGATCGCCTTCATCGTCCTGCCGCTTCTGGCTCCTGTCGCGCAATCGCTCGGCATCGACCTGATCTGGTTCGGCGTCCTGCTCTGCGTCAACATGCAGACCAGCTTCATGCATCCACCCTTCGGCTTTGCGCTTTTCTATCTACGCTCGATCGCGCCGAAGACGGTGAAGACCAGGGATATCTATCTCGGGGCCATTCCGTGGCTCGGCATGCAGCTCATACTAGTCGGCATCATCATCTTCTGGCCGGAATCCGTGACCTACTGGCTCGACAAGCCGCCGGAAGTGGATCTGAACACCATCAAGATCGAGGTCCCAGGATTTGGCAGCGGCAACGGGGGCGGTGGAATGCCGAACTTCGGCCTGCCGCCGATGGATGGCGCCCCGGCCCAGCCCGCGGCCCCCAACCTGTCTGAACCGCCGAAGTTCAACTGATGAGCAACGAAAAACCCCGGAGCCAGGCTCCGGGGTTTTCGATTTACAAGGTATCTGGTGGAAAGATCAGAGCTTGCCGTTGCGCTGCTGGATCATCATGAACGTGTCGAACGTGTATTCGGACAGCTGCATCCAGAGATAGCCTTCCTTCTTGAAGGCCACCTGATCCTCGTAGATCTTCTTGAAGTCAGCATTGGTCGCGGAGATTTCCTTGTAGACCTCCAGCGATGCATTGAAGCAGGCCTCGAGAATATCCTGGCTGAACGGCCTGAGTGTCGTTCCTTGGGCCACGATCTGCTTGATCGCCGTCGGGTTCTTCAGGTCGTATTTTGCCATCATGTTCGTATTGGCAAAAGCGCAGGCGTCGGTCAGCGCCGCCTGATAGGCTTTCGGCAGGCTGTTCCACTTTTCCAGATTGACCATCGAGTGGATCGCCAGACCGCCCTCCCAGAACGCCGGATAATAATAGTATTTCGCGACCTTAAAGAAACCGAGCTTGTAATCGTCATAGGGGCCGATCCATTCGGCCGCATCGATCGTGCCCTTTTCGAGCGCCGGATAGATATCGCCACCGGCAATCTGCTGCGGGACGGCGCCGAGTTTCTCAAGGACACGACCGGCAATGCCGGCGATGCGCATCTTGACGCCCTTGAAGTCGTCGACGGTATTGATTTCCTTGCGGAACCAGCCACCCATCTGCGCGCCGGTATTGCCTGCGAGAAGACCGTAGACATTATGCTTGGCAAAAAACTCGTTCATCAGCGTATTGCCATTGCCCTGATAGAACCAGGCATTGGTCAGGCGCGCATTCAGGCCGAAAGGAATGGCGCTTCCGATCGCAAAAGTCGGGTCCTTGCCAACAAAGTAATACGAGCAGGTATGGGCCATTTCCACCGTGCCATTGGTCACGGCATCGAGCGCCTGCAGACCCGGCACGATCTCGCCTGCGGCAAACGGCTGGATGGTGAAGTTTCCATCCGTCGCTGCAGCCACATGCTTCACCATATCGTCCGCGCCACCGTAAATCGTGTCGAGCGATTTTGGGAACGACGAGGTCAGACGCCATGTCACTTTCGGATTTGACTGCGCAATTGCAGGCGCGGCCAGCGCACCGGCGGCCAACGCCCCTGCCCCGGTTGCTCCAGCCTTCTTGAAGAATTGACGACGATCCATGAATATCCTCCCGATCATGATCGACTTCCGGCGCATCCTCCAATCCGCCGGACATCGCCGATGAGGTAAACATGTTGCCTGAGGGCTTGCAAGCGAGGCGCCCCATAAACGGGAGGTTGGAGCGCCAATAACGAATTAGACTTTCGTCTGCATTGTTCGAAACTCTAATTATAAATTGTTTTCAGCGGGATATGCCCATTATTTCAGCAGCTGCGGTTTCTTTTCGGAAGCCGCGATGCCGGGTTGCGCTACCTCCGATCCAAAGTCTCATTTCCGGCACTTTCAGCAGCACGATTGGCCCGTTGTACGCGAAGGAAGTCGCGAGGAATGACATAAGCGCCGACAAGCCACCAGATAATCATAAGGCCAGCGACATAGGGCGAAAGAGCGGCAAACATGGGAGGGTCTCCTTTTCATTGGACCACTTGCAGCGTCCCACCAAAGCACGGCTGATTTCATGACATAGCGCAAGAAACAGGAAGATAATGTTGGCCAGCACAGCCGCTTACGCTTCCATATATTTCCCTTCCCCTGGCAACTGGTTTTGGCATCTCAATTCCTCTAGCAATTGGCTGCGTTCTCTGTTTTTCTGACTTGGCCCCGTCAACCTGGAACTGTCATGCCCTCTCATCTGCCGAAATCAGTCGTCGCCGTCCCTGCCGATATCCGCGAAATCGAGGGCGCCATCTGGCATGCCTCGCCGAACCAGTATGTTTCGGCCGCCCTGAAAGTCGCCGATGTGATGTCCTTCATCGTACCCGCCTTCGAGACGGGGAACGAGGCCGACGCCATTCTCGACCGCGTCGATGGCGTTTTGATTTCCGGCGCCATCAGCAATGTCCATCCTTCGCTCTACGGCAAGCAAGCAACCGAGACGGACGGCCCGTTCGATCCGGGCCGCGACGCGACGTCCCTGCCGCTCATTCGCCGCGCCATCGATCGTGGCATTCCGCTGCTGGCAATCTGCCGTGGCATACAGGAGTTGAATGTTGCGCTTGGCGGAACGCTTGCCAGCGAAATTCAGGAGCAGCCCGGCGTCTGGGACCACCGCTCGCCGGACGTGTCGGATCGCGACGGAAAATTCGCCATACGCCAGCCGGTCATCGTCGAGGAGGGCTCCTGCATCGCGCGTTATCTTGGCACCGCGGGAAAAGTGCAGGTCAATTCTCTGCACCGTCAGGCCATTTCAGAAACTGCGCCACGGCTACAGGTGGAAGCCCGCGCCGAGGATGGAACGGTCGAAGCCGTTTCGGTCATCGATGCAAAGAATTTTGCCGTCGGCGTGCAATGGCATCCGGAATACTGGGCCGAAACCGATGCGCCGTCCCGCGCCCTGTTCGAAGCCTTCGGCGATGCCGTGCGCGCTTATGCAACTCGCAAGGCGACGCTAGAAGGCGCAGCGGCGTAAGCCCCCGTCAGGCTTCCAGTTCGTTCACGCCTTGGCGAGGTCCCGAAGCGGCTTATAGGGCGATGTCGACTGGCGGATACGCATTTCCGGCTTGATCAGATGAAGACCATCAGGCTCATGGCTTCCGGCCAGACGATCGAGAAGCGCGCGAGCCGCAAGTCGCCCGACATCCGCCTGCTGGTTGGAAACGGTCGTCAGCGACGGCGTCGAAATCGAGGCCTGTTCCAGATCGTCATAGCCGGTGACCGAAATATCCTGACCGGGAATCAATCCTGCACGCGCGATGCCGTTCATCAGGCCGATCGCCACGAGATCGTTCCAACAGACCGCTGCCGTCGGCTTCTGCGGCAGCGACAGGAAATTCACCGCTGCCTCGAACCCGCCCTGCATGGTGCGCGGGCCGGGAATGCGAAGGCTCGGATCCACATCGATATTGGCCTTGCGCAGCGCATCGACATATCCCTGATAACGGTCGCGACCGGTTGAGGTCTGATCCGTGCCGCCGATCATCGCAATCACCCGATGGCCAAGCCCGATCAGGTGATTGGTGGCAAGCGAGATGCCGTAGCTATCGTCGCCGCGATAGGTCGGCAGGTCGACACCGTCCATCGTACGCGCGACGAGAATGGCCGGCATGCCGTTCTGTTCCGCAAGCCTGATATCCTCGACCGGCGTGCCGATGGCTGGCGACATGATCACGCCATCTCCGCCAAGCTGCAGCAGCGTCTCGATGAAATTGCGCTGTTTCTCAACGGAGTCATAGTGGTTGGAGAGAATGAACGTATGGCTGCTGCGGTCGAGTTCGGTCTCGATGGCCTTGAGGATTTCGCCGTAGAATGGGTTCATCACGTCATGCACGACGACGCCGATAATGCCGGAACGCGAGGTCCTGAGGCTGGCGGCACGGCGGTTGTAGATATAGCCGAGAGCCCTTGCCTGCTCCTTGATCTTGTCGCGCGTATCTGCTGCGACGAGGGGACTGTCCCTCAGTGCCAGTGAAATTGTTGCGGTCGAAAGTCCCAGGCTGTCTGCGATCGTAGAAAGCTTCACCTTCTGCGCCATAACCCCTCCAAATGCCTTTCTTGAAAGCCGGTTTCTGGCGCCGGCCTTGCAAACTAAATTTTTTAAATAAACAATTTAATTAGCAAGGACAAGAGGCAGGGACATGGGGCGAAGGTCGGTCAGTCGTCGTCGGTTTCCGGTTGCAGGTTATGCTCCACGGCCCGAAGCAGCTTCAGAAGCGTGCGAACTTCCTTCTCGGAAAAGCCCTTCACCGCCATCGCACCGCAATCGGCAACGGATTGGCCGATCGACTCGACGCTCTTGAGACCGTTCTCGGTGAGGTGAACCTTGGTGAGACGCCCGTCATGACCATCCGCGCGTCGCTCGACAAAACCCTGCGCCTCCATCCGCCCGATCGTACGGGTCATGGTCGGAGCTTTCACGCCGAGGCGCGCAGCCAGTTGACCGGGCGTCTGGCCGTCATCTTCCGACAGCGCCAGAATAACCCCGTCCTGGCCGGCATAAAGCCCGCTGTCGGAAATACTGCGGCTGAGCGCAGTCCGCACAGAGCGGGCCGCCTGAGTAATCGCCGGCGCGAGATCGGCTGCCGAAAGTGCGGCAAGCTCTTTTTTCTTGCCGGATTTCGATTTCTTCTCGCCCTTTTTCTTGCTCATCGGTCCTGCCCGCTTTGCTTGGTGAAGGTCGTCACTATAGTAATGCGCGCTATCCATATCGAAACCGGGAAACCACCGCCAGATGTCGCATCCCAACCAGCGCTTTTGTGACAACGATCAGACACTTGCGTCCACAGAAAGACGCGATTGGATCGTGGTATTGCCGCTTGGCGCACACGAACAGCATGGGCCGCACCTGCCATTTGACACCGATACCCTCATTGCCGAGGGTTTCGTGCAGCGACTCATCCCGGCCCTTCCCTCAACATTGCCTGTTACATTCCTGCCCGTCGAACCCGTCGGATATTCGATCGAACACATGGATGTCGCCGGAACCCGGACGCTCGCCTTTGACGAAGCGGTCAACCGATGGCTCGGCATTGCCGAAGAGATGAACCGCCTGGGGATCAGAAAGTTCGTCATGCTCAACGCCCATGGCGGAAATTCTCCTCTGATGACGATCGTCGCCACCGAGGCCCGCATCAGATTCGGCATGCTGGCAGTTGCCACCAGCTGGACACGCTTCGGTCAGCCGGCAGGCTGGATCAGCCCCGAAGACAAGGCGACCGACATCCACGGCGGCGACATCGAAACCTCCGTCATGCTGGCGCTGTGGCCGGACAGGGTGGATATGGCGAAAGCGGAAGCCTTCACCTCCCGCCAGTCCGAATTCACCCGCAACTTCACCCACCTCCGCGCCTACGGCCCGCATGCCTTCGGCTGGAAGATGTCCGACCTCAACCACAAGGGCGTCGCAGGCAATGCGTCAGTCGCAACAGCGGAACGTGGCGAGCAGCTGGTTACCCACGCGGTGAAAGGGATCGTCGAGTTGCTGGAGGATGCGGCGCGGTTTGATGCCGACACTTTGCGATAGCGAGAAGCTACACGATATGAGAGACTAGGCTACACAAGGTGGTCGCTCATGACACCCAATATTCGCAATGAAGAAGCCGATGCTCTCGCACGCGAGTTGGCAAGCATAGATGGCACCACGCTTACTGAGGCCGTCATTACGGCGTTACGGGAGACGATAGGCCAGCGTGTTCAACAGGAAAAGCCAAGTGAGACGGCTAGCCGCATCTTGGTAAAACGGGGGCTCGCATTCAAAAGAGATCGCCGTCCCGTTCCAGCTTCTGCCTATCACAATCTGGACCAAAACCTGGACTGACCTGAAATGTTCATTGACGCCTGCGCGATCGTTTCCCTGATGGCGGGTGAAGAAACTGCGGACGCTAACGAGCAGGCTTTGGCAACCGCGAAATCGCCTTTCACCTCGCCGCTCGCCGCCTGGGAAGCCATCATCGTGCTTTCCAGGCCTGATCAGCTCGGCTGCTCTTATAGTGCTGCGATGGGAGCCGTTGTTGAATGGCTTGATGCACGCGGCATCGAGATAAGCGAAGCCGGATCCCCCAGGGAATTTCTGGTCCATGCCGTATCGGTCGCGGAAACCCACGGTATCGGCAAACGGCATCTCAGTAATTTCGATTGCTTCCATTACGCATATGCAAAGGTGACCGGCCATCCTTTGCTGACGATGGATCAACTGCTGCGCGAGACCGATGCCCCAACCTTGCCGTAACGTGATTTTATAACATCGAAACCCTTTGAACTCGCCGGGCCTTGCCCTTATATGGAGCGAACGATTTTTGGCGCCCCATGCGAATGCCATTCGGCGCGAGCCTTTAACCTTCGAGGTTTCCCTATGACCGACCAGACTACCGAAGCTCAAGCAGCAAAGCCCATTCCCGTTACCGTGCTGACCGGTTATCTCGGCGCCGGCAAGACGACGCTTCTCAACCGGATCCTGTCCGAAAGCCACGGCAAGAAATACGCCGTCATCGTCAACGAATTTGGCGAAATCGGCATCGACAACGACCTGATCGTCGAGTCGGACGAAGAAATCTACGAGATGAACAACGGCTGCGTCTGCTGCACCGTGCGTGGTGACCTGATCCGCGTCGTCGAAGGCCTGATGCGCCGCCCCGGCCGCTTCGACGGCATCATCGTCGAGACGACCGGTCTTGCCGACCCGGTTCCGGTCGCCCAGACCTTTTTCATGGATGACGACGTCCGCGCCAAGACCGAGCTCGACGCTGTTGTGGCGCTGGTCGATGCCAAGCACCTGCCGCTGCGCCTGAAGGACAGCCGCGAGGCCGAAGACCAGATCGCATTCGCCGACGTCGTGCTCATCAACAAGACCGACCTCGTCACGCCGGAAGAACTGGCCGTCGTTGAGGATGTCGTGCGCGCCATCAACCCGACCGCCCGCATCTACAAGACCAGCCGCTCGGGCGTCGATCTTGCCCGCGTGCTCGACCAGGGCGCCTTCAACCTTGAGCGCGCTCTGGAAAACGATCCGCATTTCCTCGATCATGACGATCACGTCTGCGGTCCGGATTGCGATCACGACCACCATCATCATGGCCACGACCACCAGCATCACGACCATGACCACACTTGTGGGCCGGATTGCGGGCATGATCATCATCACCATGATCACGGCCACCAGCATGGCCATCACGATTCCATGTCGCCGATCCACGACATCACGGTAAAGTCGATTTCGCTGCGCGGCGGCGAAATGAACCCGGACCGGTTCTTCCCCTGGATCCAGAAGATCACCCAGACGGAAGGCCCCAACATCCTGCGCCTCAAGGGCATCATCGCTTTTGCCGGCGATGAGGAGCGTTATGTCGTTCAGGGCGTTCACATGATCGTCGAAGGCGATCACCAGCGTCCGTGGAAGGATGGGGAGAAGCGCGAAAGCCGCCTCGTCTTCATCGGCCGCAACCTCGATTTCGCCAAGATCGAGCAGAGCTTCATCGCCTGCCAGGCAACCGCCAAGACACCGGCCTGACATCGGCTACAAATTTTACTATAGACAGTCGGGCGTCGGAAACGGCGCCCGAAAACAATATGGATACCGAAACAATGTCTGGAATGATGGCCGCCTGATGCCGACAGTTGCACCGCTTGATCTCGAAGGCCACGTCGTCTCCACGCACTTCCTGGGCGACATCCCTTTCTTCGCCACTGCCTCCGGGACCGTCCACCGTCTCGACGGCGGCGAAAAGGTCACCGAAGCGCATCAGGGGCTTTTGACCTGCATCCGTGATCCGTTCAGCGCCACCCTGCTTTCGGGCGGCGAAGACGGCAAGGTTCTGCGCATCGGCCACGATGGTACCACGACGCTATTAGCCGAAGTGCCGCGCAAATGGATCAGCGTCATCGCCGGCGGGCCGCAGAATGCGGTCGCCTATGCGGTCGGCAAGTCCAGTTTCGTGCGTCAGGGAGACGGTTCGGTCAAAGAATTCACCGAGGAACGCAGCGTCGAAGGCATCGCCTTTGCGTCCAAGGGACTGCGCATCGCCGCAGCGCGTTACAACGGCGTTTCGCTGCACTGGGTCGGCACCAATGCGCCGGCCGCTGATCTCGATTGGAAAGGCGCCCATACCGGCGTCACCTTCTCGCCGGACGGCCGTTTCCTCGTCACGATGATGCAGGAAAACGCCCTGCATGGCTGGAAACTCGACGGTAAAAGCGGCGAAAACCGCCATATGCGGATGACCGGTTATCCCGCCAAGGTCAAATCGCTATCATGGTCGGTTAAGGGCAAGTGGCTCGCCTCTTCAGGTGCACCTGCTGCCATCGTCTGGCCCTTTTCGTCGAAGGACGGCCCGATGGGCAAGGCGCCGATGGAACTTGGTACGCGCGCCAACATCATGGTGACTCAGGTCGCATTCCACCCGGCCGAAGAGGTTCTGGCCATCGGCTTCATCGACGGCATGATCCTCGGCGTCAGGATTGCCGACGAGAAGGAAGCCCTGCTGCGCCGCCCGGGCAAGGGCGCAATCACCGGCATGAGCTGGAGCGCCAGCGGCAAGCTGCTCTCTTTCTCTTCCGAAGCAGGCGACTGCGGCGTCATCGATATCAGCGCCTGATCAGCGCGGGGAATGGGTGGAGGCTCCATACTTCCTCCACCCACCCCACGGGACAGCGTCGGTTCACGAAAATGGCGTGAAACCGGTGTTGCTCCCGGAGAGGAATTCGAAAATCAACCGTGGCCGGGATTGCCCGCTTTGGTTGTGATCCCACTCTTAATATTAGGCATCAATAATGCAACGGAATGCCCGTGCTATGATGAACAGGTAACCCTAATATCCGGGCTTTTATTCGAATTTTAGGAGCCGCCAAAACTGGCATCCCGCCCTATACGCTGCCGATCGATGTCGCAGGATAGGTGATAGGGTCGACGACCATTCCGGTCGCTTCATGGGTCACGGCAGCCTTTTCATGGCGAACAGCGGCTGCGCCGGCCGTTGAACGATCGGCATCATACGTCTCCACACCGTCACGACCCCGCCGTTTCACGCGATAAAGCGCGTGATCGGCGCGGAGCAGCAGCGCTTCCAGCGGCTCTCCTCCATCGCTCTCTACCGCCACGCCGATACTCAATGTCGGCCGCACTGTCAGTTCGGCGTCGAACCGGACCAGCGCTCGCGAAAATGCAAGCCGAAGCCGCTCCGCTGCTGCAACCGCCTCATCGGCATTTTGCTGCCGAAGCAGGATAACGAATTCGTCGCCTCCATGACGGGCGACGAGATCGCCCTTGCCGACAATGCTGACCGCAGTGGAAGCGAATGCCTGCAGCACCTGATCGCCAAGCGCATGTCCGCCGGTGTCGTTGAGTTGCTTGAAATGATCGAGATCGATGAGAAGCAGCGCCACGCGGCCAGGCGGCGTGCCCTGCAAGGCATTCACAAGGCCGCTTCGGTTGAGCACGCCGGTCAGCGCATCGTGATGCGCGGCCTCCTTCAACTGGCTCGCCGCCCGTTCAGCTGCCATCAGCACGATCAGCATGCCGCGAAGCGCAAGGCATGCCATGACCACGAGGCCAAGCAATGCATGCGTCTCGGCCCCGCTTTCGAACAGACCGCCGCCACCGAACAGGCCCACCGCACCGGACGTCGCCCGCACCACGTATATCAGGCCCGTTGCCAAGAACAGCCAGCAGGTAAGCCTTGCCGTGTAGAGCCCTTCGTCCCTCGCAAGCCGGCTTGCTTCATAGGCAACCGCCAGATCCAGAAGGCCTGAAACAAGTGAGCCGTAGATAACCCGCTCGCGAGCACTGCCGCCATCGGGAAACGCGATGATCATCGGTAGCGACAGGATGACAACCAGCACGCCGAAACGCCAGAAATTGACCCGACGACCGGCAAACAGTCGAATGGCGACAGGCATCATCGCACAGCCCGTCATCACCAGCACGTTTCCCAGCTGAACCGTGATGACATTGGAGAAATAATCGCGGAAACCGATGAAGAGAGTGCCGAAGCCCAGCGCCATATTGCTGGCGCTCCACCATGCAAGCCAGCGGTCAAACCGCCCCGACATGAAGACGATCGCCTGCAACGCGCCAAGCACAAGGCAGGCCAGAGCCGTCATCATGTAGATGGTTCTCAGATCAAATGCCATTGCCGTCCCCTAACGGCAAAAAACATGGCATGCACTTACTTACGAGAGTGTTTGCAGCGCAACAACAATTCTAGCAATATGGGCTAAACCGTGCGTGTGACATTGATGATCTCCGCCAGAAGATCATGCAGCTGATCCCGATAACCATTGCGCGCTGATGGGCCGCTTTCATTCGACGTCATCACGACCGTCAGGCCGAGCGACGGCACGATATAGACCATCTGCCCGCCATATCCCCATCCAAACCTAACGTCCTCCTCGCCGATCTTACGCAGGAACCAGCCGTAACCATAACCATCGCCTGAAAAGCGCGAATTGGTACGCGGCGTCCAAGACTGGTCGATCCAGCCTTGCGACACGACCTGCCGGCCCTGCCCGGTCTTGCCGCCGTTGCGATAAAGCTCACCGAAGGCCATCAGTGAACGGGCGGACATCGCCATCTGGTTTCCACCCAGATAGAGCCCTTGCGGATCACGCTCCCAGGCACCGATCCTGAAACCGTCCACCGGCTCCAGCCATTCGCGCGCCAGCGCCAGCGTCGATTTTTTGCCGACACGCGTCAGAATGGCAGATAGAAGATGCGTCGATGCGGTCGAATAAAGCATCTCCCCGCCCGGTTCACCATCGAACGGTTCGGAAAGCGCAAAGCGCACCCAGTTCGAGCTTGCCACCCATCGCCCGTAGTTCGGCCCGGACATGCGTGACAGCCCGGCCTGCATCGAAAGCAGATTGCCGATCGTGATCTCGTGAATGCGCGGGTCGGGATTGCGCGGCAGATCGGCTTTCAAAATCGGCGCGATCTTCTGGTCTACTCCCTCCAGAAGCTTGCGGTCGATGGCAATGCCCACAAGACATGAGACGATCGATTTAGAAGCCGACTTGATATTGCTCGATGCCGTCAGTGAGCGTCCGTTGAAGGCGCGCTCGACCAACGGCTCGCCGTTGCGATAGACCAGCACCACTTTCAGCGGCTCCAGCTTGGCGGCACGGTCGAGAACGGTCTTCAGCGTCTCAGGCGGTTGCGGTACCGGCTGCTGTGCGAATGCGCGGGTCGCAGCAAGCAGAAACGGCGTGGACAGAAGTGCGGAACGGCGTGTGATCATGGATTGAAAGATAGGGCGGCGCGATTGCCGCAATAAGGCGGAACCCGCATCTTCACGGCGAAATGACTCCCTGTGAGCTGCAGCCTTTCCTGATTAATCAGGACAGGCCCCAAGTCATATCTCGGCTTCAGCAAATATCCTTACCACCCAGTCGATGAACACCCGCACCCGCGGCGAGAGCTGGCGATTCTGCGGATAGAGCGCACAAAGCGATGTCGGCGGCGGCGGAAAATCCGGCAGAACCTCGACCAGCGTGCCGTCGTCCACATGCCGCTGGAGGTGATAGCGCGGCGCCTGCATCAGCCCGAACCCGCGACGCGCAAGATCCATCACCGTATCGGAATTGTTGACGGTAACCCGCGCCGGCAGGGTAATGTAACGCACATCCTGGCCCACCATGAATTCGAGCGGCATGATCTGCCCGGTGCGTGAGGAGATGAAGCCGACCGCCTGATGCCCTTCCAGATCGTCGGGAGTTTGCGGCCTGCCATACGCCTTGACATAGTCCGGGCTGGCGCAGGTCATCTCACGCATCGAGCCGAGCCTGCGCATGATCAGCGAACTGTCGGCCACCTCACCCGCCCGGATCACGCAGTCGACGCCCTCGCGCACGAGATCGACGAACCGGTCACCCTGCCCGAACTGGATTTCGAGCAATGGATGGCGGTTGAGAAACGACTTCAGATGCGGCAACAGAAAGGTCTGGGTCAGCATCGGATGGGCATCCACTCGCAGGATGCCCTGGGGTTTCGCATCCCGAAAGATCGCCTCCGCCTCATCCACGTCGGCAAGGATTGACAAGCAACGCCGGTAGAATGCGCTACCATCCAGCGTCACGGCCACATGCCGCGTCGTCCGCTCAAGCAGGCGCGCGCCGACATCGGCCTCCAGCGCCTTGATCGCCTGGGTGGCGGTGGACCGGGCAAGCCCCGTGTCCGCTGCAGCGGCGAGAAAGCTGCCCCGTTCCACCACCCGCACGAAAAGCTGCATGCGCAACAATCTGTCCATGGCAATTGTTCACCACAGACAAATTGTCATGTCAAATGGATGCCATTGTTCTTCATTCAGATCATCATATTTTCAGGAGCAGCAAAGGAGAAATCTCATGACCGATCACATGCAACGGGTGGCAATCATCACAGGAGCATCAAAAGGCATAGGCAAGGCGCTGGCCTTCCGTCTCGCCAAGGACGGGCTTGCCGTGGTGGTGAATTACGCATCCAGCCAGGCTGCAGCAGATGACGTGGTCCGCGAGATCGAAACGGCTGGAGGCAGGGCAGTCGCCGTAAAGGCGGATGTCAGCACGTCCGAGGGCGTAAAGGCACTGTTCGACGCTGCGGAAAAGAACTTCGGCGGCATCGACATCCTCGTCAACAATGCCGGTATCATGAAGCTCTCGCCCATGACCGAAACGAATGACGCCGAATTCGACACGCACATTGCCCTTAACCTCACCGGCACATTTTACGGCATTCGCGAAGCCGGCAAGCGATTGCGTGAAGACGGCCGCATCATCAACTTCTCGTCCAGCGTCGTGGGCATGTACGGACCGGGTTATGGTGCCTATGCCGCCAGCAAGGCGGGCGTCGAGGCCATGACCCATGTCGCCTCCAAGGAACTAGGCAAGCGCCGGATCACCGTTAATGCGGTCGCCCCCGGCCCGGTCGAAACCGAACTGTTCATGACCGGCAAGTCGGAAGAACTGGTGCAGAACATCATCCGCAACATTCCGCTCGGCCGCCTGGGCCAGCCGGACGATATCGCCTCCGTGGTCTCCTTTCTGGCGAGCCCGGAAAGCGGCTGGGTCAACGGCCAGGTGCTGCGCGCCAATGGCGGGATGATCTGAACTGAAAAACCAAGGAGAAGCCCGATGCCATTCGTCAATATCAAGACGCCGGAAGGCGCACTGACAAAGGTTCAGAAAGAAGAGATCGTACACCGCACGACCGACATGCTGGCCGAGTACCTGAGCGAAGCGGCCCGCCCTCACACAATGGTGCTGATCGAGGAAGTCAAAGACGGCGGCTACGGCCGCGCCGACGAAATATTCGTGATCCCCGATGCGTATCGCGCACCGATCGGGAACTGAACCTTCACGACCGAAAAACAAAAAAGGCGGCGCGAACAAGTCGCGCCGCACTCAAGACCCCCGCCTTTTTCTTGATTTAGAAGCGGTAGGTGACACCTGCACCGATCAACCAAGGATCAAGCTTGGCCTTGCCGGAAAGGGGAGGAGATCCGGCAAGCGGGCTTCCGTCAACTTTCCAGTCGGTTTCCAGGAAGATCTTCTTCACGTCGAAGTTGATGCCCCAATGCTCGTCGAGCATATAGTCGAAACCGGCCTGTAGAGCCCAGCCGAAGTCATTCTTGACGTCGAGATTCCGGAATCCGTTCTTGTCCGACTGATTGTAGAACATCGAATAGTTGACGCCCGCGCCGACATACGGCTTGAAGGCACCGAAATCCGTAAAGTGATACTGCAGCGTAATTGTCGGAGGCAGAAGCCAGGCCTTTCCGACGTCGATGTCGCCGAGACCATCGGTCTTGATCTTGGCGTTGGTGGTGCCGAGGATGAGTTCCACAGCGATATTGTCGGTGAAGAAATAGCTGATATCCAGCTCGGGAATAACGGTATCGCTATATTCAAGCCCAATGCCAGGGGCCTGATCGACTGAGCCGTCATCCTTGGTGATGACGCCAAGCGCGCGTACGCGGATCTGCCAGGGGCTCGGAGAGGAAATTACCTCTTCTGCAACGGGCGCGACCTGGGCGGGTGTCAGATCCGCGGCAGCTGCCCCGAATGCAAAAAAACCTGCGCCGATCCCCGCCACCCAACGCGAATAATTCCAGCCGCTGATTGCCATAAAACCTCTCCTTCCAGCCTGATTGAATCTTCTGGAAAAGGTCTAAAACTCGAGTAGTTGCAGCCGCTTGATCGAGATCAAGCGGCTGCATCCACCAATCAAGGAGACAGGGGTTGTTGCCCAAATGACGCAGTGGCGATGCGCCGCTGATTTCCTGCCGATCGACGGCACGCTCAAAGGGGGAAACCCCACCTCCGGAAAAGAAGGCGGGGTTTCGGGCAGATCGGCACGGCCGCGAGGCCTTGTTGCTGAACTCTTCTGTTTCAGGCCAGCTTGCGACCGCTTGCAACGATCATGCCCACCGCACCCTCAAGCCAGCCGGTTTTCAGTTCCAGCGCCAGGAAACGGTCGCGTTGGAACGGGCCTGGCATGACGAGATGCGCAGTCTTTTCGGCAAAGAAGCCGAAACGTTCATAGTAGGAGGCATCGCCGACCAGCATGATCGCGCCATGCCCGCGGTGATGGGCTTCCGCGATCGCAGCACGCATCAACGCACCGCCAATCCCCTTGCCCTCATGATCGGCAGAGACCGCGAGCGGGCCGAGCAGCAGCGCCTCGATCGGATTGCCCTCCGGCGAAATACCGGCCTCGATATTCCATAGCCGAACAGTTCCGATCACGTGGCCATCACCATCACGAGCGACCAGTGCAAGTCCTTCCGCCGGCAGACGGTTGCGGCGGATTTTCTCCGAAGATTTTGTGCGGCGATCGGCGCCCATGGCACGATCGAGCAGGCTTTCGCGTGCAACGACATCGGCCGGAGTTTCCGTATCGATCGTGTAGGTTTGGCTCGGCGCGAAGAACGCGCGGACAGAATCAAGAACAGTGGCCATCCTTGGGCCTCCCGCACTTAAAACCGTTTCAGACGGTATCGAGGGTTCGTTGTGGATTTGCGGCCCCCGGCTGGAGGTTCGGGAACCGCGAACTATGGGCAGAAACTGCCTTAGATGACGTCAATCAGATGACGTATGCCTTGAGCGGCTCGAAGCCGTTGAAGGCGACGGCCGAATAGGTCGTCGTGTAGGCGCCGGTGCCTTCGATCAGAACATCGTCGCCGATCGAAAGAGAGATCGGCAGCGGATACATGTTCTTCTCATACATCACGTCGGCCGAATCGCAGGTCGGGCCGGCCAGCACGCAGGGCTCCATCTCGTCGCCGTCGCGCTCGGTGCGGATCGGGTAACGGATAGCCTCGTCCATGGTTTCGGCGAGACCGCCGAACTTGCCGATGTCGAGGAAGACCCAGCGGTGGTTGTCATTGTCCGACTTGCGCGAAACGAGCACGACTTCCGCCTTGATGACACCAGCATTGCCGACCATGCCGCGACCCGGCTCGATGATCGTCTTCGGCAGGTTGTTGCCGAAGTGCTTGCGCAGCGAGTAGGAGATCGCCTGGCCGTATTCCTCGGCCTTCGGGATGTCGCGCAGATACTTGGTCGGGAAGCCACCGCCCATGTTGACCATCTGCAGGACGATGCCCTGCTTGGCCAGCGATGCGAAGACGCGCTTGGCGTCGGCAAGAGCCGAATCCCAGGCATCGACCTTGGTCATCTGCGAACCGACATGGAAGGACACGCCGTAGCTTTCCAGGCCCAGCTGGTGAGCGTAGACGAGAACATCGACGGCCATCTGCGGCACGCAGCCGAACTTGCGCGACAGCGGCCATTCGGCGCCTTCGCCATCCGTCAGGACGCGGCAGAATACACGGGCGCCAGGAGCGGCACGGGCGATCTTTTCGACTTCCTCATGGCTGTCGACGGCAAAGAGACCGACGCCGAGTGCATGCGCACGGGCGATATCGCGTTCCTTCTTGATCGTGTTGCCGAAGGAGATGCGGTCGGCGGTTGCGCCGGCATCGAGAGCCATCTGGATTTCGGCGACAGAAGCGCAATCGAAGCTCGAGCCGAGAGAGGCGAGCAGCTTGAGGATTGCCGGTTCCGGGTTTGCCTTGACCGCATAGTAGATGGAGCTGTCCGGCAGCGCATGACGGAACGCGTGGAAATTGTCGCGAACGACATCGAGATCGACAACGAGGCACGGGCCTTCCGGGCGTCGGGTCTTGATGAAGTCGAGGATGCGAGCAGTCGTCATGGGTCAGTCCCTTCGAAATCTCAAAGCTCCGGCTGCGGACCGGAGGACAAAGGACGGATAAGAATGCGCTCGGCCCAGTAGTTGGAGACACTGGTACCGTGAGCACGCTTTACCGCGCGATATGTAGACCAACGCCCTGCCACGAGCTTTGATCCGGCTTTGTCTGCCTTGGATTGGAGGGTTTTCCCTACCGCACTTTCGGCAATGATGGTGTGCCTCTTCAGAATTGCAGACTGATGGAAAGCCTGCAGAGACTAGAAAGGCCCGCACCGTCGTTGCTTCAGATGTCCTCGCATTTCCCGGTTGGCCGGAATAGCGACTGGAGGGGTTAGTTCCAGGTACCTTACCGATGACCTCACCTTAGAGATAAATCTCAATTCGAGGGTCGGCGGACACCCATGGGCACGTGCGACTTTGGGCAAAGCGGGAAATAAGAATATTCGTCGTCATAATCAAGAGATTTTTTACGCTCGACCGATTTTTTGCATTGGTCCATAAACAGCGAACAACATGGACGATTTCGTTCAGTTTTCAGGAGACATTTGTTTGGACACTCTTACCCGCATGCGCGCCTTCATCGACGTGGTCGAAGCCGAGGGCTTTTCCGCGGCCGCGCGGCGAACCGGTCGCTCCAAGGCGCTGCTCTCCAAATATGTCCGAGAGCTGGAGGATGATCTCGGCGCGTTGCTTTTGAACCGCACGACGCGGCAGTTCTCGCTCACCGAGGCGGGCCACACCTATTACCGCAGCGCCTCGGACATATTGAAGGAGATCGACAACCTTGCCGATCTGGTGCGCGAGGGCAACGCGGACCTCAAGGGTCGACTGCGCGTCTCCGTGCCGCGCACCTTCATCGACGCCGATGTCGGCCAGTCGCTGATCGATTTCGCCAAGGCGCATCCCGACGTGCAGCTGGAAATCGTCGCGGACGACCGATTCGTCGACCTGATCGAGGAGAATTTTGACCTGGCGATCCGCATAACCCGGCTCGAAGATTCTGGCATGATCGCCAAGAAGCTGAACGATTTCCGCGTCCATGCCGTCGCCACTGCGGATATCGTCGCGCAATACGGCCCGCTGGACCATCCGCAGCAGTTGAGCGGTGTCCCCTTCATCGTCGACACCAATACGCGCGGGCACAACAATATCCGTTTCGTCGAAAAGGATGGCTCGACGATATCGGTCGGCGTGTCGGGCCCGATCGAGGTCAACAGCCCGCAGGCCACGTTGCGCGCAGCGCGCGCAGGCCTTGGCGTCGCGATCATCCCAGATTTCATCGCCAATCCCTCGATCCAGTCTGGTGAACTTGTCACCCTTTTTGACGATTACATCATCAAGGACCGCGGCATTTATGCCGTCTACCCGCATCGCCGTTATCTTCCGGCCAAGGTCAGAAGCTTCGTCGATTTTCTCGCCAACTGGTTCCGTCAGGCGCGATGACGCAATAGATGACACAGTTATTGTGTAACGCTTGAGTCGAAATTCCGTCCCATTTGAACGGCACAGCAGGCTGGCCGGATCAGGCGGGACGAACACAGGGCACCGGACCGAATGCGAAACAGACTTGCGATCATGACTGCCCTGATAGCCTGCGTGCTGCCTCATGCGGCGTCGGCCCATCCCCACATTTTCGTGGAATCGCGGCTGGAGGTGATCGGCGGCGCGGATGGCAACGTGCAGGAACTGCGCAACGTCTGGCGCTTCGACGAGGTCTTTTCCTCCAGCGTACTGCTGGATTTCGACAAGAATACAGACCTGAAGCTGGATGAGAGCGAACTTGCCGAACTCGGCGAGACCATGCGCACCTCGCTTGGCGACTACAGCTATTTCACCACGCTGACGGTGAATGGCGCAACGGTCGGCGTGCAGAAGCCGGATGCGATCCATGTCACCTTCAAGGATGGGCAGATCCTGGTGTTTTTCGCCGTCAAGCCCGACAAGCCCATGCCACTCAAGGGCAGGCTGACATTCGGCATCTACGACCCGACCATGTATACCGCGATCGACTTCCCGACCGACAAGGATCTTGTTGCCGAAGGTACCGCCTTCGCCAAGTGCCAGCAGAAGGTCGTGCGCCCCGACCCGGACGAAGTGCTCTCGCAGAACAGCTCTTCCCTGACCGACGCGTTTTTCAACGATCCGACCGGAACCGACATGTCGAAAATGTTTGCGACCCGTCTGGAGATGACATGCTGAAATCGTCGAGGCAAACCCGGACGGCGGCCTTCGCCGTGGCGACCTTTGTCGGCCTCTACCTTGCTGGCGTCGCCCATGCCCAGTCGCCTCTGGGCGTCGGTTCGGCAGAACCATCCTTTTCCGTCGGCGGACCCTTCGCTCCCTATCTCAGCTGGATCAATTATTACCAGCAGTCCTTCTACCGCGCCCTGACCGGTGCGCTGAAAGCGATGCGGGAAGACCCTTACGCATTGACCGGCCTCATCGGCCTGTCTTTCGCTTACGGCATTTTCCACGCCGCGGGCCCCGGCCACGGCAAGGCGGTGATCTCTTCCTACATGATCGCCAATGAGGTGGAGCTGCGCCGCGGCGTCGCCATCTCCTTCATCTCGGCGCTTCTCCAGGGTCTGGTCGCGATCCTTGTCGTCGGCGCGGCTTTCGTCGTCCTGCGCGGCTCGGGCATTACCATGACCAAGGCCACCTGGGTGATGGAAGTCGCAAGTTTTGCCATGGTCGCCCTTTTCGGCGCGTGGCTGCTGGTGAAGAAGCTCCGTTCCCTGAAAATGCGGGTCGTGCGGGTCTCCGAACCCGCACCGGCAACGGCCATGCTGTTCGATGGTGCTGCCGCAAGCCGCAGCTCGACGGGCTTCAACTTCAAGGCCGTCGAGATCGACGACCACGACTATCAAGGCGACGGCGATTATTGCGACGCCTGCGGTGTCAGCCACATGCCCGATCCCAAAATGCTGGACGGCAAGGATTTCAGCCTCAGGGAAGCATGGTCGGCGATCATCGCAGTCGGCTTGCGCCCCTGCTCCGGCGCGATCCTGGTCATGAGCTTTTCGCTGCTGAACAGCCTTTATCTCGGCGGCATCCTGTCCGTGCTCGCCATGTCGCTGGGCACAGCCATTACCGTCACCATCCTCGCATCGCTGGCGGTCGGCGCCAAGGATATTGCCCTGAAGATTGCGGGGCCCGGTTCGAAGACGGGCCGCCGCGTCGGCCATGCGATCGAGATCTGCGGTGCACTGTTCGTTCTGCTGGTCGGATTGTCGCTGCTCGGTGCATCCCTGCAGGCGTAGAGCATGTTGCGCAAAAGTGTGTAGCGGTTTTGCGGTAACGACATGCGTGAAATAAGGAGCTAAAGCGCGATCAGCGAATCCGAAGGATCGTGATGCGCTTTAGATGTTAACGCCGGCGCTGGTACCGCGCCCTCAGCCAGAAGATCCAGAAGAAACCCAAGAGCAGCACCGCGCCGACGACAAAGGCCAGCGCCGGCGAATACTGGCCGATCCACAGCACCAGCGACGGCAGGAAATAGATGACGACGATAGCGCCGATCATGATCAGCGCCGCGGCAATCACCTGCGATCTTGTCTCCGGCTTCATGCTTTTCCTCTCAGGCGCTGGCGATCTTGGCGCGAATATCCTCCAGCCTGCGCTTCTGGCTGCCGTCGGCATCGAAATTTTCCGGCGAAAGCCAGGCTTCGAACCCCGCTTTGATGACAGGCCATTCGCTGTCGATCATCGAGAACCAGGCCGTATCGCGATTTGCGCCGCGGGAGATGACATGCTGGCGAAAAACGCCTTCGAATGTGAAGCCGTAACGGATGGCCGTTTTTTTGCTCGGCTCGTTTTCGTTGTGGCACTTCCATTCGTAGCGACGATAGTCGAGATCATCGAAAACATGCTTGGCCATCAGGTAATGCAGTTCCGTCGCCATCGGCGAACGCTTCATCGCCTCCCCATGCGCCACCGAACCAACCTCGACGACCCCATTCCTGGGATCGGGCCGCATATAGCTCGCCATGCCGACGATCTTGCCGGTAGCGTTTTCCCGCGCGACGAGCGTGATGAAGCTGAGGTTGGCCTGAGCGCTCTCAAGCCATGCACCGAACTCGGCGGCAGTGGCGTAGTCCTCGTTGGGAAAATACCGGATCAGATCGTTGATCCCCTCACCGCCCAGAGCATCCCAAAGTGCCTGCAGATGAGCATCGCGATCATAAGGTTCGAGAGTAACGAACCGGCCGGCCAACGTGACCGGCTGGGGAGCTGCAACTTTGTAGGTCTTCAGATCGCGCATGGTGACCGCCTTATGTCGATATGTGACGATTAAGTCAGGGAAATCACAAAGGCAATGCTGCCCCGTATCGGGAAGGCCGGGCGTCAAACGCCTCATCTCCTATTTATCATCATCAATATTTTGGCCCGCCGAAGATATTGTTGTTTCTCAAATATGGAATTAGATGGCGCCAAGACCCTGGGGTGCCGAAGATGCCCGTAAACCTGCCGCAAAAACCTCCGACAGATCCCCGCCTTCTGAGCCTGCTTGGCAATATTGCCGACCACTCGGGACGCCTCTGTCTGCCTGAAGACGAATATGAGCGCATTGAAGAAGAAGCCTTCTTCCAGGATGCGGCACGCAATAATCTCGTAAACATAGACCTTGGCGGCGAATGGTCGACGGGCGCGGTTATATCGATCACCCGCCAAGGCCGACTGATGATCGGCTCACAGGAACCTGAAGGCCTCTGGAAGAGGATTGAGGGATTGTTCCGGCGCCGTATCGGCGGTGCCGACAGCTGAACGAAACAAGGGCCGGATTGCGCCGGCCCCTGTTTCGTTCGGATATTTGTTTTCTCAAATCGCAATTATCCCGAGATCAGGTCGCCCTGGCGCCACTGTTCGGCGCTCCAGTTCCTAATCCGCATACGGCGCGCGACAAACCCGCAAAGCAGCGGGGTGACCATGAAGCTCACCACGATCACCGCAGGGATCAGATATTTCGCCAGATCTGCAAGCGCCGGCACGGACAGCACGGTGATGACGCCAACGCCGAAGAGCACGGCGTTGATCATCAGCGAACACATCACTTTCAGCCAGATATCAGTCGAAATCTTTTCGGTTTCCATCATTGTCCTGCTCCTTATCAATGCCGACAAAAGCACTGGGAGCGACAATTGTTCCAAGAAATTACAACCGAGACGAGCTCTCCTCCTGCGCCTTACACCGAAGAAGAGGCAACCTTGGCCGATGAAACCGTCGCGTCGATATGGTCGATCAATGCGTCTGGCAGGTTGAGACGGCCGGCCAGCATATCGAGATAACCGCGTTCCGCCCGCGTGTCCGGATCGATCGTCAGGCGTGTTGCGGTATAGAGTTCGACCTTCTGCTCTTCGGTCCGTGCGGCAGCAACAAGATCGTCGATATCGACCGGGTTCGCCAGCTCCTCGGCAATGAACGCTTCGGCTTCCGCGCCCAGATCGACAGCATGGATCTTCTCCATGATATTGGCACGCTCGCTCTGGTCGATATGGCCGTCCGCCTTGGCGGCGGCGATCATCGCCCTGACCAGGGTGAGAGCAAAATCGTTGGAAAGCTGGGGAGATTCCAGGCTGAAGGCCGAATCCGGCGGCGGCAGCGCGATCGGCTGGGCTGCAGTCGGCTGCGGCTGCGGCGCCGTCTGCGGCGATTGTCCCGACTTGTAGTTCTTGTACGCGAGATAACCCAGGCCCGCCACCGCGGCGATACCGCCGATCGTGGCGGCGTTTCCGGCGAACTTGCGCCCGGTCTTGGTTCCGAGAATGGCGGCTGCAATGCCTGCCGTCTTCAGTGGATTGTTTTTGGCGATGTCCGTGACCTGCCCCGCCCACCCTGAGGCGGATCCGGATTTACCGCTTCCCGAACGCCCAGGAACCTGTGACCCGAGAAACTGGTCGAGAAGCTTTTTCGCGTCGAACATCGATATCTCCTATCGGTTGAATTTCGAGTGGGAGATAGGAACGAAAACGCGGGAAAACAATTTTCCCGCGTCATCGATAACGAAATTGTCAGCAAGTCTCGAGGATTTCACCCCGGCACATTGCCTCAGGCCTTCAGAGCAAAGGCTTCCGAAGCGAGCTTGGTGATGCCGGCCCAGTCGCCTGCGGCAACCAGTTCCTTCGGCGCGACCCACGAGCCGCCGACGCAGACGACGTTCGGCAGCGACAGATAGTCCTTGGCATTCTTCAGCGAAATACCACCGGTCGGGCAGAAGAACGTGCCGGCGAGCGGAGAGGACCATGCCTTCAGCATCGCAGCGCCACCGGCCTGCTCGGCGGGGAAGAACTTCATCACGTCATAACCGGCTTCGCGCAGCGTCATGACTTCGCTCGGCGTCGCCGTGCCCGGCAGAAGCGGAACCGCAGAATCCTTGGCGGCGGCAAGAACGCCCGGTGCTACGCCCGGCGAAACGATGAAGGTGGAGCCGGCCTTGACGGCAGCTTCGTAATCCTTCGAGTTCAGGATGGTGCCGGCCCCGACATTGGCGCCTTCGACTTCAGCAGCAACCGCCTTGATGGCATCGAGTGCTGCCGGCGTGCGAAGCGTGATTTCGATGGCGCGCAGTCCACCGGCGACAAGCGCTTTGGCCAGACCAACCGCCGATTTCGCGTCGTCCACGATCAGCACGGGCACGACCGGCTGCAGCTTGAGGATGGAAAGGACTTTCTCGGTTTTGCTAGCCATGCACGTTCTCCCTAAAGCAATTGAAATATGAGCCCGGAAATAACCGCCGGCACCGTAATTGTCGAGAAAAAACCGGGCGGTGCGACAGAACGCATTTTCCAATCGTCATGTTTGCACTAGGTTGCCTTCGATGTTCCAAGACGGGTGTAGATAACATGGCGAAGGAAATCGAGCGGAAGTACCTGGTCAGGACGGATGGCTGGCGCTCGGGCGTCTCCTCATCCTCCAGCTTTCTGCAGGCCTATATCGCCTCCGGCAAGGATCGCTCGGTACGCGTTCGGATCATGGACGGCAGGAATGCAAGGCTGACGATCAAGATCGGACGCGACCTCTTTGCGCGAGACGAGTTCGAATACGACATTCCGCTGGAAGATGCGCGGGAAATGTCTGAGCAGGCACTCGGGGTCGTGCTTGAAAAGACCCGATATCTCGTTCCTTATGAAGGCTATACCTGGGAAGTCGACGTTTATGCCGGCGCCTATACCGGTTTGGTCGTGGCAGAGGTCGAGATCGCCAGCGAGAAGGAGCAGCCTGCCCTCCCCGCCTGGATCGGCAAGGAGATCACCGGGGATAGGCGTTACTCGAACGTCAACATGGCGATCGAGGACCTGAGCGAGGAACTGGTACATGGCCTACCGTTTACGGCCGTCTGAGCCGTTCACTGCCGAATTCTGTTCCGTCGCCCGGCAACAGCTGTCGAAGGCGATCGGCTATCTGCAGGATCAGCCTGACGGTCCGCACGAAGCCATCCACGACGCCCGCAAGCGCTTCAAGCGGGTTCGCTCCCTTTACCGGCTCATCCAGCCCGATGCTCCGGATTTCCGCAGAGCCGAGAACGCGCGGATACGCGATATCGCCCGGCAGCTCTCATCGGTACGGGACGCTACAGCACTCGTCGAGACCGCAACCTATCTGGCCGATTTCGCAGCCTCACCCGCAGAAAAGACGGCGCTCGATGTGGCACGAACGACGCTGACGGCCCGCCGGGATCACATTGCCGCCGAAGAGCACGATCTGCCCGCCAAGATGGCAACCGCCATCGAGGACTGTCGTGAAGCGATCGGCGCACTCGACACCCTCAAGCTTTCCGATAACCCGCGCAAAACGGCAAAACATCTCGGCAAGGCATGGAGAAAGCAGCTGATGAAAGCCCATTCGGCACTCGCCGAATGTGAGACGCACGGCGGCGGAGAAAGCTATCACGAACTGCGCAAAAGCGGGCAGGCCTATTGGATGCACCTCTCGCTCCTGCGCGAAATCTGGCCCTCCGCGATGCTGGCGAAGCAAGGCGAATGCAAGGCGCTCGTGGACTTTCTGGGCCATGAGCACGATCTCTCGGTGCTGACCGAGTTGGCCGACAAGGAGCCCGGCCTGTTCGGCAATGGTGATACGCTCGCCCGCCTGCTTGCCGCGATCATCAATCGCCAGCAGGTTCTGCGGCACGACGCACTGGAAAAGGCGCATGCGCTGCTGGCGGAAACGCCCGAAGAAGAAGCTGCGCTGATCGTGCTTCTGTGGGAAAGAGCGGCAACGGCCGGAACCCGCAAGGCACCGAAAGCCGCGAAAGCGACCCGAAAGGCCGAGTAAAGAATCCGCGTTGCACGGCACGCGATAGCGCTGTATTTGAGCCCCATGACAGACAATCAGATCACATCGCGGTCCCCAGCAGCCGATGCGGAAACCAGGGGCTTCCTCGTTGCGGCACTCTATCACTTTGCCCGTTTCGAACGTTTCGAGGATTTCCGCGAACCGCTGCAGGCCTTCTGCGATGAAAACGGCATCAAGGGAACGCTGCTGATCGCCCGTGAGGGCATCAACGGTACTGTCGCCGGCACCGATGATGCGATTGCCCGCCTGCTTGCCCATCTGCGCGCCCAGCCGGAATTTTCCAGACTGGAGCACAAAGAAAGCCGTGCATCGAAGATGCCCTTCCTGCGCATGAAGGTTCGCCCAAAAAAAGAGATCGTCACCATGGGCGTCGAGGATATCGATCCCAACACGATCGTCGGCACCTATGTCGATCCGAAGGACTGGAACGCGCTGATCTCCGATCCTGAAACGATCCTGATCGACACGCGCAACGATTACGAGACGGCGATCGGCATCTTCAAGGGCGCGGTCGACCCGAACACGAAGACGTTCCGCGAATTTCCCGACTGGGTGCGCAACAATACCGGCCTGCACAACAAGCCGAAGATCGCCATGTATTGCACCGGCGGCATCCGCTGCGAAAAGGCGACCGCCTTCATGAAGGAAGAGGGCTTCGAAGAAGTCTACCACCTCAAGGGCGGCATCCTCAAATATCTCGAGGAAGTGCCGGCGGAAGAAAGCCTGTGGGAAGGTGCCTGCTTCGTCTTCGACGAGCGCGTGTCGGTCGAGCATGGCCTGAAGGAAGGCAATCACAAGCTTTGCCACGCCTGCCGCAATCCGATCACCGCCGAAGAGATCACCTCGCCCAAATACGAGGAAGGCGTCTCCTGCTCGCATTGCTACGACACGCGCAGCGAGGCGGATCGCCTGCGCTACCGCCAGCGGCAGCTCCAGATCGCGCTCGCCAGGAAGCGCGGCGTCAAGCACATCGGCAGTTGAGTTATTCGGCGCCTTACGCCAGCGAAAAGATTGCCCGGCGTTCGTCGCGCTGAAAAAGGCCGTCGATATTGTCGGCTGTCATCGGCTGGCCGAACAGATAGCCCTGTAGCTGGTCGCAGCCGGTAAGCCGAAGCTGCAAGGCCTGGGCGTCCGTCTCCACGCCTTCGGCCGTGACCGGGATATCCAGCGAACGCGCAAGCGCTACGGTCGCATGCAGAAGGTCGATCGCGTTTCGCTCGTGATCGAGCGCGTGGATCAGCGACTTGTCGATCTTCATCCGGTCGAAGCCGAACTGGCGCAGATATCCGACACTGGAGAAACCGGCACCGAAATCGTCGAGCGCGATATGCACGCCCAGGCGCCGCAACTCCGCCAGAGACGTCTTGGCGCGGTCGGCATTCTGGATGAAATAGCCCTCGGTCATCTCCAGCGTGATGTCGACCGGGCTGGCTTCGGTTCGCCGCAATACGGATGCGACATTCTGCGGAAAGGCAGGATCGCGGAACTGTCCGGGAGATACGTTGACCGAAAGCTTGAGGCCCGGCCAGCGTTTCACTGTCTCGCATGCGCGGTGCAGCACGAAAAGACCGAGCTGATCGATCAGGCCTGACGTTTCCGCGATCGGGATGAAGACATCCGGCGAGACCGAACCGAAACCCGTGCGGTTCCAGCGGGCAAGCGCTTCCACCCCGACGATCCGCCCATCCTGGGCCGAGACCACCGGTTGATAGACCACGGTCAGTTCGCGGCGCTCGATCGCAATCCTGAGGTCGATCTCGAGCCTGTGGCGTTCCTCCCGCTCGGCATCCATATCCAGCGTGTAATAGTCGTAGCGGCTACGCCCGCTGTCCTTGGCCCGATACATGGCCATGTCCGCACGCCGGACCAGCTCTCCGCCATTGACCGCCCCGCGCGGCGATACCGCAATGCCGATGCTCGTGCCGATCACGGCAACCCGTTCTCCGATGGTGAAAGGCTCCTCGAAAAACCCGAGTATCCGCTCGCACAACATCCTGGTTTCCGCGCCCGGTTTCTCGGAAAGAACGGCAATGGCAAACTCGTCTCCTCCGACGCGGGCAAGCACCACCCCTTCGCCCACCAATATCCTCAAGCCTGCCGCCACGGCGCGGATCAGCGTATCGCCGGTTCCATGGCCATAGGCGTCGTTGACTTCCTTGAAGCCGTCGAGATCGAGATAGAGCAGCGTCACGCTCTGTCCGCTGCGCACGCCCTCCTCCACCATCTCATCCAGCGCCACAAAAAATCCCGAGCGGTTCATCAGGCCGCTCAGCTTGTCTGTCATCGCCAGGCGGCGTGCTGCGGCCTCGTCGGCCTTGAGACGATTGAGAGTGTTCGTTCCCGCGACCAGCAGAAGCAGGAAGAAGAGCCCGACCATGGCAACGGCACTGTAGACGAGCGGCCGGACCTGAATATAGCTGACGTCGCCCGGTTTGCGCGGCGTCCAGCCAAGCTTTGCCAGAAGCCGACCATGGACATTGCGGACTTCGACCGCATTGGGCAGATCCTCGCCGACGCCGACGAAGTGCAGACCGCCTATCAGGTAGGTGTCGGCGAGCGCCGTCACCTTGTCGTCATCGAGATGACGGGCAAAAACGAGATAACGCCGGTCTTCCGGCGGCACGTTGATCTCACCCGACTTATCGCGGATCAAGGCAACGCCGGTTGCAGAAATACCCTTGTTCGTGGCGGTAAAACCCGTCGCCTCTGGAAGGCTTTCGGGACCGGCCGATTTCGCCTTGTCGAACAATGTCCACAAAGACGCATCGAAATAATCGCCAGGGGCCCAAGGCGCCGGATGCCCGTCCTGATAGGCCATCAGCACATTGCGATGGGAATCCAGCAGGATCGCGACATCGAAAAGATCGCTGTTGACGGTCATGTCGCCGAAATTGCTGACGATCCAGTCCTGGCCATCGGGCGCATAAACGAAGTTGGCCGCATCGTCCCAGGCAGCGTAATCGTTCAGCGTCGCCTGAAGCTGTTCCTGAAAAGTCCTGACCGCGCCGCTGGTGGTCGCACGCGAGCGCTGTTCATCGAGGTTGTTGGTATGATCGGCGATCCGGTTGACGGCGGTCAGAATGAAAACCGTGACGAGAAAAACGACGATAGCAAAGGCGCCGAGCATGGAGGTCACGGCGGACTTTCGCCCAACATTCATGGGGCGTCGGAAACGGAATGGTAACAGCCCCATAGAACCCCTCTCTAAACCATAAGTTTATCGCGGACATTCCTTCAAATACAGTTAAGATTGTAGTGAAATACCCCACAAAAGATCACAGCCCCTTACGCAATCTCTCGCGTAAGGGGCTGTAATAGATTGATATTTTTCTTGTGCTCGGATTACCAGGACGGGATCAGAGCGCCCTTGTATTCATCGTTGATGAACTTGCGGATGCTCTCGTCGTGATAGGCTTCGACCAGCGTCTTGGCCCAGGGCGCATCCTTGTCTGCGGAGCGGACGACGATGATGTTGGCGTAAGGAGACTTGTCGCCTTCGATGGCGATTGCATCCTTCTTCGGGTTCAGGCCGGCTTCCATGGCGTAGTTGGTGTTGATGACGGCGGCGTCTACGTCATCGAGCGAGCGCGGCAGCTGTGCGGCATCGAGTTCCGAGAATTCGATCTTCTTCGGGTTTTCGATGATGTCGGAAGGCGTGACCTTGATGCCGGCATCGTCCTTGAACTTGATCAGGCCCTTGGAAGCCAGAACCAGCAGGGCACGGCCGCCATTGGTCGGGTCGTTCGGAATGGCGACGGTATCGCCGTCCTTCAGCTCGTCGAGGCTCTTTACCTTCTTGGAATAGACGCCCATCGGAGTGGTGATGGTCTTGCCGACGGCGACGAGATCGAACTTGCGGTCGGCGATCTGGTTGTCGAGATAGGGCTGATGCTGGAACGAGTTGGCCTGGATGTCGCCATCGTTCAGCGCCTGGTTCGGCACGACATAGTCGGAGAACTCGATGATATCGATGTTGAGGCCCTTGGTCTTGGCGACCGCGGCAACCTTTTCCATGATGGTGGCGTGTTCACCCGGCGTGACGCCGACCTTGATGTCTTCGGCAAGTGCCGAGCTTGCAGCGGCAAGCGCAAATGCGGCAGCGAGTACGAGCTTCTTCATTGGATGTTTCCTCACGATTTTATTGGGTTTATGGCGTTCCCGGCCTCGTATCTTGGGAGGTGGCCGCGAACGCAATTTCTTTGGCGCTTACCAGGTCGGCGTGATCGCGCCCTTGAACTTTTCTTCGATGAAGGCGGACACTTCCGCGCTGTGATAGCTCTCGACGAAGGTCTTCACCCAGTCGGCATCCTTGTCCTTGGCGCGAACGGCGATGACGCCGACGTAAGGTGCCTTGGTGCTTTCCTGGAATAGGCCGTCCGTCTTCGGGTTCAAGCCGGCGGCAAGCGCGTAGTTGGTGGTGATGGCGGCAAGATCGACATCATCGAGCGAGCGCGGCAGCTGGGCAGCGTCGAGTTCGACGATCGTGAGCTTCTTCGGGTTTTCGGTAACATCGGCAACCGAGGCCTTCACGCCGATACCGTCCTTCAGTGTGATCAGCTTCTGGTCGGCCAGCAGCAGAAGCGCACGCGCGCCATTGCTCGGGTCATTCGGGATGGCGACCGATGCGCCGTCCTTCAGCTCGGACAGAGCCTTGATCTTCTTGGAGTAGCCGGCCATCGGAAAGTTCACCGACTTCGCCACGCTGACGAGATCGAGGCTGCGTTCCTTCACCTGATTGTCGAGATAGGGCTGGTGCTGGAAGGAGTTGATGTCGATATCGCCATCCGAGAGCGCCTGGTTCGGCACGACGTAATCGGAGAATTCGACGACATCGAGATCGAGCCCCTTCTTGGCTGCGACTTCCTTCACCTTCTCCACGATCTGCGCGTGAGGGCCTGGCGTCACGCCAACCTTCTTGGTTTCGGCAAAAGCCGCACCGGTGGAGAAGAGAGCAGCCAGCGCAGCAGCAACAATCAGTGTCTTCATTATCCTTACCCCTCTGAAACGTTCAGTTCTTGCGGTTACGTTTATCGAAACGGCGGGCCAGCCCGTCGCCCGCGCTCTGGACGAGCTGAACCAGCACGATCAGCACCACGACGACTGCGAGCATCATTTCCGGCATGAAACGCTGGTAACCGTAGCGGATGCCAAGGTCGCCAAGACCACCGCCACCAACGGCACCGACCATTGCCGAATAACCGATCAGGCTGACCAAGGTCATGGTGAGCGCCGCCATCAGCGAAGGCCGGGCTTCAGCGAGCAATACCTTGAAGACAATCTGTGTCGGGGTTGCGCCCATCGCACGGGCAGCCTCGATCAGCCCCTTGTCGATTTCGCGGATGGCCGCCTCGACCAGACGCGCAAAAAAGGGAATGGTCGCAATCGTCAGCGGCACGATGGCCGCATAAGTCCCGATCGACGTTCCCGTAATCAGACGCGTAAACGGAATGATCGCCACGACGAGAATGATAAACGGTGTGGAGCGCGCCGCGTTGATGATCAGTCCGACGATACGGTTGATCGTAGGAGCCGGAAACAGTTCGCCCTTGCCGCTGGTGGCGAGGAAAATACCGATAGGCAGGCCGATCAGGGAACCGATGATACCGGCTGCGGCAACCATCTGCGCCGTCTGGCCGAGTGATTTCAAAAGCAGGTTGAAGAGCATTTCAGGCGACATAGCCGAGCACCTCCGTCGTCAGGCCGGTTTCGGCATAGAAGCGATTTGCCCGCTCGAGAACGGCAGGCTCTGCGGAATAGGAAACGACCAGCGAACCGAACGGCTTGCCGCCGATCTCCTCGATGCCGCCCGCAAGAATGTTGACGTCGGAACCAAGCTCTGCAACCAAACGCCCCGTCAGCGGCTGGAAGGCAGTCTCCCCGAAAAAGACCAGACGCACCAGTGCCCGGTCACCTGCCGATGGTGTCGGCTTAATTGCAGTCCGCAGCCATTCCGGCAAAGCGAGCGACGAAGCGAGCAGCGTTCGCGTCGTATCGTGCTTCGGGCTGGCATAGACGTCGAAAACCCGACCGGACTCGACGATCAGCCCCTTGTCGATCACTGCGACGTCGGTGGCGATCGTCTTCACCACTTCCATCTCGTGGGTGATCAGCAGGACGGTAAGGCCGAGCTCGGCGTTGATGCGCTTCAGGAGTTGGAGAATGGACTGCGTCGTTTCCGGGTCGAGAGCCGAGGTAGCCTCATCCGAAAGCAGCAGTTTCGGATCGGTCGCCAGTGCGCGGGCAATGCCGACACGCTGTTTCTGCCCGCCGGAAAGCTCCGACGGATAGCTTCTGGCCTTGTCGCCGAGACCGACGAGATCGAGCAGCGGCCCGACCTTCGCCTTGATCGTCTTTGCGTCCACACCGGCAATTTCGAGCGGAAGGGCGACGTTGTCAAAGGCGGTGCGGGACGACAGAAGATTGAAGTGCTGGAAGATCATGCCGATCTGGCGACGCAGATCCCGCAGACCCGATTCCGGCAGGCCGCCGACTTCCGTGCCGTCCACGATGACCTTGCCGGAGGTTGGCTTCTCCAGGCCGTTGACCAGGCGAACAAGTGTCGACTTGCCCGCGCCGGAGCGACCGATGATGCCGGCGATTGCGCCGTGGGCAACGGTGAAATCGACTCCGCCAAGGGCTGTGAAGGCGGGCTGGCCGCCCGTACCGCCGAAGCGCTTCGTTACGCCCTCGAAGGAAACCATTGGAGTACCAGAAGGCGCCCCTTGCGGCTTTCCCCCCGCCTGGGCGGACGGCGCGACGTCTGTCGCGGTATATTGGATGGTCATTTGAAACTCACGAGTTAAGTCAGGTCATTTTAACGGCGAGAATGCCGCTCGATCACGCCCCCAGGCGGCACATTCGATGACAGGTGACTTTCCGGAGCATTCGATCGGCTTTCTCTCAAAAAGGCCTAGCAGCCTTGCGGGTGGCAGATCAATGCCCCGGACACATCCCATTTCCTAGGGATGGAATTTCAATTATACGCGAACAAGGAAAAAACTCTTCCTAGGCGCTATCCGGAGCTGATTTTTGTCAGCTTGTCTTGTGGTTGCCGCCGGGAAATTGCGACGCCAGTTCGCGATACCATTTTCCGCTCTTCTTGACCGTCCGCTCCTGCGTCTCATAATTCACGTAAACAAGGCCGAACCGCATGCGGTAGCCTTCCGCCCATTCGAAATTGTCCATCAGACTCCAGGCGAAATATCCCTTCACCGGATAGCCATCCGAGATGAGGTCCGCCACGACCGAAAGATGTTCGACGTAATAGTCGAGCCGAGGCTGATCGTCGATCTCACCCTTTTCCAGCTCCATATTATAGGCGGCGCCGTTTTCGGTGACGTAGCAGTCGGGCAACTCGTAGCGGCGATATAGATCCTCGACCAGCGACTTCATCGCCGGCGCATAGATCTCCCAGCCGATATCCGTCACGCCTTCGCCGATAGCCGGCGCGCCTTGCGCGGCGGGATAGACGGCCCCCTCGGCCGGATCGTGTGCAACGCGCATCGGCGTGTAGTAGTTCAGCCCCCACCAATCAAGTTTCTGGCTGATGATCGCAAGATCGCCGGCCTCGACTTTCGGCATCTGATCGCCGAGCGCATCGAGGAACGATGCGGGATATTCACCCTTGAACACTGGACCGAAGAAAGCGCCGTTGTTGAAATCGAAGGCCCGTTCTGCCGCGGCCTTGTCTTCGGCGCTGTCGGAACCGGGAATGACGGAATGGGCGTTCAGCACCAACCCGATCGGCACATTCGGCGTCACATGGCGAATGGCTTCCACGGCCAGACCATGTGCGAGGTTGGTCGTGTGCATGGCGGCCAGCGCCGCTTCCATGTTGCGCTCGCCCGGCGCATGGATGCCATGCAGATGCGACAGCCAGACCGAGCACCAGGGTTCATTGAATGTAGCGACCGAATCCAGCCGATCGCCAAGTCGCGCCATCACCACCTTGGCGTAGCGCTGGAATGCATAGGCCGTCGAACGCGCCGTCCATCCTCCATCTCCCATCAGGGAAAGCGGCAGGTCCCAATGATAAAGCGTCGCGTATGTCTTGATGCCGCGCGCCTTGCAGCCGTCGACGAGCCGGTCGTAGAAATCCAGCCCCTTTTCGTTGATCCGGCCGGTCCCTTCCGGAATGATCCTCGGCCATGCGATCGAAAAGCGGTAGGCATCGACACCCATGTCCTTGATGAGGTCCAGATCGTCGTCAAGCCGATTGTAGTGATCGCAGGCGACATCCCCATTGTCCCGGTTGAACACACGGCCCGGCATGTTGGAAAACGCATCCCAGATCGAAGGCTTACGCCCATCCGCCCGCGTCGCGCCTTCAATCTGGAACGCGGCGGTCGCAACGCCGAAAACAAAGTCGCCGGGAAAACGCGCTGCAAAGAGCTTCGGATCGGTCATGAGCAAACTGTCCTCTTCAAGATGTTCGCGCCCGACCAAAGCCCGGCACAATGGTGGCAACCTCAATAGCAGATGTGCCGGTTGTTTGCAGAAGCAACAGTGACGCGCAGCGACATGCCAATGCCGCTAGGGCAGCCTGATCCGGACGGCTTGAGCGGTCAAAGACCAAAAAAAACCACACGTATAAATAGCCAAACAGCCTGATAAAATGGATAAAATTCCCTCAACACAACCATATGGAGGCACAATCTTAGCGATAGCTATTCATATATAGAAAAACATTCTCAAATCCGGCAAAAATCAGGCAAAGTTTAGCCTTTCGATCCTTGAAGCACCAGAGCTGCGGCGATAGAGCGCAGGTGTCATAGTGACGCCCTCTTCTCCTCAACAGCGCGTCACTTGAATTTCAAAGGCTGTCCCCCTCAGCCATGAAGGAGTGAACCATGAGAGATCTTCCGGGACTGCCGTCCCGCCGAGGCTTTTTGAAAGCGTCGGCGGCGACCGCAGCCATTGCAGGCATTGCCGTCCCCGCCAAAGCTGAACAGAAGCCAGAGCCGGTGGCGCTCACTGAATACAAACCGATCTGTCTCAAGCCCAGTGAGTGGGCTTTCGTGATGGCAGCGGTGGCAAGACTGATCCCGTCGGAAGGCGAAGGCCCCGGTGCAATCGAAACGCGCGTCCCGGTCTTCATCGACATGCAGCTGGCCGGCGATTACGGCCGCGCCGCAGACTGGTACATGGAGGGTCCGCACGATGCGGCGGCAAGCCCGCTGCGCGGCTGGCAGACCCCGCTGACGCCGCTGGAAGTCTACCAGCAGGCCATCCCCGTCTTCGACGAATGGTGCAAGGTCACCCACGGCAAGATCTTCGCCGAACTGGACGCAGCAACCCAGGACAAGGCGCTCACCTCGCTCCAGAAGGACGAGATGAAGATCAGGCCGGACCTGCGCGAGTTCTTCACCATCCTGCTCGGCAACACCAAGGAAGGCTATTTCGCCGATCCGATGTATGGCGGCAATCACGGCATGCAGGCCTGGACCTATATCGGCTTCCCCGGCGCGCGCGGCTCCTACAGGGAATGGGTGCTCAAGCACAACGTGAAGTACCCGCTCGGCCCCGTTTCCATTTCCGGCGAGAGGGCCTGAGACCATGGCACGCACTGAAAAGAAGAAAAACGTCGTCCTCGTCGGTTTCGGCTGGACCGGCGCCATCCTCGGCATGGAACTGGCCAATGAGGGCCTGGAAATCCTCGCGCTCGAACGCGGCCACGATCAGGCAACGGTACCGGATTTCCAGTACCCGAACATGATCGACGAGCTGAAATACGGCGTGCGCCTCGGCATGATGCAGAAGCCGCGCAACGGCACGCTGACCATCCGCCGCGACCAGAACGAAACCGCCTTGCCCTACCGCAGCCTCGGCACCTTCCTGCCCGGCATCGGCGTCGGCGGCGCCGGCACCCACTGGAACGGCCTCAACTGGCGTCCGATGCAGTCGGAATACCACCTGCGTTCCTACACGGAAGAAAAGTTCGGCAACATCATTCCTGAAGACATGACCATTCAGGACTATCCGATGTCCTATGCCGAGCTTGAGCCGCATTTCGACCGCTTCGAATATGTGGCCGGCATTTCCGGTCAGGCCGGCAACGTCAACGGCAAGATCGTCGAAGGCGGCAATCCGTTCGAGGCACCGCGTTCGCGCGATTACCCGATGCCGCCGATGCATTCGACATGGGACGGCAAGAAATTCGGCGATGCGGCCAAGGCGATGGGTTACCACCCCTTCCCGAGCCCGGGCGGCATTGCCTCCAAGGACTATGTCAACGAATACAACATGCAGATGGGCCCGTGTAACCACTGTGGCTTCTGCGAGCGTTTCGGCTGCTACAACTATTCGAAGTCTTCCCCGCAGACGGCGATCATCGACGCCCTCAAGCGCAAGAAGAATTTCGAATACCGCACCCATGCCGACGTGTTGCGCGTCGAGCTAGCCCCCGATGGCAAGACCGCGACCGGCGTCACCTATTACGACGAAAAGGCCCAGGAAGAAGTCTTCCAGCCAGCCGATATCGTCATCCTGACGGCATTTTCGCTGCACAACGTGCACCTGATGCTCCTGTCGGGCATCGGCAAGCCTTACGACCCCAACACCAATGAAGGTGTCGTCGGCCGTAACTATTCCTACCAGTTGACCGGCGGTTACACGCTGTTCTTCAAGGACGAAAACTTCAATCCGTTCATCGGCACCGGCGCCAACGGCATGTGCATCGATGACTTCGGCATGGACAATATCGACTTTGCCAAGGAAGGTTTCATCGGCGGCGCATACTGGCGTTCCGGCCAGACCAACGGCCAGCCGATCCGCTCGATGGGCCTGCCGGCAGGCACGCCCTCCTGGGGTGCCGGCTGGAAGAAGGCGATCGGCGAATGGTACGGCCATTCGATGAACATCGGCGCACACGGTTCGCTGATGTCCTATCGCGGCAACTATCTCGACCTCGACCCGACCTACAAGGACCCGCGCGGCCGCGCCATGATGCGCATGACCTTCAACTGGCAGCCGAACGACCTCAAGATGATCCAGTTCATGAAGTCGAAGATGGAACCGCTGGTGAAGTCGATGAACCCCGACATCGCGCAGGACGGCTTCAAGAAGGACGGCGCCATGTTCGACGTGCGCCCGTACCAGACCACCCACAACACGGGTGGCGCGGTGACCGGTGACGATCCGAAAACCTCGGCGATCAACCGCTATCTGCAGGCCTGGGACCAGCACAACGTGTTCGTGATGGGCGCCAGCGCCTTCCCGCAGAACACCCAGTACAACCCGACCGGCATGGTCGGCGGCCTCGCCTATTGGGCGGCAGAACATATCCGCAAGGATTACCTGCCCAATCCGCGTCCGCTGGTGTGAGGAGAGAAGCCATGAAAAAGCTTGTTCGCGTTCTCGGCGTCCTCGTCGTTCTGGGTCTCGTTGCCCTTCTCGCCTTCATCTTCGTGCCGGTGCAGCGCACCGGCCCGGTCACCCAGCTTGCGGCAGATTTCAAGCCGGCCAAGGGCCAGGGTGAATATGTCATGCGCGCCGGCGACTGTCTGGCCTGCCATACCAACGAAGGCGGCAAGCCTTTCGCGGGCGGTCGTGCCATCCAGAGCCCGATGGGCACGATCTGGACCACCAACATCACGCCCGACAAGGAAACCGGCATAGGCAACTGGTCGCTCGATGATTTTCGCGCCGCCCTTTACGATGGCGTGACCCCGAACGGCACGCATCTCTATCCGGCCATGCCTTACGAGAACTACCGCAAGATGTCGGAGGAGGACATCGTCGCTCTCTACGACTACTTCATGCATGAGGTGGAACCGGTCTCCGACAAGGTCGAAGAGACCAAGCTGGGCTTCCCGTTCAACCTGCGCTTCGGTCTGCGCGCCTGGAACTGGCTGGCCGCCAGCTACGAGCCCGGCTTCAAACCGACGACAGGACAGGACGAACAGTTCAACCGCGGCAAGTATCTGGTTGAAGGCGCAGGCCATTGCGCCGCCTGCCACAGCCCGCGCAACCTGTTCATGGCGCAGGATGGCATCGACGACACGTCGAAGGTCTTCCTGACCGGTGGTGAAATTGACGGTTATACCGCCCCTGACCTGCGTGGTCGCGACAGCGGCCCGCAGAAATGGACCACTGAGCAGACCGCAGCCTACCTGTCGACGGCCCGCAACGCGCACTCGACCGCAACCGGCGAAATGATGCTCGTCGTGCGCGACTCGCTCCAGTATCTGACCAAAGAGGACAACATGGCGATTGCCGCCTACCTCAAGAAGATCGGGACAGCGCCGGCAAACAGTGCGTCAGCTACCCCTGCCGCACCCATCGTCACCGAAACCGAAAAGATGCTGACGGACGCCAAGGCTGACATGCCGCTCGGCCCCCGCCTCTATCTCGACAATTGCGGTGGCTGCCACTTCGTCACCGGCAAGGGTGCGGGCGAAACCTTCCCGGAACTCGACGGCAACTCGCTGGTGACGGCGAAGTCGCCCAAGGGCCTGATCAGTGTCATCCTGCACGGTGCGGAACTGCCCTCCACGGCGGACCGTCCGATGAAGATGCGCATGCAGGGTTACGACAAGCGTCTGTCGGACGAGGAAATTGCAGCGCTTGCCACCTTCCTGCGTGAAGGCTGGACCAACAAGGCGCCGGCTGTTTCGGCGGCTGACGTGAAGGCCGTTCGCGACCTCGCCCATCACTGAACGAATTCGGCTCCGCTATCACCTATGGTGGCGGAGCCGTTCAAAATCTCACGCCTCTGTCGCCGGCTATCCAGAGTTTAGTTCGACAGAGAAGAAAAACCGCAGACTGCAAAAAATACGCGTCCGCTGTAGTCGATGTGAAGCCGGCTTCATATTTTTTCGACAACCAAAGAAAATAATGCGGTTCCATCACCCAAATAGGTGATTTCTTCACGGTCCATAGCGCCAAATATCCTCACGATTCGAGGAATTGAGTGGCGTGATACTTCGTTTACCGAAAAATCTAGTCCAGCCTGGCCTGTTTATAGAAGCGGTCGAATGCCCGAGCAGTGAATTCTCCCGGCGCAGGTTCATGCTCGACTCCGAAGAGGATCTGAAAGCGATCCTGCTTTCATCTGCCGTCGATATCATCGTCAGCCGCCAGAAAAGTCGTATCGATGTAACCGCCCTGCTCGAAAGGGCGCCGCCTCGCTACGCGAAACTCGCTGCCATGGACAAGTCATCGGCGACAGAGACCGACGAGGCGCTTCAGGATGCCATGACGACCATGCGCCAGGGCCTGGCAGGCATGGCGTCCGGCAAGCTCGATATGGACCAGATCACGCAATCAGCCGCCTCTGCACGCCGGGCGGTCGAAGCGGCACCCGATCTGTTCATGCAGGTCACTCGTCTGAAAACCAAGGACAAGGGAACCTATCTCCATTCCGTTTCCGTAGCAGGCCTGATGGCCCAGATGGCCGTCTTGCTGGAGTTCGACGAAGACCTCGTCGATGAGATCGGGCGCGCCGGCATCCTTCACGATCTCGGCAAGCTGTTGATCCCCAATGCCATTCTCAACAAGCCGGGCGAGTTGAATGCCGCTGAGAAACGCATGATCCGCAGCCATCCCGAGATAGGCTACCACCACATGAAAAAACTCGGCGGCGTCTCCAGTCTCATTCTCGACGTCTGCCGCCTGCATCACGAAGCGCTCGATGGCAGCGGTTATCCGCTTGGTCTGAAGGCCGAGCAGATCGGCACCGTCGTGCGCATCTGCACCGTCTGCGATGTGTTCGACGCACTCACCACCGTGCGCCCCTACAAGAAAGCCTGGTCTACGGCCGAAGCATTGACCTGGATGTACGACAAGCCGAACCTCTTCGACCGCAAGCTCGTTCTGCGGCTAGGCTCGATGTTCCGCTGACATTCCAGCCAGATCACGACGATTTCAACCGAGTTGTGTTGCATTGCAACATCCGGCGACCGATGAGGCATTCCCCTTATCCTCCAATGGAAACGCCAATGCTCCAGAACATCGACCGCTCCCAGCCCTATTTCCTCAGCCTGCTTCGTGCGGTCTCCGCGCTTGTTCTCTTCAGCTACGGCACACAGAAGATCCTGCATTTCCCCGCAGCCCAGAGCGTGCCGCCCATCGGTTCGCTGTCCTGGATTGCCGGCATGCTGGAACTGGTTCTCGGCTTCTGCGTGCTGATCGGCTTCAAGACCCGTTATGCGGCTTTCATCCTCTCCGGCCTGATGGCCTTTGCCTATTTCATCGGCCATTTTCCGCGCGGCATCTACCCGGCTCAGAACGGCGGCGTCGCCTCCATCCTGTTCTGCTTCATCTTCCTCTACATTTTCGCCGCCGGCCCCGGCCCGGTCAGCGTCGATGCCAAGATGAAGAGCAAGTAACCCGCGATCGCGGATTCCTAATCCGAAAAGCCCGGAAGAACGCGTCTCCGGGCTTTTCGCCTGTCAGAGCTTGACCCAGGCGCCGTTCCGTTTCGAGGACGCAACGCAGGCTTCCACGAAGGCAACGCCCTTCACCCCGTCATCAACGGTCGGATAGATCACCGCCTTGTCGAGCTTGGCGCCGCTCATCTTTGCGTGAATGGCGCGCGCAGCCTCCGTATAAATCGTCGCGAACGCTTCGAGATACCCTTCGGGGTGTCCTGCCGGGATGCGCGAAACGCGTCCCGCCGCAGACCCGGCACCGGCACCATTGCGGGTGATCAGCCGCTTCTCTTGCCCGAACGGCGTAAACCACAGATAGTTCGGGTTCTCCTGCGCCCATTCGAGCCCGCCCTTTTCGCCATAGACGCGCAGCTTCAACCCGTTTTCGTTGCCCGGCGCCACCTGGCTGCACCAGAGCATACCCTTGGCCCCTTCGGCAAAACGCAACATCACATGCGCATTGTCATCCAGCCTGCGACCCGGCACGAAACTGTCGAGATCCGCCGCAAGGCTTTCCAGCGTCAGCCCGGTGACGAAGGAGGCTAGGTTATAGGCATGCGTGCCGATATCGCCGGTCGAGCCACCCGCCCCTGACTGCGCCGGATCGGTGCGCCATACGGCCTGCTTGGCACCGGTCTCTTCGGCAGCCTCGGTCAGCCAATCCTGTGCATATTCAACCTGCACCACACGCAGCTTGCCGAGATCGCCATTGGCGATCATCGCGCGCGCCTGCCGCACCATCGGATAACCGGTATAATTATGCGTCAGGATGAACAGCGCATCGCTGTCATCGGCCAGCTTCTTCAGCTTTTTGGCGTCAGCCAGATTGGATGTCAGCGGCTTGTCGCAGATCACATGGATGCCGCGCTTCAAAAACTCCCGCGCCGCCTCGTAATGCACATGATTGGGCGTGACGATCGACACCGCCTCGATCCCATCCTTCAATCTGGCCTCACGGATCGCCATGTCCTTGTAGGAGCCATAGGTGCGCGCGGCATCGAGCCCAAGTTCTCTCCCCGAGACTGCCGCCTTTTCCGGCGTGGATGATAGTGCCCCCGCAACAAGCTCGAACTGATCGTCCAGACGGGCCGCCATCCGATGAACCGCACCGATAAAGGCACCCGAGCCCCCGCCCACCATGCCGAGTCGAATACGCGGCTCGCGCACATCTTCCTTTTTGCCTTCGATTGCCATGAAAAGTCTCCTTGAAATGTCCTCGACAGAGCAGCCCCTCATCCGGCTACCGCCACCTTCTCCCCGCAAGCGTGGAGAAGGGATTTGCCGCACCGTTTCCGCGCCTATCGATGTAAGCGCAAGGCACGTCCCCTCTCCCCGTTTACGGGGAGAGGGTTAGGGTGAGGGGCAGCCACCTTTGCCTATCAAAGCCCCAGCATACGCCTGTTCGCCGCCTCGTCGGTTCCCGCACCGGCGAAGTCGTCGAAAGCGTGTTCGGTGACGCGGATGATATGCGCCTTGACGAATTCGGCCCCTTCCCGCGCCCCGTCTTCGGGGTGTTTCAGCGCGCATTCCCATTCGACCACGGCCCAGCCATCGAAATCGTTGGCCGCCATCTTGGAAAAGATCGAACCGAAATCGACCTGTCCGTCACCCGGCGAGCGGAAGCGGCCGGCGCGGTTCACCCAGCTCTGGAAACCGCCATAAACACCCTGTCGGCCGGTCGGATTGAATTCCGCGTCCTTGACGTGAAACATCTTGATCCGGTCCTTGTAAATATCGATGTTGTCTAGGTAATCGAGGCATTGCAGCACGTAGTGCGACGGATCATAGAGCATGTTGGCGCGCGGATGGTTCTTCACCCGTTCGAGGAACATCTCGAACGTAATCCCGTCATGCAGATCTTCGCTCGGATGAATCTCGTAGCAGACGTCAACGCCGTTTTCATCGGCATGGTTCAAGATCGGCGTCCAGCGTTTTGCCAATTCATCGAAAGCGGTCTCGACGAGACCGGCTGGGCGCTGCGGGAACGGGTAGAGATAAGGCCAGACCAGCGCCCCGGAAAAGGTCGCATGTGCCTTGATGCCGAGATGTCTTGAGGCGGTGATCGCCATCTTCACCTGCTCGACCGCCCATTCCTGCCGCGCCTTCGGATTGCCACGCACTTCCGGCGCTGCGAAACCGTCGAACACTTCGTCATAGGCCGGGTGCACGGCCACCAGCTGGCCCTGAAGATGGGTGGAAAGCTCGGTGATCTCGACGCCATTCTGGCGGGCCACGCCTGCAAGCTCGTCGCAATAATCCTTCGAGGTCGAGGCCTTTTTCAGGTCGATCAGCTGGGTCGCCCAGGTCGGCACCTGCACGCCGATATACCCCTTGTCCGCCGCCCATTTGGTGATCCCGTCCCAAGTGTTGAACGGCGCCGCTTCACCTGCGAATTGCCCGAGAAAGATGCCGGGCCCTTTAATCGTCTTCATGAAAATTCCTCCGTAATAGCACTGCTGCGATATGTGGCCACCCCTCATCCAGAGCGCAGCTCGCTGCGCTCCACCTCTCCCCGTTCTGACGGAGAGAGGGAACTGCCCCATCCGACGTCGAAGACCTGGGAGGAGCAGCGCCGCTTGTCCCTTCTCCCCGCGAACGGGGAGAAGGTGCCGGCAGGCGGATGAGGGGCCAATTGGGCCCCAGGATCAGAACGGCGAGTCCGGGAAGTAGAAGCTCTCCGCGTTGTCCTTGGTCACCAGCGTCGCATCGAGGATATAGTTGCCGCTGACCGGAACCTGGTCGTAGAAATTGCCGGCAGTCAGCTGCATGGCGGTCGCAACCATTGCCGGCGGATAGAGCACGTCGACCGGCATGATCTTGTCGCCATCCATGACACGCTTGATCATGTCCTTCGAACCGGCGCCGCCGACGACATATTTGATATCGGTGCGCTTGGCCTGCTCGATGGCTTCCAGCACGCCGACAGCCATGTCGTCATCCTGGCACCAGACCACGTCGATCTTCGGATATTTGGTGAGATAGTCCTGCATCACGCGAAATGCGTCGTCGCGGCTCCAGTTGCCGTACTGGCGGTCGAGAACCTTTACCTTGGAACCGGCAATGCCCTTGTCGAAACCATCCTGGCGCTGCTGGTCGATCGGGATCGGCAGGCCGCGGATGATGACCACTTCGGCTTCCGGCGTCGTTTCGGCGATGTATTTGCCCGCGACTTCACCGAGCGCCGGGTTGTTGCCGGCCACGTAGAGATCGCGGATCGTGTTGTCGTTGACGGAAGGCGCGCGGTCGACCAGCGCCACGAACTTGCCGTCGTCCTTCACCTGCTGGATGGCCGATACGAGCTGGTCAGGATCGGTCGGCAGGATAACGAGCGCATCGATACCCTGCACCGCCAGATCCTGTACGGCATTCGCCTGGCTTGCCGGATCGGCAGACGTCTTGACGATGATGTTGAGGCCCTTGTGCTCTGCCATCAGCAGCTTGGCCACACGTTCAGCATGGAACACCACGCCGGCGGTCCAGCCATGATCGGCTGCCGGAATGGAAACACCGATGGTGACCTTTTTTCCCTCCTGCGCCCAGCTGAGCGTGGGTGCCATCGCCACCGAGGCGGCCAGTGCCGCTGCAGCGATCCCAAAAGTTCTTCTACGCATATTCTCTCTCCCAAGGTTCTAAGGGGTGATCTCCTCCTGACCGGGCCTACCCCAGATGGCCCGGCCTATTCCCGAATACGCCTCCTATTTCCGCATCAGCGACCGCTGCACCAGCATGGCGATGATGATGATCGCCCCCTGGATCGCGCCGATCAGATATTCGCTGACGAAATTCGAAAGCAGCATGATATTGCCGACGATCTCCAGAATGAACGCGCCGCAGACCGTACCCCAGATGCGGCCGACACCGCCCCTCAAGGCCGTACCACCGACAACGACCGCCGTGATTGCCTGCAGTTCCCACAAGATGCCGGTCGTCGCCGAAGTCGAACCGAGACGCGGCACATAGATGATCACCGCCACCGCCACGCAGAGCCCCTGCACGATATAGGCAATGGTGCGCACCTTCTGGACCGATATGCCGGAATACCGCGCCACTTCCTCGTTCGAACCGACGGCGATCAGATGCCGACCGTAACGCGTGCGATAGAGCACGAACGCAGCGAGCGCGGCCGTCGCGAAGATGACGATGATCGGGATCGGTACGCCGAAGACATCGCCGAAATAGACCGGACGATAAAGTTGCTGCAGCTCCCGATCCCGCACCGTGATCGAACCGCCCTGGCTGAGCCACGTCGTCAGACCGCGATAGATGCCCATGGTTCCAAGGGTGGCGATAAAGGGCTCGATCTTGCCGACAGTGGTAATCAGCCCGTTCGCCAGCCCGCAGGCAGCACCGAGGCCGAGCGCCACCAGCATGGCGGTGATCAGCATCAGCGTCGGGTCGCTGATCGCGCCTGTATTCATGAACAGGATCATCAGGCTCGCCACGAAAGCGACCATTGCCCCGACGGAAAGGTCGAGCCCGCCGGATGAGATCACATAGGTCGCGCCGAGCGCGATGATCGCGATGAAGGCGCTACGGGTGATGACATTGGTCAGGTTGGCGACCGAGACGAAATTCGGATTGGCGAAATAGCCGAGCACCAGAAGCAGGGCGAGCGCCACGAATGGCGCAATCGCCGCCATGTCCCAGTCCCGCGATGTCTTCGGCGCCTTGGCCGTATCCGTCGTAACCGCGCTCATGCCGCCTCCCCCGCATTCACACCTGTCGCAAGCTGCACGATCTCGTTTTCCGTCATATGCTCCCCTTGGACTTCCCCGACGATCCTGCCAGCCCGCATCACCAGAATGCGGTCGCAGATGCCGATCAGTTCCGGCATCTCGGAGGAAACGACGATGATCGACCGCCCCTCTTCGGCCAAGGCCGCGATGAATTTGTAGATCTGTTCCTTGTTGCCGATATCGATGCCGCGCGTCGGCTCGTCGATAATGACGATCTGCGGGTCGAGCAGCATCATCTTGGCAAGCAGAAGTTTCTGCTGGTTGCCGCCGGAAAGCTGTCCGGCAAGAATGTTCTTCGTGCCTGTGCGGATATCGAAATCCTGGATCGCCTTGTCGAGCGCTTCTGCTTCACGCTTCCTGTCGATCTGCAGGCCACGAATGAACTTTCCAAGCGAGGCAAGCGTCAGGTTGACCCGCAGGTCCTTGGTCAGCAGCAACCCCTTGCCCTTACGGTCCTCGGAAAGATAGGCCACTCCGGCCTTCAGGCTCGAATGCACATCGGTGAAGGCCACCGGATGACCATTCAGCACCACCTTGCCCTTGCCCGGACGCAGGCCCACCAGACCTTCCATCAGCTCGGTCCGCCCCGCGCCGATCAGCCCGGCGAAACCGAGGATCTCACCCTTTCTGAGTGTGAAACCCGCATCCTGCGCAAACCCCGGAACGTCGAACCCTGCGACCTCAAGCACTGCCTGCCGTGTCTCCGCCGCATGCCGGTCGGGATAAAGCTTTGCAACATCGCGCCCAACCATCAGCCGCGCCATATCCGCTGGTTGAAGCTCCGCGGCATCATGCGAGGCAACGAGCCGCCCGTCGCGCAACACGGTAACGCGATCGGCAATCTCCTTCACCTCCGGCAGGCGATGCGAGATGTAAAGCACCGCCACACCCTTGGCGCGGATGTCTCGAATGACCTTGAGAAGCGCATCCGTCTCATGTGGTGTCAAAGATGCAGTCGGTTCGTCGAAGATCACGATCCGGTGCGGCACAAGCAGTACGCGCGCGATCTGCACAAGTTGGCGCTGGGCGATGGAGAGCCGCGAGACGATCGTATCCGGGTCGAGATCGCCGCCGAGATCGGCAATCGCCTGTCGCGCCCCGGCCCGCATCGCCCGGTCATCGACGACCAGACCCTTCTTGAGTTCCCGGCCAAGATAGATGTTCTGCGCAACGGTCAGATCCGGCGCCAGCAGGATCTCCTGATGCACCAGAACGATGCCATGGTTCTCGGCATCCACCGGCCCGGAAAAGCTCACGACCTGTCCGTCGATTTTCAGTTCACCACGCGTCGGCTGGTGATTGCCGGCCAGGATCTTCATCAGCGTCGATTTGCCGGCGCCATTCTCGCCGATGATCGCGTGAACTTCTCCGGCGCGGACGGTGAGCGAAATATCCTTGAGGACCTCGATGATCCCGAACGTCTTGGACAGACCGCTCGCATCGAGCAGCGGCGTATTGTTGGATATGACAACAGGTGCGGGGGATACTGTCATCCACCCGATCCCAATTCCATCAGCGTCGTGAAACGGTCGACATGCGACACGCCCCCAACGCCTGCCTCCTCGCAAGCGATGTGGTGCACCTGAAATCCTCCCTGTATTTCAGGCTATCCAAGAATATGAGGTACGTAAAGCAGATTTGAACGTCAACTCTACGTCATTGGTCGGAACGTCTGAAGGTTCCGACCTTGGCCATCACTTCGCCGGGGATCTGATAATCCTGAGTGACGTCAGGACCATTGCTCAGGCCACACAATTCCCGCTGCACGAACAGTCCCCACACCGCCTCGGCAGCCTCCTGCACAAGGTCAAGGCGCTTTGCCTCGTCCTTCCCCGTGTGCTGCGCATCCCATTGCCGAAGCTTTGCAAGGCAAGCCTCGACCTGTCGCCCGTTTCTCCCCAGCGCACTCGCACGCTCCTCAGCGATCTCGTATTCCAGGGCGCTCATACCACTCTGAAGTGAGGGCGAACCGAAGAACTGCGGCGCACGAACTGACATGATGATCTCCTTGTGTTTGCAGGGCGGTTTTAGCCGAAAGGGTACGGCTTCAATAATGCGCCATGTCAAAGCGCTCCCGACCCGGGCTTCAACTCTGCGTTATGAGGAGTTGAGCGCGCAAGTTGCGCCACCTTTTCCGGTCATGAGATTTTGATGAAATCGATGAAGGCTCTGAGCGGCGTCGGAACCAGCCGGCGACCGGGATAATAGAGAAACGGCCCTGAAAATTCGGGCCACCAGTCCTCCAGCACCGGCTCCAGCGCTCCGCTATCGATATGCTGGCGCAGCCAATCCTCGAAAAGCGTGACGATGCCGGCGCCTGCCTTTGCACAGTCCACCGCAAGATCGACACCGCCCCCCGTCTGCACGATCAGTGCGGCGGGCGGATCGATCAGCACGGTCTCCCCGTCCCGTTCGAATTCCCAATCCGGCATCGAGCCGCTGGCGAAACGGTTGCGGATACAGGCATGCAGCATGAGATCGCGTGGATGCGTCGGCCGCCCTCGCTTGTCGAGATAAGCCTTCGAGGCAACGGCCGCGAAACGCTGGGTGCGCGGCCCGATCGGCACCGCGATCATGTCCTGTGCCAGCCGTTCGTCGTAACGAATGCCGGCATCGCAACCGGCTGCGATAACATCGACAAAACTGTCCTCGATCATCAACTCCAGCCGGATCTCCGGATAGGCAGCCAGAAACCCCGGCACGATCGAGGGCAACACAAGCCGCGCCGCGCTGACCGGCACGTTGAGCTTCAACACACCCGCCGGACGCTCGCGAAACCCGTTGACCACATCGAGGGCGGCTTCCATTTCAGCCAGCGCCGGCGCCAGACGGTCGAGCAGTCCCTGCCCCGCCTCGGTCGTCGCAACGCTGCGCGTCGTACGATTGAGCAGCCGCACCCCGAACTTCGTCTCCAGCCGCCGCACCGCATCGCTGAGGCCCGAGGCACTCGCGCCGCTGATCCGGGCGCCCTCGCGAAATCCGCCGGCCCGCGCGACAGTGAGAAAGGCCTGAAGATCGTTGATTTCCACGCCCATATGGCACCTGTGAGATTGTCCGTTTCAACGTACAGACTATCCGAATTGTACAGGCTTATAAAGACAGCAAAGCAGCGCTATTTCGTTCTTACCGTTGATCGCAAAGAACAGTCGATCAGGAGAAGGAGCATCCCCATGTCTGACACATTCGACCTTGCAAAATCCGGCACGTTCAAAATGGGCAGCCATACCGTCAAGCGTATCGGTTACGGCGCAATGCAGCTTGCCGGTCCGGGCGTCTTTGGCCCGCCAAAAGATCGCGCCGCCGCCATCGCGGTCTTGCGCGCCGCCGTCGAGGCCGGCGTCGACCATATCGACACCAGCGATTTCTACGGCCCGCATGTGACCAATCAGATCATCCGCGAGGCGCTGTATCCCTATCCGGACAATCTCACCATCGTCACCAAGGTTTCGGCCAGGCGCGGCCCAAATGCTGAATGGCTGCCGGCCATGTCGAAGGAAGAGCTGATCGCTGCCGTCCACGACAACCTCCGCAATCTCGGCCTCGATGTCATCGACATCGTCAACTTCCGCTCGATGCATGGCATCCACGGCCCGGCGGAGGGATCGATCGAGGAACAGGTGACAGTGCTGGCTGACCTTCAGCGCCAGGGCCTCATCCGGCATATCGGCGTCTCGAACGTCACGCCCGCCCAGATCGCCGAGGCGCGAAAAATCACCGAGATCGTCTGCGTCCAGAACCAGTACAATCTCGCCCACCGCGAAGACGATGCGTTTATCGACGAGTTGGCCAAGGAAGGCACAGCTTACGTGCCCTTCTTCCCGCTCGGAGGTTTTTCACCGCTGCAATCCTCGACGCTCTCGGATGTCGCTGCACGCCTCGACGCCACGCCAATGCAGGTGGCGCTCGCCTGGCTGCTGCAGCGCTCGCCCAACATTCTGCTGATCCCCGGCACGTCTTCGTTGGGTCACCTGAACGAAAATCTGGCCGCGGGTGAATTGGAACTGCCGGAAGACGCGCTGAGCGAACTCGACGGCATCGCCGGAAAAAAGGCTGCCTGAAACAAGCGCGCCGCCTCGCAAAAAGGCGGCGCCACAGTAAATCCGGTCGGCCTTCGATGAAGGCCGACCTTATTTGATCAAACATACCGGTTAACGACGTTTTCCAGATATTCCTGGCGGCCCGACTTCGGTTCCGGATTGATGTTCTCGCGCTCCACCTTGGCGGCGATCTCTTCGAGCTTCAGCTCGCCGCGCAGCATCTTCTGTGCGTCTGCGCTATCCCATTTTGCATACCGCTCGCTGAGCGGCTTCGACAACGCACCGTCCTCCACCATCTTCGCAGCCGCCTTCAGGCCGCGGGCGCAGCAATCCATGCCGCCGATATGGCCGATCAAGAGGTCGGCCGGATCGATCGACTGGCGACGCAGCTTGCTGTCGAAATTGGTGCCGCCGGTGGTGAAGCCGCCTGCAAGCAGAACCTGATAATAGGCCAGCGCCATTTCCGGCACATTGTTGGGGAATTGATCCGTATCCCAGCCCGACTGGTAGTCGTTGCGGTTCATGTCGATCGAGCCAAAAATACCGTGCGCATTGGCAAGTGCCAGTTCGTGCTCGAACGTATGGCCGGCAAGGATCGCATGGCCCTGCTCGATGTTCATCTTCACTTCGTTTTCGAGACCATACTTCTTCAGGAAGCCGTAGACCGTCGCGACGTCGTAATCATACTGGTGCTTGGTCGGTTCCTGCGGCTTCGGCTCGACCAGGATCGTGCCCTTGAAGCCGATCTTGTACTTGTATTCGACGACGAGATGCAGCATCCGCGCCATCTGGTCGAATTCGCGCGAAAGATCGGTATTGAGCAGCGTCTCATAGCCTTCGCGGCCGCCCCACAGAACGTAATTGTCGCCGCCGAGCTTCATCGTGGCATCCATGCAGGTCTTGATGGTGGCAGCCGAATAGGCGAACACATCCGGATCCGGATTGGTCGAGGCGCCGGACATGAAGCGGCGGTTGGAGAACAGGTTCGCCGTGCCCCAGAGCAGTTTTACGCCGGTCTCTTCCTGCTTCTTTGCGAAGTAATCGACGATCTCGTTGAGGTTCTTCGTGTTCTCGGCAAACGTCTTGCCTTCCGGCCGAACGTCGGCATCGTGGAAGCAATAGAAAGGCGCGCCAAGCAGCGAAAACATCTCGAAGGCCACATCCGCCTTCAGCTTGGCCTTGCTCATTTCATCGCCATACCAGGGACGGTCGAACGTGCGCCCGCCAAAGGGATCGCCGCCCTCCCAGGCAAACGAATGCCAATAGGCGACCGCGAAGCGCAGATGGTCTTCCATCCGCTTGCCCGCAACGATTTCATCCGGGTTGTAGAAGCGATAGGCCAGCGGGTTTGTGCTGTCCGGACCTTCATATTTGATCTTCGAAATGTCGCCGAAAAATCCTGTGCTCATATGTGTTTCCTCCTTGGAAAGCGTGTCGATAAAGATGTTAAACTCATAATGAGGTACGTACCTCATTATGGGCCAAAAATTACGCATGTCTGGCCCGGCTTGCAGGGAGGGGTTAACCCCTCCCTGATCAGATCAGCCGGCAATCGCCCGGATTGCCGGATAGGCGGCGCGATAGCGCGAATAGGCAGCCTCATAAGGCTCCGCCAGTGCTGCAACCGGTTCGATCGTCGCCTCCGTCTTCGGTGCCGAGCAGACGGCAACCGGATCGGCGCCCGTCGCTGCAATCAGGCCAAGACGGGCGGCACCGAAGGCCGCACCGAAATCGCCGTCAGCCGGGATATCGACCGGAACTCCGAGCGAGGTGGCGATCGAGGACAGCCAGTAGCGCGAGCGCGAACCGCCGCCGATCGCCGTCACCCGGCTGATCGAGGTCCCTGCGGATTTCAGCGCCTCGAGATTGTCGCGGATCGCAAAGGTTACGCCTTCCAGCACGGCTTGAGTCAGCACCGCGCGGTTCGACTCATGTTCGAGACCTATAAAGGCACCGCGGATCACGGCATCGTTGTGCGGGGTGCGTTCACCGGAGAGGTAAGGCAGGAAGGTAACACCGGTAGGGGCCTTTAGCGTATCGCCGAGTTCGCCGGAGAGTTCCGCCGCCGATTTCCCCATCACCTTTGCATGCCAGTTGATCGCATCGGCAGCAGACAGGATGACGCCCATCTGGTGCCATGTCTTGGGAAGCGCGTGGCAGAAGGCGTGAACGGCGCTTTCCGGCTTCGGCAGGTAGGAGCCGTTGGCGGCAAACAGCACGCCGGACGTGCCGAGCGACACGAAGGCCTGACCTTCCTTAACCGTGCCCATGCCGCAGGCCGAAGCGGCATTATCACCCGCCCCACCGGCCACAACGACATCGCCGGCAATCCCCCACTTGGATTTCAACTCGCCACGCAGCTTGCCCGCCTGATCGGTGCCTTCAACCAGCGACGGCATCTGCTCCTCGGAAAGGTCGGTCGCGGCGAGCAGTTCGGACGACCATTTGCGCGCACCCGTATCGAGCCAGGAGGTACCGGCCGAATCCGACATTTCGGAAATGTATTCACCCGTCAGCCAGAGCCGCAGATAGTCCTTCGGCAAAAGCACCTTGGCGACCTTGGCAAAAATCTCCGGCTCGTTCTTTTTCACCCAGGCGAGTTTCGGTGCCGTGAAGCCGGGAAACACGATATTGCCGGTAATCTTGCGGAAACGCGGATCGGCATCGAGTGCTGCCGCCTCATGGAAAGACCGCGTGTCGTTCCACAGAATGCACGGGCGAAGCACCTTATCGTCAGCATCGAGCAGCGTCGCGCCATGCATCTGGCCGGAAAGGCCGATGCCCTTGACGGCCGAAAGCTCTGCCGGATGCGCGGTCTTCAGGCCGGCAATCGCCTCTTCGCAGGCACGCACCCAATGCGCGGGATCCTGTTCCGACCAGCCGGAATGCGGACGCGACACGTCAAGCGCACCGCTTGCCGAGCCGATGATCTTCTGGTCGCCGTCGATCAGCATCGCTTTGACGCCGGAGGTGCCCAGATCGAGACCGAGATACATGTTCTATCCTTTCATCCTGCCTTCGGAGCAGACTTTTGTTTAAGGTGCGTCTTCTTCCGAAAACCACTTCACACGTTTCGTGACGCACCCCTAGGGCATGTTGTCCTTCAGGAATATGTCGATACGGATACGTTCCTGCGCGGCGATCACCGGCAGGCCCTCCACACGGCCCTTCAGCACACGGATCGCGCTGCGGACTTCGTGGCCAGCATCCTGATTGAGTAAGGCATCGATAAGACCCTCGGCGAGCGCCGAACGGGTGGTCTTCGTCAACTCGTGCGCAACGACGACGGGTCGCGCTTCGGGAGCAACCTCGCGTAGCGCATGCACAATGCCGCGATTGCCGGCACCCAGGCTGTAGAGCCCGATGATATCGGGATAGTGACGCAATGCCGCCGAAACGACTTCCGCCGCAAGCGCCGGATCGTCCCGCGCTTCCATAACGGGCAGCACGGCAAGCCGTGGAAAACTCTCGCCCATCACCGCAAGAAAGCCTTCGAGCCGCTCACGATGGTCGCGCACCAGCATCGAGCCGGCAATGACGGCGATCCTGCCCTCACGTCCGCCGGCGAACCGTCCGAGAAGATTGGCCGCCGTGCGGCCGGCCGCATTGTTGTCGATCCCGGCAAAATGATCCCGCTCCGACCCGGGAAGATCGGAAACAAGCGTCACGACCGCAATTCCGGCCTCCTTCAGCCTCGCGACCGCGGCATGTACCGGATCACCCTCGACAGCGACAAAGGCAACGCCATCGGGCTTGTCGGGAACGATCCCGTCAAGCGCATCCGCCAGCGCCTGCGCATCAAACGGCGGCACTTCCAGGATACGGATTTGCGTGCGCTCCGCACCGGACCGCGAGATCGCGGCGTGCACTTCATCGCGTATCTCGATCATGAAAGAGTTGTCGTTGGCCGGCATCACGAAGACGAAGGAATAGGTCCGGCCCTTGGCAAGGTTGGCTGCCGCGACATCGCGCACATAACCGAGGTTCAAGATCGCCTGTTCGACACGTTCGCGGGTGACATGGCGCACGCCGGGCCGGCCATTGAGAACGCGATCGACCGTTGCAAGGCTGACGCCTGCGCTGCGCGCGATATCATGGACGGTGGGCTTCATGAATTCCTCCGTGAAGCGTCCTAGCCCAGTTTTTGAGGTACGTAAATCAGAAAATCGCCGCGGCTGGAACATGCAGCAGAAAAGGGGCCGTCACTCTGCAGCGACAGCCCCTTTCGGCGGTGGTTTCCGGAAAGTTTTCAAACGATCAGTGGCCGCCGCCACTTCGCCCTGTGATCTGCGGCGAAGGTTTTTCGATCAGCGCAACACCGAGCACCATCAGCCCGAACAACACGGTCAGGATCAGGAAGACATCGCTGAACGACATGACAACGGCCTGCTGCGTAACGAGATTGACCAGCTGCCGTATCGCACCCGTCGAACCGTCCAGACCGGCCGCATTGAGATTGGATGCCATGCTGTTCAACTGGTCGACCGCAGTCGGGTTGCCCCAGTCGAGATGCTCGCGCAGCCGCTCGTAATGCACGTCCTGGCGATTGGAGAGCAGGGTGCTGATGATCGCAAGCCCCACGGCACCGCCGAGGTTACGCGTCAGGTTGAACAGGCCCGATGCCCCGCGAATACGGGCGGGCGGCAGCGTGCCGAGCGCAATATTGTTGATCGGCACCATGCACATCATCAGCCCGAAACCGCGCAGGATCTGCGGCACGAACAGCTCGTAGAAGTCCCAGTCCACCGTGATGCCGGTCATGATATAGGTACCGGCACCGAAGCTGACGAAACCGAGCACCATCATCGCCCTCAGGTCCATCACGGTCGAAAGCTTGCCGGCAATCGGCGCGGTAAAGAACATCGCCAGACCCGAAACGAACATCGTCTCGCCGATCATCAGACTGTCATAGTCACGCACGCGGCTGAGATAGACCGGGTAGATATAGGTAAGCCCGTAAAGCCCGATTCCCATCACGAAAGAGAAGATCGACCCGAGCGCAAAGTTCCGGTTCGCGAAAGCCGTCAGGTCCACCACCGGGAAGTCGACCGTGAAAGCCCGATAGAAGAACACCATCGCGCCCACAGCCGAAGCAATTGCGCCGATGACGATCAGATGGTCGTTGAACCAGTCGTTGGAATTGCCTTCTTCGAGCACATATTCCAGCGCACCGAGGAAGACGCCCATCGAGAGAAGTCCCCACCAGTCGAACTTCTTGAAGAGCGAAAGCTCCGGCTTGTCGAAGTCGATGAAGTTCCATGCTACGATCGTGACGATGATGCCCGGCACGATGTTGACGAGGAACAGCCAGTGCCAGGAAAAGGCGTGGGAAAGATAACCGCCGACAGTCGGGCCGATGGTCGGCGCAAGCGTCGCAATAAGCCCGATGATCGGAGAGACGATGGCGCGCTTCGACGGCGGGAAGATGGTGAAGGCAGCAGCGAATACCGAAGGGATCATGCCCCCGCCGATAAACCCCTGGATGGCGCGATAGACGATCATCTGATCGATATTCGTCGCCGTGGCACAAAGCGCGCTGGCAGCCGTGAAGCCGGCCGCCGAGAAGGCAAACAGGTAACGCGTCGAAACGATCCGTGCGAGCGTGCCCGACAGCGGGATCATGATCACTTCCGCGATCAGATAGGATGTCTGCACCCAGCCGATCTCGTCAGAGCCGGCAGACAAGCCCGCCTGGATTTCCGACAGCGAGGCCGAGACGATCTGGATATCGAGGATCGACATGAACATGCCGAGCACCATGGCGAAGAAAGCTATCAGCTTTCTCCGGTCCATCGGCTCGTCCGCCGGCATTGCCGCCGCGGGCATCGATCCTGCAGTCGTTGTTGCGCTCCCAGCCATGGGACCACCTCCGCCCTGTGCGAGGGCCGTTAACTCGGAGCCCGGTTACTTACTTCTGCGGCGCAGTGCGCGTGTCGACATCGACAACCACGCTCAGACCTGCGCGCAGCCGACCCGTGTCGAGTGCATCCTGTGGCAGCGCAATACGTACCGGAACGCGCTGGATGATCTTGGTGAAGTTGCCGGTCGCATTTTCCGGCGGCAGCAGCGAGAAGACCGAACCGGAAGCCGGCGAGATCGATTCCACCGTGCCGGTGATCGGATCGTCGCTATAGGCGTCGACATGCACCTTCACCTTGGAGCCCGGCTCCAGATGCTGGATCTGGGTCTCCTTGAAGTTGGCGTCGATATAGAGCTGGCGTGTCGGCACCAGCGCCATCAGCCGCTGACCGGGCGAAACGAGATCGCCGTCCTGAACCGAGCGGTTGCCCACGACACCGTCATAAGGGGCTTTCAGCACCGTGAACGACAGGTCACGCGCTGCCTTGTCGCGCTGCAGTTCCAGCGTACGCACCGAGCTCTCGGCTTCTTTGCGCTGCGCTTCAAGAATGGTGATATTCGCCTTGGCCGACTTTATCGAGGCATCGCCGCCGATCAGATTGGCATTGGCCTGATCGAGCGCCACATTCGCGCTGTCAAGATCCGCAGCCGTGCCGACCGATTTGGTGGCCAGTTCCTGCTGACGCTTCTGGGTAATCTCGGCGCCGCGTACGGCAGCTTCAAGGGCAATCTTGGAAGCCTGCGCCTGGGCGAGGCTCGCCTCCGCGCCCTCGACCTGCGCATCGATACGCGACAGTGACAGCTTTTCCGTCTCGATCGCCGCATTGGCCTGATCGAGCGCGTTCTGATAGTCGCCATTGTCGAGCGTGGCGAGAACGTCGCCGGCCTTGACCTGCTGGTTGGCGACCACATTCACCTTGGCGACGAAGGCCGTGACCTTGGGAGAGATCGTGGCGATATCGCCTTCGATATAGGCGTCATCGGTCGACACCATGAAACGGCCGTTCGTCCACCATTCATAGCCATACCACGCACCGCCTGCGAGAAGCGCAAGCACGACGATCGGAAGCACGACGCCGCGCTTCTTTTTCTTCGGCGCATCTACCGGCTGGGCAGGAGCCTGCGACTGCGCACTAGGCTTGGCTTCTCCCGTCTCGGGAGTAGCATCGCCCTGATCTGGCGTCGTGTTCACGTCGATGTCATCGTTTTTTACTGTGCGCAGCGCGCCGGCATTTTTAGAAGCCGTCATGGGTATAACCATCGTTGAATGAGGTTTCGACCAATCGAACCGATCAGTTCGGAGCGTTGACATAGAGCCTTCCTTGCCACATATCAAGTCCAGATCGAACCGACCGGTTCGAAAAAAGTCGGAAATGGAAAAAATGACGCCGGAAGGGTTAAAAAAGGTCTCGCTAAAGGAAACTGCCAAGGCATCTGGCAGGTTCGCAGCGGGCGAGGATCCTGTAAAGCGGGAGCAGATTTTGGATGGCGCCAAGCGTGTCTTCATGCGCATGGGCTTCGATGCCGCAAGCATGAACGACATCACGCGCGAAGCCGGCGTTTCCAAGGGAACGATCTATGTCTATTTCGCCAACAAGGAAGACCTGTTCGTCGCCATGGTCGAGATGGAGCGAGAAGCGTTTCTTGCCGCGATGAGGACGGTTCTCGCCAAGAGCGAGAATATCGAAAAGGGCCTCTACGAATTCGGCGTCACCTTCCTTGAGCACATGACCGACGAAAAAGTGGTGACGGCAATGCGCACGGTGCTTGGCGTGCGCGAACGCATGCCCGACCTCTGTTCCCGCTTTTTCCGCGGCCCACAGAATTTGAGAACGGTGCTGCACGACTATCTTGAAGGCGGCGTCGCCAGCGGCACCTTGCAGATCGACGATCTCGATCTCGCGGCTGGCCAGTATCTGGATCTCGTCAGCGGCAGCTTCTTCAAGTTTCGCCTTTTCGGCACCATGCCGGAACCACCGTCGCGCCAGGAGATCGACCGCGTCATTCGCGGCGCGATCCGCGTTTTCATGGCGGCCTACGCTTCAGATAACAAACCCGTGATCGCCAAAGCGCTCTGACCCGGACAAATTGTCGCCTTATAGCTTCAACCTCCTCTTGTTTTTAGGTAGGAAGCCCCCAAATGCGGCGGGCATTTACCGCCTTTGATTGAAAACAGGAGACATGGATGGACATTGCAGCGCTCATAGCAGACCCGGGGGCCTGGGTAGCGCTTGTTACACTTGTGGTTATGGAAGTCGTGCTCGGCATCGACAACCTGATCTTCATCTCCATCCTGACCAACAAGCTGCCGCCGGAGCACCGTGAGAAGGCACGCAAGATCGGTATCGGTCTGGCGCTGATCATGCGCCTCGGCCTGCTTGGCACCATCGCCTGGATCGTTCAGCTGACCAACCCGCTCTTCGAGGTTTTCGGCCAGCCCTTCTCCTGGAAGGACCTGATCCTCATCGCCGGTGGTCTGTTCCTCGTCTACAAGGCGACGAAGGAAATTCACCACTCGGTCGACGTCATCGATCACAAGGAAGACATGGTCGGCGCCGGTTCGGAAGTCATCCAGATGAGCTTCAGCGCGGCAATCGTGCAGATCCTCATCCTCGACCTCGTGTTCTCGATCGACTCGATCATCACTGCCGTCGGCATGACCCCGCACCTGCCGATCATGATCGTCGCCGTCGTTGCAGCCGTCACCGTCATGCTTCTGGCCGCCACCCCGCTTGCCAACTTCATCGAGCGCAACCCGACCATCGTCATGCTGGCACTCGGCTTCCTGCTGATGATCGGTGCGACGCTGATCGCAGAAGGTTTCGGCGTGCACGTGCCGAAGGGCTACATCTACGCCGCCATGGCCTTCTCGGCCCTGGTCGAGATGCTCAACATGTGGTCCAGAAACTCCAAGGCCAAAAACAAGGCCAGGGGCGGCAGCGATACACGACACTGATCCAACGAAAAGGGCGCCTTAGGCGCCCTTTTTTATTCTCAGGTTTTCGCCAGTTCGCGGTCGAGAGCCGCGATCAACCGGCTGTCCTCGGCGGTCACGTCCGGCGCAAAGCGCGCCGCGATCTTTCCGTCGCGGCCGATCAGGAATTTCTCAAAATTCCAGATTATCTCCCCGTCCTCGGCAACCTGCATGCCATGACCGCGCAGCCGCTCCTTCATCGGGCCGTCACCCGTGGTCGACACGCCGGAGCCCGTCAGTGCTTTGTAAAGCGGATGTTTGTCCTCGCCCTTCACCGAGATCTTCGAAAAGATCGGGAATTTCACATCATAGGTCAGCTGGCAGAACTCGACGATCTCGGCGTCGGTACCCGGTTCCTGTCCCTTGAAATCGTTGGCCGGGAAGGCTGCGATGACAAAGCCCTTTTCCCGCTTGTCCTCATAGAGCTTTTCAAGACCTTCATACTGCTTGGTCAGTCCGCATTTGGAAGCGACGTTCACGACCAGCATGACCTGTCCCTTGTATTGGCCAAGCGTGGTCTCGCCCCCGTCTGTGCGCTTGACGGGGATGGATAGGATATCGGTCATGGAAAACTCCTTGAGGATGCTAAAGCAATGCGGATGCGCACCTTAATACGCGCATCCCGCTTGTCCATGGCTCACGCCACCTCGTCGATCAGCTCCTGAATGAGCCCAGATCGCGATATCCGGTAGCAACGTTTGAAACGTTTCCAGCTCTCGGGCATTATTGCGTCACTCGACGCCACCCGTCCCCTCAAGTCGCCGCACGCATACCCTCCGGAGCCGCATGACAACCCAGCAGATTCTCGCCTTCGCAGTTATCGCCGCGATGATGGCCGTCTTCATCTGGGACCGGTTTCGCTACGATGTCGTGGCCTGTTGTGCGCTGGTGCTAGCCGTCGCTCTCGGCGTGGTGCCGACGGACAAGGCATTTTCCGGTTTTTCCGACGACATCGTCATCATCGTCGGCAGTGCGCTGGTCGTCTCGGCGGGTGTTGCCCGCTCCGGCGTCGTCGATCTGGCGATCAAGAAATTCTTCCCCAATCTCGACACGCTGTACACCCAGCTGGCGCTGCTGATGATCGTCGTGGCGATACTCTCCGCCTTCATCAAGAATATCGGCGCGCTGGCGATCATGATGCCGGTCGCCTTCCAGTTTGCCAAAAAGTCCGGCGCGTCGCCGTCGAAATACCTGATGCCGATGGCCTTTTCCGCCCTGCTCGGCGGACTGATGACCCAGATCGGAACCTCGCCCAACATCGTCGTGTCGCGCATCCGCGAAGAGCTGACTGGCCAATCCTTCACCATGTTCGACTTCACCCCGATGGGCGTCATCCTCTGTCTCGTCGGCATCACCTTCCTGCTCTTCTTTCACTGGCTGGTGCCGAGCAGAATGAAAGAGAACAGCTCGATGGAGGAAGCCGTCGAGATCAAGAACTACACGTCCGAAGCCTCGCTTACCGCCGAATCCACCGTTATCGACAAGCAGGTGAGCGATCTGCTGAAACTCGGTGATGGCGAGGTGATCGCCACCGCGGTCCTGCGTGGCGCCCGTCGCATGTCGCCCTTTCCGGACGTCAAACTTCGCGAAGGCGACGTGGTGATACTCGAAGGCCCGTCCACGGCGCTCGACCGCATCGTCTCATCCGCCAGGCTGCAACTGTCCGGCAAGCCGCTGACCGGCGAACAGGCGCAGGGCGACATCATATCCGTCGAGGCGATCATCAGCCAGGAATCCCCGCTGAAGGGCCTCTCCGCCAAGGAACTGGCGCTCTCCTATACCCGCGGCGTAAACCTCCTGGCGATCAGCCGCCACGGCGAGCGCTTGAAGGAACGCCTCGGCGGCCTGACGCTGGCGCCCGGCGATGTGCTGGTGCTGCAGGGTTCGCGCAAAACCATGCCGACCATCATGCAGGATTTTGCCCTTCTGCCACTTGCCCAGCGGGAAGTGCTGCTCGGCACCCGACGCCGCGCATTCATTCCCTTGGTCATCCTTGCACTTGCCATGGCGACGACAGCCGTTGGCATCGCGCCCGTGCCGGTCGCTTTCTTCGCGGCAGCGCTCGGCATGGTGGTCTTCCGCTGCATCCCGCTCACCGATTTCTACAAGTCGGTCGACGGCCCGATCCTTGTCATGCTGGCAGCCCTCATCCCGGTTTCCGACAGCTTGCGCACGACCGGCGGCAGTGAACTGATCGCAGGCTGGCTGGGCACCGCCGCAGCAACATTGCCTGCATGGGGTGCGCTCGGCCTTATCCTCGTCACTGCCATGGCCGTGACGCCCTTCCTCAACAACGCCGCGACGGTTCTGGTCATGGGCCCGATCGCGGCCAGCTTCGCCACCAATCTCGGCTTTCAGCCGGAAGCCTTCCTGATGGCGGTGGCGATCGGTGCCGGCTGCGATTTCCTCACCCCCGTCGGCCATCAGTGCAACACGCTGGTCTTCGGCCCCGGCGGCTACAAATTCTCCGATTATCCGCGGCTTGGCCTGCCGCTATCCTTCCTCATCATCCTCGTCAGCATTCCGGCCCTGCTCTATGTCTGGCCGGTAGCTTAGCCCCAGGGGGCCACACTTACCCAAAAACCTTGACGCTTCGGCCTGAATATGGCCTAAGCCTGCCCCAATCCCTATTCCCGGAACAGGCTTGGCGCATCCAGTTGCGCCTCGAATTAGAGCAGCACAATGATCAATCCGACCCCACGTGTCCGCATCGCCCCCTCGCCCACCGGCGAGCCGCATGTCGGCACCGCCTATATCGCCCTTTTCAACTACCTCTTTGCCCAGAAGAATGGCGGCGAGTTCATCCTGCGCATCGAGGATACCGATGCCACCCGCTCGACGCTCGAATTCGAGGAACGGGTTCTGGATGCGCTGAAATGGACGGGTCTCAAATGGTCGGAAGGCCCGGATGTCGGAGGCCCCTACGGTCCTTACCGCCAGTCCGAGCGCAAGGACATGTACCAGCCCTACGCGCAGGACCTGCTCGACAAGGGCCACGCCTTCCGCTGCTTCTGCACGCCGGAGCGGCTTGAGCAGATGCGCGAAGGCCAGCGCGCCGCCGGCAAGCCGCCGAAATACGACGGCCTTTGCCTGCATCTGACGGCCGAGGAAGTCACGTCGAAGATGGCCGCCGGCGAAAGCTCCGTCGTGCGCATGAAAATCCCGACCGAGGGCTCCTGCGATTTCACCGACGGCGTTTACGGCGACGTGTCGATCCCTTGGGATTCGGTTGACATGCAGGTGCTCATCAAGGGCGACGGCATGCCGACCTATCACATGGCCAACGTCATCGACGACCACCTGATGAAGATCACCCACGTCGCCCGCGGCGAGGAGTGGCTGGCATCGGTGCCCAAGCACATACTGCTTTACCGTTATTTCGGCTGGGAAGCCCCGGTCTGGATGCATCTCTCCCTCATGAGAAATGCCGACAAGTCGAAGCTTTCCAAGCGCAAGAACCCGACCTCGATTTCCTATTACTCGGCCCTCGGCTACCTGCCGGAAGCCCTGATGAACTTCCTCGGCCTGTTCTTCGTGCAGATCGCCGAAGGCGAAGAACTGCTGACCATGGAAGAACTGGGCGGAAAATTCGATCCGGAAGCCCTGTCCAAGGCCGGTGCCATCTTCGACCTGCAGAAGCTGGAATGGCTGAATGGCCGCTGGCTGCGTGAAAAGCTGACGCCGGAGGAATTCGTTGCCCGCACGCTCGAATGGGCCATGGAAAACGACCGCCTGAAGCAGGGCCTGCTGCACTCGCAGAGCCGCATCACCAAGCTCGGCGACCTGCCGAACCTCGCTGGCTTCCTGCTAGCAGCCGATGTCGGCCTGACACCGGCCTCGTTCGCGGGCCTGAAGACGTCTGCGGAAGACACGCTTTTGATCATCAACACGGTCCAGGCCGACATCGAAAAGATGATCGAGTGGAATGTCGAGGCGATCGACGCGGAACTGCGCGCCGTTGCCGACAAGCTGGAGAAGAAACTCCGCATCGTCACCCCGCCGCTCTTCATCGCCATGTCCGGCTCGCAGCGCTCGTTGCCGCTGTTCGATTCGATGGCCATCCTCGGCCGCTCGGTCGTGCGCCAGCGTTTGAAGATTGCAGCAACCGTGGTTTCGTCCATGGTGGGCGACGGGAAGTAGAGACTGCGGAGGAGAGCCAAACTCTTCTCCCTCATTCCTGTGCTCGTCACAGGAATCCAGCCACGGCGCGTCTGCGCCGTGAAAGAATGCATTAAGTCTCTCGCGCCCAAAGACTTGGGCGCACTGGATTCCTGTGACAAGCACAGGAATGAGGGATACGGAGACCTCTGGCCGACGCGGCCATGCCGCAACAGGATTTGAACACGATGACCGACACGAAGACCGAAACCGCCCTTTCCTCAGACGCCACCGAAGTGCGCCGCCAGAAACTTGCAAAACTGCGCGAGACCGTCGGCGACGTCTATCCGGCGCATTTCCACCGCAGCATGACCAATGCGGAACTCTCGGCCAAATACGAAGCGCTGGAGCCGGATACGGAAACCGAAGATACCGTCATCGTCGCCGGCCGCGTGTATTCCTCGCGCAACTCGGGCATGTTCATGGACATCCATGATGCATCCGGCAAGATCCAGATCTTCTCCCACAAGGACGTTACGCCGGAAGAAGCGCGCGACATGCTGGCGCTGATCGACATCGGCGACATCATCGGCGTCACCGGCACCGTGCGCCGCACCAAGCGTGGCGAACTGTCGATCAACGCCAAAGAAATCACCATGCTGACGAAGACGCTGCTGCCGATGCCGGAAAAGTGGCATGGCGTCTCCGACATCGAGATCCGCTACCGCAAGCGTCATCTCGACATCATGACCAATGAGGAATCGAAGCTACGTTTCCAGCAGCGTTCGAAGATCGTCTCCGGCATCCGCCACTTCATGGAGGGTGAGAACTTCCTCGAAGTTGAAACCCCGATGCTCCAGACGATTTACGGCGGCGCGACCGCAGACCCGTTCAAGACCTACCACAACACGCTAAAGCAGGACATGTACCTGCGCATCGCACCCGAACTGTTCCTGAAGCGCACCCTGGTTTCCGGCCTGTCCGACAAGGTTTTCGAGATCAACCGCAACTTCCGCAACGAAGGCGTTTCCACCCGGCACAATCCTGAATTCACCATGATGGAGTGCTACTGGGCCTATGCCGATTACGAGGACGTCATGGCGCTCGTCGAGCGGCTGTTCGAGACGCTCGCCGTTTCGATCCATGGCACCCCGGACATCACCTTCGGCGACAAGCAGATTTCCTTCAAGGGTCCGTTCAAGCGCGTTCCCATGCCCGACGCCGTCAAGGAAGCGACCGGCATCGACTTCCTGTCGATCAAGACGGATGAAGAAGCACGTGCCGCCGCCAAGGCTGCCGGTTTCGAGGTCGAGAAGGACTGGACCTGGGGCGAATGCCTTGCCTTCATCTTTGAAGAGAAGGTCGAAGGCACGCTGATCCAGCCAAGCCACGTCACCCATTTTCCCAAAGATATCTCGCCCTTTGCCAAGGAAGTGCCGGGCGAGCCGCGCCTCGTCGAGCGTTTCGAGACCTATTGCAACGCCTGGGAAGTCGGCAACGCGTTTTCCGAGCTGAACGACCCGGAAGAACAGCGCAAGCGCATGGTCGAGCAGCTGGAACAGGCACACGCCCGCGGCGAAAAGGACAAGCAGCTCGACGACGAATTCCTCGATGCGATCGACCAGGGCATGCCCCCGGCCGGCGGCCTCGGCATCGGCGTCGACCGCCTCATCATGCTGCTCACCAACGCCCCATCCATCCGCGACGTCATTCTCTTCCCGGCGCGTCGCAACAAGGCGGATTGAGGACTAAGAAGGGGCTGGCGAAGCGTCAGCCCCTAGCGTCGTCCAAGGATCACATAGTTTCTGTCTTCGTAGCTGATTTTGGCAAACCATGCCTCTGAACCCGTCACACAAGTGGTAGCGACGAAGCCTAGAGGAATGGCGACCGTATCCATTTTAGCAACGAGGCTGGATGAAGCGAGATCAAGTTCAGATGAGCGGTGGAATTGCAAAACCTGCACGGCCTCGGGCATCACCCTGATGAGAGACCAAATTCCCTCATCGGCAACGTAATTTATTGATTTAAGATATGCGTTGACGCGCTCTGCTTGCGGCGCATCCGGCGGCAATCTATCCATATAAGGACCGAGGAGGCATGTGGCGATTGCCTTGCGTCCGGCAACATTCCCAACTGCCAGAACATTTCCAACCGGCAACGCCTCAAGACGGGTCCTCAGCCTTTCAGCATCCTGATCCGATCGAGTGCAAGCTGCAACCGTCATGAGTACAATGCAGCCGATCATGATTATTAGGCGGGTCATATCGCCGAGTTCCCAGCATCAACAGCTGCCGTCCATACGACTGAAGCTATTAAGCTGAACGGCCATGCACCCTCTGTCAATGCGCCGGTTTGGCACCATCCGCCGCAGGCACTGCCTGCTGAGCCCGGAATTTTTCCAGCCAAGCGGCACCGGCAGTGTCGGCATCGTTTTCGCCGGCAGTTGCGGGCTGTGAACCGGCCTGAGCGCCAGCTTGGGCCGCCTCTGCACCAGCCCCCGGCTGGCCTTCGGCCTCGACCGACGTTCCCGAATGAACTTCGTCAGCGGCATCCGACTTGGACCAGCCCTTGCCACCCTCGGCAGTCGTTCTCGGTTCACGTGCGGGTTCGGTAGGCATCGACGCCTGCTGGGCATCTGCCTTGGCTTCCGTTTGCTCGGCAACAGCCGACTTTTCGGTGGAACTTCCAAGGATCATATCCTTGGCCTGATCGAGAAAACTTTTCGCTTCGGCAGGCTTTTCGGCAGCAGCAGAGCTGTCGGATTTGGCAACCGGCGCGCCATGGCTTTCCGCGACAGGCGCATCAGCCTTATCGCCTTCAACCGCAGCTTTTTCTTCGCCCTGCCCTGCCCCAGCGTGACCGCCAGCGGCCTCCTCTTTCGCGCCGAAAACCATTCCGGTAATCGAACTGAGGAAACCGCCGCTTTCAACCGCGGCAACCTCCTCGTCACCGCCTTCAGCCTTGCCGCCGCTGGCATCTTCGGTTGCCGGCGCGGCACCATGGCCGGCAGCTTTCTCGCCGCCGCCCGCAGGCGCGCCGTGCCCTGAAGCCGCCTTCGGCTCGGCCTTGGCCGCCTCGCTGCCCTCGGGAGCCGCCGGATCGAGACAGTCTGCCTTGTCGGTCAGATGCGCATCCAGATGTTCGATATCTTCCAATGGAAGATCGACCCGCATACCGTAAAAATGGCCGTTGGCACCCGGCGCACCGTCGAGATAATAACCGGAGTAACTTTCGCTCTGCGCCCCTGACGGCATCTTGCCGGGATCTGGAATATAAACCACCTGCGCGGCAATCGCCCGGCCGCGCATTTCGGCAGGGTCCTTGGGTCCGGCACTGTCTATCATCGCGACCTGCACGAGACCGGCCTTTTCCTTTTCCTGCACCGCCCGCGCGACGCGCAAAGCCGTTTTCAGCCGCGCGAGCCCGTCGCCACCCTGATCGCTGGTCACGTATTTGCGCACCCAGATGCTTCCGTCGCGACGCATTTTCTGCGTCTGCAGCGTCGTGCAGGTCAAACCGTTGATGGTTTTATAGGAAGGACCGAGAATCTTTTCGGTACCGATCAGAACCGCTGCCGATCCGCTCGCGCCACAAAGAACCAGCGCGCCGCTGAGAAGGAAGACGAATTTCTTCGACAGCCGGATCTTCATTCGCCAACACCCGGCATGCTCAAACTCCAGTTACGCAATACACAGTAGAATTATGGGGGGCATATTCGCCCAATCTTATTGAAGAAACTTTAAGCGGATTTGTCAGGCCACCGTTCCAAAATGGGATTCCGAACTTGTTGCGAATGATTTGCAATAGCATTGACAGATCGATTTTTACCGCTAGGTTAAATTGCGAATGATTTGCAACAGCAATAACGGATCACGTATGTCGTTTCTGAGAATTGCATGCCTAGGTACCGGCCTCCTCGCCGGCGTGATTAGCCTGCCCCTCACCGCTCTGGCCCAGGAAAAGCCGAAGGTCGTCACCACCTTCACCATTATCGCCGATATGGCGAAGAATGTTGCCGGCGACGCCGCCGATGTAGAAAGCATCACCAAGCCCGGCGCCGAGATCCATAACTACCAGCCGACACCGCGCGACCTGCTGCGCGCACGTGACGCGGATCTGGTCCTACGCAACGGCCTAAATCTCGAACTCTGGTTCGAACGTTTCCTGAAAAATCTGGGAGATGTGAAAAACGTCACCGTGTCCGACGGCGTCACCCCCATGTCGATTGCCGGCGGCGCCTATGAGGGCAAGCCCAATCCGCATTCCTGGATGTCGCCGGAAAACGCCGTCATCTATGTCGAAAACATCCGCAAGGGCCTGACCGAGATCGACCCGGCCAACGCGGAAACCTATGCCGCCAATGCCAAGGCCTATACGGACAAGATACGCGCACAGGCCCAGCCGATCCGCGATGAACTGGCCAAACTGCCGGAAAACCATCGCTGGCTGGTGACGAGCGAAGGCGCCTTTTCCTATCTCGCCCGCGATTTCGGCCTCAAGGAACTGTATCTCTGGCCGGTCAATGCCGACAGCCAGGGCACGCCGCAACAGGTGCGCGCCGTCATCGATGCCATGCGCGAGCATGATGTGAAGGTGATCTTTTCCGAAAGCACCGTCTCCGACAAGCCGGCAAAACAGGTCGCCTCGGAAACTGGCGCAGCCTATGGCGGGGTTCTCTACGTCGACTCGCTGAGCGAAGCCGACGGCCCCGTTCCGACTTACCTCGACCTCCTGCGTGTCACCTCCGAGACGATCGCGAAAGGTCTGGCGCAATGATGATGGGGAAGATGAAGCCGGCCACTATCGGTCTCAAGCTCGACAATGTCAGCGTCGCCTACCGCAACGGCCACACGGCGCTGAAACATGCCAGCTTCGAAGTTCCCAAGGGTACGATTACAGCACTTGTCGGCGTCAATGGCGCCGGCAAGTCGACCCTTTTCAAGGCGATCATGGGCTTTGTTACGCTGACCGAAGGCTCGGTCCAGATCCTCGGCATGCCGGCACGTGAGGCGCTGAAAAAGAACCTCGTCGCCTATGTGCCGCAATCCGAAGAGGTCGACTGGAACTTTCCGGTCCTTGTCGAAGACGTGGTGATGATGGGCCGCTACGGCCACATGAACTTTCTCCGCATTCCCTCCCGCCGCGACCACGACATGGTCACCGAAGCGCTGAAGCGGGTGAACATGCTGGAATACCGCAAGCGTCAGATTGGCGAACTTTCCGGCGGCCAGCGCAAGCGTGTCTTCCTCGCCCGCGCGCTCGCCCAGGAAGGCCAGGTCATCCTGCTCGACGAGCCTTTTACCGGCGTCGACGTGACCACCGAGGAACAGATCATCACACTGCTCAAGGCCCTGCGTGACGAAGGCCGCGTGATGCTCGTCTCCACCCACAATCTCGGCAGCGTGCCGGATTTCTGCGACCGCACCGTCTTCGTCAAGGGCACCGTCATCGCCTATGGCAAAACGGCCGACACGTTCAACGAGGCCAATCTGGAAAAGGCTTTCGGCGGCGTGCTGCGCCACTTCATTCTCGGCGGCGCCGACCTGCATGACGACGAGGACCCGCGCCACGTCAAGGTCATCACCGATGACGAACGCCCCTTCGTCACCTACGGGAACGGCACCCAGAAAGCCAAGGTACGGAAAAAGAAGAAGAAGGACGGCATCGATGCTCCAGACGCTTCTTGAACCTTTCACCTACAGCTACATGCTGAATGCCATCTGGGTCTCGGCCCTGGTCGGCGGCGTCTGCGGTTTTCTCTCCGCCTATCTGATGCTGAAAGGCTGGTCGCTGATCGGCGATGCGCTCTCGCATTCGATCGTCCCAGGTGTCGCCGGCGCCTATATGCTCGGCCTCCCCTTTTCAATCGGCGCCTTCATGTCCGGCGGACTTGCAGCACTCACCATGCTGTTCCTGAACCAGCGCACCCGGCTGAAGGAAGATGCCATCATCGGCCTGATCTTCACCTCCTTCTTCGGCCTCGGCCTGTTCATGGTGTCGCTGTCGCCGACCTCGGTTGATATCCAGACGATCGTCATGGGTAACGTGCTCGCCATCAGCCCCGGCGATACGCTGCAACTCGTCATCATCGGCACGGTCAGCCTTGTCATCCTGACGCTGAAATGGAAGGACCTGATGGTCGCCTTCTTCGACGAAAACCACGCCCGCACGATCGGCTTGAAGCCGGACGCACTGAAGGTGATGTTCTTCGCCCTTCTCGCCGCGTCCACAGTCGCCGCCATGCAGACGGTCGGCGCCTTCCTCGTCATCGCCATGGTCGTCACGCCCGGCGCCACCGCCTATCTGCTGACCGACCGTTTCCAGCGCGTCATCGTCATGGCGTTCGGCATCGGTGCCGCAACCAGCTTCCTCGGCGCCTATCTCTCCTACTTCCTCGATGGCGCAACCGGCGGCATCATCGTCGTTCTGCAGACGGCCATCTTCCTCGTCGCCTTCGTTTTTGCGCCCAAGCACGGCATGCTCGCCGCCCGCCGCCGCGTGAAAAAATCGCTTGAGCAAGCAGCTCCGGGGAGCACATCATGAGCGACACGATCGGCCTCCTCCTGTTTCCCTTCCAGATCGATTTCATGCAGACCGCATTTGCGGTGACGCTGATGATCGCCCTGCCGATGGCGATCCTCTCCTGTTTTCTCATCCTCAAGGGCTGGTCGCTGATGGGCGATGCGGTCTCCCACGCGGTCCTGCCGGGCGTCGTCATCGCCTACATGCTGGCGATCCCCCTATCGATCGGTGCCTTCGTCGCCGGCATGGTCTGCGCGCTTGCGACCGGCTTCCTCAAGGAAAACAGCCGCATCAAGGAAGACACGGTGCTTGGTATCGTCTTTTCCGGCATGTTCGGCCTCGGCCTTGTGCTTTACGTCAACGTTCAGGCCGACATCCATCTCGACCACATCCTGTTCGGCGACATGCTCGGCATCCTGCCGCAGGACCTGATCGAGACGACGGTGATCGCCATCGCCTCCACCATCTTCCTCGTCATCTTCCGCAAGGACCTTTTGGTGCATGCCTTCGACGAACAGCACGCCAAGGCGATCGGCCTGCCGACCCGCATCCTGCATTACGGCCTGCTTGCCGTTCTGTCGCTGACTGTCGTCGGAGCCTTGAAGGCGATCGGCATCATCCTCTCGGTGGCTTTGCTCATCGCCCCCGGCGCAATCGCCTTCCTGCTAACGCGACGCTTCACCACCATGCTGATTACGGCTGTCGTGGTGGCGCTGGGCTGCTCGCTTGGCGGCATATATCTAAGCTTCTTCCTCGACAGCGCCCCTGCCCCTACCATCGTGCTTCTGATGACGGCAACCTTCATCGCCACCTTCATCCGAACCATGCTCGTCTCGCGCGCCGCGGCCTGATCAGGTCGCGGGCATATACCCGCTTGCACTCCGGCAAGTCCGGGTATATACCCATTCCCAATGTCGAACGATACGTGCCACTGCATCCTGTTGCGCAAGGCGACCCGCAAGGTCTCGTCCTATTATGACGAGGCGCTGGCACCGCTTGGCGTCAATATCGGCCAGTTCAGCCTGCTGCGGAATATCAGGAAGCTGGAGCCGGTATCGCTGACGGATCTGGCGCATAAAGTGGAGCTGGATCGCTCGACCGTTGGCCGCAATGCCAAGGTGCTTGAGCGGCTGGAGCTTGTCGCCATCGGCCACGGCGAGGACCAGCGCGAAGCGGTACTGACGATCGCGCCGAAAGGCCGCGAAATACTGGAAAAAGGCGCGCCCCTCTGGGATGGCGTGCAGGACCGCATAGAGGCCCGGCTCGGGCGAGAAAAGGCGCAGCAACTGCAGGAACTGCTCGCAGAACTGTGATTTCTTTAAACCTGATACGGGTATCTACCCGCTAATGCGGGTAGATACCCTCAACACAAGATTGCAATTCGGCGAAAGACCAAGGGGATCGCGGATGATATCGACAGGCGTTGCCGGCTGGATGGCGGCAAGAAAGCTTCATTACGGATGGGTTGTTGCTGCGACCACCTTCCTGACCATGCTGGCAACCGCCGGCGCCATGGGTTCGGCCGGCGTGATGATCCAGCCGCTGCATCAGGAATTCGGCTGGGATGTCGCAGACATCTCCTTTGCCATGGCCGTCCGCCTCGTGCTTTTCGGTCTGCTCGGCCCATTTGCCGCCGCCTTCATGAACCATTTCGGCATCCGCCAGGTTGTCGCAACGGCCTTGGGCCTGATCCTGTTCGGCATCATCGTCTCGCTGTTCATGACGGAAGTCTGGCAACTCGTGGCGCTCTGGGGCGTCGTCATCGGTGTCGGCACAGGCATGACGGCGATGGTGCTCGGCGCAACCGTCGCCTCCCGCTGGTTCTCGCACCGCCGCGGCCTCATCATCGGCTTGCTAAGCGCCAGCAACGCCACCGGCCAGCTTCTGTTCCTGCCCCTTCTCGCAGCGCTCAGCGAAGCCTATGGCTGGCGCACGGCACTGGTCTTGACCGCCGCCGCGATCACCGCCGCCATGCTGCTCGTCCTCTTGCTGATGCGCGACCATCCCGCCGATCTTGGCCTGCCCGCCTATGGCGAAACCACCGTCGCAAGGCCACCGAAGCAGGATCACAAATTGCTGGCCACACTCGTCTCCCCGCTCGTCACGCTGAAGTCGGTATCGACCAGCCCGACCTTCTGGATCCTCTTCGGCTCCTTCTTCGTCTGCGGCCTCTCCACCAACGGCCTGATCCAGACCCACTGGATTTCGATCTGCGGCGATTTCGGCATGACCTCGGTCGCTGCCGCCGGCACGCTTGCCGTGCTCGGCATCTTCGATTTCTTCGGCACCGTCGCGTCCGGCTGGCTGTCCGACCGTTACGACAACCGCGTCCTGCTTTTCTGGTATTACGGCCTGCGCGGCCTGTCGCTGATCTACCTGTCCTTCTCCGGCTTCTCGTTCTACGAACTGTCGGCCTTTGCCGTCTTCTATGGCCTCGACTGGATTGCCACCGTCCCCCCGACCGTCAAACTCGCCGCCGAAAAATTCGGCCGCGAACAGGCAGGGCTCGTCTTCGGCTGGGTCTTCACCGGCCACCAGCTGGGTGCCGCAACCGCCGCTTTCGGTGCGGGTTACATCCGCAGTGATTTCGACACCTACATGCCGGCGCTGCAGATCGCGGGCGTCATGTGCATGCTCGCGGCCGTCGGCGTCATGCTGCTGCGGAAGCCGGGCGCTCCCGCCCTGGCGACACGGACGGCCTGATGTGCCCGATAGAGCTATGCCAGCAAAAGTGGGAACCGGTTTCGCGTCCGGAATTGCGATAAAATGGCTCTGGCAAAAATAAAAAAGGCCCGCCTTGCGGCGAGCCTTTTCATGAGTGGCGGTGGTTCGGTAATCAGGCGGCTGCGAGCTGCAGTTCCTTGCTGACGAGATTGCGCAGCGCAATCAGGTCCTTGTTGAACAGACGAATGCCGTCCGAAAGCTTTTCGGTTGCCATCTGGTCTTCGTTCAGCATCCAGCGGAAGGTCTTCTCGTCCATCTTGATCGGCGCGACGGCTTCGAATTTTTCCGGCGAAAGCTTGCGCTCCAGCGTGCCTTCGGCCTTGTCCAGCTCGTCGAGCAGGTTCGGCGCGATCGTCAGGCGGTCGCAACCGGCCAGCGCTTCGATCTCGCCCGTGTTGCGGAACGAGGCGCCCATGACGATCGTCGAAATGCCGTTCGCCTTGTAGTAATTGTAGATCGCACGAACAGAGACGACGCCGGGGTCGGTTTCCGCCGTGTATTCCTGGCCTGTCGACTTCTTGTACCAGTCGAGAATGCGACCGACGAAGGGCGAGATCAGGAATGCCTTGGCATCGGCGCAGGCAACGGCTTGGGCATGGCTGAACAGCAATGTCAGGTTGCAATCGATACCTTCGGCCTGCAGCACTTCGGCAGCCTTGATGCCTTCCCAGGTGGAAGCAAGCTTGATCAGGATGCGTTCACGTTCGATACCGCGTGCCTTGTAGGCGGCGATGATGTCATGCGCCTTCTTGATCGAGGCTTCGGTGTCGAAGGAAAGGTCGGCATCGACTTCGGTCGAAACACGACCCGGTACGATGCCGGCAAGTGCCGCACCCACGTCGATCGCCAGGCGGTCGGCAACGGCAGTAGCAATCGCCTCTTCATTGCCGCCCTGCTTTTTACCCCAGGCAACGCCTTCCTTGACCTTATCGGCGAAGATCGACGTGCCGATCGCCTTCAGAACGATGGAAGGATTGGTCGTGCAATCGACCGGCTTGAGACGGGCAACGGCTTCGATGTCGCCGGTGTCGGCGACGACGGTGGTCATGGAACGAAGTTGCTCTAGTTTTGACGTCATCCGAATGGTCCTCACTGATGGCTGTCGGTGCTGGAAGCACCGATTTTGCTCCTCTGGCATGTTATCTAGATAACATCCTTGGAAGGTAAAGAAGTCAAGACATTTGTTCTTCTCAATTGACATATGTTCCAATGAAGACGATATCATGACGGGACGCGCCAGAATTGCATATTCTGCTTATCGGGAGGATTGAGCGCCTTTGGCCAGATTGAGACGCGAGAGCCACACGACCTATTCCGACGCGACCTCCCAGAGGCTGCGCGCTGCATGGCTCTATTATAATCAGGGCCTGACACAGAAAGACGTCGCCGAGAAACTTGGCGTCAGCCGCTCGACCGTCATCCGCATGCTGGATGAGGCAATGAAGCGTTCCGAGGTGCAGATCTGGATTTCGGAAGGCGTCGAAAGCTGCGTCGAACTCGCCATCCAGCTTGAAAAAGCCTACGGCCTCGATGAGGCCGTCGTCGTTCCGACACCGCGCGATTCAAGCGCCGATGCGCTTGCCGGCGCGGTCGGCCTCGCACTCGGGCAGTTCCTCTCCGATGTCATCCAGGATGACATGACCATCGGAGTCGGCTGGGGCCGCACCATGACCGCCTCGCTCTCCAGCTTCCGCCCGGCACGCCATAACAACGTTAAGGTCGTCTCGCTGCTCGGCGGCATCGTCGCAGTTCACCAGACCAACCCGATCGACTTCACATGGCGTTTTGCCGGACAGTTGGGCGCCGAATGTTACATGTTCCTGGCCCCTCTTCTGGTCGATACCGTCGCCACCAAACGCGCCCTGATCGACAAATGTGGCCTCGACACCATCTACAACCTTGCCGAGAATCTCGATCTCGCCGTCGTCAGTTGCGGCGATATCGGCCCGCATTCGACCTCGCTCTCGGAAGGCTTCATCTCGAAGAAGGAGCTGGACCGCCTCATCGCATCCGGCTGTGTCTGCGATACGATGTTCAACTTCCTCGATGAGCAGGGCCGCTCGGTCGATCACGCCCTGAACGAAAGGGTCATGTCGGTCGATCTCGACACCTTGAAGAAGGCAAGACACATCGTCCTGTCCTCCGGCGGCTCGCACCGCGCGGTCGCAATCCGCGCCACCATCCGCCGCATCGGCTGCAACACTCTGATCACCGACGAGACTGCTGCAAAGGAACTGCTACGGCTGGCTGGCGAGGATCCGGCCCCTCACCCGTCTGGCTAGTCATCAGGGTCGGCGAGGAGCTTTTCATGGGACGGGCCTGAAAGACGTCTGCCAACCGTTTGACAGACAGTCGGAAAAAATGGCAGCAAATTGGAGGAGGAGAATTCTGCCATGGCAAAACGGTCTGACACCCAGGGACGGCTGGATGATGCGGCGAGAGCTGGCTGGCTCTATTACGTCGCCGGTCGCACCCAGGACGAAATAGCGGCCGCCATGGGCATCTCCCGGCAATCCGCGCAAAGGCTTGTGTCGCTTGCCGTGGCCGAGCGCCTGATCAAGGTCAGGCTCGATCATCCGATCGCAGCCTGCCTGGAATTGGCGGAACGGCTCAAGGAAAAATACGGCCTGCGCCATGCCGAAGTCGTGCCGAGCGACCCGTCCGGATCCTCATCCACGACAGGCATTGCGGAAGCTGCGGCAGCAGAAATCGAGCGCTGGCTGAAGCGGCCGGAGCCGATCGTTCTAGCTGTCGGCACAGGACGCACCCTAAAGGCGGCTGTCGACCAATTGCCGCCGATGGAATGCCCGCAGCACCGTATCGTGTCGCTCACCGGCAATATCGGGCCGGACGGATCAGCCGCCTTCTACAACGTCATCTTCTCGATGGCCGATGCCATCAAGGCGCGCCATTTCCCGATGCCGCTTCCCGTTCTCTGTTCCTCTGCGGAAGAGCGCGTGACGCTACATGACCAGGCGCTTGTCCGCGCGACGCTGGCGCTCGGAGCAGAAGCGGCGGCCACCTTTGTCGGTATCGGAGAACTCGGCGTCGACGGCCCCCTCTGCGTCGATGGCTTCCTTGGCCGGGAAGAAATGCTCAGCCTCCTCGAAAACGGCGCCGCAGGTGAAATCTGCGGATGGATCTACGACCAGCAGGGGCGACTTCTCGACAACGCCGTCAACGAGCGCGTCGCCAGTGTTCCGATCCCGTCGCGCTACACGAGCGCGGTGATCGGAATTGCGCAAGGGCAGCGCAAGATCAAGGCCATCGCGGCAGCGCTGCGAGGCAAATTGATAAACGGCATTATCACCGACGAAGCCTCCGCCGAGCACTTGCTCCGCCTGTGAGCAAATATTTTATCATTCAAATTCAATATTTTAAAACGTTTCAATCGCAGTGCAGCGACGAATCCATGTTGACTTCTGTCATCTCCTGATAAGTAATTGCCCACGAGCAAAGCGAATGCTCGCTAACATCTTCTCGGGAGGAAGATATGACATTGAAGACTTTTCTGCTGGGCGCCTGCTCGGCCCTGGCCTTCGTTGCCACCACGGCTTCGGCTGAAACCCTCACTATCGCGACGGTCAACAACGGCGACATGGTTCGCATGCAGGGCCTGACCGCGGAGTTCACCAAGGCGAACCCCGACATCCAGGTCAACTGGGTCACGCTTGAAGAAAACGTTCTTCGCGAGCGCGTCACCACCGACATCGCGGCCAATGGCGGACAGTACGACATCGTCACCATCGGCAACTACGAAGTTCCGATCTGGGCCAAGCAGAACTGGCTGCTGCCGCTTGACGGCCTCGGCGACAAGTATGACATGGACGACCTCCTGCCGGCGATCCGCGGCGGTCTTTCTGTCGACAGCAAGCTCTATGCGGCACCGTTCTACGGCGAATCCGCCATGATCATGTACCGCAAGGACCTGTTCGAAAAAGCCGGCCTGAAAATGCCGGAAAGCCCGACCTGGGAATTCATCGCCGATGCGGCGAAGAAGATCACCGATCGCGGCAACGACGTCTCGGGCATGTGCCTTCGTGGCAAGGCCGGCTGGGGCGAGAACATGGCCTTCGTATCGGCCCTCAACAACTCCTTCGGCGGCCGCTGGTTCGACGAAAACTGGAAGCCGCAGTTCGATCAGCCGGAATGGAAGGCATCGCTGCAGTTCTATGCCGATCTGATGAAGGATTCCGGTCCATCGGGCGCCTCTTCCAACGGCTTCAACGAAAACCTGACGCTGTTCCAGCAGGGCAAGTGCGGCATGTGGATCGACGCGACCGTCGCCGCATCCTTCGTATCGAACCCGAAGGACTCGAAGGTTGCCGACAAGGTCGGTTATGCGATCTTCCCGACCAAGGAAGGCGTAGCCAACCACGGCAACTGGCTGTGGTCCTGGAACCTCGCCGTTCCGGCTTCCTCGCAGAAGGCTGAAGCCGCGCAGAAGTTCATCTCCTGGGCAACGAGCAAGGAATACACGACGCTCGTCGCTGCCAAGGAAGGCTGGGCCAACGTTCCTCCGGGCACGCGCACCTCGCTCTACAAGAACGCGGACTACCAGAAGGCTGCCGCCTTCGCTGCTCCGACGCTTGCTGCCATGGACGCTGCCGACATCACCAAGCCGACCATCAAGCCGGTCCCTTATACCGGTGGCCAGTTCGTCGCGATCCCTGAATTCCAGGCTCTCGGCACCACGGTCGGTCAGCTCTTCTCGGCTGTCATCGCCGGCCAGTCCACGGTCGACGACGCACTTGCCGCCGCTCAGGCAACGGCAACCCGCGACATGACCCGCGCCGGCTACATCAAGTAAGGGATTTCCTCCCAGGACCAGGGTTGTCCGGCCCATATGCCGGGCAACCCGCCCAAAACGAAAATCAGAACGACCAGAAGCCGAGCCTCTCGTCGTATCCGCAAGCTACCCTATAAAAACAAGATCATGCTTCCGCGCTGACGTTCGTCAAGAACGCTTAGGCCGGCAATGAGAGCGCAACGCTCCGGGGAGGGTTTTAGAGATGGCAACGCAGAATACCAGGACGTTGGCACGCCTTATGATGGCGCCCTCCGTCGTCGTTCTTCTGATCTGGATGGCCGTACCGCTCGCAATGACGCTGTACTACTCGTTCCAGAACTACAATCTGCTGACACCTCAGAATGTCAGCTTCGCAGGTTTCTTCAATTACCAGTATTTTTACACCGATCCGGCCTTTTTCCAGTCGATCTGGAACACGCTGCTTCTGGTTCTCGGCGTGCTTGCCATCACCGTCATCGGCGGTACCGCGATCGCGCTTCTGATCGACCAGCCGATCTTCGGCCAGGGCATCGTCCGCATCCTGGTGATCTCGCCCTTCTTCGTCATGCCGCCGGTGGCAGCCTTGATCTGGAAGAACATGATCATGCATCCGGGCTACGGCGTGTTTGCCGATATCGCAAAATTCTTCGGCGTGCAGCCGATCGACTGGTTCGCGCAATATCCGCTGTTTTCGGTCATCATCATCGTCGCCTGGCAATGGCTGCCGTTTGCAACGCTCATCCTTCTCACCGCGCTCCAGTCGCTCGACAGCGAGCAGCGCGAAGCAGCGGAGATGGACGGCGCCAACTTCTTCAACCGCTTCATCTACCTGACGATCCCGCATCTTTCGCGCGCCGTCACGGTCGTCATCCTGATCCAGACGATCTTCCTGCTCGGCATCTATGCGGAAATCCTCGTTACCACCAATGGCGGTCCGGGTTACGCATCGACCAACCTCACCTTCCTGATCTACCGCACGGCGCGTCTCGGTTATGACGTCGGTGGCGGTGCTGCAGGCGGTATCATCGCAGTCGTTCTCGCCAACATCGTCGCCATCTTCCTGATGCGCGCAGTCGGCAAGAACCTGGACAAGTAGGAGAGAAGATCATGGCTCGTTCAGTTACCACCGGAGCTAAGATCGGCTGGAGCATCGCCGCCTGGGTTGTGGCACTCCTCATCTTCTTTCCGATCCTCTACGCCGTCATCACCAGCCTGAAGACCGAGCAGGAGGCCATCGCCGGCTTCTCGCTCATCCCGTCGGGTACGTTCGAGAACTACATCACCGTTCAGACGCAGCGCGATTACTTCAAGCCGTTCATGAACTCGGTGATCCTCTCGGTCGGATCCACCATCCTGGCGCTGATCATCGCCATACCGTCCGCCTGGGCCATGGCATTTGCGCCGACCAAGCGGACCAAGGACATCCTGATGTGGATGCTCTCGACCAAGATGATGCCCTCGGTCGCGGTCCTTCTGCCGATCTTCATCATCTTCCGAACCTTCGGCCTGCTCGACAGCCGCGTCGGCCTGACCATCATGCTGACGCTGATCAACCTGCCGATCGTGGTCTGGATGCTCTACACCTACTTCCGCGAAATTCCGGGCGAGATCCTGGAAGCCGCCCGGATGGATGGTGCCAGCCTCTGGAAAGAGATCGTCTACGTCCTGACGCCGATGGCCATACCCGGCATCGCCTCGACGCTGCTACTGAACATCATCCTTGCCTGGAACGAAGCGTTCTGGACCATTCAGCTGACGACCACCAATGCGGCGCCGCTGACGGCCTTCATCGCCTCCTTCTCGTCACCTCAGGGTCTGTTCTGGGCAAAGCTCTCGGCAGCTTCGACCATGGCGATTGCGCCGATCCTCATCCTCGGCTGGTTCAGCCAGAAGCAACTCGTTCGCGGCCTCACGTTTGGCGCGGTTAAGTAAGGAATTCGTCTCATGGGCAGCATTACACTCAAGAACGTCCAGAAGCATTTCGGCGAAGCCAAGGTCATTCCTTCCGTCGATCTGGAAATCAAGGATGGCGAATTCGTCGTCTTCGTCGGCCCTTCGGGCAGCGGCAAGTCCACCCTTCTGCGCCTGATCGCCGGCCTTGAAGACCTGACCGGCGGCACGATCACCATCGACGGCAAGGATGTGACCGATGCGGCCCCTGCCGCCCGTGGCCTTGCCATGGTGTTCCAGTCCTACGCGCTCTACCCGCATATGACGGTGCGCAAGAACATCGCCTTCCCGCTCAAGATGGCGAAGATGGAACAGGCTGCGATCGACAAGAAGGTCGAAGCCGCTGCAAACGTGCTGAACCTCACCGACTATCTCGAGCGCCGCCCCTCGCAGCTCTCGGGTGGTCAGCGCCAGCGTGTCGCGATCGGCCGCGCCATCGTCCGTGAACCGTCGGCCTTCCTCTTCGACGAACCGCTGTCGAACCTTGACGCAGCGCTTCGCGGCACGATGCGTCTTGAGATCAGCGACCTCCACAACCAGCTCAAGACGACAATGATCTACGTCACCCACGACCAGATCGAAGCCATGACCATGGCCGACAAGATCGTCGTGCTCAACCGCGGCAATATCGAACAGGTCGGTTCCCCGATGGAACTGTATCTGACGCCGCGCAACCTGTTCGTGGCGGGCTTCATCGGCTCGCCGCGGATGAACCTTTTGACCGGCGACTATGCCAAGGCCAAGGGCGCCACCACCGCCGGCATCCGTCCCGAGCATCTGACGCTGTCGAAGGAGAGCGGCACCTGGAAGGGCCGCGTCACCGTCGCCGAACATCTCGGCGCCGACACCTTCCTGCATCTCGATGTCGAAGGCATCGGCCAGATGACCGCTCGCGCCAGCGGCGAATTCGGCGCTCACCATGGCGACACCGTCTATCTGACGCCGGATGAAACAAGACTGCACCGTTTCGACGACAAGGGCCTTGCCATCAAGGCCTGATTGATCCTACCGGCCTGACGATGAGGCCAACCGGAGTATGAGAAAATGACTGTGAAGCTTTCGTTGGCAAGCCTCAAGGATGCCGCTGCGACCGCTGGTGTGCCCAACTACGATCCGAAGAGCCTGACGCCGGGCATCATCCATTTCGGCGTCGGCAATTTTCACCGCGCCCATCAGGCCGTCTATCTCGACGACCTATTCAACACCGGCAAGGGCCATGACTGGGCGCTGATCGGCGCCGGCGTTCTGCCCTCCGACGCCGCCATGCGCGAAAAGCTTAAAAGCCAGGATTATCTGACCACCGTCGTCGAGCAGGACAACAACAAGACCGGCGCCCGCGTCACCGCGCCGATGATCGACATCATCGCGCCCGACCAGAAGGACGCGCTGATCGAGAAGCTTGCCGACCCGACGATCCGCATCGTTTCGATGACGATCACCGAAGGCGGCTATTTCATCGACGCCGCCGGCCACTTCAATCCGGCCCATCCGGCCATGGTCGAGGACGGCCAGAACCCGGCCACTCCGAAGACAGTCTTCGGCCTCATCCTGGCTGGCCTGAAGCTTCGCCGCGAACGTGGCGTACAGCCCTTCACCATCATGTCCTGCGACAACATTCCGGGCAACGGCCACGTCACCGAAAACACCGTCATTGGCCTTGCCAAAATGTCCGACCCGGCTTTCGCCGAATGGATCCACGGCAATGTTGCCTTCCCGAACTCGATGGTCGACCGCATCACGCCGGCAACCGGCCAGCGCGAAGTCGACATCCTGAAGAACGACTTCAACATCGACGACAACTGGCCGGTCTTCTGCGAAGAATTCAAGCAGTGGGTGATGGAAGACAATTTCCCGGCCGGCCGCCCGGAGCTGGAAGAAGTCGGCGTCCAGTTCGTCCCCGACGTCGCGCCCTATGAGCTGATGAAACTGCGCATCCTCAACGGCGGACATGCAACGATCGCCTATCCGGGCGAGTTGCTCGACATCCATTTCGTCCACGAATCGATGGAACACCCGCTGATCCGCGCCTTCCTTGCCAAGCTGGAGAAGGAAGAGATCATCCCGATCGTGCCGCCAGTGCCCAATACCAGCCTCGACGAGTATTTCGACCTGATCGAGCGCCGCTTCCTCAACCCGAAGATCGGCGACACCATTCCACGCCTTGCGCAGGACGGCTCCAACCGCCAGCCGAAATTCATCCTGCCCTCGACCCGCGATCGTCTGGCGCAGGGCAAGGATATCGTCGGCCTGTCGCTGGTCTCGGCGCTCTGGTGCCGCTACTTCGCCGGCACATCCGACTCGGGCCGCAAGATCGTCTTCAACGACGCAAGCGCCGAAAAGCTGCAGGCTGCGGCGATCAAGGCCAAGGACGATCCGGATGCCTTCCTCGTCTTCGACGAAATATTCGGCGAGGTTTCCAACAACGAACTGTTCCGCAAGCGTTTCGCCCATGCCCTGAAGACGCTATGGGCACAAGGAACTGCAAAGACCCTGCAGCTCTATCTCGACGACAAGCTGGTTCAGGAGTGAGGTGAAACGTGGCGGATAAGGCAAGCTTCAACAGCGGACCTCTGGTGATTTTCGACTGCGACGGCGTGCTCGTCGACAGCGAACCGCTTTCGGTCCGGGTTCTGGTCGAAGCCCTCAATCGCCACGGTGTCGACATGGCCGAGGAGGAAGCCTATCAGCGCTTCCTCGGCCGCAGCCTTGCCACCATGCGGCAGGTCATGGACGAGGAATACGGCTTCCACACCGGACCTGAATTCCTCGAAACGCTGCGCATCGATCTCTACGATCTCTTCAAGACCGAACTCGAGCCCATTCGAGGCATTGCCGAGACGCTCGATGCCCTGGCTCTCCTCAACCTGCCGCGCTGCGTCGCCTCTTCCAGCCAGCCGGAACGTATCCGCCTGTCGCTCGCCATCACCGGCATCCTCGACAAGCTGGAGCCGCATATCTTCAGCGCCTCCATGGTCAAGAACGGCAAGCCCGCTCCCGACCTCTTCCTCCATGCCGCCGATCAGATGGGCATTGCCCCCGAAAACTGCATCGTCATTGAAGACAGCCCGGCGGGCATCGAGGCCGCGAAGCGGGCCGGCATGACGGTCTTCGCCTTCACCGGCGGGTCGCATGCCTGCGCTCCCGGATATCGTGAACGGATTGACGAGCTCTCGCCCGATGTCGTGTTTGACGCGATGCCGGATTTGCTCCAACTTGTCCAAAACCATATGGAGGGTCGCTCGGCAGCGGCTTCCAGAAGGGCTCTCTGACTGCCCTGAGGAAGTCACGACTGCGAGCGGCACAGGGACAGGAAACAGATCCGGATGCGTGATCACATCGTTGCGGTCGATATCGGCACGACCAGTGCGCGCGCCGGCGTTTTCGATCGCAAGGGCATCCTGCTTGCCAGGGCCAAGCATCCCATCCGCATGTTCAGGCCGAAGGAAAACCATGCGGAACACGATTCCGAGGATATCTGGGCCGCTGCCTGCCATGCGGTGAAATCGGCCATGTCTGAAGCGGATCTCAAGGCATCACAGATTGCCGCGATCGGCTTCGATGCCACCTGTTCGCTCGTCATGCGCGACCGCGACGGCCACCCTCTCTCTGTCTCCACGACAGGTGCCGACAACCAGGACACGATTGTCTGGCACGATCACCGCGCCATCGGCGAGGCCGACGACCTTTCCGCTTCCGGCCATCGTGTTCTCGATTTTTCCGGCGGTTCGTTGTCGCCTGAAATGGAAATGCCGAAACTGAAATGGCTGAAGGAAAATCTGCCGGGGAGCTGGGAGAATTCCGGCTTCATCTTCGATCTCGCCGATTTCCTCACTTGGAAAGCGACAGGTTCGCCTGCCCGCTCTCGCTGTACGGTCACAGCCAAGTGGAACTATCTCGCCCACGAAACGCCCGGCTGGAAGGCCGACTACCTGCAGCTTGCCGGTCTCGGCGATCTTCTGGAAAAGGCAGGCTTGCCGAATGACACAGCCGCCGTCGGCTCTAGTCTTGGAAACCTGTCGGAAAACGCAGCGACCGATCTCGGCCTCGATACCGGCGTGAAAGTCGCACCCGGCCTGATCGACGCCTATGCCGGTGCCTTCGGCGCGCTGGCTGGCCCCGCCAGTCGCTCGATGCTGGAGACAAGCGTGGCGCTGATCGGCGGCACATCGAGCTGCATCGTCGCCTTTGCAAAAGATCCCAAGTCGGGCCGCAGCCTCTGGGGACCGTATTACGAAGCCGTGCTACCGCAGCACTGGCTGGTCGAAGGCGGTCAGTCCGCGGCCGGCGCCCTGCTCGATCATGTCGTGCGCATGCACACCGCCGGTGGCGAACCGACAGCGGAACTGCACGGAAAAATCATCGAAAGGATCGCGCATCTGCGCGCCGAAGCCGGCGGCAATCTTGCGCCGAACCTCCACATCCTGCCGGATTTTCACGGCAACCGTTCACCGCTGGCCGATCCCCATGCCCGCGGCGTCGTCAGTGGCATGACGCTCGACACATCCTTTGACGGCCTTTGCCGCTTCTACTGGCGCTGCTGCGTCTCGATCGCGCTTGGAATCCGACACATTCTCGATGCCATGTCCGGTTTCGGCTATCGGTTCGAAGCGCTGCATGTCACGGGCGGACACGTCAACAACCCGCTCCTGATCGAGCTTTACGCAGATGTCACCGGCTGCAGGGTCGAAGTTCCGCAGACGAGCGACGCCGTTCTGCTCGGTACCGCAATGACGGCGGCGGTGGCCGGCGGGCTGCATTCATCCCTGTTTGCCGCAGCGGACGCCATGCAGGCCAGCGAAAAAGCCCGTTTGCCCGACCCCGCCCGCAAGGCCGCCTATGACGTGGATTACCGTCGGTTCCTGACCATGATCCGTCATCGGGAGGAGTTGCGGGCCATTGCTTAAAGCAATGCCAGAAAAAATGAGAACCGGTTTTGCGGTGAACCAAAGAGATCGAGCAGATCCGGCGCCGCACGCTCACGTCCAGAATTGACCTGACGCCCTATGAAGAAAAGCGGCGGATTTCCCCGCCGCCTTGTGTTGTTCATTGCTTGTCCTGGAAACCACCGGGCATCAGGCTGCCCGGTTATAGGCTCCGCGGTCGTTCGATGCGGCACCCCCGCCGAGGCGGAACTGGGCGAGCAAGGTCTTGAGAGCCCCGGCTTCGGCCGCCAGACCGTGGCTGGCAGCGGTCTGCTCTTCGACCATGGCTGCATTCTGCTGCGTGCCCTGATCCATCGTATTGACGGCCGTGTTGATCTCCGAAAGGCCGGTAGATTGTTCCCGGGTCGCGGTCACGATCGCCTGGATGTGACCGTTGATCTCCTGCACCTCGGCCACAATCGCTTCGAGCCCCTTGCCGGTCTCGCCGACACGGCCGACGCCCTGCTGAACCAGAGTGCCCGATGCGTTGATGAGCTCCTTGATCTCCTTGGCGGCCTTCGCCGAACGCTGGGCGAGCTCACGCACTTCCTGCGCCACGACCGCAAAGCCCTTGCCGGCTTCACCGGCACGTGCGGCCTCGACACCGGCATTGAGCGCCAGCAGGTTGGTCTGGAAGGCGATCTCGTCGATGACGCCGATAATCTTGGAGATTTCCGAGGACGACCGTTCGATGTCTTCCATCGCACGCACCGCCTCGCGAACGATGCTGCCCGAATGCTCGGCATTGGAGCGGGTGCGGTTGACAAGACGCCCGACTTCTTCGGCGCGGTGTGCGCTGTCGCGCACCGTCGTGGTGATCTCTTCCAGCGCTGCGGCGGTTTCTTCGACCGAAGCCGCCTGCTGTTCCGTACGGCGTGCCAGATCGTCGGCCGCGTGGCGGATTTCCGAGGCGCCGGCGTCGATATTGCGGGCATTGTCGCCCACCTTCGTCAGCGCGCCGTTCAGCTTGGTGATTGATGCGTTGAAGTTTTCACGCAGACCATCGAGTTCTGCCACGAAGGGAGAGGTGATGCGATATTGCAGGTCGCCATCGGAAAGATGCGACAGGCCCTTCGCCAGTTCGTCAACGGCAAAACGGACATCTGCCGCGTTGCGGGTGGAAACCCGCTCACGTTCGCCACGCTCACGCTCCGAAAGTGTACGAGTCTCCTCCGCATCCCCCTCAAGACGCAGGCGCTCGACAGCATTGGCGCGGAAAACGGCGACGGCCGCAGCCATGGAGCCGATCTGGTCGCGGCGATCCTGGCCGGGAATGGTCGTATCCAGATTGCCCGCGGCAAGCTTCTCCATCGCGGTGGTCATTGCCGTCACCGGCGAGATGACGATACGGCTGAGCAGCGTTGCGAGGAAAACCATCATGGCAACCACGGCAAGCAGCGTCGCAATGGCGGCGGCAACGCGGAATTCGTGCGTGGCTGCATAGGCATTGTCCTTGTCGACCACGAAACCGAGGCTCCATTCGGCACCGGGAAGACCGGTGACCGGTATGAAGCTGACCAGCTTGCCCTTGTCGCCGATCGCGGTTTCCGAGACGGCGGAGCCGATTTTTGGCGTGTTGGTCGGGAAGAGATCTGCAAGCGCCTTGTTGACGAACGCCGCATCGGGATGGATCAGGATCTTGCCTGCATTATTGACCAGGAAGGCATGACCTTCAGGGCCGGCATCGACCGACTTGATAGCCGACACCAATGTGTCGAGCGAGAAGTCGCTGGCAGCAACACCGATGAACTGGCCACCCTTTTTCACCGGAACGGCGGCCGTGATCATCAGCTTCTTGTCGGATGCCGAAACATAAGGCTCCGTCAGGACCGGGCCGTTGACCGACACGACCTGCTTGTACCATCCGCGCTGGCGCGGATCATAGCCGGCTGGTAGCGGCAGATTTGGCCACTGGGTCATCTCGCCATCGGCCTCGCCGCCGAAATAGGTGGAGACAAACTGGCTGGCCAACACGTTGTTATCGAGAACGGCGACGCGCGAAGCGACGTCGGTGGTCTTTTCCATGTCCTTGGCAACGGAATCGGTCAGCATGAACCGGCCATTGAGCCAGTTGGCAATGCTCTGTGAAGCCTGCTTGCCGCTGGTTTCCATGTTGTGAGCGACGGACTTTGCAACACCATCGCGCTGCAGGCTGTCGATATAGATTGAAAAGGCGCCGAACGCGGCAGCGACGAGAAGTGACACGACAAGAAGAATGCGCGTCATGAGATTGGATCTCTTGGTCAAGCGGAGTGTTCCTGTGGTAGGCGCCGGGAAACCCGGCTGATCGTTGGCATGGTTTCAAGTGGAGGGAGACATGCCGAGAGGCGAAGGCGGGAACGCATCATGCGACCGTGACGCGGATTGAAGCCGCAAGCATCCGAATGTTTAGATTGGAAATCTAAAATTTGAATAAAAATCAAAAATCAGGAAAAACACGCAAAGCGCGAATTAATCAAAAACACACCCCTATGTTTACTTCTACGAATATTGATTCGACTGACGCAAACGCCAGGCAAGCGATATAAAATCATATTTTTACTTGAGCCATGCTTCGTGTGCGGTTCCATTCAGGCTTCGAGCGAAACAACGTGGTTGAAGCGCCGCTTGCCTCGGTCGTTCCGGCCACCTACATGTCTGCTGCCAACCGCCGGAGACCATTCATGATCCTCGACGCCGCTCGCCTTGCGCTCGTCAACCTTTTTGCACCGGAGACCCGCTCCGCTTTCTGGAAAATGCTGGGGAGCACCCTGCTTATTCTTGTCGGCCTGTGGTTCGCGCTCAGGGAAAGCTTCTCATACTACATCTGGCCATGGCTCGCGGCATTTCTTCCCACGATGCCGGAATGGACCGGATGGGTGACGCTGGTCGCTGCCATTGCCGCCAGCATAGGCCTTGCGCTCGCGCTGGCGCTTCTCATCGCTCCGATCACCGCGTTGGTCGCCGGCCTGTTTCTCGACGATGTCGCGGCTGTGGTCGAAAAACGCGATTATCCGAACGAGCCCCCAGGGCAGGAACTGCCACTCGGCCAGGCTGTCGCCGGTTCGGTGAAGTTCCTGGGTATCGTCATCGTCTGCAACGTCATCGCGCTTCTTCTGCTGTTCATTCCGGGCGTCAACCTCATCGCCTTCTTCATGGTCAACGGTTATCTGCTTGGCCGCGAATTCTTCGAATTTGCCGCAATGCGTTTTCGCACGCCGGCAGAGGCCCGCGCCTTCCGGTCGAAACATGCCTCGACGGTGCTGCTTGCCGGCATGCTGATCGCCGGTTTCCTTGCCATCCCCTTCGTCAATCTGCTGACCCCGCTGTTTGCCGCGGGGCTGATGGTGCATCTGCACAAGTCGCTGTCGAAACGGGATCCGGGTTTCAAGATTTAGCCCGGAAGCGCCGAAGCGTCGTACTGGGCCGCAAACTCCGCGCTTGGCGGGATCGGCTTGATGATATCGATCAGCACGCCATTCGGGTCGGCGGTTATGAAATGCCGCTGGCCGAAATCCTCATCGCGGAGATCCAGCAGGATCGGCAGGCCCGCCGCCTTCAGCCGATCGTAAACCGCATCGACATCCTCGACCTCGAAGTTCAACAGCAGGCCCGATATCGTGCCGCGTCCCGCCTGCGGGATCGTCTCGTGGCTGCCATCGAGAACGGCAAGCGTCACATGCTCGCTCTCCTTCGATTGCAGATGAACATACCAGTCGGCGGAAAACAGCGCCTCGAAGCCGAAATGCCGGATATAGAACGCGGCCGTCCCGGCAACGTCTGTGGTCATGATGACCGGATAGTAGCTGACTGCCTTCATCTCTTTCCCTCAAGTGAAATTCAATATACATTCAGCCTGTATGTTTTCTTATAAATACATTCTGCCTGTATGTAAATGGAGTAACGTGATATGGCCCGCAGCAATCGTGAGCGCACCGACGCCACCCGCACCGCGCTGCTGGATGCGGCACGCGCCTTGTTCGTCGAAAAGGGTTATGCGGAGACGGCAACGCCGGACATCGTCGCGGCCGCCGAAGTGACGCGCGGCGCGCTCTATCACCATTTTGCAGACAAGAAGGCACTGTTTTGGGCTGTTATCGAGCGTGAAGCGAACCATGTCGCCGCCGATATCGACGCCCGCTCGGCGGATGCATCGTCGGCGCGCGATGTCCTGATCCAGGGCGCTTCCGCCTATTTCGACGCGATGGCGGCACCGGGTCGGACGCGACTGTTGCTGAAAGAGGCTCCCGCCCAGCATGCGATCGACAGCGGCAAGGGAGAAGACCCCGCCGAAGAAGGCCTCAAAATCGGTCTGTCGGACCTCCTTGCGGGGTCCGGCAATCTCAAACTTCTGGAACCGCTGACGGTTTTGATCTCGTCCCTCTTCGAGAAAGCTGCAATCGCGATCGATTGCGGAGGAAAGCGCGCAGATTACGAAGCGGCGATCGCGGCCCTGATCGACGGGCTCACAGTGCAGCCCCACCGATGATCTGAGGCGGCAACTCCACCAGCGGCGCGGGTATGTCGAACGTTTTTTCCGGCGATCGACAGAGATCGGCGATGACGCAATGCTCGCATTCCGGCTTGCGCGCCTTGCAGGTGTAGCGGCCATGCAGGATCAGCCAGTGATGCGCATGGAAGAGATACTCGTCCGGAATGACCTTGAGGAACTGCTCCTCCACCTCGTCGGGTGTCCTGCCCGGCGCCATCAGGCAGCGGTTTCCGATGCGGAAAACATGCGTATCGACGGCAAGCGTCGGGACGCCGAAAGCCATGGACATGACGACATTGGCGGTCTTGCGCCCGACACCCGGCAGCCGCACCAGCTCCTCCCGCGTCTTCGGCACTTCAGAGCCGAATTCGTCGATCAGCATGCGACAGAGCGCAATCACGTTCTTCGCCTTGTTGCGATAAAGCCCGATCGTCTTGATATGGGCAATCACGCCCTCTTCTCCGAGCGCCAGCATCTTTTCGGGCGTATCGGCAATTTTGAACAATGCCCGCGTCGCCTTGTTGACACCGGCATCGGTCGCCTGGGCGGATAGCGCCACGGCAACGACAAGCGTGAATGGATTTACATGTTCCAGCTCGCCCTTCGGCTCCGGTCGCTGGATCGAGAAGCGCCGGAAGATCTCCACCATTTCCTCGCTCGAATAGGCGGATTTGAAGTGCTTTGTCTTGCCGGCAGCCGTTTTTGCAGCCGCCTTGGCAGGCGTCGGATTTGACTTTTGCAAGGAAGCGGTGCTGGATCGAGATCTGGAAATGGCCATCAGCCTGTATAGTCACGCCCCATGACGGAAATCAACGCGCAGATAAAAGAGGACCGCCCGGTTTTTGCCGCAGAACTGACGCCCTACCGCTCTCTCGGTCGGACAGGATTCAGGCTGGTACTCCTGCTGTCAGGTGCCGTCTGTGCCTTCTATGGCATCTTCTTCACGGTGACCGGCGCCTGGCCGATCGGCCTGTTTCTTGGCGCGGACTTTTTGCTTCTCTATCTTGCCCTGAAGATGAGCTACCGCTCCGGCCGACAGCGCGAGGAAGTCAGCGTATCGCCTACCAATATCCTGATCCGCAAGTTCTCTCCCACCGGCAGAATGATCGAACACCGCTTCAACCCGTTCTGGGCGCGGTTTCGCATCAACCGGCATGAGGAATTCGGCATCACCTCCATGCATGTGAGCGGCGAAGGCCGAGCGACAGATGTCGGCTCCTTTCTCAATCCGGATGATCGCGAGAGCTTTGCAAAAGCCTTTCGCAGCGCACTGGCAAGCGTAACCCGCCGCCTGTGACCGGAGCGCAAGAAACGGGTGGCATCGATGACGCTGAAAGGGCACATATGAGCGAAAGGAGACAGACCATGAATGCTCTCGCTCAATTTTCGACGCCCGCGGTCGATGTGACGCCGGAAGGCTCGGATTACGAGACCGTGCGCCGGGTCATCGAGATGATCACCCTCGATTACCGCGACCAGCCTTCGCTCGAGACCATCGCCGCCGAGATCGGCCAGTCGCCGACGCAATTGCAGAAGCTGTTCACCCGTTGGGCCGGCCTGTCGCCGAAAGCTTTTCTGCAGGCCGTGACGATCGATCACGCCAAACGCCTGCTCGGCACCGAAGGCCTGCCGCTTCTGGAAACCTCCTATGAGCTTGGCCTGTCCGGCCCCGGCCGCCTGCACGATCTCTTCGTCACCCACGAGGCGATGTCGCCCGGCGAATGGAAGGCGAAGGGCGGCGGCCTGACGATCCGCTACGGCTTTCATCCCTCCCCCTTCGGCATTGCGCTGGTCATGGCCACCGATCGCGGCCTGTCCGGCCTGGCCTTCGCCGATCAGGGCGGCGAACAGGAAGCGCTGGACGATATGACCCGCCGCTGGCCGAACGCGACCTATGTGGAAGACAGGGCCGCAACCGAGCCTTATGTCGGCCGCGTCTTCGACCGTTCGAAATGGCTCTGCGACCGTCCGCTGCGCGTCGTGCTGATCGGCACAGACTTTCAGATGCGCGTCTGGCAGAGCCTGTTGAAGATCCCTTACGGCAAGGCGGTCACCTATTCCGATGTCGCCAATGACATCGGCCAGCCTACTGCAAGTCGGGCAGTCGGCGCGGCCGTCGGCGCCAACCCGATTTCCTTCGTTGTCCCCTGCCATCGCGCGGTTGCGAAGAATGGCGCTCTCACGGGCTATCATTGGGGCCTGACCCGCAAGCGTGCCATGCTCGGCTGGGAAACCGTCGGGGCCTAAAGCCCCGATTCCGATGCCCTATCAGAATAGCCACCGACTGATCTACCCATAAAAATTATGGGCTTGTTTGCGGGGTTTTCCGATCTTGCCTTCGACCGCTACAGGAACTCCCATCGAAAAGTGGAGATCCAACCGGGTGCATGAGCGTAAGTTTCCGCGATTGAGGGCATTCCTCGGCGCCAAGATCCTGTTCAACGAACACCGCTCGGCTTTCGACGGCATCGTCAAGGAAATGTCGGAAGGCGGCGCTATGATCAGGACCGAAAGCGCCATGTCCGTTCCCGAACATTTTACCCTGCAACTCTCCGACGGCCGGCAGTTCGAATGCGACGTGCGCTGGCGTCGCATCAACGCCATTGGCGTCGAGTTCCGCACCGAATAGAGCCATTCCGGCAAAAGTGGGAACCGGTCTTTTAGCCGGAATGCCCCCTCATCGCCCGACGGATCATGGACTGGCTCGGCGCCCCTCCGTTTGACGGGCTGAAACCGCCAAGCCAATGTCATCACGTGCTACGGCGATTACAGATTGATCGCACCAGCTGCAGCAAACGACGCCACCTCCTCCTCGCCGAACCCGGCTTCTCTGAGGATTTTGGCAGTATCTTCGCCAAGAACCGGCGCTGACTTCTCCGACATCGGCGGCATATCGGACAGCTTGATCGGGAAACCGAGCGTCCGGATCTGCCCAAGTGTCGAGTGCTGCGTTTCGACGATCATGTTGCGTGCGAGCGTATGTTCGTCGCGCAGCATGGCATTGATGCTGTTGATCGGCCCAGCTGGGACACCGGCCTTCTCCAGCGCTGCCAGCCAGTCCGCCACCGGCCGGGTCCGGAAGATGTCGGTCAGGATGGCTTCCAGCGCGGGCAGATGGGCGAGACGTTCGGCATTGGAGGCGAACCGTGGGTCCTCCGTCAATTCGCGCCGATCGAGAATATCCAGAAGCCGAAGCCAGTTCGTCTGGTTGGACGCGCCGATCACCAGCCAGCCATCTGCGGCCTCGAATGCCTGATACGGCGCGCCGAGAGGATGGGCCGAACCGAGCGGACCGGGGGAAACACCGGTCGCCAGCGCCATGGCCGACTGCCAGTAGGTCAGCATGATACCGGCCTCGAACAGCGAGGTATCGACCTTCCCGCCCTTGCCGGTCGAATGACGGCGCATCAACGCGGCAAGCACGCCGATGGCGGCAAGCAGCCCCGACGTGATGTCCGTCACCGGCGACCCGACCTTGACCGGAGGCCGGCCGGCACCTTCGCCGGTAATGCTCATCAGGCCGGTCATCGCCTGCGCGATCAGGTCGAAACCGCCGCGTGAGGCATAGGGTCCGGTCTGGCCGAAACCGGTAATGGAGCAATGCACGAGCCGCGGATTGAGCTCTTCCAAACGGGCGTCGTCAAAGCCCAGTCGCGCCAGCGCGCCGGGGCGCAGATTTTCCACCAACACGTCGGAGCGCTCTATCAGGCGTTCGATGATCTTGCGTCCGTCCGCAGACTTCAGATCCAGAGCAAGGCCATGCTTGTTGCGGTTGACCTGCAGGAAGGCGGCAGACTCGCCGTCGATGGTCGGCGGCACCATCCGGCGGGAATCGTCGCCGCCCTGCAACTTCTCGATCTTGGTGACATGGGCGCCGAGATCGGCAAGGAACATCGAGCAGACCGGACCTGCCATGACGTGGCTGAGATCAAGAACGCGGATTCCATCAAGGGGAGTAGGCATAGGGTATTAACGACCTTTGAACTGCGGTTGTGTCTTGTTGAGAAAGGCTTCGCGGCCGATCTGGAAATCTTCGGTGGCAAAGCAGGCATAGCTCTCACTATGCTCTTCGGGTGTGACCTCCCGCGGCTCGCTGAGCCGGTGTACGAAGCGCTTGTGCCAGCGCGCCACCAACGGAGCCCCGGCAGCGATCTTTGCCGCGGTCGTGCGTACCGTTTCCTCGAAATTTTCCGCGTCGCTGACAATGCCGACCAGCCCGATCCGTTTTGCCTCCTCGGCATCGATAATGTCGCCGGTCAGCAGCAATTGCAGGCTTGGGCCGGGGCCGATCAGGCTGACGAGAGGATCGAGTTCGCTGAGCGCGACGGTGAGACCCAGACGCTTGACCGGAAGCCCGAAACGCGAAGCTTTCGAGGCGATGCGGATATCGCAGAGCGCTGCAAGTTCGAGCCCTCCGCCGACACACAAGCCATCAATCGCGGCAATCACTGGATGGCGGCAGCTGCGGATCGCAGCCAGCGCTGCGCCGGCACGTTCCCCATAACGGTGAGCCGCCTCCGGATCCTGGCGCTCTTCAAGAAATTCTCCAATGTCCGCCCCGGCGCTGAAGGCGCGGCCGCCATGGCCGGAAAGAACGATGCAGCGGATGTCGGTATTGCCATCGAGCGTCGCGAGCGCCGCATTGAGCGCATCCCACATCTCCAGCGACATTGCATTGTGTTTTTCCGGTCTGGCGATCCCGATATGAGCGATGTCACCTGAAATCTCGGTCTTGATATATTGCGACATGAACCAACCAATCTTTGGCGTATTACATTTTCAAAATAGCGCGGCCTTGCCGTAGGCCGAAGCGCCGCCTGCGGAGAAGGCACCAGAAATATCTGTCTTATCCTCACACCCGCGTCAGCTTGGCCTTCTCCTCCGTGTAACAGGTGGAAGACCCCGCGGCCGCTGGCTTGCCGCATATTACTGATAAGCCTCCAGCGAGCTTGGAATTTAGTTTCAAAGAAATTCGCCAATAGGAATTATTTATACGCGAGAGGCAAATTATGCGTAACAAATTCTCTTTTTAACCTGACGCCCGTTTGTACAATCGCAGGCCACGATCATCCCCTAGCAAAGTGCGTTTCATGAAAACTATTGCAGTTCATTTGTCCAAGGCCGTTTTCGCCGGCATTCTGGCAACCGTCATGGCCGTTTCGGCCCAGGCCGCCTCGATCAAGGTCGGCACCACCTCGGGCCCCCATGCCGAGGTTCTCGAAGTCGTCAAGGAAGAGGCTGCCAAGCGCGGTCTCGACATCACGATCATCGAGTTCAACGACTATGTCATTCCGAACGAAGCGCTCGTCTCGGGCGAAATCGACGCCAACACCTTCCAGACACGCCCCTTCCTGGACAATTACGTGAAGTCTTCCGGCAAGACCGTCGTCGACGTCGCCAAGACCTATGTTCTGCCGCTCGGCTATTACTCGACAAAATACAAGAGCTTCGACGAGCTGCCGGAAGGCGCTCAGGTCGGCATCTCGAACGATCCGACCAACGCGGCTCGCGCGCTGTTGCTCCTGTCGCATAAGGGCGTCATCAAGCTGCGCGACGGCGGTCATGACAATTCGACCGTCCTGGACATCGTCGAGAACCCGCGCAATTTCGAGTTCATCGAACTGGAAGCCGGGCAGCTGGCCCGCAGCCTGACCGATGTCGATGCCGCGGCGATCAACACCAGCTTTGCGATCAAGGCCAACCTCGACCCGGCCAAGGATGCCATTCTGCGCGAAGACCGCGATTCCCCGTATTCCAACATCATCGCCGTCGGCGAGAAGAACGTGAAGGCTCCATGGCTTGCCGATTTCATCTCGGCTTTCCATTCCGATGCGGTCAAGGAAGCGCTTGCCGTCCAGCTGAAGGGCGCGGCCGTTCCCGCCTGGTAACCGGCCCTCGCTTCTTGTCGGACCAGCCCGGTCCAACAGCATTGTCATGTCGGAACGGCCGCCGCATTGGTGGCCGTTCCCATTTCATCATCACCACTCCCGGGCGCTAGCGAACCGCGCTTCCGTTAGAATGACGCAATGCTCCCGGCTGAAGCCAGCCTTCAGGTGACTGTCAGTTTGAAAGCCGATGCCATGCCGCAACGGCAGGCGTGACCTGCCTGTCCAGCAAGGTGGATCGGCGACATGGCAGTGACATTCGGGCGCAAATGGTTTCGCAGAGGAGCAGCCGCCATCGGTTTGACCGTACTCGGCATTGGCGCCTATCTCGGCCTCCTCCAGCTTTCCGGCAATTTTCACACCGTCATTGCAGGCGAGCTCTACCGGTCGGCGCAACCGACTGCGGCGCAGATAAAAGACTATGCCCAAACCTACGGGATCCGCACCATCGTCAACCTGCGCGGCGCATCGAAAGACGCGACATGGTACACCGATGAAACATCCACAGCACAGCGGCTTGGCATACGGCATATCGACTTCCGCATGGTTGCCTCCAGAGGGCTGACAGCAGAACAGGCGGACCAGCTCGTCGCTTTGCTGAAGGATGCACCGAAACCGATCCTGATCCACTGCCAGGGCGGCGCCGACCGCACCGGCCTCGCCTCCGTCATCTACAGCCAGCAGATAGCCGGCCTGCCGGTCGACAAGGCCGAAAGACAGCTGTCACTCTTTTTCGGCCATATTGGCCTCCCGCACATTTCGAGGGCCTATGCGATGGACCGGACCTGGGAAATGCTGGAGCGCCATTACGGCCTGTCCGATGACGGACACCCGGCTCCGACCTTGCCCACAGCCCTCTCAGGCGATCTGCACGATATGCCCGCTAGAGACCTCACGATATTGCCGGACCGGCGGAACATAATCCACGGACCGGATGGGGCTCTTGATCTCGTCGGTAGACATGTTGCGCTTGATCGACCGGCGTGACGGATCAGGGACAGGCACCGCCGACATCAGCTTCTTCGTATAGGGATGCTGCGGATTTTCGAACACCGCCGCCCGCGGTCCGATCTCGACGATTTCGCCCAGATACATCACCGCCACACGGTGGCTGACGCGTTCCACCACCGCCATGTCATGGGAAATGAACAGATAGGCGAGCTTCAGGCTCTGCTGCAGGTCGAGCAGAAGATTGCAGACCTGCGCCTTGATCGACACATCGAGCGCCGACACCGCCTCATCCGCCACGATCACCTTCGGATCGAGCATCAGCGCCCGCGCAATCGCGATACGCTGCCGCTGGCCGCCGGAAAACTCGTGCGGAAACCGCTTCATCATGTCGGCGGACAGTCCGACCTTTTCCAGAAGCGCCGCCGCCTTGTCACGGGCCTGCGCCTTGCTACCCAGATTATGTTCGACGAAAGGCTCCATCACCGCCGACCCGATGCTCATGCGCGGATTGAGCGACGCGAAAGGATCCTGAAAGATCATCTGGATCGACCGACGCATCTTTCGCAATGTCGGCTGGTCGAGCTTCATCACCTCGTAACCGTCGAGCACGACATTGCCGCTGGTCGGGTTGATCAGCCGCGTCACCGAGCGCCCGGTCGTCGACTTGCCGCAACCGCTTTCACCCACCAGCGAAAGCGTCTCGCCTTCGAAAAGATCGAAGGACACTTTCTCCACCGCATGCACAGCCCCGGTCTTGCGACCCAAAAGCCCGGAGTGAATGTCGAACCGCGTCGTCAGATCCCGGACATCGAGGATCGGCGTCCGGCCCTTGGCCACCGTATCCGTGACATCGGCCAGCACCTGCTGTTCACCGGTCTTGATGTCGATAATGGGAAACCGCAGCGGCAGCTTGCGCTCACCCATGGAGCCGAGCCGCGGCACGGCCGAAAGCAGAGCGCGCGTGTATGGGTGCTTGCCGCGATGAAAAATGTCATCCGTCGCACCGGTCTCGACCGCATCGCCACGAAACATCACGATCGTCCGGTCGGCCACTTCCGCCACCACGCCCATGTCGTGGGTAATGAACAGGACCGACATCCCCTCCTCGTCCTGCAATTGCTTGATGAGGTCGAGGATCTGCCCCTGGATCGTCACGTCGAGTGCGGTCGTCGGTTCGTCCGCAATCAGCAGCTTTGGCTTCGAGGCCAGCGCCATGGCGATCATCACGCGCTGGCGCATGCCGCCGGAAAACTGGTGCGGATATTCGTCGAAACGCCCCTTCGCGTTCGGAATGCGCACCTTCTCCAGCAAGCGAAGAACTTCGGCCTTCGCCTCGGCCTTCGAGATATTTGTATGAACGGTCAGCGCCTCGGCGATCTGCTTTCCGATCGGAAAGATCGGGTTGAGCGAGGTCATCGGCTCCTGGAAGATCATCGAGATATCGTTGCCGCGCACCTGCCGCATCTCTTCCTCGGGCAAGGAAATCAGTTCCCGGCCCTGCAGGAACACCTGCCCCTCGACCCGGCTCGTCTTTTTCGGCAGCAACCGCATGATCGACAGCGATGTCACCGACTTGCCCGAACCGCTTTCGCCGACGATCGCCACCGTCTCGCGCGGCGCGACGTCAAACGAGATGTTGCGCACCACGGTCTTCCACTCGTCACCTACGCGGAACGAGGTGGAGAGGTTCTTGACCGAAAGAACCGGAGCGACCGAGCCGCCCCCCTCACCCATGTCATTTCCGGAAAGCAGCATCGGTTTCCCCTTGGTTTTTATAACGCGATGGACTTCCCGGATCAGGCGGCGAGCGCGGTTTCCGCCAGCGTCACCCAATAGCTGACGCCATAGGGGATCGCCTCGTCGTTAAAATCGTAGGCTGCGTTGTGCAGGTTCGCCGTATCCCCATTGCCGATGAAGATGAAGGCGCCGGGACGCTGTTCCAGCATGTAGGAGAAATCCTCCGCGCCCATATGCGGATTGACGTTGCCGTTAACCGCCTTCGGCCCGGCCACCTTGCCGGCAATGTCGATGGCGAATTCGGTTTCCGCATCGTGATTGAAGGTGACGGGATATCCACGGCGATAGACGACATCGGCCGTCGCGCCATGCGCGATCGCCGTCGTTTCGGCCACGGCGGTCAGCCGCGCCTGGGCAAAATCGCGCGTTTCCGGCAAAAGCGTGCGCACCGTACCGACAAGCTTCACCGTATCGGGAATGACATTGTTGGCATCCCCGCCATGGATCGCCGCGACCGTCACCACCAGCGACTTCAGCGGATCGGTCTCACGCGAGACGATCGACTGCAGCGCGATCACGATATGCGATGCGGCAAGCACCGGATCGATCGAGTTATGCGGCTGTGCGGCATGGCTTCCGCGACCGTTGACGGTGATTTCGAACACGTCGGCCGCCGCCATGATGCCGCCCTTGCGGATGGCGAAATTGCCGAGCGGAAGCCGCGGCTCGTTATGCATCCCGTAAACTTCATTGATCCCGAACTTGTCGATGAACCCGTCATTGATCATCGCCAGCGCGCCGGCGCCACCCTCTTCGGCAGGCTGGAAGATCACCGCAACCGACCCTTTGAAGTTGCGCGTCTCCGCCAGATACTGCGCAGCGCCCAGCAGCATGGCCGTATGCCCGTCGTGACCGCAGGAATGTGCCTTGCCCGGGATCTTGGAAGCCCAGGGTTTGCCCGAGGTCTCGAAGATCGGCAGAGCATCCATATCGGCGCGGAACCCGATAACTGGGCCATCACCGTGTTTGCCCTTGATCAGGGCAACAACGCCGGTCTTGCCGATCCCCGTTTCGACCACATCACAGCCGAAGGATGTAAGCTTCTCCGCAACAAAGCGTGACGTCTCGTGAACATCGTAAAGCAGCTCGGGATTCTGATGCAGATGACGCCGCCATTCCGCCACCTGTTCCTGCATCTCGGCTACGCGATTGATCACTGGCATTCCGGCACCTCATTGATTTTTCTGGAGTTCCCACTCTGGTCGTCAGGGATATTGCGACGCTTATACACGCTTTTGCAAGCATCAATTTTCGCTCTTGAACGAAAAATAGGCTTGTGCTTTGATGGCTTAAAATTTGGTCAAACACGCCGGACGTGAAGGAATGGACGTGTCATAAATCGACTGAACACGAGCTTGCGGGCAGCAATATTGGCACCCGTCGGGAAGGTTGACAGGCACAAAGCCGCGACCTGGGAGCCCCGACCGGTACCGCCCGCCACAAATCACTAAAACTCGCAAAGAGAACCACAAAGGGGAACAGCAGCATGCGCAAACTGAAACTTCTGTTGGCCGGCACCGTTGCCGCCATGGCGCTTTCCGGCGCCACGGCCCACGCGGAACGCGGCACGGATGGTGACCTGAAAATCCTGTTCTGGCAGGCTGTCTCCACCATGAACCCCTACCTCTCGGGCGGCACCAAGGAAGAGCTTTCCTCGTCGATCGTCCTCGAACCGCTCGCCCGCTACAACGAGACGGGCGCCCTTACGCCCTGGCTGGCAGCCGAGATCCCGACGCTGGATAACGGTGGCGTGACGCAGGATCTCCTCAGCATGACCTGGAAGCTGAAACCGGACGTCAAGTGGTCCGACGGCTCGGCCTTCACTGCGGAAGACGTCGTCTTCACATGGAAATACTGCACAGCGCCCGATGGAGGCTGCGCCCAGGCGGCACAGTATGAAGGCGTCAAGTCTGTCGAGGCCATCGATCCGCACACGGTCAAGATCACGTTCGAGGAACCGAAGCCCCACCCCTACAGCGCCTTCATCAGCGCCAAGTCTCCGATCATTCAGGCGGCCCAGTTCAAGGATTGCGTTGGCGCCAAGGCCCCGGGGTGCACCTCGGCCAACTTCTTGCCGCTCGGCACCGGCCCCTTCGTGGTCAAGGACTTCAAGCCGAACGACGTCGTAACTTTCGAAGCCAACCCCAATTACCGTGATGCAACCAAGCCTGCCTTCGCCTCGATCACACTGAAGGGCGGCGGTGACGCGGCGTCCGCAGCGCGCGCGGTTCTGGAAACCGGCGAATACGACTACGCCTGGAACGCCCAGGTCGAGCCAGAAGTGCTGCAGACGATGATGGCCGCCGGCAAGGGCCGCCTGGAAATATCCTTCGGCACCCAGGTCGAGCGTATCAACCTCAACTGGACCAACCCGGACCAGGCTCTCGGCGCCAAGCGTTCCACCAAGGATGCCGGCCCGCATCCGGCATTGAAGGACCCGGCCGTCCGCCGCGCGTTGTCGCTCGCCATCGACCGCGATATCATCGTCGAAGCCGGTTACGGCCAGTCCGGCAAGCCGACCTGCAACATCGTTCCCGCACCGGAGGCGGTTGCCTCCACCAAGAACGACAGCTGGTGCCTAAAGCAGGATCTCGAAGCCGCCAACAAGCTGCTCGATGATGCAGGCTGGGCAAAGGGCGGTGACGGTATCCGCGCCAAGGATGGCGTAAAACTGTCCTTCCTCTACTCCACCTCCACCAACTCCGTGCGTCAGGCGACGCAGGAACTGGTCAAGTCGATGTGGGCAGAGATCGGTGTTGATGCCGAGCTGCGCAACGCCTCCGCTTCCGTCTTCTTCGGCGGCGACCCGGCAAGCCCGGACACGTTCCAGAAATTCTATGCCGACGTGTTGATGTATACGAACAACTTCAGCGGCACGGACCCGGAAAAATATCTGGCGGAATGGCTTTGCGACAAGATGCCGGGACCGTCGAACGGCTGGCAAGGCCAGAACATCCCGCGTTACTGCAACCCGGAATATGACAAGCTGGTCGGCGAACTTTCCAGGACCGCTGATCTCGAGAAACGTATCGCGTTGGGCAAGCAGCTCAACGACATGCTGACCGAGGAAGGCGCGCATATCCCGCTCGTCCACCGCGGTGACCAATCCTCCTTCGCCGTCACGCTCGAGGGCGTCAAGATGAACTCCTGGGACAGCCAGATCTGGAACATCGCCGACTGGTCCCGCAAGAAGTAATGCCGAATGCCGGGCGGGCTGATGCCTGCCCGGCATTCGCACTTCTGCGAAAGGACAAGAACCAGCCCTGCCCTCCGGCAGGGCCGGTTTGCCAGCATCGATAAATCTGCGCCCCATAGCCCAGGCAGTCGGACGCCCTGGCACCCATGGCGAGGCAAGCGCAGCCGGAGAACCCCTTATGTTCACATACACGTTGCGACGATTGTTCTTCGCAATACCGACCCTGCTGATCATCAGCTTCGTCATCTTTGCCCTGCTCGACCTTGCGCCGAGCGATCCCACCGGCGACCTGCCGTTAACGATCCCGCCGGACGTGCGCGAACAGATCCGCGCTTCGCTCGGCCTCGATCAGCCCTTCCTGATCCGTTACCTGAAATGGCTGCAGCAATTCTTCATCAACGAACCGCTCAACATTCTGGAGAGCCTGACCGGCTGGCAGTTCGGTGATGGCGAGCGCATGCGGGTTCTTTCCTGGGCGACACGCAGCCCGGTGGTCGATCTCATCGTCCAGCGCCTGCCGCAGACGCTCTGGGTTGTTGGCCTCGCCTATATCTTCGGCATCCTGATCGCCATCCCGATCGGCGTCATCTCCGCCTACAAGCAGTATTCGATCTTCGACCAGATCGGCACCTTCATCTCGATGGTCGGATATTCCGTCCCGACCTTCTTCACCGGCGTGCTGCTGATCGTCATCTTCTCCTCCTATCTGCAATGGTTTCCGTCGGTCTACGACACCAATCTCAGGGTCACGGATTTCGACAGTTTCGTCGCCCAGGTCAGGCAGATGGCCCTGCCGGTCTTCGTGCTGGCGCTCTACAATGCCTCGCAGATCGCCCGTTTCGTCCGCGCCTCCATGCTCGACAACCTGCATCAGGATTATGTCCGCACCGCCCGCGCCAAGGGCGTCAAGGAAAAGACCGTGCTGCTCGTCCACGTCCTGCGCAACAGCCTCATTCCGGTCGTCACCGTAATTGCGCTCGGCGTCCCGACCGTCTTTTCCGGCGCCATCATCACCGAACAGGTCTTTCGCGTGAATGGCCTTGGCCAGCTCCTCATCGTTGCGGTGCAGGGCGCGGACATCCCTCTCGTGCAGACGCTCACCTTCATCTTCGCGGTGCTGATCGTCCTCTTCAACCTGATTGCCGATGTGCTTTACGGCATTCTTGACCCGAGGATCCGTTATGACTGATGCGACCTTAACCTCATCCGCGCCGACCACAGCCTCCAGCCCGACGCGCTCCGCGCTTGCCGACATGTGGAAACAGTTCCGCGCCCACAAGGGCGGCGTTGTCGGCCTCATCACATTCGCCTTTATCCTTCTGGCGGTCTATGTCGGTCCTTACATCCACACGGTCGCACCGAACAAGATCAATATCCGCGACAAGAACCAGTGGCCGTCGCTGGCGCATCCCTTCGGTACCGACAATCTCGGCAAGGACATGCTGGCGCAGGTTCTGGCCGGCGGCCGTATATCGCTTGCCGTCGGCATCACCGCAATGCTGCTGGCGCTCTTCCTCGGCACGCTGGTCGGCGTCCTGTCGGGTTATTTCCGCCGTCTCGACGGCCCGTTGATGCGACTGACCGACCTGTTTCTGGCGCTGCCGCTCCTGCCGCTTCTGCTGGTCATCCTCATGCTGTTTCGCGATACGTTGCGGGCTGCCTTCGGTCCGGAAACCGGCATCTTCGTCCTGATCGTCTTCGTCATCGGCATCACCAGCTGGATGCATACGGCCCGCATCGTCCGTGGCGACGTTCTGGCGGTAAAAAGCCAGGAATTCGTCCTAGCGGCAAAATCGAGCGGCATCCGCGAGTACCGCATCATCCTCAAGCACATTCTGCCCAATGTGCTCTCCTCGATCATGGTGTCGGCCACGCTGGGCATCGCCTCGGCCATCATCACGGAATCGGCGCTCTCCTTCCTCGGCCTCGGCTTCCCGTCGGACTTCCCCACCTGGGGTCGCCTGCTGTTCGACGGCGCCAACTTCCTGCAGCTCACGCCCTCGCGTGTGCTCTGGCCGGGTCTTGCGATCTCGTTGACCGTGCTGAGCGTCAACTACATGGGTGATGCGATCCGCGACGCGCTCGATCCGCGTGCTGTGAAGCGCTGAACCCGGAAAAACCGGGAACCTGCAGACGGCGGCAAAAGCCGCCGTTTTTGCTATCTGACGAGCCCAATCAGACGGCAGGATTTTTTTCTCAAATAAACCGGAACCTTCTCTGTAGCCGCTCGTTATATGAGTGTCCGAAGGCGACCCCCCGTCCCCCGCCCTACAAAGCTTTCGGACAAACTCTTCAATCCCCCTCGAAGAGACGAGCTGGCTCGGTTTCCCAAGGAAACCGAGCCAGATCTGTTTCTGCGATGCGCAAAGACATTCTGCGAGCAGGCGAAAAATCTTACAGCAATTTCAAATGATGATTTGCTGATCCGCGGGACGCGGCGTGACGTCACTCGCCGCCGTGATCCAGCGGGAAGCGCAGCTTGTAGCTGATGCCTTGACGGGAAATCACATACTGGGCCTTGCCGTTGACGGAGGCGGGTACGACACGTTCGAGGACCGTGCTGCCGAAATGGGCCTTCAACCCCTCTTCAGTTGCATCGCGCTCATCAGTGTCGCTCAGTCTCTCATCCCAGCTGATATCGAGATAATCGTGTCCCTCGGCATTCACGCGCGTCGAGGTGATGTCGATCGGCCTTCCATTGCGCAACAGCGAACCATGGCTCACGGCGTTGACGACCAACTCATGCAGCGCCAACCCCAGATGCAGCGATGCATTCGGCGACAGCAGCACATTGTCTCCCGAAATCTTCACCATATGCCGGTTGTCCGGCATGTATTTCTCCGTCTGCTGGCGAACGAGATCAAAAAGATAGGCGCCACGCCAGCTGGAATCGGTGATCAGGTCCTGGCTTTGCGAGAGCGAATAGAGCCGCCCGCGGAACTTGTGCAGGAAGAGGTCGAGCGAGCCCGAATAACGCGCCGTCTGCAACGCGATGCTCTGGATGATCGCAAGCAGGTTCTTGGAGCGATGGCTCACCTCGCGAAGCAATGCGCGCAACAGGCGCTCGCGGTGCCGCTCCTCGGAACGGTCGATGATCGTCGTGACGAGATGCAGCCCGCCGGACTGGAACTCGACCGCCTGGACACGAAATTCAAATATCTGGTCGGAACCGACAGTAACCTCGATATGGCCCTTCTTGCCGCTTTCCGTCATACCCTGCTTGAGCGTGGACAGCTTTTCGGCAACCTCATCACCGAACAGCGCAGCATCCGAGGGGCTTGAGATGTCCTCGAGCGCCCAAACGTCAGGCAGGTTGGCGAGATAGAGATAGTCCAGCGCCTTGTTCTGAATGATGATGCTTGCGCCAAGGTCGATGAGTGCGGGCATGAAAAACTCCCGCAGCTTGTCATCACTCTGACCAGCGTGCTGCCATGTCAGCGGATGCGCCAATCTTGCCACTCCATCTACCGCCTCATCCTGTGACGCCCCAATGGCAGCGCCGGATGCTCGTGTTTCTCTCTTAGGACCGCCCGAATGCCGCAACAGCCGAGCGGGTCCAAAATGCATGGCGTGAGGAAGACGGCCTTGTGGCTCTGCTTCGTACGCGCCGGTCCGGTGCCTGGAGCATCCTTACCCGCAGTGTCAGACCATCATTAAGAATAGGCACAAGACAATTAAAACAAGGGGTGGCAGGCCGCCTGAGCGGACTTGCCACAACCTTGTCTTTGAAATTTTGTTCCTGCCGCATCAAGGCGAAGACCAAACCGCTCACGCGGCCGCCTTGACCGCCTCGTTGAAGAACAGCGCCTGGCTGATCAGCGCCTTCACCATATCCGGATTGAACGGCTTGGTGACGAGGAATGCCGGTTCCGGGCGCTCGCCGGTCAGCAGACGCTCAGGAAATGCGGTGATGAAGATCACCGGCACGTTGGACGTCTTCAGGATCTCGTTGACCGCATCGATACCGGAGCTTCCATCGGCAAGCTGGATATCCGCGAGCACCATCTTCGGCTGCGACGACTGGAACAGCGACACCGCTTCCTTGTGGGTGCGGGCGATGCCGGTGACGCGATGCCCCAGATCCTGTACCATCTGCTCGATGTCGAGCGCAATCAGCGGCTCGTCTTCGATGATCATGATGTCGGTCGCGACCTGGCGCGAGATCTCGCGGGATGCTTCATCGAGCAGCTTGTTGACCTCTGCAACGCTGACATCCAGCACTTCCGCCGCTTCCTCGGGCGTGAAGCCTTCGACGGAAATCAGCAGGAATGCGTGCCTGGCATGCGAAGGAATGTTCGAAAGATTGAGCGCCGCTCGCTGTTCCCACGCGAAAGGAGACTCGATCGGCCGGATCTCGATGGCCGTGGAACCAAAAATTGCGACGAAGAGTTTATACAGCGAAACGCGATCCTTCGAGCTTTCCGGAAAAATGGAAACATCGGCGATCAGCGCTTCCAGAACGGCCGCCACATAAGCGTCTCCTGACGTCTGCGATCCGGTTACCGCACGGGCATACCGACGGAGATACGGAAGGTGAGACGCAACGCGCGTGGTGAGTGACATACAAATTCTCCCCTGGGCCCGATTGGGCAATTGACGTGAGATTAACGTGGCGATGCAAAATAAGTTCCGCAAGACGGAACTTTTTTTAATCTCGGGCATTTTAATCCCGACAATTTGCAAGCAGGCGCCCGCGTGATGAGTGACGAGACCAGAAAAAAGCAGGATATGACGACAACCCAGCCCCCTCAGATCAAGCCAGGCATAGTGGCCCCCAACGCTTCCATTTCCCGGAAGCTGAAGGAGTTTTACGAAGCCGTGCAGGAAGAAGGCATTCCGGATCGGTTCCTCGACCTTCTGGAGCGGCTGGAAGCTGCCGAGAACGCTCAAAAGGCAAACGCCAAGGCGGTGGATGCAAAATGAGTACACAGGCCGAGTCCGATGACCGCGTTTTCAAGCGCGACCTTCTCGCGTCGCTCCCCAACCTCCGTGCTTTCGCCGTATCCCTGACCGGCCGCCACGACAAGGCGGACGATCTGGTCCAGGATACGATCATGAAAGCTTGGGCCAATCAGAAGAGTTTCACGGCGGGCACCAACATGCGCGCCTGGCTGTTCACGATCCTGCGCAACGAATTCTACAGTCAGATGCGCAAGCGCGGCCGCGAAGTGCAGGATAGCGACGGCCTGTTCTCCGAACGCTTTTCGGTGCACCCGGAACAGTACGGCCGCCTCGACCTGCAGGATTTCCGCCAGGCGCTCGACAAGCTGCCGGAAGACCAGCGTGAAGCGATCGTCCTCGTCGGCGCCGCCGGTTTTGCCTATGAGGAAGCCGCCGAAATCTGCGGCTGCGCCGTCGGCACGATCAAGAGCCGCGTCTCCCGCGCCCGCACCCGCCTGCAGGAACTGCTCGGCGTCTCCGGCGAAAGCGACTACGGCCCCGATGCCGGCGATGCCGCCATCACGGCAAGAGCGTTTGGAAGCTAGGTTCAAGACAACAACGCCGCACATCATCAAAAGGCCGCCTTCGAGCGGCCTTTTCTGTTTCTATTCCATGTAAAGCCCGCGCCCGCCGCAGCCCCTCATCCGCCTACCGGCACCTTCTCCCGCATGGGGGAGAAGGACGCAAGCCGTACGGCTCTCCGCTTAAAAGTGACAGCGACAGCGCCACCGTTAAACACGCAAGGATGCAAAGATCCGTAAGTGGGCACGTCCCCTCTCCCCGCGAGCGGGGAAAGGGTTAGGGTGAGGGGCACGCGGCTAGCACCAAGGAAGCTGCGAACACAACCCGATCCGCAACTCTTTCTCACCGGACCATCCGTAAAACGAAAAAGCCGCTCGAGTGTCGAGCGGCTTTCCATCTCATGAACCATGCAAGAACTTACTTCACTCCGCCGGCGGCGGTCCCTGCCTCGGACCTGCGCCGCTTCCACCCTTTGTCGCAAGGAAACCAAGTCCCCCGGCAACGGCAAGCAGCAGCAGCGGCTTGGATTTCATCAGAAGCGGCAAGGCGGATACGGCTGCGGTCATCGCTAGCGCCCGCTGGCTATTGGCGGCAGCCACACGCCTCTTGCGTCTTTCCTCGGCAGCGTTGAGGATCATCACACAGGCGAGGATAAACAGCGCCATGACAACCATGCCGCCGGCGATGACGAGCATCGCGACCGGCAGACCCCAGCGCTCTCCCAGATGCACGGCAAGCGCGGCCACCAGCAATCCGTAGGCGGTCCACAGAAACGCAGCCGCGATCCCGTAAAGGATCGCGTTGCGTTTGATCTTGCGTTTCATCGCCGCCACATCCATCGCGATGAAGGATGCGACGAGCGGTCCCAGTGCGGTCAGCATCTAGGATCAGCGGCGCGAAAGAAGTGCGAACACGAAACCGACGCCGGCCGCAATCGCCACCGACTGGATCGGGTTGGCGCGAATCTGGCCTTCCAGGTCACGCTCCCAGGTGAGCGCCTGGTTCTTGGCCGCTTCGGCAATCTGATAGGAGGCATCGGTGGCGTCGGCAGCGGCACGCCTTGCCTTGCTCTTCACCTCGGACGCCTTTTCATTGCCGACAGCAGCAACCGTCTTGGCAAGCGCTGCAATGTCACCACGAAGCTGCTCGAGCTGCAGCTCGATATCCTTGGTCGATGCGGCAGAACCGGTGCGCGGGAATTCGGTCGTCGTCGTGGTCGATGCTGGCATGACGGTCTCCTGTTTGATCATGTTCGTTTTAGCTGCGGGCGATGCTTTGGTTTTGCGCGGGGCAGAAGTTGAACGCTTTGGAACGGCCTTTACAGACTCCGAAGGCACTGCGGCCGTTACCGGCTGAGCAGGCTTTTTCCGCGATCTGGTCGCCTTGGGCTTTTCTGCAACGTCGTTCAATCGATAACTCCCCTACCCGCCTGTCACGGTAAATATGTCACGGCAACACAAAACCTGCATGCCAATGGCTGCACGCGATCAACGGAGTTTGGTGGAATTTGTTCCAATGCTGAACGACAAAAACCGAGAAAGTCTCAGGCCGCTTTCGTCTTAGGATCGAGCATGTCGCGCAACCCGTCGCCGAGCATGTTCAGACCCAGCACGGCAAGCGCAATCGCCAGTCCCGGCAGGATCGCCAGCCACGGCGCCTGACCGAAAAACGTCTGGCTGTCGGCCAGCATTCGCCCCCAGGTGGGATTGGGCGGCGGCATGCCAAGCCCGAGGAAGGAAAGGCCGGCCTCGGTGAGGATCGCCAGGCCAAGCTGGATCGTCACTTGCACGATGATCTGGTTGGAAATATTTGGCAGGATATGCACCAGCGTTATCGTCGCCTTGGACCGGCCGATGCCGACCGCCGCCGTCACATAATCCCGCGCCCAGATCTGTTTCGCTCCGGCCAGCGTCAGCCGCGCAAAAACCGGCACCATGAACACGGCAATCGCAATGATCGCCGTAAACCGCCCCGAGCCGATGAAGGCGCCGAGCATCATCGCCGACAGGATGGGCGGAACGGCAAAAATGATGTCGCAGCCGCGCATCACGATCAGCTCCAGCCATCCCCGCCGCATCGCGACGATCACGCCGACCGCCGAACCGACACTCGCCCCGATCGCCACCGCCAGAAACGAGGTCGATAGCGAATTCCACGCCCCCACCATCAGCATCGAGGCGACATCGCGTCCAAACTGGTCGGTTCCAAGCAGCCCACCCGGCCCGAGCGGTGGCTTCAATCGCTGCACGATATTCATCTTCGACGGCAGCGACGGCGTCCACACCAGCGACAGAAGCGCCACGGCAACAAGCGCAAGCGTGATGGAAAGACCGATCAGCAGAACGGGACGACGAAAAATCCCGGCCATCACGTTGCAGCCCTCAATCTCGGGTCGATCACCAGATAGGCGAGATCGACGAGGAAATTCATCACGATCACAAGGGCTGAAAAGAACAGCACCACGTCCTGCATCACGATGATATCGCGTTGCGACAGAGCCTGTAGCGCCAGCCGCCCGAGGCCCGGCAGGTTGAAGACGTTTTCCACCAGCACTGCACCGGCGATCAGAAAGGTGAATTGCAGCCCGATCATGGTCACAACGGGAATGAGCGCATTCGGCAGCGCATGCCGCCACACCGCAGCCGCATCGCTCAACCCCTTGGCGCGGGCGGTGCGAACGAAATCCTCGTTCATCACCTCAAGCACCGCGCTGCGCGCCACGCGCGTCAACACGCCGGCCTGCGGCAGCGCCAGCGCAACGGCCGGCATCAGCAAGGCGGCAATCCCCGTCCACAGCCCCGCATTCCAGCCCGGAAAGCCACCGGCCGGCATCCAGCCGAGCTTGGTCGAGAACGCGATGATCAGCAGCAACCCCACCCAGAAGGCCGGTACTGCGATGGAAATATAGGAAAAGGCACTGGCGAAATGATCGAAAACACCATTGTGCCGTCGCGCCGCCGCAACGCCGAGCGGCACCGCGATCGCAACCGACAACACGACCGCCATCAGCGCCAGCGGCAACGTCACCGCCAACCGCTCGACGATCAGCCCCGTGACGGGAACGCCATAGGTATAGGACTGCCCGAGATCACCCTGCAGCACCCCGGCCAGCCACGCGAGATAGCGAAGGATGAGTGGTTCATCGAGCCCCATCTGTGATCGCAGCGCCGCCAGCGTCTCCGGCGTCGCCGACGTCCCCAGCATGATCGCCGCCGGGTCTCCGGGCAGAAGGTTCATGACGGTGAAGATCAGCAGCGACACGACGAGCAGCGTGACGATCAGGCTGAGGATGCGACGGATGAGGATGGAGATCATGAGCCATATGCTCCCGATCTCAACCACAAGGGCAGAGCAGCCGCATGTGGAAATAAGACCCCTCCCAACCCTCCCCACAAGGGGGA
>UBNQ01000007.1 GCA_900466875.1 Hyphomicrobiales bacterium | reverse complement strand
GATATCACCGAGATCATGGCTGTAAAGGGAGCGTGCCTGATGCGGCAGCTTCTCTTTGAAATATCCCTCCGAAAGTCCGTACCGTCGCTCAATCCGGGGGAGGATGTCGAAACTCTCAACAGAGCGTGGAACGCGCGCTCCCTGTATCCATGACAGAAGCGTCTTGTTGTCGAAGGTCTCATTGAGATGAACAACGGCGCGGTAGAGCTGCCAATATGTGTCGCCGAACCGTCTCATATGATAAGTCAGCGCTTCCTGAAAGCTTGCCGGATCCTCTGTCGCTTCAAATAATGGTTCCGGGAATGGGCTAATCGGCTTCGGTGCAGGACCTCGTGGAGTAGACCCAGACCGCCCAAATGCACCGTCGGTCGTCGCGCGTTGCGGTTTTCTGGTAGAGGGTGGGAAAGCGGCCTTCGTGGCGGACGCCTTTTTGACCTGATGGGCCGTCGGCTTCGGCGGGCGCCGTTCTTCGGCCGCTGGCGCTGCGCCGAGCCAGCGGATAATTGCATCCAGGCCCAGTCGAAGCTGCTTTTTCAGTTCGGCCGTCAACTCGGCTTCGATCCCACAGGCCTGACCGATTGTCGTCCAGTCTATATGGCCATTCAGGAGCGGCGGCGATTTCCGTTGGATGATCAAATTGCCTAGGTAAAGCTGGATATTCTCCAACACCCGCCTGGATGCGATTGGACCGATACGTAGGTCACAAAAATCGGATATCTTTCGCTGAAAATGACGTGATGAAATATCATTTTTGGTCATGCTTATTCCGTTTCTCTCGGCGCCAATGCCGAGGGCGAGCGGGAATAAGAGGCGAGGTTTAAGAAAGGATGTATCAGATTTCTGACTGGGCAGAGATGGCAGACTTGAGGATCTATTTCCTGCGTCTATCAGCTCCCAAGTTAGCTTGGTGATTTTGGAACGCTTGTGCGTTCGCTGATGTCTCAACTCTTTCGCGGCGGGATTGATCCTGATATACCGTCCTGCGAAAAAGGTATAACTCTGGTTGGGATCACGATGAAAAAGATCGATCTTGTCTATCAGACAATGCTGGCGGAGTTGGGACAACGGTCAATGGACGCGGCTTGGACAGCCGATTTTCCGGCAGAAGGCCGCTTTCAGCGGGTTATGGTCAAGGAAAAAAGCTACTGGTACTTCGACATCCCGGATGGTTCCGGTGGAAAATCCCGGCGCTATGTCGGTCCTGCAGAAGATGGCGAGATCACGCGCCGCGTCGAGACACATCAGCGCCAGAAAGATGATCTTCTCGCAAGGCGGCGTATGGTAAGCAGTCTCACTCGTGAAGGCGGAATGATTGCACCGGATACGATGTCAGGAGCCATCGTGGAAGCGCTTGCATCCGGCGGCCTTTTTCGGCTCCGCGGTGTGCTCATCGGCACAGTCGCGTTCCAAACCTATGCGGGCTTACTTGGTGTCCGATTGCCGGCGGCTGCAATTCTGACCGGCGATGCCGATATCGCCCAAGATTACGCAATCTCTCGCGAGGTTGAAGACACGCTTCCTCCCATCGTTGATCTCCTGCAAAATGTTGATCCAAGTTTTCGGCCAGTCCCCCACCGATCAGGTTCAATTGCCTCGTCCGCCTTTCAGAATGCAACGGGATATCGTGTCGAATTTTTAACTTCGAACCGGGCATCTGATGACTACATTGACCAACCCGCAAGCATGCCTGCTCTAGGTGGCGCAAGTGCGGATCCACTGCGGTTTCTCGATTTCTTGATCAGAGATCCATTGCGAACGATTCTGCTGCACAAGAGCGGCGTCGCAGTAAATGTTCCAGACCCTGCCCGATATGCGGTGCACAAGATGATCGTGGCCACGAGACGCAGGTCCGACGGCCTGAGCGCTATCAAACGCGACAAGGATATTCGTCAAGCCGAGATCCTCTTTGAAGCCCTTTACGAAACGCGCAGGGCGTCTGATTTCGCCATTGCGTTTGAGGAAGCGTGGCACCGTGGGCCGGCGTGGCAGGGGGCCCTACAGAAAGCTGCAAACAGTATGCTGTCTGTGGAAGGTCAAGCTGCGCTTAGCCGCATCAGGAGAAAGGGCAACATCGAAATCGGTTTAGACCCGCCAGAGGACCTCATGAGCACTTAACAGTCGGCCATGGGTTCTCGGATCGAGGATTGCATATCGGTTTCAATCCCTTGAGCAGTCAAGCAGCTTGGCGTCGGTTCAAATCACATCAAGGCGCTCTCGTCCAAAAACGCTACATCGAATCAGAACGCCCCCGTCGCCACTACCCGCAACTGACGATGCAAGGGATCGGCTGAGGGGCGCAGCGGCAATTCGTTTGGCAGTGCGGTCTCAACGCGATTCCGCCCAAGGGCTTTCGCACGGTACAGCGCGCCATCGGCGCTTGCAAGCATCCCGGCGAGGTCGTGGCAGTCCGATGCAGCAAGGCCGATACTGACGGTGGCCTGGGTGTTCAAGCCCTCTGCCCGAGCGGCTGCTTTGGCGAACCGGCTTGCGATCGCCGAGCCGCGATTGAGAGCCTGGGAATGGTCGCACCGTGGCAGAAGCGCAGCGAATTCCTCACCACCCAGCCGGACAATAAGCGCGTCGGGCCCCGCTTCTTCGCGGGCGGTTTCGGCGAACAATTGCAAAATCTTATCTCCGGTTGGATGTCCATGGCGGTCGTTGATCGCCTTGAAGTGGTCGAGGTCGAAGGCGAGCAATGAGACGGGGTCACCATGCCGCTCCCGGATGATCCGAGATGCCTCCTCAAAAAAGGCGTGACGGTTTGCAAGCCCGGTCAACTGATCGGTTTGTGACATGCGGAGCAGGTGGAGCTTTTCCTCCTCTCGAATAATCATCAGAAAGGACATCGGCATCGCTACCGAATACAAGACGGCCTCGTACATCGTCGCCTTCCCGACGATGGAGATAATATCTTGCCCGTACCACTGGAGGAGAAAAGGAGCAATGAACGCCCGGCCAAGGTAGAAAACGGCATGGACGGCCGAGATCGATACGGCGATCGGGCCTGAGCGCAATTTCTGGATTGTGCGGCTGCGCAGAAGCATCCATGCTGTCACGCCGCAGGTCAGCGCGATGGGGATAGACGAGACGTGGTTCCAGAAGGCGGCCGGGAAGTGCGTGCCAGCGATCGCCCAGGCGACGGCTAGGAAGCTCAACGCTGCGACGGATGGCCAGAAATGCCATCGGCCGTCGAGGCCGGCTATCGCGTTAAGGACCAGAAGGTAGCCCAACATCATTAGGATGTTGACCGCCCCCATGCCGAGCGCGACCGGAAAATGGCTGCGGTTCATTGCAAGCACGCACCCGAGAACGAAGGCGAAGAGTGCCGCGGCCAGAACACCGAGTACACGTTCGCGACCTGGATGTGCCTGCCTTTCCCAAAGGAGAAGCGACGCTGACACCAGCAGCGTTCCGACGGTTAAGTACCAAAGGGTTTGTAAATCGATCTGCATTGCTCTGCCTGCCTTACATCAAAGCCTACAGGGTGGTCTTTATAAGGTTCTTTACGTCGCCTCTGATATCGCCGATATGGTTGGCGTAACCTTAAGCGCGCTGTTGAGTGCCGGCGTTAAATCTGGAGGTTCGTTCCGCGAAAGGGCTTGCCGGCCGATCGAATGCGACGCTAGCTGCAGTGGTTCAAGGTCTGGAAGCGCATCTCTGTCGTTGATGCGCTATCGTATTTTTATAAACAGTATTCACAAGCAATGGGCCATGTCGCGGTTCACAACGCCTGTAGGCACGATCGAATATAGGCGCTGATACCACCTTGAGAGGGGAACAAATTCCCGGATAGACAATCAAGCGCTAAGTGAAACTCGGCATAGAAGGGTCATAGCTTCGTATCCGTTCAAGACCTTAAGAACGGTCCGCGTCACCCATGCCAAGCAAATGCAACTACTAGACACCAGAGCTTCACTTATTTGCGAAATCGCGAGCAGCCTGAATAAACGCGCTGAACGCCGCGGGCGGATTCTTCCTACCAGGGTAATACAACGCCAGCGGGGCCAATGAGGGCGTCCAGTCTTCAAGAACGCGCACCAGTCGCCCGGCCGCAATATCCTCACGAACATCCGCTTCCATGATGTAACCAAGCCCAACCCCATTTTGGGCCGCTATCCTGACAAGGCTTGGCTCGTCAAGAGTGATCGCGCCTTGCACGTCGATCTGGAGGGCGTTTCCATCCTTTTCAAAGCGCCAACGAAAAAGTGCGTTATTGGGGAGCCGGGCGCGAATGCAGCGAAACCGGTACAAATCGGCCGGAACGATTGGCGCCCCGTGAGTTCGAAGGAAATCCGGCGATGCTACAACGGCATTGCTTCGGTGGAGGCCAAGCGACAGGGCTATCATGTCGCTTGGCACTAGATCGGCGGGCCTCAGGCCCATGTCAAAGCCGGCCGCAACGATGTCTACGAGCCGGCCCTCGGTGACCAGATCGATATGCACCTGAGGATAGCGCTGCAGAAATGAGAGGATAAGCGGCGCCATTACCTCTCGGGCTGCCGACGCAAAAGCGTTAATGCGCAATGTTCCGGTCGGGATCTCCTGAAGCGATTGAGCCGCGAGCATGGCATCGTGGATGTCGGTCATAGCTGGTCCGATTCGCTCGACGAATGTCGTTCCCGCATCGGTGAGCGAGACGCTACGCGTCGTGCGATTGAACAGGCGAATGCCGAGGTTCCTCTCAAGCTTGGCGATGGCATTGCTGAGGGCTGTCGTCGACATGCCAAGCTCGAGCGCTGCAGCCCGAAACGAACCGTGACGTGCGATGCTCAGGACGGCATCCAGATCAGTGAGAACAGACCGCGTCATTGTCCTTCTTTTCGTGATGTCTCATCCTATTATGTCCCGCTTATCGCGTCAATGGCGATGGATTAGGTTGGCGCCTATCGACCCCGTTGGGCCGAGGCCCGCAGTTGGCAGAGACCGGAAACATGATTGGAGAGCCAAGATGACTGTCAAACTACCGAAGGCAATCGAGGCCTATTTCGAGGCAGACCGGACGGGCAGCCCGGAAGCAATTGCTGCTACATTCACCGAAAACGGCATCGTGAAGGATAAGGGGCTGACCCATAGAGGTCGTGATGCCATCCGCGCCTGGATGGCTGATGAAGCCCAGCAATACAGCTACACGGTGGAACCGTTCCTCATGGTCACCGAGAACGGGAAAAGCCAGGTCACGGCCCGTGCCGTTGGCGATTTCCCGGGCAGCCCTATCGACCTACGCTTCATCTTCGTTCTCGCGAACGAAAAGGTTGCTGAGTTGGAGATCACCGTATGACACAGTTTCTCAGCTTGCAGGGGCGTCGTGCCCTGATCACAGGCGGCACGTCCGGTGCGGGCGCTGCAACGGTGGCGCTATTCAAGGAACTCGGTGCCCGTGTGCTGACCACCGCTCGCAAGATGCCGACGAACTTCTCCGGCGCAGTGTTCGTCGAAGCCGATCTGACCACCAAGCGCGGGGTAGAGACCGTCGTCGACGCGGTACAGCGTGAACTCGGAGGGATCGATATCCTCGTGAACGTGCTGGGTGGCTCCTCGGCCCCCTCGGGTGGCTTCGCTGCGCTAACCGACGAGGAGTGGGAAAAGGAATTCGACCTTAATTTCTTTCCGGCTATCAGACTGGATCGCGCTCTCATCCCCGGCATGATCGCGCAGGGAAGCGGCGTCGTAATCCACGTCACCTCGATTCAGAACCGACTTCCGCTACCGGAGGCGACGACTGGCTATGCATCGGCCAAGGGCGCACTCAACACCTACAGCAAGAGCATCTCCAAGGAGGTCTCTCCGAAAGGTGTGCGGGTGGTGCGGGTTTCACCCGGCTGGATCGCCGATCCGGGAACCAACGGTCTAGCCCTGCGGATAGCAGAGGAAGCTGGCATTGACTACGACGCTGCGGTGCAGGTGATCATGACCTCGCTCGGCGGCATACCGCTGGGGCGACCAGCCGCACCAGAAGAGGTGGCTGACCTGATCGCGTTCCTTGCATCGGATCGAGCATCGTCGATCACGGGCACGGAGCATGTGATCGATGGTGGGACCGTTCCGACCGCTTGAGCATTCAGGCCATGGACACCATCGTAGCTCAGGCGGGTGCATCCCACCCGCCGATCTGGGAATAGATCGCATTGCGCAGGTGGCGGACATCGCGGTTGAGAGACGCTAGTTCGTTTGGCGTCTGGGTCGATGCCTCGAGCAAAGTGTCGCTGAGGCAGCCCGCCCTGTGCTGCAAGGCACAGCCTTCGTCGGTCAAGGCGATGACGACCTGCCGCTCGTTGCTCAGGTTTCGTGTCCTGCGCAGCAAGCCGGCGGTCTCAAGTCGCTTCAGGAGCGGTGTCAGGGTGCTGGATTCCAGGGCAAGGGCATTGGCAATAGCGCCGACCGTCTGTCCATCTTCGCTCCACAGAACGTTCAGTACGAGATATTGCGGGTATGTCAGGCCCAGTACATCGAGAAGGGGCTTGTATGCCCGCTGGATTGCAATGCCGGCGGTGTAGATCGCGTAGCAAAGCTGGTCGTGCAAGGGCGGTGGGTCATTGTGGCTTTCGGTCATTCTGAGCTCCTGTTCTTGTAAAAGGTAACGCCTCAAACGACGAAAAACAATATCGCGATAATAATTATGTTGACGCGAACATCGACATCTGGCAGCTTACTCATATCGCGATAACATTTATCGCAATTTAGAAAAGGAGAAGGGCATGACACGCAAGACCACGACTACCGTCGCTGCAATCGCAGCCGCAGCCGCACTGACTGCCGCTATGCCGGCAAACTCCACCGACACCATTCCTCAGGACCAGTCCGTCAGAAATGTTGTCCTCGTTCATGGAGCTTTCGCGGACGGCTCCGGCTGGAAGGGTGTGTACGACAATCTGACCAAGCGCGGTTATCGCGTTACCATCGTCCAGAACCCGCTGACGTCTCTCGCGGATGACGTTGCCGCGACCGCTCGTGCACTTGAGCGGCAGGACGGTCCGGTCATTCTCGTCGGGCATTCCTGGGGCGGTACCGTCATCACCGAGGCCGGTATCGATCAGAAGGTTGCAGGCCTCGTCTATGTCTCCGCACTTTCCCCGGACGCCGGCGAAACGACGGCCCAGCAATATGAGGGATTTGCTCCTGCGTCGGAGTTCGTCATCGAGACGACGAAGGACGGCTTTGGATATGTCAGCCGGGAAAAGTTCAAGGCCGGGTTCGCGCATGACGTCAGCGATGCGGATGTCGCATTCATGAGGGATGCACAGGTCCCGATCAATATGTCAGCCTTCGGCACCAAGCTCGAAAACGCCGCATGGCGTAGCAAGCCAAGCTGGGCGGTTATCGCCACCGAAGACAAGGCCTTCGATCAGGCTATGCTGATCCATATGGCTGAGCGCATCGGTGCGAAGATCACCAAGGTATCAGCGAGCCACGCTCTCTTCACGACGCAGCCAGCGGTCATCGCCGATACCATTGATCAGGCAGCCAAGACAGCGTCGGCCAGAAATCAGTGATCGACTTCGCGCTATCGGGGCGGTCGAGCACCCTCCCGATAGCGCCGCCAAAACTTCTTTAGACGGCTCGCCTTTGGCAGAAGCGAGATATCGGCAGCACGCCGGATCCCTGATCCAAATCGGGGTACTCCCCCGCCTCATGCGACCCAGGCATCTGCAAATTCACCTGAAATAATTCACGGAGGAACTCACGTGGAACTGTCGACCCATGACCAGAATCCAACTGAAGATGCGCCACGTTCGCGGAACGTGGCTTGCGATGTCTTCGACTTCATCATCTGCGGCGCCGGGTCAAGCGGCTCGGTCGTCGCTGCACGGCTGGCAGAAAATGAAAACGCCAGCGTGCTGTTGCTTGAAGCGGGTGGCGATGATCAATCCGAAACCGTATCAAATCCTGCGCAGTGGCCCCTCAATCTCGGTTCCAGCCGGGACTGGGGCTTTACCGGGCAACCGGCACCTGGCTTGAATGGCCGGCGCCTTCCTCTCAGCATGGGTAAGGGACTTGGCGGCGGATCAAGCATCAACGTCATGGTCTGGGCGAGAGGGCATTCGGAAGACTGGAATCATTTTGCCGCAGAGGCAGGCGATCACGCCTGGGGTTATGAGTCGATCCTCCGATATTATCGACGGATCGAGGATTGGCAGGGTGCGTCGGATCCGCTTCGTCGCGGCATAGGCGGACCTGCATATGTTGCGCAGCCTCGGTCTCCACAGCCCGTGGCGGAGGCTCTGTTGAGTGCTGCGTCAGCTATCGGCGTCCCAGTGTTTGCTTCAACGAACGGCGAGATGATGGAGGGTGCCGGTGGTGCATCCATCGCTGAGCTGCGGATCCGTGATGGCAAGCGGGAATCGGTATTCGACTCCTATGTTCGTCCACTGCTGTCGAAGCAAAATCTGACGGTGATAACCGATGCGCTGATAACCCGCCTCATCCTTGATGGTAAGCGGGTGAGAGGAGTGGAAGCCGTCATCGACGGCCGGCAGCGCTTCTTCCTGGCACATTGCGAAACGGTGCTCTCGCTTGGGGCCATCAATACGCCGAAGGTCCTCATGCAGTCCGGTATCGGCCCAGAGGATGAACTGCGATTGCATGGCATTCCGGTTGTGCAGCATCTGCCGGGTGTCGGTCGAAATCACCAGGATCATCTCGCTTTCGGCTGCACATGGGCCTATCGAAAGCCTGAAGCAGTCGGCGGTAGCGGCTGCGAAGCGAATCTTTACTGGAAGAGTGATGCGCGTCTATCTCAGCCCGACATCCTGCAGTGCCAGTTGGAGTTCGCAGTTCCGTCGCCGCTTGAGACCGGCCTTGAAACGCCGGAGCACGGCTGGACGATGTTCAATGGTCTTGCCCAGCCGAAAAGCCGCGGTCGGTTACGTCTCTCTGGTCCTGATATGAACGATCCTATCCTGATCGAGCCGAACTCCCTCAGCGAGCCGGAGGACATGGCCGCCGCTCTGGCCGCAGTCGAGTTGTGCCGGGAGCTCGGAAACAGCGAGGGATTTTCCCCGCTGGTGATAGGTGAAACAGCTCCAGGTGCGCGTGACAGATCAGGCAAGATCGATTTCATTCGACGCTCGGCCGTTACCTACTGGCATCAAACCTCCACCGCCAAGATGGGACGAGACAACATGTCGGTGGTCGACAATGAACTCAAGGTCTATGGCATCGAGGGCCTTCGCATTGCGGACGCCTCGATCATGCCGCGGATTACGACTGGCAATACAATGGCACCCTGTGTTGTCATCGGTGAGCGGGCGGCAGAACTAATCGACAATTCACATGGCCTGAAACTTCAGCGCGAGCCCGTCGTTCAGTCCGTCTGATCCTGACATTTGAGATCTAGCGCCGTGTTTTGCATGGCGCTAAGTTTCCGAACTGGACCATCACGTAGTCGCATGTCGTCAGGAGCGTTTGGCACTCCGTATTATATCCAAGATATAGCGCACTACTTGGATATTCAGTGTGATGGCGCTACTCAGGAAACTGCAGGTCGTAAGTTCGTATCCGCTCAAGACCTCACTTGTATCTATGACGAGATATTCTCAGCCTACGAGCGCCATAAGCGCGCGAACTTCTCTGCGGCGCATGTTTCGTGCGAGACACGCGACATGTTCTACAAATGTCTCCTCGATCTCAACGATGGGAAGGCGCAAGACGGCGGGGTCGTCGCGAGTTACGGCGAGTTCGAACATGAAACCGATACCCAGGCCTTGCAGTACGGCCTCATAGACAGCCTCGCGTTCACCAAGACGTAACGCCGGCTCCAGATCAAGACCGGCAACCTTCATCGCGCGGTTCACCGCCGTCTGTGTCAGAGAATGTTCCGTGCGGAATATCAGCGATTGATCGGCTAGTTCATGCAACGATATCGGTTTGCCGCGAACCGCGAGCGCATGTCTGGCGGGAACGAGTGCGATGGGGCGCTGCTCCATATAGGCCACCCGGTTAAGCGCCTCATCCTCCGGGACGCCAGTCAGGATGATCGCATCGCAACGCTGTTCGTAAAGCGCCGTCGTCACCTGATGCCAGTTGCCGAAGCTCGCATTGATCCTGACACCGGGATAGTGGCGACGGAATTCCGAGAGCAGAGCCATGGCCGGATTGGGGGCGCCACACATGACATTGAGCTCCCCTGTTTTCAGCGCACTCGACGAACCGAGGATGTCGGCAGCAACCTCCTCGATGACGTTCAGCTCCCGAGTTTCCTGGAACAGCGATTTGGCCAGCGACGTCATTCTCGCGCCGTCGCCTCTGCGCTCGAACAGAAGCACGCCGTAGCTCTGTTCCATCGCCTTCACCTGTGCCGTGACAGCGGGCTGGCTGAGCCCGAGGCGGCGGGCGGCAGACGAAAAACTGCCTTCCTTTGCCACGGCGTTGAACGCACGCAACTGGGCGTAACTGAGCTTGGAGCGCATGGCAGACGGTTGCTTCCGATGAATGGTAATCTGATGGGCGGTATAAATTGAATTTATAATGCGTCATTCGGATGTAAAATTTATGAAATACCTCCCCGGCCATCGAATGAACTTTCAGGACTTCAATCATGGCCGGCGTAAACATCAGATCTGTCGCGAAGACATTCGGGGAAACCCAGGTTCTCAAGGGCGTCGATCTGGATATCCGCGATGGCGAATTCATCTCTCTGGTCGGCCCGTCCGGCTGCGGCAAGTCCACATTGCTGCGTATTATCGCGGGGCTGGAACAACAGAGCGATGGTAATATTCTGCTCGATGGCACCGTTGTCGACCGGATGCGACCACGCGACCGCGATCTCGCCATGGTCTTTCAGTCCTACGCTCTCTATCCGCATCTGACGGTGGCAGAAAACATTGCCGTGCCATTGCTTATGCGGCGCCTCAATACGACCGAGCGTTCGTTGGTCGGAGGACTTCTCCCGTCCGGCAGGGCAAAACGCGAGGAAATTGCCGAAGAGGTGGCGAAGGTATGCGATGCGCTGTCCATCTCCATGTTGAAGGACCGCAAACCGGCGGCACTTTCCGGCGGACAGCGCCAGCGTGTAGCGCTTGCCCGCGCCATGGTTCGCAAGCCGAGCGCCTTCCTGATGGACGAGCCGCTTTCCAATCTTGACGCCAAGATGCGTGTGCAGGCGAGGGGCGAGATCGCTGCGCTTCACCGCCAGTTGGGCTCCACCTTCATCTATGTCACGCACGATCAGGCCGAGGCGATGACGATGTCGGATCGCATTGCGGTGATGATGGGCGGTGAAATCCTTCAGGTCGATACGCCAGACCAGATCTATCAGATGCCGCAGGATCTGCGTGTCGCCGAGTTCATCGGCAGCCCGAAAATCAACGTCCTGCAGGCGGCGATGTCAGAAAATGGCGCTCTGTCGCTCACCTCCATAGATACCGCCAGCAATCCCGTGCATGCAGCTTTTAGGCCGGAAGCGGCGCGGCTTGCAGGTGAGGTTGAGGCTCCGCTTGGCGGCACCATCCACCATATCGAGAATCTCGGTGCAGACCTGTTCGTTCAGGTGACGACAGTGAACGGTGATCTCGTCATCGTGCGTTGCGATCCGGCCGGCATTCGCCCGGCGATTGGTGACAAGGTCGGCATCCGCCTGGACGAGACGCGTCTGCATGTTTTCGGCAGCGACAACAGACGCATCGCCGGTGCCTTTCGGCTGGAGGGCGGCCGATGAGCCTTTCCGCCAGCCAGAGCCGCGCCGGCCTCGCCCTCATCGCGCCCGCATCCGTGTTGGCGCTCCTTTTCCTGATCGCGCCGCTCTCCTCGATCTTCGTGCTGGCCTTTACCGACTACCAGCTAGGCGACCGCAGCCTGCGGTTCGTCGGGCTTGGAAATTTCAGGGCGTTGGCAGGCGATTCAACCTTCTGGAAGTCTTTGAGCAACACGCTGATCTATTCAGCCGTCGTGGTGCCGGGCTCGATGTTGCTCGGCCTTGTCAGCGCGCTTCTGATCGATGCCGGCACTTCGCTGCGATCCTTCTATCGCACCGCTTTCTTCCTGCCCGTCATGGCGAGCCTTCTTGCCATGGCCGTGGTCTGGGAATTCATGCTGCATCCGAGCTTCGGTATCGTCAACGCTACGATGAAGGCGCTGGGGTTTGCTCCGCATAACTGGCTGAAGGACGGCGGGATCGCGCTCTACGTGCTCGCGATCATCGGCATCTGGCAGAGTTTTGGTTTCAACATGGTCCTGTTTATGGCCGGTCTCTCCGCCATCCCGCGCGATCTCTATGACGCGGCCGAAATGGATGGCACGCCGAATGCTTGGGCGAGGTTCAAGCTGATCACATGGCCGCTGCTGGCACCCGTGACCATCTTCGTCGCCGTCACCTCCGTTATCCGCTCGTTCCAGGTCTTCGACACGGTGCATGCGCTGACCCAAGGCGGTCCCAACAAGGCGACCGAAGTGCTGCTCTACACGATCTACGCAGAAGGCTTCGAGTTCTTCCGCAGCGGTCATGCCGCGGCCATTACCATCGTCTTCATCATGCTCGTTGTCGGTGTCAGCCTGCTGCGCTTCGTGTCCCTCAAGAAAAATGGAGCAAGCGCATGACGGCCCGTTCCTTCGCGACCTCGGCCTTTCGCCATGCAGCCCTGCTTTCGATCGCCACTTTTGCGCTTCTGCCTTTTGCGGTGATGGTCTCGACCTCGATCAAGCCGGCCAACGAGATTTTTTCCGATACGGTGCGTTGGTGGCCGCAAAAGCCCGCGATCATCGAGAACTATTCGGAAGCGTTTTCTGCTGCCCCGCTGCTGCTTTATTTGGTCAATGGCGTTGTCGTCACGGCGGCGATCTTTTTCCTGCAGGTGCTGGTCGCTTTGCCGGCCGCCTACGCGCTCGCCAAACTGCGCTTTTTCGGTCGCCATGTCGCCTTCGGTTTCGTGCTCTTCTGCCTGCTGATCCCCTATCAGGCGATCGCCGTTCCGCTGTTCATCCTGCTTTATTATGTCGGTCTGCTCGACAGCTACAGCGCGCTGGTCCTGCCCTTCATCATCTCCGTCTTCGGTATTTTTCTGATGCGGCAGTTCTTCATGGGCGTACCAGATGATCTGGTCGATGCCGCCCGCATGGACGGCATGTCCGAATTGTCGATCGTCTGGCGCGTCATGCTGCCGGCAGCGGTTCCCGCACTCACGGCTTTCGGCGTCTTCTCGGTTGTTGCCCACTGGAACGATTATTTCTGGCCGCTGGTCGCCGTATCGAGCGACAGCTATTTCACGCCGCCGCTCGGCATCATGGCCTTCCGCAATGCAGAAGCCGGCAACGATTTTGGCCCGCTCATGGCGGCCGCGACCATCATCGTCGCTCCGCTTCTCGCCCTGTTCCTCCTGGCGCAACGGCGCTTCATCGAAGGCATCGCCTTCACCGGTATCAAATAACCGCAACCCAACATCCATCCACGACTGGAGACTATGAATGAGAATGATCCTCACCGCCGCAGCGTTGTCGCTGACGGCTTCCATGGCGCTTGCCCAGACCACGATCACCGTACAGTATCCCTATCCGGAACTGTTCGACGAGACCCAGAAGCAGCTCGCCGAAGCGTTCAGCAAGAAGCATCCTGACATCAAGGTCGAATTCCGCACGCCCTACAAGGAATACGAGGATGCCGCACAGCGCGTGTTGCGCGAAGGCATCACCAGCAATGTGCCGGACGTAACCTTCCAGGGCCTGAACCGTGTTCGCGTGCTGGCAGACAAGGAAATCGCCGTCTCGCTCGATGACTTCATCGCCAACGAGAAGGATTTTGACGCCGAGGGCTACCATGACGGCATGCGTCAGGCCGGCGCCGTCAACGGCAAGGTCTATGGCCTTCCTTTCGCGATCTCGCTGCCGATCGTCTATTACAACATGGATCTGGTGAAGAAGGCCGGTCTCGACGAAAACAGCCTGCCGAAGAGCTGGGACGAAATCATCGCGCTTGCCAAGAAGATCAATGCTCAGGGCGAAGCCGACGGTGTGATGGCCGAATGGTCGATCACCGGCAACTGGCTGTGGCAGGCCATGGTCTTCGCCAATGGCGGCGCGATGCTGAACGCCGACGAAACCAAGGTTGCCTTTGATGGCGATGCCGGCAAGCAGGCGATCGAAACGCTGGCACGTCTTGCCACGGAAGCCAAGTCGCCAAACATGACGGCCAACGACATGCTGGCCGCATTCTCGGCCGGCAAGATCGGTGTCATGGTCACCACCACCTCGCGCGTCAACGCCGTCACCAGGCAGGTCGGTGAGAAATTCGAACTAAAGACCGGCACCTATCCGGATATCAAGGACGGTGTCACGCGTCTGCCGGCCGGCGGCAATGTCGCCATCATCACGGCGAAGTCCGAGGAGAAGCAGAAGGCGGCGTGGGAATTCCTGAAATTCGCCACCGGCCCGGAAGGCGGCGCGATCATGGTCCGGACCACCGGCTACATGGCGCCCAACACCAAGGCCGCTGACCTGCTGAGGGATTTTTACACCCAGAATCCGAACCAGGCCGTCGCTCTTTCCGAGCTTCCTTACCTGACCGGCTGGTATGCTTTCCCGGGCGATAACGGCCTGAAAATCACCGACGTGATCAAGGATCACATGCAGTCGATCATGGATGGCACCCGCGCCAAGGAAGCCCAGTCCGTACTGGCCGAGATGGCTGCCGACACCCAGGCGCTTCTGCCGCGTCGCTGATTACCGCCAGCCCGCCGCGTGGCCGCCCAAGCCGGCCACGCGGCGATCGTTCAAAAAAGGATATCCGTTATGAAGCTCATTCACCTGACCGACACGCATTTCGTCCCACAACCCGCAACGCTCTTCGGCCTCGATCCGCGCGAGCGTTTCGATGCGGCACTGAAGAGCATCACGATGGAACATTCCGACGCCGACCTGCTCGTCATCACCGGCGATCTCGCCCATTGGGGTGAAATCCCGGCCTATGAAGAGCTTCAGAAGCATCTCGCGACAAGCCCGATCGCAAAGGTGCTGCTTATCGGTAATCACGACGAACGGACGGCATTCCGCAGCGTCTTTCCGCATGCCATGGACGACGGCAACGGCTTCGTGCAGGGCAGCCGCGTCGTGGATGGTCATCGGCTGATATTCCTCGACACCAAGCAGGAGGGAACCCATGCCGGTGCCTATTGCGAGGCCCGGTGCGCCTGGCTCGAAAAGGAGCTCGCCGAAAGCCAGGAACCGGTCCTGCTGTTCATGCATCATCCCGCCTTTCCGGTCGGCATTTCCTCTATGGACATGCTTGCCCAGCAGGATGCCGACGCGCTTTGGCTGGTACTTGAGCCGCACGCCACACGCATCCGTCACATCTTCCTCGGTCACATCCACCGGCCGATCTTCGGCAATTGGCACGGCATTTCCTTCTCGCTCATCCCCGGCCTCAACCATCAGGTTCCGCTCGCGCTTCATCCGCATGGCGACGATATTCCTGGAAGCCATGAGCCGCCGGCCTATGCCGTCGTCTCGGTGAATGAGGATAGTCTCGTCGTGCACCTGAATTACTTTCTCGATGCCACCCGGCGCTTCCCGCTCGATGGTGACGAGATCAAGGGGCGCGAATACGCGTTGGGCTTTCCCATTTCGAACGACTGACGTCGAGATCCTGTTTTTCAAGACGAAACCGCAGGCAGATCACTGCCTGCGGCTTGGCGTCCTGCAACTTTGAAACTAATCGACATGCACGAATTTCACGACGCTGACGGCGTCCTCTTCGATCTCGACGGAACGCTCGTTAGTGGCGGCAAGGTTCTGCCTTGGGCGCACGGGCTGATCGAGCAAAGCCGCGGACGATTTGCCATTGTAACCAATGATGCAGAGCATACTGCGGTCCAGATTGCCGCCCTGTTGCAGTCCCTCGGCATTCCTGTGTCGCAAGACCGCATCGTGGCTGCCGGAATGGAGGCCCTCCGTCAGGTTTCAGTGGACATGCCCGGCGCCCGCCTGCTCATTGCGGCAAGCCGCTCATTGCAGGACTATGCGACAGATCTTGGACTTGAGGTGACGGACGTCGAGCCCGATGTGGTGTTGATTGGTCGTGACCGTGCCTTTTCCTACGACAAGATCAGGACACTATCGAATGCTGTATTGGCTGGTGCACAACTGGTTGTCTGCAATCCAGATAAAACCCATCCAGCAGCCGACGGCTCTGTCGTGCCGGAGACCGGCGCCCTCGCCGCTTCAGTTCTTGCATGTACCGGTCCCGTTCCACATCATGTCATTGGCAAGCCCCAGCCGGGATTGTTTCTGTCTGGAATGGCTTTGATTGGCAGCACTCCGACAAGAACACTCATGGTCGGCGATAATCCGGAAACCGATGGGAAAGGAGCAGCGGGTGTTGGTATCCGCTTTGTTCGAGTAGGTCTTGAGCATGGCGAAGAAGATTAGCTTCCGTAGGGTATCTTGATCGAGCCGGGAAACGCTGCAGGCTGCCAAGGTTCGATCGAACCAAAAGCCAAACTCGAAGCGTCGTTGACAGCGGGTCGACGGTTCGTGTCCTTTCAAGAGCAAGGAGCGGCCGCATTTGTAGAACCGTCCGTCTCCGAATGCCCTCAGCGTAACGGCTTATGGACCGTTGTATCACGCGACATTCGCCAGATTACAATTTACTGCCTCTAGACCAGTCGAGTGTGTTAAGCAGATCGGAAATCTTAATCGTCGCGAAATTCGAGAACGTATCGCAGATGGCGTAGGGCAGGACGATCTGGTCGTTGTGGCGCATGGCGCCGCATGTGTAGACGACGTTGGGAACATATCCTTCTCGTTCGGAGGGCTCCGGACGGATCAGCGGCTCTCGCGATCGGGCCAGAACCTTGGACGGATCGCTTTTGTCGAGAAGGGCTGCTCCGATCGAGTATTTTCGCACGGGACCAACCCCATGGGTCAGAAGCAGCCAACCTTCGTCGAGTTCGATAGGCGATCCGCAATTGCCCATCTGCACGAATTCCCATGGAAATTTCGGCCCGAGAATGATCTCGCCGCCATTCCAGACGTGGAGATCGTCGGACCGGATGAGATAGAGGTTTTCATTGTCCTGGCGACCGATCATCGCAAACTGGTCGCCGATCTTTCGCGGGAACAGGGCCATGCCCTTGTTCCTCGATGCGGTCCCCGCCAGAGGCGTCATCCGAAATGACAGGAAGTCTCTGGTCTCCAGGAGTTCGGAGCGAATGCTTCTGCCGTCATAGGCCGTATATGTCGCGTAATAGGTTTTCCGCCCCGCGTCTTCGAACTCGACGAAGCGGGCATCCTCAATACCGTTCGACTGAGCGGCAGTGATCGGAAATATCACCCGTTCACTGATTGGCTGCTCGGGGGAAAATATTAGATCCAGAGGCTCGTCGGAAGAGGCGGAGGAGGGGGGGACAAACGCGGGCATGGACGCAAGCCGCGCTGTCAGCTCGATATCGACAGTGCCATTCCGGGCAATAATTCCCGTTCGAAACGTCAGAGACGAGACGTGCCCTTCGCCAACTGCGCGAAGGCTCAGAATAAAGCGCTTGCTGCCGCTCGCAACACCTGACTGATCCGGGTGGGCGACAATGCTCGGGTTGAACAGGGCGGATGCCTCGAACGAATATTCGTGCATGAAGTAGGCGCCGACGAGCTGGCGTTGTAACTGAGTGAACGCAATGTGAGGTGCAAACGCGTCTTCCATTTCCCGAGCCCGTTTTTCGAACGTTGCCAGCAGATTGCGGTGCCGGCCTTCGAAGTTTTCAAGAACCTCGGCAAGTTGCTGCTCCGCTAACTCGATGTCGAGGCCAAGCACACGATCCACGATATGATTGGCGCGCGTCTTGTCCGTCGGTTTAAAGTCCCGCGGTTCCGTCGCAGGCCTGAACGGCCGCACCACAACCCGCGTGGAATCGGGCCTCAGAAGAAGTGCCTGGCGGTTGAGAAGTGCGGTCTGTAACAAAACGATCTCGATCTGGCTGGGGGCTGTAAAACGCTCACGCTGTGAGCGCGCGAAGGGGAACGAATGTCGAAGGATGACCGCTCGCGCGAGAAAGCTTGCGAAACTCCACGAGGCCGAGGAGATAGGAGACCACGGATTCGCCGCCCCTATTCTCATTGAGACGCGTCGGATGCAGACCGTCGCGGCAACTGCCTGTTTCGATATCTACGACCGGCAATGAAAGATCATTGCTGCCGACGAACCACGCGAATGCCTTTGCCGCCTCTCTTTTCCATGTGATGTTGTGATCAGCCCGCCATGCGGCATGGCAGGCAGCGATCGTCGCCGTCGCCTCCAGAGGCTGCTGATCAAAAATCCTCACCTCTCTCGTCTGATTTGTAAAACCATCCGTGCCAACAGGCCTGAACAGTCCGTCAGGGTTCGTCTGCACCGTCACTAGCCATCGCAAAGACTTTAGGCCATCCGCCAAATAGTCGAGGCGTTCGGCACTCAATCCAGTCGTGATCAGCGCCTGAGACAGTCGGGCATTGTCGTAGGACAGGCTTTCCTCGAACCAGAGCCAGTCCTTTCTCCCGACACGATGGAAGATATCCATCAGCCTGTCCGCCAGGGTCGAGCGGATCTGATGCGCGCGCAAATCGTGAGGCGCAACCGCGCAATAGCCATCCAGTCCCAACAGCGTAAACGCCCAGGCCCGCGGCGAACCGAAATCTTCAGCGGTTGGCAATGCCTGCGAGAACAGGGCCGTGGCCCATGCGCGCCGCGACGGGTTTGCGTCGCTGCGTGCGCATTCCCCCAAAGCCCAGAGTGTCCGGCCATGGCTGTCCTGCGATCCCCTGTTCTCCAGCCAGCGTCGGTCAAAGCCCATGAAGTTTCGGAAATGCTTTTCGTCGGGGTTCCACGCGTGCTGCACGAAGGACGCAAAACGCGAAATGAGTACTTCCGGCAAGAGCCTTTCGCCAGGCTCGTTGAGCGCAACCGACAATAGGAGCGCGCGGGCGTTATCATCGACACAGTAGCCATGCGAACGGTCCGGCACCGAATGGACGGCATGCTGGAATAGCCCCGTGTCGTCGCACATCGACAAAAAATAGCCGAACTGCGGTTCCGGGGGGGCAGGGACCCTGTGCATCACGACGATGGCAGGAGGGGCCGGCTGTCTCGTATTGCGCAGAAGAATGTCGGAGAAAATCGCCAGATAGCGCTCTGCAGTTTTCTCCCACGTCATGGGTCGGCTGGTTTCATAAGCGCGCAGGCGCATCGCGTCGCGTCTTGCGTCGTCGGTTAGAAGCGACGCGATCTCATGCCCGATGGCTGTCGCGTCACCGAAAGGAACGAGCACACCGTGGTCATCGGCCAGCAGTTCGCGCGCATGCCAGTAAGGCGTCGAGACGACGGCCTTACCGAGACCGAAGCTGTAAGCCAGAGTACCCGATGTCATCTGCGCCTCGTTGAGATATGGCGTTGCGTAGACATCGCACATGGAGATGAAATCCAGCAGCGTTGCCTTGTCGACGAAGCGATCGAGAAACACCACGCTGCCTTCGATGCCCAAGTCCTTCACCCGCTTCATCAGGCTTTCGCGATAGGCCTCTCCTTGGTCGCGCACGAGATTGGGATGGGTTGCTCCGAGAATCACGTAGACCGCATCCGGGCGGCTTTGCAAAATCAGAGGCATGGCATCGATCATCACCTCGATGCCTTTGTTGGGAGACAGAAGTCCGAACGTCAGGATGACTGAGCGCCCTTCGAACCCCAAGCCTTTTTTGGAAACAGCGGGTTCGGAAAACGGCATGTCGGGAATTCCATGGGGAACGACCTCTATCCTGTCAGCCGGCACATGATAGATCTCCTCCAGCAAGGTCCGGCCCTTTTCCGCCATAACGACCAGTTTGGCGGACCGATCGATGATTTTGTTCAGGACGCGGCGCTGGCCGGGACTTGGCTCGGCAAGCACTGTGTGCAGCGTGGTGACGACCGGCATCTTCAATTGCGACAAAAGCGCGACAATATGATCCCCGTCTTCGCCACCAAAAATTCCGAACTCGTGCTGCAGGCAGGCGACGCCGAAATTGCCGCCGTTCAGAACATCTGCAGCGCGAACATAGTCGTCGCGGTTGTCGTCGGCTATCGCGAGACGGACCTCCGGCGGGTAGTCATAGACATGACCATGATCCGTCATGGCAAAGATCGCTGTGACAACATGGGCGGGAGATTTCGAAACCGCCTGCTGCAGATCCGTCGTGAACGTAGCGATTCCGCAGCGGCGCGGCAGGGAATTGCCAATGAATGCAATATTTTTGAGCTGGATCATAACGCAGCTCCCGACAGAGGAAAGGGGATCACGTCGTGCCGCTCTCGATGGCTGTTGACGTTAGCAAGATCTGGTTTCAATCGGTCTTTGGCGGCGAGCTCTCGCAAAAGCTCGGCCGCGGGTGCGCTCGCAGCGGTGGCAAACAGCAGGCTCATGCCATCGCGCCCAACCCGGATGTCGGCGCGATCGGCTTCTGCAAAAAATCCATCGCCGGTCTTGGCTGTCAGGGACCCTATTGTTCCGCTTCCCGCGACGATCAGGGCCCAGCTTTCGCGGCCCGCCGTTAATTCCCACAGCGTGTCGGCGGACAGGTCCAGCCGTTCGAGGGTGAAGAACGGGCAGGACATCAGCTCGACGCGCTCGACCGTGATATGTCGTGACATCTTCCGGCTGCTCGCCGGCTCCAGACGGGCCACGGCCAAGGCTTGGTCGATATGGAGTTCACGCGAGCGCCCATGATCCCAGATGCGAAACGTCGTGTCGTTGCGCTGCTGGATCTCAGCGATGACCAGACCGGCTCCGACGGCATGTACCGTGCCGGCGGGCACATAGAAGACGTCACCCGCCGTAGCGTCCTGCCAGTCAAGGAGGCCGTCGATTGACCCGTCAGTCGCTGCCTTCCTGAATTCAAGCTGCGTTAGTGGCCGCTTGAGCCCCACGGCCACCTGCGCCCCTTCCTCCGCCGCCAACACATACCAGGCTTCGCTCTTGCCGTTTTCCATCCCCATCGACTTTGCGGCAGCGTCATCGGGATGAACCTGTATCGACAATTTTTCCTTGGTAAACAAAAGCTTCAGAAGCAGCAGACGGTCCCGTCCGCCCGCCCCGCCATAGTCGAACGAGATTTCGCCAACGGGGCTGTCCTGGCGCTTGTTCGATGCCCAGGGTCCGAGGTCACGGCGCCCCCATGGCTTGAGCGTTGTTCTCGCAGTTGCGTGGTCGAATGTCATTGTGGTCTCCTTGATCTCGCCGCTAAGATCGGGGTGACCTGAGATCGGAATGTGTGAGTGCTGCTCCTGTGCTGTCGATAGCGGTGTCGGGATAATCGCAAAGGCTGGGAACGCGCTTCTGCAGCTGCAGCTTTCATGGCTCGGCCGCGGCGATCATTGAGCTTCTAGGACGATCTCTCAGCGAAAGTGCCCGAGGTCCAGAGTGATGGTGCTGCTCTTCGACTTCCCATAAGCCACGACCGCGGCTTTCAAAATTCTCGCTCGCAGAACGTCGAAGGATGCCAGAAAATCCGCTTCGTTTGCGGTGCGCTGAGACGTCTCGCTGGAAAGAACTTCGCTTGCGACAAAAAACTTGATCTCGAACATCCCGTCGTAGCCGGTAAAGCGGACGCAACGATTTTTCGGGTCAAAGCTGCGGCTTGCGTTGGGAAATGAAATGCCCATCAGCGCCAGCCGTCGTAATTGATTGAAGCGCCAGATTTTCTACCCTCACTCATTGCATATTCGACGCGAATGAGCTGAGCAAAACTAGGATATATGCTGTCTTGATTGGAAGACATATCGCCCTCCTTTATTGGGGTAAGGATTCGCGATCCTTATGACAACGCCCTGAAGATGAGCTGCCTTAAACAGTAAGTCGTGCCATTTTTTAAAATTGCAAGCTCAGGTCGTGCGATGCGTCCATTTCTCGCCGAACGACAATTCTGAATGAATGCCCGAATTGAGATCGCACATTTGTCTGTTGCGTGACGTGTTGCCGCTTTTCACCTAAGATCCGACCTGGAAATCACGAATGTCGCTTCCGGATTGGAACGATTGATTAGCGCATCAGTTTGGAAAAGACGAAGTGATCCTACTTCGCATAGGAGTATTCATCATGGGTAGCACAGCAGACAAAGTGTCCGGCAAGGCCAACGAGCTTGCCGGTAAGGCAAAGCAGGGCGTCGGCAAAGCGACCGGTAGCCACGAGACGCAAGCAAAGGGTGCGGCCCAGGAAGCCAAGGGTGATGCCCAGCAGGCAAAAGGCCACGTCAAGGACGCAGTGAAGAGCGCTGTCGGCAAGTCATAAGCTTGATTGACACTTCAAAAACCCGCCGCAGGTTCGCGGCGGGTTTTTGAACTTCTAAAGCTGAGAGTATGCGGCCGCGGGTGAGGAACTACAGAATTGGTGGGTTGCTGATCTAAGCGGAAACGTGGTCAGCGAAACATCTTAGAAGCTCACTCGGCTCTGTGGTTTACGACCGACGTTGCAATGGACGTAAGAGCAATGTCGGTTGCCTGTTCTTCGTCCAGCGTGGTCTGCAGCAGCTTTGCCGCATCCTTCATTCCAAGCTCGAGCGCCCACGTCCTGAGAATGCCGTAGCGCGCCATCTCGTAGTGTTCGACAGCCTGGGCTGCAGCAAGAAGACCGGCGTCGAGGGCAGGCGAGCCTTCGTATTGCTTTATGATCTCGTCGCCCTCATCAGTGATCCCGAGGATAGCGTCGCAGGTTTTCTTCTCGGGCTTGGCGCCAATGATCTTGAACACTTCCTCCAACCGCTCGACATGAACTTTGGTCTCAGCCAGATGTTTGACGAAGGCGGCCTTGAGCTCCTTGCTCTTCGCAGCCTTTTCCATTTTCGGGAGAGTATCGACGATTTTGCCTTCCGCGAAATAGACGTCCTTCAGCGTCTCGTGAAACAGCTCGTCGAGCTTCTTGATGTCTTTGACCATGGTGAGGTTTCCTCCAAATGGCCAGCGTCCGGTGGCCGCGGTAGGTGGGCAAGGAGACGCGCGTCCTGAGCAGGACGCGCGGGCAGGTAGCTTACAGGCCAGGGCGGCGATAGCGATCGCGTTCCTGTTCAACCTGTTCGGGAGCGTAGGGATCCAGCGTGTCGTCGAACCTGGTCCAACCCTGCTCGTTGTAAGAGACGCGTCGTTCGGCAGGGTCAACCCAGCTCGAACGCTTGAGGATAGCTTCGGCTTCCGGTGCCAGCGTGTCATCGACTTTAGCGGTGACGAGGGTTCCGCCACGGCGAATACCTTCGGCGTAGACGTGGGCATCGTCTTCGGAAACACCCGAGTTGGTCATGGCACCGATCAGGCCGCCAGCGGCGCCACCTGCGACGGCCCCGGCGACAGCACCAGCGGCGGTTGCCGCCAGCCAGCCGGCTGCAACAACGGGGCCGACACCTGGAATGGCCATCAGGCCAAGGCCGGTCAAGAGGCCGCCGGCACCACCGACGACAGCGCCGATGCCGGCACCTTTGCCGGCATCTTCACCTGCATTGAATTGCTCGCCGTGACGTTTGTCGGCATTGTTAGAGACGAGGCTGATGTCTTTCGACGGGATACCCGCGGATTCAAGCGCACCGACTGCAGCGCTGGCGTCGGTGTAATCGTCGAATAGTCCGGTAACGGTTTTCATAGTCGTATACTCCTTGAAGGGTGAGACATTATTTGGCGACGACGTTGCCCTGGTAGTCGAGGGCAATCATGACGGGATTGCCGTCCTTCATGCCGGATGCCATCCAGACGCCCTTGTCATCCTTCTTTAAATCCTTGACCCCGGTAAAACCCGCCTTCTCGATCCGATCCTTGGCCTGGCTCTCTGTGAAGCTATTGGCGCCTTCGACGGGTGCAGTCGGATTTTTTGTATCGGGCGTCGCCACAGCAGGAGTATTGCCGTCGGCAGTCGGGGCAGGAGCCGTTGTCTGGGCCAGCGCCGATAGCGCGGACGCGCCGATCAGCGCCGCGGCGAAGATGATCTTTTTCATTTGGGATTTCCTCTCAATCGGATCCTTATTCACAGATCCGTGAGAGCCTAACCCGCGTAATCTGTAATCGTTCCGTCTCCGACCCGGCAATCACCTGTTGTGTACGATGGGCGACAGAGACACCGCGACTGGATCAAACGGGTTCGCCATTCGTTATTCGACCCGCATCACTAGCGTTCGGATAAACCGAGGCTAGGCTTCTCAAGGATCTCTATCCGAATGGACACAAAGGTCGCCATCATTGGCACTGGCCCCACGGGAATTTACACTTTGAAGGGCTTGGTGGCGTCAAAAGTCCCGTTGGCGATCACAATTTTCGAAGCGGAATCGGATCCCGGCAAAGGCACGCCGTACCATCCAGACATCAATGATCGGGCAATGCTCTCCAACATCGCGAGCATCGAGCTTCCGCCGATTTGCGAGACCCTCGTTGAATGGCTGCGTCGCCAAAGCGACACGGAACTGCAGCGGCTTGGGATCGAGCGCACCGCCATTCAAGAGCGGGAGTTCTATCCTCGGGTCGTTCTCGGCGAATATCTTCAGTCTCAATTTCTGCAGTTGGTCCGACTAGGGCAGTCACGCGGACATGTCATCGACATCAAGGCGCGACACCGAGTCGCCGACATTGCGTTGCGCCAGGACGATATCCAGATCTCGGTTCAGCGTCCCGATGACACAAGCTCGACGTTTGGCTTTGACCACGTCGTCATGGCGACCGGACATGACTGGCCGCAGAACATCGAGGAGAAGCCTGGTTACTACATTTCGCCCTGGCCGGCGCCCGAGCTAAAGCGGATCACGAACCGTTCTGTCGGGATTTTGGGCACGTCTCTCAGTGGCATCGACGCCTTGATCACTGTGGCAACGGCCAACGGTGCTTTTTATCACGATGCAACCGGGCAGCTCGAGTACCAGCCGTCGGCAGGAAGCGATGCCTTTTATGCGACTATGATGTCGCGCAAGGGCATTCTTCCGGAAGCCGATTTCTATTGCGAGATCCCCTACATTCCGCCCGCCATCTGCACGACCGAAGCCATCGACGGTCTGTTGGCGACCGGTCGGCATGATCTACTGGACGACGTGTTCGAGCTGTTCAGGCAAGAACTGACCGCCAGCGACCCTGACTATGCGGCTTCGATCGGTCTGTCTGTGCTGACAGTGGAGACGCTGGCGCCTGCATATTTCGCTGCGCGCGAACACTCAGGTCCATTCAGCTGGTCGGCGCGCAACCTGGCAGAGGCCGAGCAGAACAAGGCGAACCGCTATACCGTCCAATGGCGCTATGCGATCTTGCGAATGCATGAGGTTATTGCCCGGATCATACCACAGTTGGACGACGAGGACCTCAAGCGCTTCCATAAGCATTTCAAGACGGTTTTTGTCGACGACTATGCGACCGTCCCGCATGAATCAATCAAACGTCTGCTGGCCCTACATCGAGCAGGCAAGCTCGATGTCATGGCGTTAGGCAATGACTACCAGATCGATACGGACAGGGTTGAACGGGGCGCGGCCGTTGCGGTCGAAGGCAAGACGGTTACTTACGCGGCGTTCATCGACGCGACAGGGCAGCATTCCATGTCGGCAGACGACATCCCCTTTCCGTCACTTCAGGAGCAGGGGGTGGTTCGGAAGGCGCAAACCGTCGAAGCCCAGCCTGTCTTCGACGAGGGCTCGCCGGATGTCACGGTTAAGACTGGAGGAATAGAACTCGACGCGGCATTCAGGCCTATCTTCCAGCACAACCTGTCGAACAAAATCTATTGCGCGGCCATTTCGTTCCTGCTGCACAAACTACCTTTCGTTCAGGGCATCACCAGCGCTGAAGAAATCGGAGGGATCGTTTCGAAAGCCATCGTCGATGACGTCACAGCCCACAACAGGCTTCAACTCATAACATAAGATCCATCACCAATACGAACCACGCCCGGCATCTCGATGTTGCAGTAGACACCGAGATTGCGTTGGTTGTGGCGAAGGATGCCGCGAAGGATCTCAGGCCTTTCCTCGACGCCAGGTTGGGCGATCAACGTCATGCCGCAGCGCTTCGTTTCTTCCACCACCCGTGAATGGACACTCCCGACCTGTAGCCCTCGTCCGAGCCACTGCTTCTCTTGGAAGGGTTCACTGGACGTCTCAATAAGGATGTTTGGGCGGAATCGCCGGGGATCCAGCGCGCTTTGTCCCGTCAGCTGCTCAAGAGCTCTGATCGATTCAGTCGTCACGATATGAAGCGGGCTTGCGACATATCGCGGCGAAACTTTTGACTCTGATCCGGCAAAATAATCGCCATATCGGATAATAGCGACCTCGAAACCGAAATGCGCTGTCAGTCTCTCGCTGACACTGGTGTCCGAGACGCTGATCCAATCCCCTCCCGGGAAGCGGAGTTCCACCTGTCCGCTGCTGCCGATGCGCGACGATAAAAAAAGTGCAGGGCGCCAACGCGTCTCTTTTTCTGGAGCCGCCACTTGGCCGCTCTGTGCATCGAACAGACCGTAAAGACGATCACCCGTCACCCCGAATTGGTCGATTTCAGCAATATCTAGGCGCTCGCCTCCGATCGAGCTGACGGGATAGCGCCAGAGTGCGGTGACACGGCCGGCCGCCCCGTTGTCTTCAATCCCATCGATCATGAAATAAGCCCGGTCTGTTTCGAATGGAGGATTGGCCCGATGCGATCTGCCGACATCCCCTTGCTGCGCATGCCATTTTCCTCCCATTTAGCGTTGTTGGTTAGGAACCCTCTCGTCGAAAGAAGGTTGCCTTACCTCGCGCCACCAGTTTGCGCGCTGGCCAAGGGAGAGAACACCCCATGAAGACAATCGTCTGCGCCGCATTCGTCGAGGGTGAAAAGATGCTGCTCGTCAGGCGCGCGCCCCATCGAAAATGGTCGCCACACCTATGGGATCTTGTCGGGGGGCATGTCGAAAAAGGCGAGGAGCTCGATGTCGCACTCGTGCGCGAGTGTCAGGAAGAAGTCGGCTTGACGCCACTTGCCTTCAGCCTGGAGGCAACAATTTTCGAAGATTCAGACGACCAACGGAAGCGGCCATTTTACATCTACGCGATACGCAAATGGGAAGGGCAAATGGCTCAACTCCTGGGAACCGAGCATTCCGAACTGGGCTGGTTCACTGCCCGAGACGTCAGCGATATCGATCTCGCGCTGCCAGGATATCGCGCCGTTATTGCGGAGATCCTCGCATTGTGACTTCATCGCTAAGGGAGATTTTTGTAGACTTGGAAGCCGGCGCATTCTCGCCTGGCCAAGGAAGAAGTGGCCGGCGGCATCGACATGAATTCCGGTTACGCGTCGACGCTCGGCGGATGTCCGAGCACAAGGAACTGATCGTCTGCGCCAGGGTTACTGTAGCCCTGAAACAAGCACTGCTTCATCCAAAAGGTTGAAACTATGCTGCCGAAGATGGAGATCCCCCATGCAGCTTCCCCAACACACGGTAATTGCGGTTGCCGATGGCGAAAAACTTGCCTTGTTCCAGAACGAGGGCGATGCGGCCAACGTCAAACTCAAGGCCATGCCGTCAGCAGAGGTAGACAGCTCGAAAATCGCATCCGGCGCTCGCCATCCGAGCAGCGCGGCGAACCCTGACGATAGCCAGCAGGACGAGGACGGGTTCAGCAGTGGTGTCGCTGGCCTTCTGAACAGCCAGGTTCTCGACGGCAAGATCAAGAGCCTTGTCATCGTCGCAGCGCCACGCACGCTCGGCGAGATGCGCAAAAGCTACCACAAGTCTCTATCGGACGTGCTCATCGGCGAACTCGATAAGGATCTTACGGGGCATACGATACCCGAGATCGAAAAAGCCCTCGCCGCGGCTTAAATTGACGTCATGTCAAAACAAAGCGGCCGATCAGGAATGACCGGCCGCTTTAGCATTTCGGCCCCATGGCGTCGGGATCCTACCAGGGCATCACCCGACACGATACTCCTAGAACCGTCATCGCTCAGGCGAGGGCTCGGCTGCCTCGGATCCTGGTGAGGACTCCTTAATAACCGGCTCGGCCGTGCCGCTTTCGGGTTTCGGCTTGTCAGCTTTGTCGTTTCGGGCGAGGTTCCGTTCCACGGTTTTGCGAGAACCCTCGGCCGGGTCCTGCTCTGGGTGATCGTCGGAACCAGCGGAGGCTTTACCACCCATCGCTCTTTCTATGCCTCGTTCAGCCTGCTTCGCAAGTTCCTCACGCGCGCGGTCGGCTGTCTCAGAATCTGTTCTAGAGGCATCACTTCCGAGATCCTTTTGGTCGTCAGTCATAGTCGTTCTCCTCGGTTCGGAATTAACGGTCGCTGATGGAAGGAAGATGAAGGATGACCTCACGCTGGGCTTTTTCATCCAGCGGCTCAACCTGGGCCTGCCAAAACGCCGCTGCTTCCGCTGGCTCGTCCTCCCAGGTCCGGGTGGTAACGATGTTGTCGTCGACCTTCGCGAGACGCCGTCCGCCCAAGCGCATGTATTCCATCGCCATTCTGTGCGAGGAAGTTTCCGCCACCTCTTCGCCGAGCTGATGCTCGACTTCATCACGGGATTGACCAAGAACTTGCAGGAGCGCTGCGTGCTCCGGTTTCCCTGCTTTTTCCCTCAGGAAATCTGCGAGTGGCGTTCTATTCTCATGCCCTCCGGACGGTTCGTTCCCCACATGGAGGACAACTGCCTCGCCGCCACTCATGTCCAAGAACCAACGATCGCCGTTGGCGCTCAACGAAAATTCTTTGATCTCGCTCACGGGTGTTTTCCTTTGGCTATAGCTGTCACAGCCGGCCCTAACTGTTCAAGTGCGATAAGGTTTGCGGAGACGTCGATTAAAGTGCTCAAACCGTCGTCTGGCTGTTCAAATGTCTCCAGATCACTCGTTGTCTGACCGCCTTGCGTCGGCATCCGCACATGCGGCGATGAAGTGCGGCCGGGAAATCTCCGGGTGAACCCCATTCGTGAGAGCGTGTTGGCAAAGGTCGACCGCTCGCCAGTAGATAGGACCAGACCTATGGGTTAGGCTCTTCATGTGTCGCAGCGCGTCTGCGGGTCCGGAGATTGCTTTGGTTAGAAGCGGCCCATCTCCCACGTAGACCGGTGACTGCCAACGGGCAGTGAACTCGATCGCGATAATGCCCATGCCACCCTCCAAACTAAAACTGTCTACCAATGTCGTGCATCGGCGACATCTATGCAGGGACAGTGACACGGACGGACCTGTTATCGGGAAGGCTAGGCACGGACGTCTGAGGTGGGCCAGCGCCGAATATTTCAGACAGGGTGTGCAACATCCGCCTGACTGCATCGGAATCGCATTTATAAAAGACTGTTTGTGCATCTCGCCTTGTCTGCACCAATTTTGCGCTCCTAAGTCTGCCAAGGTGCTGGGAGAGGGCGGACTGACTGAGGCCGGCCATGACGGCGAGCGGGCCAACCGAAATCTCTTCCCTGCTGATGATCTCAAGAATGAGCATCCGTTTGGCATTCGCCATTGCTGCAAGGAGATTTGAGGCTTCCGCCAGAAATCGCTCGGGCGCCGGAACTGTGGGCATAAGTATCTCCGAGCGCACGAGCTCCATCCCCAGGAATGGGTAGGCAGATCTGCGGGATATACGTGGGTGCGAACGAGAAATGCGATCTCGCGAACAGCCGCTAGTCCAGCGGCAACGTGCCAACAGTGGCAGCTATCACAGGCATATGCAATATGAGTGTTTGAACAATTGGCAGATGTCGGGAGTACAGATCGTCGTAGCATGGCCTGATTTGCTTCGTGAATTGCAAGTGTTCGTGACGCAGCCCGCTCCAGATGGTTAGGCCAACAGGCCTGTGCGCATGGACTCCGCGACCAAGGCGGTTCCTGACTGAACTGTTCCAAGATGGAGTTCTAGGCCCGAAGCAAGGCGAAACGCGGCGATGCAATTCGCCTGTTCGCGGAATTTTCCGCTGCCGCCGAAACCTCCAGCCGCTTTCGAAGTTTGTAGTTCGAAACCACGGAGCGCATGCATGCCGAAATTTTATTTTCACATCCGCGACGGACAGGATCTGGCGCAAGATCCAGAAGGTGCAGAATTCGAAACCCTCGAAGCCGCACGAAAGGAAGCCATCAATTCCGCTCGAGAACTTATTTCGCAACGCATACTGCGCGGTGACGTGGTGGATGGTCAGGCGTTCGAGCTCACAGGCGAAGATGGTGCTGTAGCCGAAATAGTACGGTTCAAGGATGCCATGCGGGTTGAGTAGCACTTGGCCCGGTACGGTAAGGTCCCGATCCCCGCGTCTCTGTCGATGTCAGATAGGTGGGTAAAAGGTTCGATATTCATCATGAGTTTAACGATGAGATCGGCTTGAACGTAATCCGTGGTGAGGATCCGAGACGATCTGTCGATTGCCAATGAAACATTGCATAGGTGCACAGGTCCCAGACGCTCAACCATATTGCTTCTTTGGCAATGCGTTGTCCTTTTAGTCACCTAACGATTTCATGCTTGATAGATGAAGCTGGGTCGCTGGTTCGTACCCGTTCAAGACCTATAGTGCGTTTTGTCACGGTTGGCGCAGCGCTTCTGCGAGATGGTCCACGAGTACCGCCACGCGTCGGCTGCTTCCGGTATGCACGGCATATAGGTCCACCTGCTGGGCGATGTAATGGTCGAGGACCGTTTCCAACAAGCCGGATTTCACATCGGCTGCGATGTCCCACTCGTTTTTGGCGATCACGCCAATGCCTCGCACCGCCCAGTCACGCAGGACGTCGCCGTCACTGACTTGGCGATCTCCCCGGACCTTGATGTTGTTGATAGCACCGTTACCGTCTCGAAATGGCCACACCGCCAACGGAGCGCCTGGCCGATCGAGGATCAGACAATTATGTCCCGCAAGATCCTCGGGATTTTTCGGCCTTCCCTTGCGGTCCCAATAGCCCGGAGCCGCACAGATGCGTCGTGGCCCACGCACCAATAATCTCGCTCGCAAGGTCGAATCCGGAAGCGGGCCGCTACGCAGCGCGAGATCGATACGGTTTTCAATGAGGTCGATCGCACTATCAGAAAGGATAAGGCTGATATGAACGCCCGGATGCTGCACCTGAAATTCGTCCAGCAGCAGGCGCAATCGGGCACGGCCAAAGTCGTTGGTCGCAGTAACGCGGACTGGTCCGGTCAGTGGTCCATCTTCGCGTAGTCCCGCCATGGCCGCATCCCATTCGGCAACGATCCGGCGTGCGTCACGCAGGAATGTCTCGCCTGCATGCGTGAAGATCAACCTGCGGGTAGAGCGGGTCATCAACTTCACGCCGGCCTCTTCCTCCATCTGGTCGACTGCAAGCGAGACGGTGGAGGTCGCGACGGATCGCTGCCTTGCCACAGCCGAGAAGCTTCCGGCCTCATCCACCTCCAGAAGATAACGCAGAGCGTCGATGCGATCCATTGTTCGAATTCCTCGAAAGGAGCTTGGCATCCAGAGCTAATTATATCTCTCAGCACTAGGATGTACATCCGAAGCACAGAAAATGGAAGGCACTGGCATGAACATCGACTTCACTGGAAAACGCATATTGGTGACCGGATCGACAGCCGGAATCGGCTTTGCTGCAGCGAAAGGGTTCATCGCGGCAGGTGGACAAGTCGTGATCAACGGACGGTCCGATGCGAGCGTGTCACGCGCTTTGGAACGACTGGGAGCGGCTGAAGGTTTTGCAGGTGACCTTTCAAGACCGGAGGACTGCGAGCGGCTATTCTCCACTTTTCCAACTTTCGACGTTGTCGTCAACAACCTCGGCATATTCGGGCCGCAGGATTTCTTCGCGACATCCGACGCGGAGTGGAGCCGCTTCTTCGACACCAATGTCATGTCCGGGGTGCGCGTGTCGCGTGCCTACGCACCGGGCATGGTCGAGCGAGGCTGGGGCCGGATCATCTTCATCGCTTCGGAATCGGCGCTGAACATTCCGGCCGACATGATCCACTACGGAATGACGAAGACTGCGCAGCTCGCTGTGTCGCGCGGACTGGCAAAACGGCTTGCTGGTACGGGCGTGACGGTGAACGCGATATTGCCGGGACCAACACTGTCTGAAGGCGTGGCCGGGATGCTCGCTCCTGACGGCGGCGATCTGGAAAAGATCGCTTCTGATTTCGTCGTTGCCCACCGAGGCTCATCTATTATCCGCCGTGCTGCCCAAGTCGAGGAGGTGGCGAACATGATCCTCTACACCGCATCCGAACAGGCTTCTGCCACGACGGGCGCCTCGCTGCGCGTCGATGGCGGCGTCGTCGATATTATCTGAACAAGGAGAAACTCATGAACAACCCAATCCTCACCGCAATCGACGAGCGCCGTACGACCAACCTTTTTGATCCGTCATACGCGCTCGATGACGCACAGATCAGCGAGCTCGTCAGGCTGGCGACGAAGGCACCGACATCCTTCAATCTTCAAAACTGGCGTTTCATTGCAGTCCGGTCGCCAGAACGGAAGGCCGAATTGCGCGCCGTTGCGTGGGACCAGGTCAAGATCACCGACTCCGCGGTCACGTTCATCGTTGTGGGTCAGATGGCCGATCATCGTACCTTGGCGGACCGGCTGGCTCCGCTGGTCGCGGCGGGAATCATGCCGGCGCCTATGGTTGGTGGATGGGAGGGAGCGGCTGCCAGCCTTTACGACGATCAACCCTGGCGCCAGAGGGACGAGGCCGTCCGCTCTGCAATCTTCGGAGCAACGACGTTGATCTATGCTGCCCAAGCCATGGGGCTTGGATCCGCGCCGATGATCGGTTTTGATCCGGAAGCAGTCGCCCGCCACTTCGAACTTGCTGAGACCGAAATACCGGTACTGCTGTTGTCTGTCGGCCGTCCCACGAGCGAGAACTGGCCTCAAAAACCGCGCCGACCCTTGGTACAGGTTCTGGATTTCGCCTGATGCCACATATCGTTGTGAAAATGTACGAAGGACAGGGCCTGCCGGAAAAGCAGGCTCTCGCTCAAGTCGTAGCGGAAGCCGTTGCGGGTTTCGGCTACGATATCAAGAACGTTTCAGCCTCCATCGACGATGTCCAGCCCTCTGACTGGATGCGCGACATCTATGGGCCTGACATTGTTCGGCGGCGCTCATCGCTTGTGAAGCGACCTGGTTATGGCCCCCTTGCGGAGGAAACTTGATGGCCGGTCTATTAAGCAAGCCTTGGTTTGTACTGGTGGCGCGGATCGTCCTGACATTCGTCTTCTGGAGTGCAGGTCTATTCGGTATCTTCAACTTTGGTGGCAAAGTTTTGGAGATGCAGGCATTCGGCTTGCCGCTTCCGAAATAACGGCGGTAGCGGTAACCATGCTTCAAATGGGCGGTTCGGCTGCGATCATTTTGAACCGGCTTGCCTGGCTTGGCGCTGCAGCGCTCAGCGTTTTCCTGATCCTGACCATTCCCATAGCCCATGCCTTCTGGTCCATGCCCGAACCGCAAAGCAGGTTCGAGTTCCTTGTGGTTCTGGAACATATATCATTAATTGGTGGGCTGATGGTCGCGGCTTCCCTTGGGTCAAGAGGGACTGCGCCGTGAGATGACCATCGTCGTAAACCGGGTTTCGCGGAGCTGTCATGACTCCGCAGTTGAGGTTGAACTCCGCATCAAATCAGCTGCCGCGAGTTCTTCTCCGTTCAACTGCGGGTTCGGCTTGGTGTCGTCTTGAAAGCCGCCACCTCTGCGCCTGCTGCCAACAAACCTTCACGCCGGTTTCACGAAACTGTCTTCTGCAATTGCTAGATCGCCTCCATTGCAATTATTTTTGCACAGGAGATATGGATGTCACAGAAATTGCAGATTACTCTCGCAGCCAGCGTTATTGCTCTCGTTGCCAGCGTCGGCACGGCCGAGGCCGCGACAGACGTCAAGTTCTGGCATAGCTTCAACAAATCCAACGGCGAGGCACTCGACAAGGTCATCGCCGGCTTCGAGGCCGCCAATCCGGGCATCGATATCGAAGCCGAATATGTCGGCAATTACAATGACATCATTGCCAAGTTGCAGGCCGCCATTCCGGCCCGCCGCGCGCCCGATGCCGTGATCCTCGAAGTCACCCGTTATGGCCTGTTTGCAAACAACAACCTGCTGACCGATCTGACCCCTTATTTCGACGCTGATCCGCTGAAGGATGATCTTTACGATTACGCTCGTGAAGTTGGCGTGATCGACGGCAAGAATTACGTCGTGCCGTTCAATTCCTCAACGCCAGTCCTTTATTTCAACAAGGACATCTTCGCCCGCGCTGGCCTTTCTGCGGATACGCCACTGAAGACGTTTAAGGACATTACGGCTGCCGCCAAAACGATCAGCGAGAAGCTCGGCTCGGAAGGCATTTCCGGTATTGCTGCACCTGGACAGTTTGCCCGCTGGGGTATCGTGATGGCCAATGACAGCGAAATGGTCGATCCGAAGAGCGGTGAAATCCTGCTCGACAAGCCGAACACGATCGAAGCCTATCAGTGGATGGCGTCGTTGGTGAAGGACGACAAGGTCGCTTCGCCCGATGGCGTGACCGATGAAGACAACGGCCGTGATGCCTTCCTCGCCAAGAAGGTCGGCATCATGATGAATTCGACCGGCAATTATGTCGGCGCCAAGAAGGCACTCGGTGACGAGCTCGCCGTCCGCGCCATGCCCTGCAACAAGGCCTGCTCTGTTCCGATCGGCGGCGCCGGCATCGGCATCATGGCGACATCGACGAAGGACGTACAGGACGCGGCCTACAAGTTCATCAGCTATGCCGCATCGCCCGAGGCCAACGCCACGTGGTTCGCTGGCACCGGTTATCTGCCGATTAACAAGAAGAGCGCGGCATTGCCGGTCGCCAAGGAAGCGCTGGCAACCCAGCCAGGCATCGACGTGGCGATCGAATCTCTGCCGGTTGCCCATGGTCGTGCGCGCACCACTGTCGTCACCTGGATGCGCACCACCGAATACAAGATGTGGGAAGCCATGGCGCTCGGTCAGGCCAATGTCGACGAGACCATGAAGGACTTTGCGGCGCAGACGCGCTCCGAAGAAAAGCGCGCCAGCAACTGATCCTCTTCGAAAAGGGCTCCGGCAGACGCGTCATGCGGCTGTCGGTGCAGTCATGACCATGCTTCGAAAACTCACACCTTATCTGTTCGTGGCACCGTTGATGATCTTCATCGCGCTGTTCACCTACATTCCTATTCTCGCAAGCCTCAACCTGAGTTTTCGCGAATGGAATTTCCTCACCCCCGACATGCCCTTTGTCGGGTTTCGCAATTACGAACAGTTGCTCGCCTCTCGTGACGTATGGAATTCACTCTGGGTGACGACGCTGTTTACTGTCCTGTCCGTGCCGCTCCGACTCGGTCTGGCGCTCATGATTGCCGCCTATCTCGTGCGTGAAACCATGCATGTACGGCTGCTGCGGGGCGCGCTGTTTCTCCCCTCGGTCACATCGACGGTCTCCATTGCGGTCGTGTTTTCCTGGGTCTTCTCGACGGATTACGGCATGGTCAATGCCATCCTTGGCACGTTCGGTCTGGGCAAGGTTCAGTGGCTGCAAAATCCGCATCTGGCATTGTGGGTACTGGTCTTCGTCAACACCTGGAAGCAGATCGGTTATGACATCATTATCTATATCGCCGGTCTGCAGGCGATCCCGCGTGAACTGTATGACGCCGCAGCTGTCGATGGCGGCAAGCGTCTGCATGTGTTTCGCCGCATCACCATGCCTCTGGTCATGCCGACCACCTATTTTCTGCTGGTGATTTCGGTCATCGAAGCCTTTCAGGTTTTCACCATCGTCAACATCATGACCCGCGGCGGTCCGGCGGGCGCAACCGATATGCTCGTCAATCTCCTCTACGAGATCGGCTTCGTGCTTTTCGATATCGGGAGGGGCTCAGCGCTGGCGGTGCTGTTATTCATCCTGCTGGTTGGCCTTGCCATCCTGAAATCGCGCATCATCGGCCGGAAGGTGCATTATGAAGCCTGAAAACCCAATTCTTGCCGGGCTGGCGCTGATTGCCGGCCTGCTGTTCCTGTCGCCGGTGCTTTATTCCATCTGGATGTCGTTCCAGACGGTGGACGCCTATTATGCCGGCGAACTCGGCTTCACCCTCGACAATTACGCACGTGCTGTCGGGCAATACAATTTTGCTCGCTATCTGCTGAACAGCTTGATCGTATCGGGGCTGGTCACGCTACTCGGCATTACCTTCGCCACCATGGCGGCCTACGCCTTTGCACGATATTCGTTTAGGGGCGCCAATCTGCTCTTTGCTGCCACCGTTGCGACATTGATGATCCCAAGCCATATCAGCCTCATCCCAAACTATCTGACGCTGGCGAAGATCGGACTTCTGGACAGTTATGCGGGCCTCATCCTGCCGGCGATTTCAAATGGTTTTGCCGCCTTCTTCCTGCGCCAGTATATCCGCGGCATCCCGAAGGCGCTGGACGAAGCCGCTTACATGGATGGCGCCTCGTCGTTGCAGGTTCTGTGGCGCATCATCGTGCCGCTGTCGCGCCCGGCCATCGCGTCCATGGCGCTCTACATTTTCATCACGGAATGGAACAACTATATCTGGCCTCTGGTCGCTGTCGGCAAGCAGGATCTCTACACGCTGCAGATCGGCCTTGCCCGCCTTTACCGCATCAATCCCGGAGAAGGCCTGATCGACTGGCCGCTGGTCATGGCAGCATCGACGATCACCATTCTTCCCGTTCTCCTCGGCTTTCTTCTGGTGGAGCGCCATCTCGTGCGCGGCATCACCATGGGCGCCGTCAAGTAATCCAGGACATACACACATGACACGCATTGCATCTCACCGCGGCGGCACGCTGGAATTCGGCGACAGCACACCTCAAGGCTTTGCCGCTACTGCCGCAATGGCACTCGAGGAAGTCGAATTCGATCTTCACCCGACAGCAGATGGCGCCATCGTCGTTCATCATGACCCGACGCTGGATGCCACCACGGACATGACAGGCGCCATTGCCGACCTGACGCTCGCCGAAGTCAAGGCGGCGACGATCCGCTACGGCGCCGGCAGTCACCCGATGAGGCTTGAGGAATTGTGCGCGCTCTACGCCGGTAGCGAAGTCAATTTCCGTTGCGAGATCAAGCCGGGTGTTGACGGACTTCCTTACCAAGGTTTCGTCGCTCCGGTCATCGCGACGCTGGAGCGTCATTCCATGCTGAAACGCACGATCTTTTCCTCTTTCCTCGTCGCCTCCATGGATGAACTGGCGCAGGTAAGTTCGCGGCCAAGGCTTTGGCTCGTCAGCCCGTCCGTCTTGCGGCAACTGGGACCGGACGCCGTCGTGGAGACGGCGGTTTCCCACGGGATTCCCGAGATTGGCGTTCACGTCGATACCGCCGATGCGGCTCTGATGGCCAAGGTTCAGGCCGCGGGCCTCGATTTCGGTTGCTGGGCGGCACACAGCCGGGCGCAGATCACCAAGGCGCTGGATCTCGGTGTCAAAGTCTTCACGACTGACCGGCCGACGCTTGCGATTGCCGTCCGTGCGGAACATCGAGGGGAGGCATCGGTATGAGCGGGATCTCTCTGCGCGACATTCGTAAGGCTTATGTCAACGGTCCGCAGGTTCTCCACGGCGTGTCGTTGGATATCCAGCCGGGCGAGTTCGTGGTGATCGTCGGGCCGTCCGGCTGCGGCAAGTCCACGCTTCTGCGTCTGATTGCAGGCCTTGATCGCTGCGAGGAAGGGGCGATCGAGATCGGCGGACGCCGCGCCAACGATCTGGCGCCGCAGGATCGCGACATCGCGATGATCTTTCAGAACTACGCACTTTATCCGCATATGACAGTTCGGGAGAACATCGCGTTTGGTCTGGAACTGCGCGGTATGAAAAAAGCGGAGCGAAATGAAAGGGCACAGAGCGTCGCCAAGACGCTGCAGTTGGAGGCTTATCTCGATCGCAAACCGGCCGCACTGTCGGGCGGCCAGCGTCAGCGGGTTGCAATGGGCCGGGCCATGGCGCGCAATGCTTCCATCTTCCTGATGGACGAACCACTTTCCAATCTCGACAATGCACTTCGCATCACCATGCGCACCGAGATCAAAGAACTTCATCGTCAATTGGGCGCAACGATCGTCTACGTCACCCATGATCAGACAGAAGCTTTGTCTCTGGCTGATCGCATTGCTGTCATGAAGGACGGGCATCTCCAGCAATTCGACCGGCCCGACTTGATTTACGACCGGCCCGCCAATCGTTTCGTGGCAAGTTTTCTCGGCAGCCCGCCGATGAATTTCGTCGCCGCCGACATGCTGCCGGGCTGGACCGGGCACCATGGTCTGACGGCCGGGCTGCGTCCAGAAATCCTTTCCGTACATGCCGAAAAGCCCGCCCAGCCTGCGCTTGAGGCGCGTCTGCTTCTGTCCGAAATGACCGGTTCAGATATGCTTCTTCATTGCGAAAGCCCTGCTGGGCGTCTGACGGTCTCGGCTCCGCGTCAGGATATGCCGAAGGATACGGAACAATTCTGGATTGCTTTCGACCTTGACCGCGCGCTGTTTTTCGATAGCGAGAATGGCGACCGTGTTGATCTTCCGGTTGCAGCGCAGCCGTAATGATAGCCAAGCCTCGAGAAGCCGATGGACAAGCAGAATACACCGCTCGCACTGAGCGATCTCATCAGCCGTCATTCGACGCGATTGACTGACGCCGACACGCGCCTGCTCGATGTGCTGATACAGGATCCGATCCGCGCAGCTATGGAAAACGGCAAGGATGTTTCCTCGCGGGCAGGTGTTCATCCCGCCTCGGCGGTCAGGCTTGCACGGCGCTTGGGCTTCAAGGGATATCCGGAGTTTCGTGGATTTCTGCAGTCCAGCCTGACGGAAGGCGGCAGTGACTTCGAAAACCCTGCAGCACGCATGGCCGCACGCCTTGTGAAGGCCGAAAGCGACGGCTTGCTGGCATCGGTACTGGACAGCGAGATCGCCGCGCTGCAGCAGGCACGCAACAGTGTCTCCGATGCGGATATTCGCGCATTCTCGACCAGCCTGCGCGACAGTCGTCGGATTTTCGTTTTCGGGCGCGGGCATTTTGCGGCCCTGTCGTCTCTCATCGCCCTTCGCCTCAACCGGTCCGGTTACGAAGCCGTTGATCTGGGAAGCCAGATGCACCAACTGGCAGAAGTGCTGGCAACGGTAACCGCGGAAGACGTCGTATGGTTTTTAGCCTTCCGCCGGGCGCCGCCACTCCTTCAGGAAGTGCGGGAGATCGCGGAACGGCGAGGGGCAAAAACACTGGCTGTAACGGATGTGGGAGGCACACGGATCGACCCGGCACCCGACTATCAAATCCTGGTCTCTCGAGGGGATCCGGGTGAATCACAATCGCTCGTCGTGCCGATGACGATCGCGAATGCTGTTATATTGGACCTCGCCTCCATAGATGAGGGCCGCTCGATAAAATCGCTTAGTGAGTTCAAAACGTTCAGGGCGTCGTCACGTCTGGCGGTTGGCTAAAAGGACATCTCTGACACTCCTGATCACCCACGCCGATAATCGGTCATGATAAAAATATCAATTTCAGCTGTTTGGGGGCCGTCGAACATAGCGGCCGACGGTTCGATCCCCATAGAGACCTTGCTAATGACACACGGTCCGCCGATCTAATCACCGACGAATAACAACAAGTGGCCCGAGACGGGTGACCTTCACACCGAGGACGTTTGTCAGGAATGCAAGCGCATCGTCAGTCGCAGCGACTCTAATTGTTCCGCTGACTCGCCTCTCCGCCAGCAATTGGCCCAGGATGACAATATGACCTTCGAAATGTCGGTTCATCTCTTCCACCACATGAGATAGCGGAACATTATTGACAGCGATCTGGCCGCGTCTCCAGGCGAGCGACACGAGGCCATCGACTCTCGAGACAATCGTATCCTTCTTTGCGTAGTCGTAAACCGCCTGCTCACCTTGGCTGACGCGTATTGCGCTGGCTTTTCCTCCTTCGAATTCCATCTGAACCGCGTTTTCCGTAACGGTCACCCCAGTGTCCGCATAGCCGTAGCGAACGTCGAACGCGGTGCCGAGTGCCGTCACGCTGCTCGAACCGGCCACCACCGTGAAGGGCCATTCAGGCGTATGGGCGACCTTGAAGAATGCCTGGCCTCGGAGAAGACGGATTGTACGACGCTTGTCCGTAAAATCCACGGCGATTGCCGATGAGGCGTTAAGCTGCACCTCGGAACCGTCCTCCAATGTGAAGACGGGCATCTCTCTTGCTCCCGCGATCATGTCAGCTTGAAGACGCAACGGTCCATCGAACGCGAAGAAGGCGCCTGTCGCCAACATTACCACCAGCACCGCAGTGGTGATCGGCTTTGCGACGCTCCGGGGTCTTACTCTGATGTCGGCGAGGGCTGGATCGGACTGGATCGCCTTGCATGCGTCACCGCCCAACAGGCGTTCGGCCGAACTGTAGGTGCGACAGTTCTCCGGATCGCGATTGAGCCAATCTTCGAAGCGAACCTTCTCGGCCGGCGATTGACTCGGATCGCCGTTGCGCAAAATCCAGTCGGCCGCTTCGCGGTTGCGCTTCTTCTGAGCGTCGGTCGCTCTCTTGGCCGGCATCGGTATCTCCAGACTTGTACCTTGACCTTAAGACGTACAACGCCGTCAGTTTGGGACTCTTAGATGAAATCGGGCATGACTGCGAGGCGGTTTTCCGCCCGTAGCACCTGGATGTCTTGACAGTTCAGAGGAGACGGTCGAGGCAGTGGGCGAAGGCGCGGCGCAGATGGCGATCCACCATGTTCCTGGAAATGTTGAGCCTAGTGCTGATCTGGTCCGGTGTCAGATGATGCAGCCGATGCAGGACGAAGACGATGCGGCGGCGTTCCGGCAGTTCGGCGATCGCCTCCCGCAGAATTGCGATCCTCGCTTCAATTTCCAATGCCTGGTCCGGCGCCGGCCCAGCGCTTGCCACCGATAATGCTTGCCGATCTGATCCGGAGAAGAGCCGAGCCTCCCTAGTCTCACGACGTTGCCGATCGATCCCCAGATTGATGGCGGCGCGGCAAAGAAAGGCCTTGATCGAGCGTTTGTTCTGCAGGACGTCCGGCTTTGCGGCGAGCTTCACATAAAGATCGTGCACCACGTCGCGAGCGGTTGACCAGGGATGCCCCTGCCGACGAACAGCGCTGGTGATTTCGTCATAGTGCATTTCCATGGCCCGGTTCAGCAGGTCATTGTCGTCACCGTCCCAGACAAGCGGTGATGGGGAAGAGCTCGGCATGGGCATACACTTCTCAAACCAACGGTCAGTTTCAGGATCACAAAAGCTGGATTTTGATCTCAAAATGGTTATCGATTCTGAAAAGCCATGCAAGTGCAACAGGTTAGAAATTTTTCTCGGATTTTCGGCAGCTCGAATAAATCAGGACTAAAATACTCACCTTTATGCCTGATTTCGCTGCACGATTTCAGCTTTCCGGTTTTGCCGGCGGCAGTTGGTGGGGCTGGAGCACGTATCAAAAGGACGGCAGATGTAACATATTGGTAACAGCCGCCGGGTGGGTCATAGGGGAATGCAGAGCGGCGTTCCGGCAACCGGATCGCGGATCACGATCGTCTTCACCTTGAACACATCGGCAATGGTTTCGGAGGAAATAACAGTCTCGGGCCCGCCTGCTGCGGTAATCCTGCCGTCCTTCAACATGACGATATGCTCCGCATAGCGCGCCGCCTGATTGATGTCGTGGAGGACTGCAACGACTGTCTTCCCATGTTTGGCGACGAGCCTGGTAATGAGGTTCATCAGTTCGATCTGATGTTCGAGATCGAGGTAGGTCGTCGGCTCATCGAGCAGGATCGCCTCGCCCTGTTGCGCCAGCGTCATGGCAATCCAGGCGCGCTGTCGCTGGCCGCCGGAGAGGCTGTCGAGCGCGCGATCGGAAAGATCGGCCAGGCCCGTCAGCATCAGCGCCTCGTCGCATGCGTCCTGATCCTCCGGTGACCACCGGCCGAATATCGATCGATGCGGATATCGACCCAGCCTCACGAGGTCAGCGACGGTCAGGCCCTCCGGTGCGACAGGTCCCTGCAGCAGGACGCCCACCTTGCGGGCGACGTCACGTGTGGACAGTTCCATCACGTCGCGGCCGTCGAGAAGAATACTGCCGCCCGAGGGTTTCATGAGCGCCGCGAAGGTGCGCAGGATCGTGGATTTGCCGCTTCCGTTCGGCCCGATCAGGGCGGTGAAGCGCCGTTCCGGAATTTCGAGATCGAGCTTTTCGACAATGCGGCGCGGACCGTAGTCGATATCGACGCCCTTGCCGGCGATCTTGACGGGAAATTCCTTATCCACGGCCATTTCGGCGTCCCCAAAGAAGATAGGCAAAGAAGGGCGCACCGACGAGGCCGGTGACGATTCCGGCCGGAAGCTGGACTGGCGGGAGGACGATGCGGCCGAGAATATCCGCCGCGACGACGAGGCAGGCCCCGACGAGCGCTGCGACCGGGAAGATTCGGGCATGCGACGCGGTGCCGACCAGCCGGCGTGCGATATGCGGTGCGACGAGGCCCACAAAGCCGATGAGACCGGAGACGGCGACGGCAGCGCCCGACAGCACGGTGACCAGCACGATCATCCCGCCGCGTACCCGGTCGACCGGTTGGCCGAGGCTCCTTGCGGAACTGTCACCGAAGCGGATGACGTCCAGTTCGCGCGAAGCCAGAAAGGCGAGCGTGACGGGAATGACGAGCCAGAGCGCCAGCAGCCGGACCTTGATCATGTTGGCATCATAGACGCTGCCGGCGAGCCAGATCATTGCCCGCTGCACGTCGCCGATATCGCCGAAGGCGGAGAGGAAGGTCGTGCCAGCGGTTGCGAGCGAGGAAAGACCGATGCCGATCAGGATAATACGCAGCGAGGAAGTGCCGCCGCGCCAGGCGAGAATGTAGACCGCCAGCGCCATGGCGGCTGCCCCGGAAAAGCCCGCCACCTGCAGCAGCACGACCGGCGGATCCCGCATCAGGACGATGACCGCCATGGCGGCCGCCGCCGCGCCGCTGTTGATTCCGAGCACACCCGGTTCCGCCAGCGGATTGCGCATGATGGCGAGCGAGATCGTTCCAGCGGTCGCAAGCGCCACACCGACAAGAAGGGCGAGCAGGGTGCGTGGCAGTCGAAGGTCGAAGACGATCATCGCGTCCTGTGGACCGGGAGCGTCCGTGCCGGTCGCAACATGATAGAGTTCCCGCCAGGTCAGAGCGACATCGCCGAAGGCAAGGCTTGCTGCGACGAGGAGGCAGAGCAGAAGCGTAAGGGCGATGACAATACGCATCATGCTTCGGCCTTCAGCCGCGTTCGGGCGAGATAGAGGAAGAAGGGGGCGCCGACGAGTGCGATCGTCACGCCGACCGGAAAGCTCTGGCTTCCGAAGACGAGCCGCCCGGCGATGTCTGCCGTCACAACCAGCAGGGCACCGCCCAGTGCCGAGAAGGGAATGACCCATCGGTAGTCGATGCCGACGGACATACGCACGATATGCGGCACGACGAGCCCGACAAAGCCGATCGGCCCGGCAAGCGCCACGGCACCGCCTGCAAGGAGGATGATGATGGCAATCGAGACACCGCGCCAGACGACCGGGTTTTGCCCGAGGGAGCGCGACGCATCCGCCCCGAGGCTGAGCGCCGTGAGATTCCGTCCTAGAAAGAGGGCTGCAACGAGGCCAGTGAGGATGTAGGGCGCGACGGTTCTGGCCTGCGCCATTGTTCGCCCCGTCACCGATCCGGCGGTCCAGAGGCGCACGGCGTCGAGGGTGCTCTGGTCGAAGATCAGGACGGCGGTGGTGAGCGAGGTGAGGAAGGTCGCGACAATGGCCCCCGCCAGCACCAGGCCGAGCGGGGATTGTCCGGTCGTACCGAGCGAGCCCAGAGCATAGACAACGATCGCGGCGGCCGCGGCACCGAGTAAGGCGAACCAAATATAGATATCACCGGTGCTGGAGCCAAACACGGTCATGAGGCAAACGACGGCAAAGGCCGCACCGGCATTGATGCCGAGCAGACCGGGCGAGGCGAGTGGGTTGTTCGTGACCGCCTGCATGATGGCACCGGAAACAGCAAGCGCGCTGCCGGCAAGGAGTGCTGCAATGACGCGGGGCAGGCGGATGGTGGTCACAAGAAGATGGCCACGCGAGCCGTCGAACTGAAAGATCGCGGCTGCTATGGTTGAAAATGGCATGGTGATCGTGCCGAGTGCGACCGCGCTCATGGCGACGACGACCAGGAGACAGAGAAGGGCCGTAAAGGCCAGCCATCGCCTGCCTTCGGCTCCGGTTCTTCGCAGAGGCCTTCGACCCGTCATCGATCCGCCAGAATGTGGCGCTCGATGTCGTCGAGGATGCGGTTCGCCGAACCTATGCCGTGAAAGCTCTGCCAGGGTCCGCGATCGACCCGATGGGCGCGTCCGGCCCGAACCGCAGGAAGCAGATGCCACAGCGGATTTTCGGTCACCTGCTTGTCCAGTGCGTCGTCCGGCCCGCTTTCGAAACCGCTGGCGGACACGTAGAGCAGCACGTCACCATCGAGATTGCCGAGTTCCTCCCAGTCCGGGCGCTTGACGATCGTCTTGTCGGTGACGGTCTCGTACGCTGTGCGCCTTACCCCCGCCTCGCGCAGCACGGCGTAGGGTGCGTAGGCCTCCGGTCCATCGACGAAGACGACGAAGCGGTCGGGCGCAAAACGGACGGTTGAGACGGTGACGTTCCTGTCCTTCATCCGCTCGCGGATGCCGGCGACGCGGATATCGTAGGCCTTGAGTGCAGCATTCGCCGCACCCTCGCGGCCGGTCACCTCGGAGAGGCGGCCGAGGTATTTCTTCCAATCCATATGCTTGAACAACACCGTCGGCGCGATCTTCGCGGCCTGTTCGTATATTCCCGAGTGGGCCTCGGCCGAGCCGATGATCAGGTCCGGTTTGAGTTCCGCAACGCGTTCGAGGCTTGGCTCCCGGGGATTGCCGAGATCGACCATCTTCTCGGCCTTCACCACATCGAGCACCTCCGCCGCTGTGATCGCCATATAGGGGGTCGCGACGACCGGCGCCTTGAGTTCGATCAGCATCCCAAGCGTGATCAACGGGTCCAGCGTTACGATGTGTTTCGGCTCCTCCGGAATGCAGATGGGCGCGTTGTAGACTGCTTCGGTTACCGTCTTACCCGTGCAGGCAGCGTGCGCCAGCGAAGCTGGAACGAGGAGAGCGAGGAGAGCGAGACGGAAGCGCAAGACAGTCACCTTTTCGTCGTCGAGGCAGGGGAAGACCGTGGGGCCGATGCCCCACGGCCGACATCATCAGAACTTGGCGCGGACGTTCAGGCCGAAGGAGCGGCGCTTGCCGGCTTGGCCGAAGGGCAGCGAATAATCCGGATCCACAAGCGTGAAGTATTTCTCATCCGTGAGATTTTCCACGAAGGCGGTGACTTCCCAGTTGTCCTTCTTGAAGCCCGTCTGCGCGTTGACGATGAAACGCGGGTCGATCTTGTACATGCCATTCGTGCCGAAGCGCGAATTGTAGCTCGTCGTGTACTTTGCGTCCGCCCCGACAAAAATGCCGTTTTCGAATTCATACCGTCCGCCGAAAGCCCAGCTCCATTCCGGCGCCTCCGGGAAAGACTTGCCGTCCTGCGGCTGGGCGAGAGCCGCGTGATTGAACTCGATGAATTTCGTGTTGAGGTAGCCGATCGAGGTGAAAACTGTGAACTGGTCGTTGACCTCGAAAGTGGGCTCGATCTCGAAACCCCAAGCCCGCGACGTCGCAGCATTCGAGGTGATGCGGTAGCCAGGGATGGCCGGATCGGGGCGGATCTCGACCTGCTGGTCTTCGTACTTGGTATAGAAGAGATTGGCGTTCAGCGTCAGCCGGTCGTCGAGGAGCCTGCCCTTATAGGAGAGCTCGACATTCTGAGAATACTCCGGATCGTAGGTGCCGAGAGTTCTTGTCGTCCTATCAAAGTAAGAGCCGCCAGAGCGGAAGCCTTGCGTATACGTGAGGCCTACTGTCTGGTCGTCGCCGAACTCCTTCGAAATGCCGATTTTGGGCACGAAGTTCAGTTCGCTGAGTGACGACGTCTCGCCGGTGAGGACTGCGGCGGGGTCTATAAGGCCGAAATAGTTCTTCTGAAGATCTTTGTCTTTCAGATAGTCTAGACGGCCGCCGAGCGTCGCGAACCAGGTCGGCGCGAATTCATAGGACGCTTCGCCGAACAAAGCGAAGTTCGAGGTTCTCCGGCGTTGCGTGTCGCTCTGCTGATAGAGGTCGAACGCCACGATATCGGTTGCGCCGTCCCAGACTTCATAGCTCCCATAGACGCCCGCGACCGCTTTCCAGGGACCGTCTTCATAATTCAGGCGAAACTCCTGAGTGAAGATGGAATTGTCGTCCTCGCCGGTGATGCCGTTGATCACGCCGGCGGTGCCATAATCGATCGACCGACGATTGTTGATGCCGAAGCTGTAGCCGGTCTGCGACGTGAATAGCAGAGTGTCGGAAATGTCGTGCGTGATCTCGAGCCCGAGATTGTGGACTTCGGTCCAGCGATATTCGGTGTAGGTAACAGGCGCATTGTTGAAGTCGCCGCGGCCTGAATAGAGGCCGACAAGTGCGTCGTTCGGTCGGTCTTTCGAATAGGAGTAGCTGAGCAGCGCCCGCGTATCCGGCATTTCCGACGGCGTGATCAACATCTTCGCCCGCAGGGTGCCGCTGATATCGGTGATCAGATCGTCGTAGTTATCGAAATTGCTGAAATCGGAGTAGCTGGGTTGAGCCCGGAAACGCTCGAAAGCGCCGGAGATACGCAGCGCGATCTGGTCCTCGACGAGCGGCGTGTTGACCATGAATGCGGTGCCGACAAGATGATCGGTGCCGACGGTAGCGGAGATTTCGGCCTCTTTTTCGAAAGTCGGGTCCTTTGACTTGAGGTAGACAGCGCCGACCATGGCCGCGCGGCCGGACAGTGTCGATTGCGGGCCGCGATAGACCTCGACCTGTTCCATGTCCCAGAGATTACGCGCGCCGAAACGAGCGTTGTAGCGGGTCTGCAGGATGCCATCGACATACACCGAACCAGCCGGCCCTCCGGATGGAACGAGACCCTCGGAACTCATGCCGCGAATGACGAAGCCCGCATTGACCGTGGCGCTGTCCAGCACGTTTGCCATGCGGCGGTAGGTGTCCTGTGTGGTGCGGATCTGGCTATCTGCTAAGGTTTCGGAATTCAGGACCGCAACGCTGCTGGTCGTGCCGCCAAGCGTCGTTGCATTGCGCGCGCCGTAGATGGTGATCGGTTCCAGCGTCGTACCATCATCGGAAATCGCGCCGGACGTTCCCGCGGAAGCCTGCACTGTCACCTGATTGCTACCAGCAAACCGCGCATCGACGCCGGTACCGGCGAGCAAAGTCCTCAATGCCTGTGGCGGCGCGAGCGTACCGCTCACGCCCTGGGTCATCTTTCCCTCGGTGATCGAGGCATCGAATAGAATTTGGAGTCCAGTCTGAGCCGCAAGGCTGTTCAGTGCCCCTGTCAGTGAACCTGCCGGCACTGTGATCGACTGTGCCGCCACCTGCGCACGAGCCTCTTTCATCATCATTGGCGCGACAGGAAACAAGGCCCCCAGCGTTGTTCCCGCCAGGAATGCGGCCTTGATACCTGCCCGCGCCCTGCGCGAAGCGGAAGTAAACTTGTTCATTCAAACCCCCATCAGCACGGCGTTTGAGGCACCGCGGTCCACCAAATGAAGCGATCGTTCAATCTGCTACTGGGGTAGACGCTCGGCATTCCGGATTTGGGACTCTCAGATGCGAAATTTTTAAAGAGCCGATTCAGATGACGCCCAGATGCCGGCGCATCGCGAGGCGCAGTTCCTCATCCCGGGCAATCGGGGCCTTGAGAACGCACGTCGGGCAAAGTTCTCCATCTTTAACCAGATAATATCGGCAGCATCCGCCGCGCTGTCGGAAGGTGTAGGAAAAAGCCTCATCCTGTTTATCGAGTACGGTGAGGTCGAAGTAGTGAAGCTGGCGATTGTTGAGCGGCGATCCTGGCATCTTGAGGATGTGCATTGCGGCCGTCTTTATCGCCTCAACTTCACGAGACTGACGCCCGAACTCAAGGAACTGACCGGCGATGGCATCGGCGGCGAGCCTCCAAAGCGCTGCCTTTGAGAGTGTGGTGCGGGCGTGAAGCACTTCGACAACAGGACGGAAATGCCGTTCGGTTTCGTATCGAAACCGCTCATTGTCAGCGGCATCACTCAAGTGGCCGTGCCAGAAAGTTTCTGTCAGGAAACGGACATGCGCGCGCTTTGAGCGATGGAAATGTCGCTTATGTGGTTCCTCAAAAGTATAGAAGGAAAGAGCGACAGAGCTTGGTGCAAGATCAGCCACGAGCCCAAATCCGGCGAATAGTGGGACTGTAGCCGCCGCAAGGATGTAGCCATAGTCCGTCATCAGCAACGCCCCGGCGGTCCGCAGGTCAGTGCCATCATTCAATGACTGCTCAAAGGCAAGAAATTCGTCGATCACTTTCTCATCGGAAAAGAAGGCCTCTGCTGTCGTCCACCCTTCGCCTGGCGTGCCGATGCTCGTGCAGACATGCGGCGCATAGGCGATCTGCGTGTCGAGCGCGCGCTGGACAAATGCCTTTTCGGTGCGCAGCGTTTTGGATTCACTCGTCATCGCCAAGCTATGGACAAAGGTGGTTGGCGATCGAAACAAGCCACAGGGCCACCTGAGCTTCAGGTCTGCTCGGCGCCAGGCGACTTGCCAAATTTGGCGACTCAAACGCCCCGGCCGCATAGTCGATGTACATAAGTTCTCTCCTCTCGCGTCCTGCTGAGCGAGGCAGGTTTTGGCATCGCTCTTCTTGATGTGAGACGATTAAACGGACGAGTTTGGGATCACGGCACACATATTTTTCGCGCTGCCTTCGGTGCTCATCGGTACCTTTGATCAGCAAATCGATTGTTCATCGTGCACAAGTCGGTGCCGCGGTTCGATACCCTTCAAGAGCTCAAATACAGCGAGATCGGGGAGGGGAAGACAGGCCGTCGACCTTGAAATCTTGACGCCAGCTTGAGCCGATCTCTGATCCTCTTCACGCAGGCTTGATCGGGCTCGCACTAACAGCCGGTTCCGAACCGTTCAATGAGCATCTCGGTAAGGATACGGACTTTCCGAGACGGGTATAGGCTAGGCGGTCTTACGACGAAAATCCCGGCCGGGGGTATCGGGTGACGTGTCATGATTGGGACCAGCGCACCCGAACGAACATGATCTGCCACAAGCGGTTCCGGCAGGTAGGCGACCCCAATCCCATCTAACGCGGCCGCTATGAGCGACATTGCGTTATCAGCAATGAAACGTCCCTGGGGGCGTACCGTGACGATTTCGTCGCCATCCATGAATTGCCACACCTCCGCGTCCCGCATAACGACTTGGTGCTCTGTGATTTCGTTAGGGGTTGTGGGGGCACCGTGGGCCTTAATGTAAGCCGGACTAGCGACCAGCTTGCCAAGGATCCGTCCGATACGTTTCGCAACGAGGTTGGAATCCGGAAGGTGGCCCATCCGAATCGCGCAATCAAACCCCTCGCCGACGAGATCGACAAAGCGGTCAGTGTATGAAGATAGGATTTGTAGTTGAGGGTGCCGGCTAGCCATCTGCGAGAGCACCGGCGCGAAATGCGTAGGACCAAATGAGAGTGGCGCGGCCACCCGTAGTCGTCCCCGAAGCTCACCGGTGGGCAAGATAGTTTCTCGCACAACGTCCAAGTCAGCAGAAACCCGTGCTGCGTAGTCTCTGAATGTCGCACCTGCTTCTGTCAGTGCAACACCGCGGGTCGTTCGCGCAAATAGCTGTGTGCCGAGTTCCGCCTCCAGCTTGGTGAGCCGCCTGCTGACCATAGACTTGGAGATACCAAGCCGAAGAGCTGCAGACGATACCCCACCAGCATCCGCAACCTCTACAAATATTCGTAAATCCTCAAGCTCCACGAGCGTTCCTTTTTTTGCAACAGCGCTTCACGTCCACAAGGACTACCGGGCTGCTGGAGACAATGACACGTTTTCGCGAATGAAAGGGTCTTCATAAAAAGACTTACGGGACCACAGATCTAGAGGATCAAATGATCAGAACAATATCCCTCGCGTTTCTGGCGATTTCTTGCTTCTCCGCAGCCCAAGCGCAAACAATCCAGGAACAGCCCGGCGCCGATCTGATCGTTGTCAATGCAAAGATCTTCACCGGCATGCGTGGGCATACCGAAGCGTCTGCTCTTGCCGTCAAGAAAGGTCGCATTTATTCCGTTGGCTCCGATGAGGACATTCTCGGTCTGAAGAGTTCCGCGACCAGGGTCATCGATGCGCATAGCCGAAGGCTCATCCCCGGCCTCATCGATGCTCACATACATGTCCTCAACGACTTGGCCTATAACTACAATATGCGATGGGATGGCGTGCCGACGCTGCGGCAGGCGCTGACGATGCTGAGCGAGCAGGCCGCACGTACGCCGGAAGGACAATGGGTCAAGGTGATCGGCGGGTGGTCCCCCTATCAGTTCGAAGAGAACCGCTTCCCTACATTGGACGAACTGCAGAAGGCCGTGCCAGATCGCCCACTGATCGTGCAGTATGCCTACAACCGAGCCTTCTTGAACAAACGCGCGATGGACGTACTGGGCGTAGGTACAGACCGCTTCCCGAAGATGCAGGGCACCGAAATCGAGTTAGACCGCAGCGGAAAGCCCACAGGTGTGATCTTCGGTAATACCTGGCTTTTTGTTGCGCTGGAGATGGCCGTGCCGCAGCCTACGTTTGACGAGCAGGTGAGTTCGCTGATCAACAGCATTCACGGTTTGAACCGGTTTGGCGTGACCGCCGTTATCGATAATGGCGCCAGATGGCCATACCCCGAGGCCCAGGCGCGGGTAAGCGTGCTGGCACAAGACAATCGCCTTAATGTACGAATGCCCTTTGTGGACTTGCAGCTCGGCAACGGTAGCATGGTGGATTTGCATATCGAGGCGGTTACCAAAACAGCACCGATTGGTGTCGGGCAAAACCTGCATCCTACCTTGAAACATGGCCATGAATATCGCGGCGCCGGCGAGGTCCTGAGTGCGGAAGTGCACGATCACGAGAACTTCGATCGTCCCGCGATTATCATCGAGCCGGAGAAGATGAAGCATTTCGTCGAGCAGGATGTCAGGAAACTGGTCGAGCGGCGCATCCCGTTCCGGATGCACATTAGCTATAATGAGAACATCACCCCATTTCTCGACTCTCTGGAGAAGGTGAACGAGACGGCACCGCTTGATGGTCTGAAATGGAGCCTTGAACACGCTGAAACCATCACTCCGGAGAACATCGCTCGGGTGAAGCAGCTGGGTGGCGGAATCGCGCTGGACGCCAAAATGGCGCTGCATGCGGATGGTTTCATCAAGACATATGGTCGCGAGAAGGCGTTGCAGACCCCGCGCCTGCGCATGCTCGTGGATAGCGGTATCCCGTTGGCCATGACCACTGACGCGTTCCGGGCCGCGACATACAATCCGTGGGTAGCGTTAAGCTGGATGGTTTCGGGAAAGTCCGTGTCCGGATCCGAGGTCCTCGCAAGCGACAATCGCCTTTCCCGCGCCGAGGCACTGAAACTGTTCACCACTGGTGCAGCGTGGTTCATGGACACGGAATCGGAAATGGGCCGAATCGCGCCAGGCAATCTCGCGGATTTCTCTGTCCTCGACAGGGACTACTTTTCCGTGCCGGAGGACCAGATCAAATCCGTCTCTTCCCTTCTGACTGTCATGGACGGCCGGGTCGTGTTCGGGGCACGGGACTATAGCGGTCTGTCCCCGCAACTACCCGCGATCCTTCCGGATTGGTCGCCCGTGAAATATTTCGGCACCTATTTCGGAGAAAAATGAACTGGCTAGTGCCGGACTTACATCAATTGCACCCGCACCCGGTCGCTCATGATGACGCTCGCGGCAACTCCTCTAACTCCTGCTGATAGATCCTTGAAAATCTCGGGTTAAAGGCTTTGCAGTTGGCGCAGAACGCTACTCGTAGGCTGAAACCGAATTGGAGCCCAACGTTAGTTAGTCGGACAGAAAAGGAATGCGAAACTATGAAAAAGATCGTGAAATCCGCCGACGATAATCTGGTCCAGGCTAGCGTCGAAGAGGCATTGCAGACCTATGAGACGGCACTGAATGCCTCAGACACAGATACCGTGCTGACTGTATTCGCATCTGACGGCGTCTTCATGGCTCCAAACAGTCCCTCGACGGTTGGCGCCGATGCAATCCGGGCTGCGTACAACGGCATCTTCCAGGCGATAACTTTCGATACTGAGCTGACGGTCGAGGAGGTCGTGCAGGTCGCTCCGAACTGGGCGTTCGTCCGGACGAGTTCGAAGGGGCATGTCACCGTGAATGCGATTAAACAGCGCGTCCCAGACGCCAACCACGAACTATTCATCTTCCAGAAAAGCGATGACAGCAAGTGGAAGATCGCGCGTTACTCTTTCGCAACGACGAATCCGCTGCCCCATTAATTGAGACGTGTGATGCTTGACGGGACGCCGTAGTCGTTTTGAACGCTCGTGGCGAGCGAGGAGAAGGTGAACGTCGCCGGTTCAAATCCTCTCAAGACCAAATAACGCCCCGCAACTGGAGGATTGACAGATTTTATATATCCATTATTCTGGATATATGGAAAACAAGAATGCGATAGCCGCCCTTTCGGCCTTGGCACAAAACACCCGCCTCGAGACGTTTCGCCTGCTCGTGCGGCACGAGCCGGGTGGTATTCCGGCTGGCGAACTCGCCCGGCTCCTTGATGTTCCGCAGAACACGATGTCGGCGCATCTTGCGACGTTGTCCCGTGCCGGATTGGTCAAGAGCGAGCGCCAAAGCCGATCGATCATCTACCGGGCCGACCTCGACGGCCTGCGCGACCTGACACTATTCTTGCTGAAGGACTGCTGCGGCGGTTCGACAGAGCTTTGCGCACCCCTGATCGCAGAACTGACGCCATGCTGCGCGCCAGTGGCGAAGCCATGTTGAGCGCGATCGCATTGCACGAAGTGGCCGGTAGCGACGCGCTTCGTGCTGCGGATCTCCGGACCGATGATATTGAAGATGAGGACCGCGCCTTCTTCGCAGCAGTCTCAGGCGACGGCCAAAACGATCGGCTATGCCGGCCTCGAACGCTGCGCCGGCGATTATCTGCTGCGGTCTGTTGTCATTCTGCCGGCGCATCGGAGTTTTGGGTTCGGCCGGTCGCTCGTCGAGGCAACGCTGCGCGACGTCGATGGCGATGTCTTCCTCGCGACCACAAGCACCGCACCGTTCTTCTCGACCATCGGGTTTTCTGAGGTTCCGCGGGCCGAAGTGCCGGCAGCCGTTCTCGCAACCCGCCAGCTTTCCTCCATCTGCCCATCGTCGGCGACCATCATGAAGCTCAACAGGCCTCCGACCTAACCACGGACCACGACCATGACCAACAAGACCTATAACGTGCTGTTCCTCTGCACGGGCAATTCCGCTCGCTCTATTCTCGCCGAATCCATCCTCAACAGAGAGGGCGGCGGTCTGTTCAAGTCATACTCCGCCGGCAGCCAGCCGAAGGGCGAGGTCAATCCTTATGCCCTGAAGGAATTGGCAACGCTCGGCTATCAATCAACCGGCTTCTCCTCGAAGAGCTGGGATGTGTTCGCCGCACCCGGCGCACCGGAGATGGACTTCATCTTCACGGTCTGCGACAGCGCCGCCGGCGAGGCCTGCCCCGTGTGGATCGGCCATCCTATGACCGCCCACTGGGGCGTCGAGGATCCCGCCGCGGTTTCCGGCCTCGATGTAGACAAGCAGCGCGCCTTCGCGCAGGCGGCCCGCTTCCTCAAGAACCGCATCCTCGCATTCTTGAACCTGCCGCTTGCGTCCATCGATCGGTTGGCGCTGGAGACAAAGCTCCGCCAGATCGGCGCGATGGAGGGTTCGACGTCAACGCAAGGAAAGTCAGCCTGATGTCCACCTTCGAACGATACCTGACCATCTGGGTCTTTCTCTGCATTGCAGTCGGCGTTGCCATCGGCCACCTGATGCCTGGCGTCTTCCAGATCGTTGGTGCCGCCGAGATCGCCAGGGTCAACATTCCCGTCGCGATCCTGATCTGGCTGATGATCATTCCAATGCTGCTGAAGATCGATTTCCGGTCGCTGGCGCAGGTCGGCTCCTACTGGCGCGGGATCGGCGTCACGCTGATCATCAACTGGGCGATCAAGCCGTTCTCGATGGCATTGCTGGGATGGCTCTTCGTCGGCTGGCTTTTCCGGCCCTATCTGCCGGCGGACCAGATCGACTCCTATATCGCAGGCCTGATCATTCTCGCCGCGGCCCCCTGCACCGCCATGGTCTTCGTCTGGTCGAACCTGACACGGGGCGAGCCGCTATTCACCCTCTCGCAGGTCGCGCTGAACGACGCGATCATGGTCGTCGCCTTTGCGCCGATCGTCGGCCTGCTGCTCGGCCTCTCTGCCATTACCGTGCCTTGGGCGACGCTCGCTCTGTCGGTTGCTCTCTACATTGTCGTGCCTGTCATCATTGCCCAGGTGCTGCGGAGCTGCCTGACGGCCGACGGCACGACGGGCGCGCTCGACCGCTTGCTTGGGAAGCTGCAGCCGGTATCGCTCGTCGCGCTCCTCGCCACGCTAGTGCTCCTGTTCGCCTTCCAAGGCGAGCAGATCATCGCCAAGCCGGCCATCATAGCGTTGCTGGCCGTGCCAATCCTGATCCAGGTCTATCTGAACTCTGGACTGGCCTATCTTTTGAATCGCATGGCAGGCGAGCGCCATTGTGTCGCCGGGCCGTCAGCGCTCATCGGTGCCAGCAACTTCTTCGAACTTGCGGTTGCCGCCGCCATCAGCCTTTTCGGATTTCAGTCGGGCGCGGCACTCGCCACCGTCGTCGGTGTCCTGATTGAGGTGCCTGTGATGCTATCGGTCGTCTGGATCGTGAACCGCTCGAAGGGTTGGTATGAGGCATCACCGGCCGTCTCCCGCAACATCATCACCGAAAGGACCTGACCATGGACGCCACCATCTATCACAATCCGGCCTGCGGCACGTCTCGCAACACGTTGGCGCTGATCCGCGCCGCCGGGATCGAGCCCACCATCATTGAATACCTGCAGAACCCGCCATCGCGCGAGAAGCTTTCAAAAATGATCGCGGATGCCGACCTGACGGTCCGCGAAGCGATCCGTGAGAAGGGCACGCCGTATGCGGAACTCGGCCTCGACAATCCGGGTCTGACGGATGAACAGTTGCTGGACGCGATAATCGCCACCCCGATCCTGATCAACCGACCAATCGTCGTCACGCCGCTTGGCACCAGACTTGCTCGCCCTTCGGAGGTCGTTCTCGACATTCTGCCGGTCGACGCCTTCAATGGACCGTTCATCAAGGAAGACGGCGAGCAGGTCCTCGACCAGGAAGAAAAGCGCATTGTCTGAGACATTTCCCGCACTGCACGGCGACCATCTTCAGCCCATCGCGCCAGAATCCCTTCGGCCGGCATTCTCGATGCACAAGCCCAGAATCCTGATCCTCTATGGATCGCTCCGGGAAGTGTCTTATAGCCGTCTCCTTGCCTTCGAAGTCCGTCGGCTGCTCGAACGCCTCGGATGCGAGGTGCGGATATTCGATCCGGCCGGATTGCCGCTCCCGGACGAGGCACCTGTCAGCCATCCCAAGGTTCAGGAACTGCGCGACCTCACGCAATGGTCGGAAGGCCAGGTCTGGATTAGCCCGGAGCGCCACGGCGCGATGACAGGCATCATGAAAGCGCAGATCGACTGGATTCCGCTGTCGCTCGGCTCCGTCCGCCCCACCCAGGGCAAGACACTGGCGGTGATGGAGGTCTCCGGCGGCAGTCAGTCCTTCAACGCTGTGAACCAGTTGCGCATCCTCGGCCGCTGGATGAGGATGATCACCATCCCTAATCAAAGCAGCGTTGCGAAGGCGTTTCAGGAATTCGACACCGATGGCCGGATGAAGCCGTCTTCCTACTATGACCGCGTCGTCGATGTCTGCGAGGAACTGGTGAAACTCACCATCATGACCCGCGATGCCTCTTCCTACCTCACCGACCGATATAGCGAGCGGAAGGAAGAGGCGGCCGAGCTCGAGAAGCGGGTCTCGCTGAAGTCGATCTGACGGATCAGACCGTCGCGGTGGCAGGCTGCCGGCAGGAGGCGGCCACCGCGACGAATGCCGCAATGCTGATCGCCCCAAGGCATGCGTTTGCGACGAGGGCGAAGCTCAGCCCGATATTCTCCATGGCCGCCGCGAACACGAAGGGCGCGCCGGCGCCAACCGCCAGACGGGCGGCCGCCATCTTGCCGGTGATCGCGCCATATCCGTCCGATCCAAACAGAAAAAGCGGCAGGCTTCCCTGTGCGATGCTGTTGATGCCGGAACCGAGCCCGAGACAAATGGCGAAGGCGACCGCACCCGGAAGCCAGTTGCCTGTCATCAGCAGGATTAGGACGCCAAAGACGATGAGCACGGCCGACAGGACGGCAAGCCCCGGCGGCGACAGGTTCTTCCCAAAAACCATGTTGATCAGACGGCTCAGAACCTGCGCCGGGCCGAACAGCGAGCCGATCACAACCGCTGCAGCCCCGAGCCCGATCGATCCCAGCATCGGCACCATATGGGCAAGGATCGCGGCGAGCGTGAAGCCGAGAAGCGCGAAGGCAAAGCTGACGATCACCATCGCGCGGCGCCGGGCATGCGGCGGGATCGCGCCGATCACCGTCTCGCGCGGTCGGGCCGCCGCGTCGCCTGCCTTCTTCCCGAGGCTTCGGATCCAGAAGTGCAGCGGCATGCAGAGGAACAGGTTCAGCGCCGCAAAGACGAGATAGATCTCCCGCCAGGACAGATAGCCGGTGAGCGTCGCCGAAATCGGCCAGAAGATCGTTGAGGCAAAGCCGCCGATCAGCGTCAGGTAAGTGATGCTGCGGGAGGCTGTGCGGGGATCGCTCTCGACCAGCGCCGCGAATGCCGCCTGATACTGGACCATGCCGGACGAGACTTCGAGCAGGATGATGGCGATGGCGAAGATCGCGATCGAGGGTGACCAGGCGCAAAGGGCAAGTGTCAGTGCGGCAAGGGCAGAGCCGATGGTCATGATCGTGGCAGCACCGATCCGGTCCATCTGCTTGCCGATATAGGTCGCCGACAGGCCACCGATGAGCAGGGACACGGAGAAGACCCCAAACACTTCGGCCAGCGACAAGCCGAGATCAGCCGCCATGCCGGGGGCCAGGATACTGAAGCTGTAATAGAGGGTGCCGTAACCTATGATCTGCGTCAGACCGAGAGCCGAGACAAGCCCGGCCGGGATTTTCGAACTACGCAACGACCTCACCCTCGTCGGCCGGGATGCAGCAGTCGTCAGCACGCTCGACGTGCTTCCTGATCGTCGGATGACCGGCGCAGCAGTCTTCCATCAGGAATTTGATGAGATCGGCGAGGGCCTCGTAGCTGGCGCTGTAGATGATCGAGCGGGATTCCCTTCGCTGCGAGATCAATCCCGACCGCTCGAGCTCTTTCAAATGGAAGGAGACATTCGTGGCGGAAACGCCCATGCGCTCGGCGATCACGCCTGCTGCCAATCCTTCTGGCCCGGCCACGACCAGCGCTCGGACGATGGCAAGGCGGGTCTCCTGCGACAGCGCCGCAAATGACGAAAGGGCTTGACGTTCATCCATACTTCAACAATCCTTGAACTATTGGATGGATAACTCATATGAACGCGATCGACAAGTCAGTTTCTACCGACATCAGTCTCGGCCATCTTCTCGATGTGCTCGCAGTGGCGCCCGATGCCCCGCTGGTGTTCAGTTATGAGGGCAGTCCCGTTCGGCCTGGCTATCACGTCACCGAGGTCAAGGCCGGGATGTTTTCGGCGCTCGACTGCGGCGCCAACCCGGAAGCCTGGTTGGAGATCTTCGTCCAGCTCTGGGATATCGACGAGGATGGCCGTACACACATGCCGGCCGGCAAGTTCTCGGCGATTATCCGCAAGGTAGCAGACCATGTGCGGCTCGAGCCGACGGCAAAGCTGACGTTCGAGGTCAGCGACGGAGAGCGGCCGATGGCCCTCTACTGCGCGCCCGCGCCTCGGCTCGTCGCCGGCTCCTTCGAGGTTTCCCTTCCCGCTCGGCCAGCGAGCTGCAAGCCGAGAGATCGGTGGCTGGCGAAGGAACAGCCCAAATCATCTTGCTGCGGGCCGACAGCCAATGAGTCAAAGTGCTGCACGTAACATGCTCGCTGAAAGATGACGTGATCTTCTTGTCGATCTGCAGCGGACTAAGCTGCTGAGTTTCATCAAATTTCACTCGTTAGAATAACAGGTCAATGGTTCGATCCCGCTCATGAGTTGTAACTAAATAATCACCGCTGACTCAGGCTTACGTAATGCCACCGGCAAACCGGTCGAAGAGATCGACGCTTCCCATCTGGCCGCCTTTCAGCATCAGGCTTATCCCGTCTCGCCTCGGATCATCGCTGCGGCCGATCGAAAGTGCGACACCCGGCGAAAGCTGGCCGCCATAGGCGAGGCCCCACAGGTTGAGGCTTTGAGCCATATGGCTGGACGTATCGCCTCCGGCGGCAATCAGGCGCCTGACCGGGACTTCGCTCAGCAGTCGATCGGCAAACCGGCCAACCGTCTGAGCCAGCCGCGTATCCGCGCTGGAAATCGAGGCCGGGTCCTGCGGTGCAGTCGACAGAAGTACATTGCGCTGGTCCCTGAGCGCAGAGCCAATCCGCGTGGCCATACCTTCCCGATAGCTCTCTTCCTCGACGAGCCTGCTGGCATCGGCGCTGATGCGAACGAAGGATGTCGCAGCCTCTACCTGTCGGCGCGTCAACGGAGACAGCGAGCCTGCGATGGCAAGCACCGGTCCGGTCGCGCTCGGCTTTGGTTCGTTAACCGGCGATGATCTGTCGCCGTAAATGGCCTCTGCCACGCTACTTGCGCCGACGACAAGAAGTGAACCCTGCCGCGTGCGGTGTTTCAGCTCAACTCCGATCGCTGCAAGATGCTTCTTCGTGAGGACATCGAAGAGAATGTTCGGTTCGTCACGGCCAAGAAGCCGGTCATTTTCCAGCATAGTCCAGTCGACAAGTCCGACTGCGTCGGCCCCGAGTTGCTGCAGGAGGCGTCTAAGATCCGCTTCCGCCATCGGCGTGGAAGGATGCCGGCTCATGGTCGGGTGGCGGTCGAGGCGATGGACGGTTGCCTCCGTTCCGATCGAGGCAAAGAGATTGCCGAATGCGCAATAGCGGCCGAGGGACGGCTGTCCGCCGAGGATCACGGCCTGCCACTGATCGACGAAACCGCGCAGCACGGTCATTGCCGTTGCGATATTGCCGACATTCCTGGCGCTGTCGAAGGTCGAGCAGCATTTGTAGTGCAGCACTTTTATGCCCGACCGTGCAAAGAATTGTCCGACCGGGCGGAGTTCGGCTTCCATGGCGTCTGGCGTCATGGCGCGCGCCGAACCGGCTATGCCGACTGCATCGAGTGCGCCGGCCATCGCGAGATGGCGGGACGAGGGGACGCCAAGGAAAAGGAATGCCTTCGCGCCTCGGCTGAAAAGTGTCGCCAGCGTATCCGTGGCGCCGGTGAAGTCGTCACCATACCAGCCGTAGAAGGGAGCTTTGATATCGGCACTCATGCGGCCTTACCGAAGAATTCCAGAGCCTTGCGAAGTGGCTCCGACGTGTCGGCGGCGTCTTCCAGCGTCTTGCCATTCTTCATGGCATGAAAGGCCGCGCGGATACTTTCAATGCCTGCAGCGGGGCCACTCGGGTGGCCCATGATGCCGCCGCCCGCCATGAACAGGAAGTCGTCACCGCCCGCCGCGTTCCATGTGACAGGGACGGTGCCTGCCCATTGGCCCGACGAAAACGCGGGAAGCACGCGGTCATCGGACTGGTCGTCGAGCGCGGTCAGGCACATGGCCGTGCTTTCGATGACCTCGCTGTTCTCTTGCGCAAATTTGCCGTCGAGGCCATGGACATGCATGTGGTCGACGCCGGCCAGTCGCCAGAGGACCTGATAGGCGCCGAAGCCGATGCCGAGTACATCGCAGCGTGACAAGGCCCCGAAACCGTTGCGATGGCCGTGCAGCGCCAGATCGGTCGAACGCCGAAGCGTCTCGACTGCGGAAAAGCCGCACCAGTTGAGGTTGGCCATCACGCAGGTGCCGCCCTCGCTTTCGACCAGATCGGCATGCCGGCGCATGGCATCCGTTTCGTCGGTGATGTTGAAGGCGATCATGACGCGACGCCCCAGCCTGTCCTCAGCGCGTTTGACCGCTGCCATGACGGCAGGGATGCGTTTGGCAAGGGGGGCGTGGACCGGATTGGCGGAAATCTCGTCATCCTTGATAAAATCAACGCCGGCATCGCAAAGTCGCCCGACGAGACTTGCCGTATCTTCAGCGGTCAATCCCACATTCGGCTTGATGATCGAACCGATCATCGGCCCTTCGGCGACGCCCGTCAGCCTGCGTGTGCCGGCAATGCCCTGTTTTGGCAAAAGGTATCGCCGGCGCCAGGAGACTGGCAGGGTTATGTTTTCCAGCCGAAGGCCTGTGACCTCGCCGAGATCGTAGAGATTGCCGGCAACCGTTGAGGCAAGTGCGGCAAGATTAACGCCGATATTGTCGATTGGAAAACGGATCGTGACGGTTGCACGATGCGGTCTGGCGGTAATGCCGCGGCGGAAAAGCCACGCGCTCGGCAGTGTCGGGTGGTCGATCTCCCCCAAGTCGACCACCCCGAGCACCTCCGCACGCGCGCGGGCGCGCAGATCGTCCGTCTCTCCCTCGACACGGATGAACGTGCCGGAGGATTGCTCCCCGGCCATGATCTCCGCCACTCTCTCGAGGGGAAGCGGTGTTTCTATCAGGTAATCCGCCGTAAAATGCGTATCCGTCACGGGAGCCTCAGCTCTTCGAGAGGTCGGGGAAGGGGCGAACCGGGGCGCTGCCGTCCCAATCTTCCGACGCCTTGCGTATCGCGTCGAACATGCGACCCTTAGGACCTGCGACTTCCGAGAGTTCGATCACGGTGCCGGGATGGTAATGCGTATCGAAATAGACGAAACGGCCGTTCTCGCCGACTTCGCCTTCCATCACGACCTTGTAGCCCTGCTGCGTCAAGCGATCGAGGTCTGCATCGAATGTGTCGGTCCAGTAGGCGACATGCTGCAGGCCGCGATGTCCTGCGTCGCGAAAGTCCTTGTACATTGAAGGCACGTCATTGCGGGTCTGGATCAGCTCGACCTGCAGCTCTCCTGAATTGGCCAGCGCCACGGAATTGTGCGGCTCGTAGCTTTGGCCGCGATAGCGGTAGTTCACGATCGGGACCCGCTCCTTGTAGAAGAATGGACCGACGCCCAGCGTATCGCTCCAGTATTGCATCGCCGCTTCGATATCATCCACGACATAACCCGCTTGGCGGATCTTTCCAAAAAAACGGCTCATCTGATGTCTTGCTCGTAATTCTGATTGAAATTGATGGGGGCGGCAGGTGTTTGCCCGCCGCCGTATATTTCAAGGTCAGGCGAGTGAGCCGACGACGCTTTCGAGCGCGCCCCAGGCTTCGTCGCCGAATTCCTTGCTCCACTTGGAATAGAAGCCGCCCGTCTTCAGCTTGGCGCGGAATGTCTCCGTATCGACCTTGTTGAACGTCATGCCGGCTTTCTCGAGATCTGCCTGCACGCCCGCATTGAGTGCGGCTATATCCTGGCGCTGCTGCAGTCCGGCTTCGTTGATCGCGCGCGCCACGATCGTCCTGACGTCGTCCTTCAGGTCGGACCACTGCCGGCCATTGGCGATGAACCAGTAACCATCCCAGATATGGTTGGAGAGTGCGCAGTTTTGCTGCACTTCATAGAGTTTCGCGACCTGGATGATCGGCAGCGGGTTCTCCTGAGCGTCGACCACCTTTGTCTGCAGGGCAGAATAGACTTCGCTGAACTGCAGGCTGGTCGGCGACGCACCGAGTGCGGAGAACATGTCGACCGAGAGCGGGCTTACCGGCACGCGGATCTTCAGGCCCTGCATGCCATCTGCATTGGTAATCGCATTGCCGCTGGTGGTCGTCTGGCGGAAGCCGTTGTCCCACATGGTTTCCAGCGCATAGAGGCGCGAGCCTTCGATCTTGCTGCGTACGAGCTTGCCGACGGGGCCATCCATCGCCTTCCACACCTGCGCATAATCCTTGAAGGCGAAGCCGACGGCATTGAGAGCAGCGGTCGGCACCAGTGTGGCGATAACGAGCGAGGAAGGTGTGAAAAAGGTAAGCGCGCCACCGCGCACCTGCGACAGCATATCGGTGTCGCCGCCGAGCTGGTTTGCCGGAAAGATCAGCATTTCCACCTTGCCGTCGGTTTCCTTTGCGATACGGTCTGCTGCTTCCTTGGCGCGGATGTTCAGCGGATGGCTGAGCGGCAGGTTGTTGCCATAACGGAGCTGGATCTCAGCGGCTCCGGCAAGGCGCGGAATTGAAAATACGGCACCCGCTCCCGGTGCAGCGGCCAGCCCCTTGAGGAGCGTGCGGCGGCTCAATGTCGTTGTCATCTGTTCCCTCCCTTATGAAAAAAGTCTCTTCCCATTGACGAAAATCAATCATATGAATGATGAAGTCAAACATGAAGTTTGATGTAATTTGATGTGTTGAAATGCTGTTAGAACCAACCGAACAGTCTGAAATCAGCCGGCGCCCGACGATTGTCGATGTCGCCCAACATGCCGGTGTGTCGACGGCAACCGTCGATCGTGTGCTGAACGGGCGCCAGGGTGTTCGTGCGCCGACGGTGCAGCGCGTGATGCGATCAGCCGCGCAACTCGGATATGTCGAAGGCGATCTGCTGGGGGAGGCGGCAGCGACCGCGCCGGCAAATATCTCGTTCCTGCTTCCGGCCGGCACCAACCGTTATCTCACTCATCTCGGCAAACTGGTTGTTGAGCAGACACCGCTTTTCCAGAAGAACGGCATCAAGCCGACAGTCGAATACATCAAGAGCTTCAGCCCGGATGCGCTGGCCGCTGCAATGCTGAGGCATGGGAAATCCGCCGATGGCATCGCCTTCATGGCGCTCGAACATCCGACGGTGCGCGAAGCGGTCAATCGCCTGGCGGAAAAGGGCGTGCCGACGGTAACGCTGATCTCCGACATCGCCAACGCCCAGCGCTCGATGTATCTCGGTCTCGACAATCGGTCGATCGGGCGACTTGCCGGATATCTGATCGCACGTTTTGTCGGCAATACGCCGGCCAAGGTCGCGATGATCGCCGGAAGTCTGAGCTACAGGGCCCATGAGGAGCGTGAGATGGGGTTTCTGCATGTTCTGCAGGAAAGCCATCCGAATATCGAGGTCGTCGGCATCCGTGAGGGGCATGACGACGAGGCGCTCAATTACCGACAGATGCGGATGTTGCTGAGCCAGCATCCCGATCTTGCCGGCATCTACAATATTGGTGGCGGCGCGAGCGGTGTCGGCAAGGCAATCAAGGATGCGCGGCGTGAGCAATCCCTGGTCTTCATCGGCCATGGCCTGACGCCCGATACCCGCGCATTCCTGATCGACGGCACTATGGATGCGGTGATTACCCAGAACCCCGGCGAGACGATCAATCGCGCTATCCGGGTCTTCAACAATCTACGAGAGGGCAGGCCTGCCGAAGAGGATATCGACCCGCTGCGCAGCGAGGTGATCTTCCGGGAGAACCTGCCGTGAACCTGTATTAGACCCGGATTACCGCTCAGCCTGGAGGAGGTGGAGTTGGCGATCCGGTTGCCATTGAGGAGGAGAGAGATGGCGATGAGTTCCGAAGTGATGGACGACCTGCCGGCGATGGAGCTTCAGCAGTCGGTGCCGGGTTCGCGTTGGATGCGGCCGGTCGAGATTATCTGTGCGGCTCTGCTGACATTCATCATCGCGATCCTGCTGGTCGGCGTGACCGCACGCTATGTGTTCTCCTCGCCGCTCATCTGGGTGGATGAAAGCGCATCCTTCGCGTTTCTCTGGTTTGCCATGCTTGGTGCCGCAATCGCCATCGACCGGCATGAACATCTGCGCCTGACGGTCTTTCTGCATCTCCTTGATGAACGGAAACAGGCATTCGTCGCGACAGTCGGTCTGCTTCTCACCGCCGTTTTCCTCGGCAGCCTGCTTTATCCCGCATTCGATTACGCGATTGAGGAGAGCTATGTCACATCTGCGTCTCTTTTGATCCCGATGAGCTACCGCGCCTCGGCGCTGCCCGTCGGATTGACGCTCATGCTGGCGACGGTCATTCTGCACGGGGTCCGCATCGGTAACGCCCGGATGGTGATCGGCGCGGCGGTTCTGGTTGGAGCGGCCGGTGGTGCGCTTTTTGCGCTGGAGCCGGTATTTGCCTATTTCGGCAACTGGAATATCGTCATCTTCCTCGTCTTCGGCGTGGGCCTGCTATTGGCCATGGGCGTGCCGATCGCTTTCTGTTTCGGTCTCGGGGCGCTGTCCTTCCTGACCTTCACCACCTCCATGCCGACCTTCGTCATCATCGGACGCATGGATGAGGGCATGTCCAGCATCATCCTTCTTTCCGTTCCGATCTTCGTCCTGCTCGGTTGTGTGCTGGATGCGACGGGCATGGGCAAGGCGATCGTTGAAGTGCTTGCCTCGCTGCTCGGTCATGTGAAGGCGGGCATGTCTTACGTCCTGCTCGGCTCAATGTTTCTCGTCTCGGGCATTTCCGGATCGAAGGTTTCCGACATGGCGACGGTCGCGCCGGCGCTGTTTCCGGAAATGAAACGGCGCGGCCACAAGCCGCCGGAAATGATCGCTCTGCTGGCGACCGGCGCTGCAATGGCCGAAACCGTTCCGCCCTCGATCGTGCTGATCGTGCTCGGCTCCACCGCAGGTGTCTCGATTGCCGGCCTGTTCACCTCCGGCTTTGCCATCGCCATGGTCCTGCTGCTCGCGCTGGCCGTTCTCGCCCGCTGGAAATCACGGCATGAATCGATGGAAGGCGTCAGGCGAGCCTCCGTTAAAACGGTCTGGAAGGCAGTCGTCATCGCCGCGCCGGCACTGCTTTTGCCGTTCCTCATCCGTAGTGCTGTCGGCGGTGGCGTCGCAACTGCTACGGAAGTCTCGACGATAGCTGTGCTCTACGCGCTGATTATCGGCGCGACACTTTATGGTGGTATCAGCCTTAAGAAACTTTATAGCATGCTGGTCGAGACTGCGGCTTTGTCCGGCGCGATCCTGATCATTCTCGGCTGCGCTTCGGCAATGGCATGGGCACTCACCCAGACGGGGTTCGCGTTCAAACTGGCGCAAGCTGTTACGGATCTTCCCGGCGGCTGGCTCACATTCATGGGCGTGACCGTTCTGATCTTCATGGTGCTCGGCTGCGTGCTGGAAGGTCTTCCTGCGATCGTGCTGATGGCGCCGATCATGTTCCCAATCGCCAAAACCCTTGGCATCAACGACGTGCACTACTCCATGGTCGTCGTTACTGCGATGAATATCGGTTTGATTGCCCCGCCGATCGGCATCGGTTTCTATATCGCCTGCAAGATCGGGGGCGTTGCGCCGGACGAGGCGATGAAGGCAATCTGGTCCTATATTGGGGCGTTGCTCATAGGCCTGTTCCTGATCGCAGTGTTTCCGTTCCTGTCTACCGCCCTCCTTTAGCTCAGCAGGTAAGATTGGAGTTGGAGAAGGTTTTCGATCTCAATACCGTTGGGAGGCACTATCTTCAGGTCCTGAGATTACGGTGAAGGGCTTTGCTGTTTTCGATGGCGGACCAAATGCTTTAAGCATCGGTTACGCGTGGCCAAACTGTTGAGAAGATTGGTATATCATAATCATAAGTGAGAGGCAGCGGTTCCAATCCCATCAAGAGCGAAACGACGAGGTCGACTTGGACGTAGGCTTTAGCCCACATCCAAGCCGAGCATCTCATGCGAGCCTACGCAGCCTCCCAAACCTGATTAAGGATTTTGGCAGCGAGGGCTGCCTTGTCCTGTGGCAAGAAACGACCATAGTGCTGTTGCACGACATCGGGCGTATCCTGAATAGCGTAGCTTGCCTGCTCGTAGGATCCAGTCTGTTTCAGGATATGCGTCGCGAGAATGTCGCGCAGGTTATGCGGACCATGCGGCAGCAAGCCCTTGATCGCACCACGCCCGGTGTACGGGTTGTAGATCCCGTAGCGCTGAATAACCGTCCGCCACGCCTCGTAGAACGTAGTGGAATTGTAAGCCGCATCGATGCTGGTCGTCTTCACCGTCTTGACGAAGAACGTTCCAGGGTCTCTGGCACCGCCAAGCAGAACGCCGCGATGGCGGTCGATGTACGCATCGAGGTATTTGTAGAGGTCGAGCAGGTCCGGCAGGATCAGGCGGAACGGCTTTTGACCGAAGAAAGATGAGCCGGAGTTCTTGAATGCGACCGACGGGATAAGGACCTCCCACCCATGGTCGCGATCACTCCAGCGCAACTCCCCGCATTTCATGTCCTCAAGCCGGCGTTCCGACGTTGGATAATGTCCACGTGGGCAAACACGCAATTGGCGCAGGTTCTTCTGCCGCAGCCCCAAGTGCAGGCCAATTCGGAGCAACAGGAATGATCTGACGGCCTCTGCCGCCGGCCGCGGGTATCTGTGCTCATCCGGCATGCGTGCAAGGATCTCGTCGGTGATTTTTCGATACTCCGCCAATGGGCTTTCGGCCTCGAGGACACACATGATCGGCTCGAACGGATCGCGGTGGACACGCATGACGCGCTGGATTTCCTTGGAACGATTGGCGGCGTGTCGATGAAACGCATCACAGGCGCCATGCCAATCGCGGGCTGCGAATTCGATTTCTTCCTGCTCAATCAAACTCGCAATAGGCCTGACATTATGGAGCAACTCCGGGTGCTGTCGGATCCAGCCGACATCAGCACGCGAAAGGGCCTGGGCAACCATCAGCATGTCTTCTTCCCATTTGGTGTAGAAGCCACGGCGTTGTTCCCGCCACTGCAGATACCAGTCCCACACGCCGGGAAAGATGAGAAGACCAAAACTCAAATGACTGAGCGGAACGCCAAAGCCCTTTACTGGACCGTTTGGTGACGCGGCCAGCGCCCCAAACATGAGGCCGAGATGTTCGATCTTCTGAGAGGCCGTTTCCTCACCCCAAACGCCACTTCGCTGAAAGCCAATCGCGGTCAGTGTCGAGGTCTTGAAACGAACGAGATCTGCCATTTCCATGGCAAGCCGCGGCGGCGCATCGACGGCGCCGGAGAGCAGATCAGGA
>UBNQ01000058.1 GCA_900466875.1 Hyphomicrobiales bacterium | reverse complement strand
GCCTGAAGATCGGAAAGATCAGCTTTCTCTGCGTCATCGAAGGCATTCTTGAAGAAGAAGGTCAGCACTGGCTTTCGTTGATCTACGTAACCGACGATTTTGCCGGCGAACCGGTTCTCACCGAACCGGACAAGCACGCGGACCTCATGTGGATCGACATGAACGCTCCGCCGACGCCTTTGTCCGTCTTTTCCTCGCAAGCGTTCGAACTGCTGAAATCCCATTAACGCGTATCGCGATACGTTTTCATTTCGCGTCTTGTCGCATGTTTTATGCGCGGGGCCGCCGCCTATTCTTACGTGACATGCTTCGAAAAAAAACCGCCCCGGCATGCCAGGACGGCTCTCTTGATTGAAAATGTCACGCAGTATGTCGGATGCTGTCGTCGGCCCGGCAGGTCCCAGGCCACATCCTGCATTACAGCCGCAAGGATATCCGGGCGTAGCTGGTGGCGGCAATACGCGAAATCTCGCACTTGCGAAGAAAATACGATCACGTGTCGCGATTGATCCGCAACGCGGCTTCGAAAGCCATGTTTACCCAGTTGCGTATTTCATCCGGATCATCCAGCGCGGCATCGGGGATGGACCAGTAGGGCATCAGCACAGGCCTGCCCTTCTTCCCCTCGTAAGCCCATTGCGTGGCGCCTGCGGCCTTGAAAGCCGGTGCGCTCGTCTCGTCGGCCTTCAGCAAAATCCCGTCGCGGAAATCGATGGCGATAATCAGGCCCTGATGATAAATGCCCTTGCCGCCGAACATGCGCCGGATCGAGACCGGCCCGAGACCCTCGAACATTTCCTCGATTGCGGCATTGTCCATTTTTTCCCTCTAATCCTTCAACGTGCCGCCGGCAGCGACAACCGCTTCGGGCGTATCGACATCGATGTGCGCGGCAGGCCCGATCTCGACATCGATGACCGGCAGACCGGAATTTTCGATGACCGCCCGCGCCCCGATATCTCCCTCCAGCCGTAGCACCGCGGGATAGCTACTGCGCGGCAGAATGATGGGATTGCCTCGTTTTCCCTCGAAAACGGACCGGACGATCGCCCGGCCGCCGGATTCCCGAAACCGTGCAATCAGCATATCCACCTGTGCGCTGGTCACCGCCGGCATATCGGCCAGCATCACCAGAATACCATCATGCAGGGACGCTTCCTGGCTGGAAACGCCGCTGACGAGGGAACTGGCCATGCCGGTCGCATAATCGGGATTGAACTGCAGCACGAGATCGAGGCCCGATAGCGCCTCCTCCACCTCCTCGCGGCGATGGCCCGTCACTGCGACAACGGACGCAAGATCAGCGGCCAGCAGCATCTGCGCCGATCGCCTGACAAGCGGCATGCCTTCGAATTCGGCCAGAAGCTTGTGCGGCCCGCCTGCCCCCATCCGCCGCGCCTGCCCTGCAGCCAGAAGCACGGCTCCCACGCTGACCGGCTTCTCCTGCTGGCGAGCTGTCTCCCGTGGTCGCGGCCTTGTCGAAATTTCCATCAGCAGTCCTCCCACGCCCATGCCGGCAATATCGGCCGGCGTCGGCCTCTCGCCAACCATGATCCGGTTCAGCACCCAGTCAAATCCGTTATCCTTCGGCGAGCGCGCACAACCGGGAGCCCCGATGACCGGCACCTCGCCGAGACGCCCGAGCACGAGAAGATTGCCCGGATCCACCGGCATGCCGATATGGTCGACAAAACCTCCAGCGTCGCGAATCGCGGCCGGGATCACATCGTCGACATCCGCCACCGCCGACGCGCCGAAGATGACAATCATAGCCGGCTCACGATTTTCGCCGAGGTCAAGTCCCTGCAGGACCTCACATACTGCATCGCGATCATGCGGCACCCGAGTTTCATTTGTAAGCCGGCTACCGGAAACGGCCAGCCTCTGACCCAGAATTTTGGCGGTCCGATCCATGACGGACGGTTTGAGCGTCGGCAATTCAGTCGCGATCAGCGTCACCGATCGGGGACAATAAGGTTTCACCACAAATGCGGGCCTACATTCCAGAATATCCCTTGCCATTTCAACGAGCGCGGCACGCACGGCCAGCGGAATGATCTTGATCGTCGCGACCATGTCGCTGGCGCGCACCGGCACGTGGTCGGCAAGACAGGCCAGCGTGATGGCCGGATCGACACGATTCAGCGCATCCACCGCCGCCTTGTCGGCCACGAACAGCCCATCGACCGCCGCATGAATATTGACACGCCCCGTCGCGGCTTCGGAAAAGCGCAGATGGTCGCGATCGATCACACCGGCAATCCGGCCGGCCGCCTCGTCTTCACCAAGATCTCCGTCGTCAAGACGAACACCGGTGACGCTGGACACGCCTTCATCCGCCAGCCGACGGATAGTCTCCAACGTCAGCACCTCGCCTTTCGCCAGACGGCCGCCGGAAAGCCGGATGGAATGCGCCAGCACGATGCCTTCGGCCTCGAAAAGTTCAAAGCTCCCGTATTTCATGCAGAGCCTGTCCCCGAAAGGTGACGTCGCCGGAACGCCTCGACGATCTGCGCGAGCGTCGCCAGCGCGATTTCCGCCGGACTGGCCGCACCGATATCGAGGCCGATCGGTGCCGCGATGCGACAGATTTCCTCCTCGCCATGCCCCATCTGCCTCAGCCGCTCGACGCGCTTGGCATGGGTCTTCCGGCTGCCGAGCGCGCCGACATAAAAACACTTGGCCTTCAGCGCTTCCGACAGCGCGAAA
>UBNQ01000012.1 GCA_900466875.1 Hyphomicrobiales bacterium | reverse complement strand
CGATCTGGGCTGAGGCGAGTTATTATCGATAGAAGCTTAGAGGAGGGCGAAACAGTCGCCCTCAGGCTGCGAGTAAAGCTGCTTACTACATTCGGAGCTTCGGTTCCCCTCATTCCTGTGACAAGCACAGGAATGAGAGAGGATGCCGGTGCCGACGCGTGCCAAAGCAGACCTCGGTATTGCTGATTGCAAGCTTTGTCAGCAATCGAAAGAGGTACGGGCGCCGTATATTTTGTCCGTCGTTCGAGATCATGAGGCCTGCGTCTGTCGCAGCATGCGAATGATGGCGGAGAAATCCTCCGTGCCGTGGCCGTAGCGGTCGAATTCCGCATAAATCTCGGCGGCATGTGCGCCGAGCGGGGTTCTGGCGCCGGAATGATTGGCCGCTTCCTGCGACAACATCAGGTCTTTCAGCATCAGGGCCGCGGCGAAACCTGGCTTGTAATCGTTGTTTGCCGGCGAGGTCGGCACCGGGCCGGGGACGGGGCAATAGGTTGTCAGCGACCAGCATTGGCCGGACGAGGTCGAGGCTACGTCGAACAGGGCCTGATGCGAAAGCCCGAGCTTTTCCGCCAGCACGAAGGCTTCCGCGACGCCGATCATCGAGATGCCGAGGATCATGTTGTTGCAGATCTTTGCCGCCTGACCCGCACCGTTGCCGCCGCAATGGACGATCTTTTTGCCCATGGCTTCGAGGATCGGCCTGCCCGCAGCAAAGGCCTCATCCGAACCGCCGACCATGAAGGTGAGCGTGCCGGCTGCCGCCCCCGTCGTGCCGCCCGAGACCGGGGCGTCGAGCGAGGGGCAGTTCATCGCACCGGCAAGGCCATGAGCCCGACGGGCGCTGTCCACATCCACCGTCGAGCAGTCGATAAGAAGCGTGCCTTCCGCCACGAGGGTCGCAAGATCGGTCCAGACGGAGACGACGTGCTGGCCCTTGGGCAGCATGGTGATGACGCATTCGGCGTCCCGCACCGCCTCGGTGAGCGATGTGGCCGGATCGACGCCGGCTTCTGCAGCCGATTTCACCGAAGCTTCGGAGAGGTCGAAGCCGGAGACCGCGTGTCCTGATTTCACCAGATTTGCGGCCATCGGGCCGCCCATGTTTCCAAGGCCGATGAATGCGATCCGGGTCATGTCGTCTCTCCCTTTCGTCTTGCGCTGCTCTTCGTCAGCGATTGTCCGCCAGGATCATCTCTGCTGCCTTTTCGGCAATCATGATCGTCGGCGAATTGGTGTTGCCGGATGTTATCGTCGGCATGATCGAGGCATCGGCGATGCGCAGTTTTCCGAGTGCCCGAAGTTTCAGCCGCGGATCGACGACGCTGTCGGGATCGGCGCCCATGCGGGCGGTGCCGACCGGATGAAAGATCGTCGTGCCGATCTCGCCGGCCGCACGCTCGAGATCGGCATCGGTCTCATAATCCGGGCCGGGCTTGTATTCCTGCGGATCATAGCGCGCAAAGGCGGGCTTTTTGACGATCTCGCGGGTCAGGCGGATGGAGCGGATGGCGACATCGCGGTCGGTTGCCGTCGAAAGATAGTTGGGGCGGATTGCAGGGGCGGCAGCGAAATCCGGGCCTTTCAGATGCACCGATCCGCGGCTTTCGGGTCTCAGATTGCAGACGCTTGCTGTCATCGCCGGGAAGGCGTGGACGGGTTCCCCGAACCGGTCGAGCGAGACTGGCTGGACATGATATTCGAGATCGGCGGTTTCCTTGTCCGGCCCGGACCTGGTGAAGATGCCGAGCTGGCTTGGGGCCATCGACATCGGACCGGAGCGTTTCAGCGCATATTCCAGCCCGATCGCCGCCTTGCCGAGCAGCCGGGATGCCTTTTCGTTCAGAGTCGGGACACCGGTGACCTTGTAGACGAGGCGGAGCTGAAGATGGTCCTGCAGGTTTTCGCCAACGCCTTTGACCTCCTTCACGACCTCAATGCCGGCATTGGAAAGTACGTCGCCGCGGCCGATGCCGGAGAGTTCCAGTACATGCGGCGTTCCGATCGCCCCGGCCGAGAGGATGGTTTCGCGTCGGGCATGAGCCGTTTTTGTGATGCCGTCATGCTGGAATTCGACGCCCATCACTTCGCCGGCCTCGACGACCAGGCGGCGGACATGCGCCTTGGTGAGGACTCGAAGGTTTTCGCGCTTCATCGCAGGACGCAGGAAGGCTTTCGATGTGTTCCAGCGGATGCCGGAGCGTTGGTTGACGTCGAAATAGCTGGAACCTTCGTTGTCGCCGCGGTTGAAGTCATCGATCATCGGAATGCCGGCTTCTTCAGCCGCTTTCTGGAAGGCGTCGAGTACAGCCCAGCGGACGCGCGCCTTTTCCACCCGCCATTCGCCGCCGGTGCCATGCATCTGATCGGCGCCCTTGTAGAAATCCTGGCTTTTTTTGAAGAGTGGCAGAACATCATCCCAGCCCCAGCCGGTGCAGCCCATCTGACGCCAGAGATCGTAGTCACGCGCCTGGCCGCGCATGTAGATCATGCCGTTGATCGACGAGCAGCCGCCGAGCAGTTTTCCGCGTGGGTAGGAGAGTGAGCGGCCGTTCAGGCCCTCTTCCTTCTCGGTCGCAAAACACCAGTCAGTGCGCGGGTTGTTGATGCAGTAGAGATAACCGACAGGGATATGGACCCAGTGGTAATTGTCATTGCCGCCGGCTTCCAGCAACAGGACGCGGTTTCTCGGATCGGCTGACAGGCGGTTGGCGAGGACGCAGCCGGCGCTGCCCGCACCGATGATGATGTAATCGTAGGTGTCTATGGACATATGCTACTCCGAGGTGCCCCTCATCCGCCTGCCGGCACCTTCTTCTCCCCGCAGGCGGGGAGAAGGACACGAGCCGCACCGTTTCCAGCTTTCTCCAGCGCTGAGCAGGGCACGTTCCCTCGCCCCGCTTGCGGGGAGAGGTGGAGCGCAGATTCTGCGCTCTGGGTGAGGGGCAGAAGCCGGCGCAGACATCTCACTCACCGCCTGTGCTCGAATCCGAGTTTTCGGCCGAGCCTTGAGGCGTAGAATTCGCCGATGATGCCGCGGCGGAAGAGGAGGACGCAGACCATGAAGACGACGCCGGTGATGATGGTGACGGGGAATTGCGAGGTTGCCAGATAGTTTTGCAGCGTGACCACCAGGCCGGCGCCGAAGATCGGGCCGATCAGGGTGCCGATGCCACCGAGAAGCGTCATCAGGATGACCTCGCCGGACATCTGCCAGCCGACATCGGTGAGCGTGGCGAACTGGAAGACCAGCGCCTTGGTGCCGCCGGCCATCCCCGCCAGCGCCGCCGACATGACGAAGGCGCCGAGCTTGTAGCGGGCCACCGAATAACCGAGCGAGATGGCGCGCTGTTCGTTCTCGCGGATCGATTTGAGGATCATGCCGAAGGGCGAGTTGATGAAGCGCCAGATGACGATCATGCCGATCAGAAAGACGGCGAGCACGAAATAATACATGCTGGTCGTGTCTGCGAGATCGATGAAGCCGAAGAGATGGCCGCGCGGCACGGACTGGATGCCGTCCTCGCCATGGGTGAAGGATGCCTGCAGGCAGAAGAAGAAGAACATCTGCGACAGCGCCAGCGTGATCATGGCAAAATAGATGCCCTGCCGGCGGATGGCGAAGAAGCCCATGACGAGGCCAAGCATCGCTGCGCCCGCAACGCCGATAAGGATGCCGATCTCCGGCGTGACGCCCCATTCCTTCGTGACATGGGCGGTGAAATAGGCAGCACCGCCGAAGAAGGTCGCGTGGCCGAAGGAGAGAAGCCCGGTATAGCCGAGCAGCAGGTTGAAGGCGCAGGCGAAGAGCGCGAAGCACAAAAGCTTCATCAGGAAGATCGGGTAGAAGAACATCGGCGCCACGATCAGCAGGACGAGGCCGATGCCGAGAAAGGCGGCATAGGCTTTCGAGGCGGTTGCCGAACGCCCGGTGCGGGCGGTATTTGTGGTGGTGGTGGTGGTGGTGGTTGAATGGACGACATGGCTCATGATTTCGCCTCCCTCAAGCATCTCGACCGAAAAGGCCGGCAGGGCGGATGAGAAGCACGATCGCCATGATCACGAAGATGACGATATTCGAGGCTTCCGGATAAAAGACCTTGGTCAGGCCTTCGGCGATGCCGAGCATGTAGCCGGTGAGGATGGCGCCCATGATCGAGCCCATGCCGCCGACCACGACGACGGCGAAAACGACAATGATGATGTTGGATCCCATCAGCGGCGAGACCTGGTAGACGGGAGCGGCCAGCACGCCGGCAAAGGCTGCAAGACCTGCACCGAGTGCGTAGGTCAGCGTCAGCAGCATCGGCACGTTGACGCCAAAAGCCTGGACGAGCGTCGGGTTCTCGGTCGCAGCCCGCAGATAGGCGCCGAGCTTGGTCTTTTCGATCAGCAGCCATGTGCCGATACAGGCAATCAGCGACACGACGACCACCCAGCCGCGATAGTTGGGCAGGAACATGAAGCCGAGATTGGTAGCGCCGGTAAGTGCCGGCGGCGGGGCGTAAGGCTGGCCGGACGAGCCGTAGAGATAACGGAACGTGCCCTCGATCGTCAGCGCCAGGCCGAAGGTGAAGAGCAGGCCGTAGAGATGATCGAGCTTGTAGAGCCGCGACAGCAGCAGCCGTTCGATGACGGCGCCGAACAGGCCGACGACGATGGGGGCGAGAATGAGCGCGAACCAGTAGTTGATGCCGAAATACTGCAGCATCAGCATGGCGACGAAGGCGCCGAGCATATATTGCGCGCCATGGGCGAAGTTGATGACGCGCAGCAGGCCGAAGATGACCGCAAGGCCGAGGCTTAAGAGCGCATAGAAGGAGCCGTTGATCAGGCCGATCAGGAGCTGGCCCATGAAGGCCTGCAGCGGGATGCCGAAGATCATGGTCATATTGATGCTCTCCCTCGTGTGATGTGTCCGAGAGACGGAAGGCGGTGCGGCGAGCTCCCGATGATCTCCCCCCTTGTGGGGGAGATGTCACGAAGTGACAGAGGGGGGTAACAACGGTTCAGCAAACTCAACAGCAAAGGGTGGTGCAGGTGGCGCCCCCCTCTGCCCTGCCGGGCTGACGGGGTCGAGCCACGGGTCTCGACCCGCTCTTCGAGCCCCCCACAAGGAGGGAGATCGGTATGCCGCGCTGCGACGTATACCGTGATCCGTTTGGGAGGAAGGACTGTCGTCGATTGAAAGATACCAGCCATCCTCACACCCCCAGAACCTTGTGCAGCGTATCCATACGCTGCGGCAGTTCACCGACCGGAAAATCCGCCACCATCTTTCCGTGGTCCATCAGGTAGAAACGGTCTGCCACGCGGCTGGCGAAGCGAAAGTTCTGTTCGACCATCAGCACCGTCATGCCGCGTTGCTTCAGCGTCTTCAGCACCTCGCCGATGCGCTGGACGATGACGGGGGCAAGCCCTTCCGTCGGTTCGTCGAGGATGAGGAGTTTGACACCGGTGCGCAGGATGCGGGCGATGGCGAGCATCTGCTGTTCGCCGCCGGAAAGCTTGGTGCCGGGGCTGGATCGCCGTTCGTGGAGGTTCGGAAAAAGCGCGTAGATCTCGTCGAGCGGCATGCCGCCTTCGGCCACGACCGGCGGCAGCATCAGGTTCTCGTCGACCGTGAGCGTCGAGAAGATGCCGCGCTCTTCGGGCACAAAGCCGAGGCCTGCATAGGCGGTCCGGTGCAAGGGCACACCGAGCATATCCTTGCCGGCAAAGCGGATCTCGCCCTTGCGCTCGCGGATGATGCCCATGATGGTGCGCAGCGTCGTTGTCTTGCCGACGCCGTTGCGGCCGAGAATGGTGATTGTCTCGCCTTCGCCGACAGTCATGTCGACGCCGTGCAGGATATGGCTTTCGCCATACCAGGCATTGAGGTTGGAGACCTGCAGAAGCGGTTTTGCCATCACGCGTCCTCCGTGCCCATATAGGCGAGCCGCACGCGCTCGTCCTGAGCCACCGCCGCATAGTCGCCCTCGGCGAGGATCTCGCCGCGCTGCAGAACCGTGACGTGGTGACAGATGTCGGCCACGACCGAGAGATTATGTTCGACCATCAGCACGGCCCGGGTTTTTGCCACCTCGCGGATGATGCCGGAGACGGTGCCGATATCTTCCTGGCCCATGCCGGCCATCGGCTCGTCGAGCAAGAGAACTTTCGGATCCAGCGCCAGCGTGGTCGCGATCTCCAGCACGCGCTTGCGGCCGTAGGAGAGGTCGGCGGCAATCGCATCGCGTTCGCGTTTCAGCCCGACGGTTTCTATCAATTCATCCGCCCGGGCGTTCAGGCGGTCGAGCGAGGAGGTGGGCAGCCAGAACTGCGTCGACAATCCGTTGGGGCGCTGCAGGGCGACGCGGACATTGTCGAGCACGGTCAGGTGCGGAAAGACCGCGGAGATCTGGAACGAGCGGACGAGGCCCATGCGGGCCACCTTGTCCGGCGCGGTTCTGGTGATGTCGGTGCCAAGCAGGGTGATCGAGCCTGCGGTCGGCTGCAGGAATTTGGTCAGCAGGTTGAACACCGTTGTCTTGCCGGCACCGTTCGGGCCGATCAGCGCATGGACGCGGGCGTCGTGGATATCGAGGTCCACATCCTTGACCGCCGCAAACGCGCCAAAACTCTTCGAAAGACCGCGGGCGGACAAAACCACCCGCGGCTCATCGTGCAGTTCCCGTGCAGGCGCTGCCATTATTTCACCAGCTCGCAGCCGGCCTTGGCAGGATCAAGATAGGCATCCTTGCCGGGGATCGTGGCGAGCACATTGTAATAGTCGAAGGGCTCCTTGCTGTCGGCCGGCTTCTTGACCTGCAGCAGATACATGTCGTGGATCATGCGGCCATTGGCAGCCACCGTGCCGCCGCGGCCGAAGAAGTCGTCCACCGGCATGTCACGCATGGCCTTTGCCACTGCATCCGCATCGTCGGAACCGGCCTTTTCAACCGCTTTCAGATAATGGGTGACAGCCGAATAGGTGCCGGCATGAACCATGTTTGGCATCTTCTGGGTCTTGGCGAAGAATTTCTTGCCGAATTCACGGCTCTTGTCGTCGAGGTTCCAGTAATAGCCTTCGGTCAGCGTCAGGCCCTGCGCGGCTTCAAGGCCTAGGCCATGGACTTCGGCGAGGGTGAAGAGCAGTGCCGCGAGGTTCTGGCCACCCTGCGTGATGCCGAATTCGGCGGCCTGCTTAATGGTGTTTGCCGTATCGAGGCCGGCATTGGCGAGGCCGATCACCTTGGCGCCGGAAGACTGGGCCTGCAGCAGGAAGGATGAAAAGTCCTGGCTGGAGAGCGGATGGCGCACCGAGCCGAGCACTTTGCCGCCATTGGCCTTCACGTAGTCGCTCGTCTGCTGCTCCAGCGAATAGCCGAAGGCATAGTCGGCGGTCAGGAAGAACCACGTATCGCCACCCTGCTTGACCATCGCACCGCCTGTGCCGACGGCGAGCGCATGGGTGTCATAGGCCCAGTGGAAACCGTAGGGGGTGCAGGCCTTGCCGGTCAGATCGACCGTGGCGGCACCAGTATTGATGGTGATCTTCTTCTTGTCCTTGGACAGCGCCTGAACGGCGAGGCCGACCGACGAGGTAGTCAGGTCCATAATCGCATCGACCTGCTCGGTATCGTACCACTGGCGGGCGATGTTGGAGGCGACGTCCGGCTTGTTCTGGTGGTCGGCATTGACGAGTTCGACCGGCACACCGAGCACCTTGCCGCCGTAATCCTCAATCGCCATCTTGGCGGCCTCGACGGACGACTTGCCGCCGAAATCGGCATAGACGCCGGACTGGTCGTTCAGAATGCCGATCTTCACCTTGCCGTCTGATGCCGATTGAGCAAATGCAGTGCCGCTCGCCAGCAGCACGGCCAGCGACGTCAGGAACGTCTTACGCATAAGGTCTCCTCCCAAGAGATTGCAGAGCGCTATCTGTTCAAAATTGGTAGGCCGCCCTCCTCAAAGCAGCACTTCCATAAGCACATGGTTGAGGAAAACAGCCGTTGACGCAAGAAGCTCGCCACTATTAATTGCAAACAGCATCTGTGCATTTTTGAACAGATCGGCTCGGACCGGGGAGGGGTTATGAGCGGCAATCCCATTTTTACCTGGGATGACCTGCAGTATTTTCTGGCGGTTGCCCGCACGGGGCAATTGTCGACGGCGGCGCGCCACCTGCGCACCAGCCATGCCACCGTTTCGCGTCGCATCGACCGGCTGGAATTTGCCCTCAAGGTCAAGCTTTTCGAACGTAATCCTCGCGGTTATGTGCTGACGGCGGTCGGTCAGCGTTTCGTCGAGACGGCTGAGCGGATGGAGGGGGAGGCCGACCGTCTGCAGGCGGAGATCACGTCAGGCAATGCGGCCCATCAGGGTGTGGTGCGGCTGAGCGCGCCGGAAGGTTTTTCGAACTTCTTTCTCGCCCATCATCTCGGAGATTTTACCACGCGGCATCCGAGCCTTTCGCTGGAACTGGTGACGATCCAGCAGATCATGTCGCTGTCACGCAAGGAGGCGGATATCGCGGTGGCGCTCGATCCGCCCAAGGCCGGACCCTACCTGATCGAGAAGATCACCGACTACAAGCTCAACATCTATGGATCCAAGCGCTATCTGGCAGGTGCAGCCCCGCTCAAGCGCCGGGAGGATCTGCTCAACCATCCGTTCATCGGTTATATCGAGGACATGATCTTTGCGCCGGGGCTGGATTACCTTGGCGACGTGCATCCCGGCATCAAGCCGAAATTCCAGAGTTCCAGCATCTTTGCGCAGTTGACGGCCACGCTGAACGGGCTGGGCCTCTGCATCCTGCCGCATTTTATCGCCAGTCGTCAGCCGGAGCTTGAGATCGTGCTGCCGCGCGATGTGCAGTTGACGCGGCACTATTACATCGTGCGCCATCGCGATATGAGCCGGGTTCCGCGCGTGCGGGCGGTTGCCGACTATCTGACGGCGCTGGTGCAGGACAATCAGGATGCCTTTGTGGGAGGCTGATTTGTGCGGCCTCCCAGATTCGTCTTTTTGGTCTTACACAATTCCGCACGCAAAACCGGTTCCCACTTTTGCTGGAATTGCTTGAGCTTCAGAAGCTGGTGATGACGGCGATGCCGGGTGTTTCGGCCTTGTCGAGATTGACCAGTTCATGCACGCCTTCGGCAAGGCTCACACGCTTCGAGATGAGCTGCTGCGGTTTCATCCTGCCGGCGGTCAGCATGGAGAGCATGGCGTCGTAACGCCAGGCCTGCATGCCGTGGCTGCCGTAGATTTCCAGTTCGTGGCCGATGACCTGCGCCATCGGGATCTGCGGCGTGGCGTGTTCGCCGAGCATCAGGCCGACCTGAACATGGCGGCCGCGACGGCGCAGGTTCTTGATTGAATTGAAACAAGTGGTCGGGTGGCCAAGCGCGTCGATCGAGACATGCGCGCCACCTTTGGTGATTTCCCGGACGGCTTCCACGACATCCGGCACCGAACCGGCATTGATCGTGGCAACCGCGCCGCATTGCCGCGCGAATGCGAGCTTGTCCTCGGTCAGGTCGATGCCGATGACGTTGGCGCCGAGTGCGGTCGCGATCATGATCGCCGAGAGGCCGACGCCGCCGCAGCCGTGGACGGCCACCCAGTCGCCGGGGCCGGTGCGCGCCTGATCGGCAACCGCGCGGAAGGAGGTGGCGAAGCGGCAGCCGAGGCTCGCGGCTGTCGCATCGTCGATCTCTTCCGGCAGATGCACGAGATTGGTATCCGCATAGTCGATCGCGACATATTCGGCGAAGGAACCCCAATGGGTGAAGCCGGGCTGGAACTGGTCCGGGCAGACCTGCTGGTTGCCGGAATGGCATTCGGCGCAGTGGCCGCAACCCGAAACGAAGGGCACGGTGACGCGATCGCCGACCTTGAAGCGCATCACGCCCTTGCCCTTCGCCACCACTTTGCCGGCCAGTTCATGGCCCGGCACATGCGGCAGCTGGATATCGGGATCGTGGCCCTTCCAGCCGTGCCAGTCACTGCGGCAGAGGCCGGTCGCGCCGACCTTGATCACGACGCCGCCGAAGGTCGGCTCGGGATCGGGAAGCGTCCTGATCTCGGGCATCTGTTCGAACGCTTCGTAATACATGGCCTTCATGACGCATCCTCGCCTGTTCAATACGGAAAAGTCCCCGATCCTCAATGAGGTCGGGGACATTGAATTTTTTTGTTACGTTAGCGCGGCGGGCTGCGTTTACGAAGCCTGTTTCTGCTGGTCTTTCATGAAGGCGATATCGCCGACAACGCGGACGCGGACGCGGCGGGCATCGCCCGGCAGGTAGGCAATCGGGATGTCTTCCGTATCCAGCGTGACGATCGACTTCGGATCGGCACCCGCCTCGATGGCGCGCTCGCGGGCGATACGGTCGGCTTCGGCAATTGCCTTGTCGCGCGACAGGTCGGAGAAGACCTGGTCGACTTCGCCGGAGACCTGCGCCATGGCCGCACCGAGTGCGTTGGCAACGCCGGCATGTTCGACGCGCAGCACTTCGCTGGCGCCTTTCAGCTTTTCCGGGATGAGGAAAGCACCACCACCGACGGCGATCAGGCTGACGCCTTCGGCCGAGGTCTTCATCCGGTCCACGCCGTCTTCCACCATCACCTCGATGCGCTTCAGGAGGTCGGCAACCATTGCCTTGTCCAGGTGCTTGACGCGATCGCGATCGCCGATTTCGACGAGGCCGGCGGCCACGGCAACGTCGGTCGTGGTCAGCGTGTCACCGCCGAAGACCAGCGCCTTTTCGGTGATGCGGTAACCGACCGAGCGCGGGCCGATCTTGCGGGTTTCCGGATCGATGATCGTGCCGCCGCCGAGCGCCATGGGCAGAAGGTCCGGCATGCGGAAGAGGGTGCGTACACCGCCGACTTCGACCACGTTGTTGGCTTCGCGGGGGAAACCGCCGACGAGGCAGCCGACATCGGACGTCGTGCCGCCGACATCGATGACCATGGCCTCTTTCAGGCCGGTCAGGAAGGCTGCGCCGCGCATCGAGTTGGTCGGGCCGGAGGCGAAGCTGTAGACAGGGTTGGCGGCTGCGACATCGGCCAGAACCACGGTGCCGTCGTTCTGTGTCAGGTAGAAGGGCGCATTGACGCCCGCCTGCTTGAGTGCGTCCTTGAAGGCGTCGATCGTCTTGCGACCAAGACCCTGAAGGGCGGCGTTCAGAAGCGTGACGTTTTCGCGTTCTAGCAGGCCGATACGGCCGAGCGTGTGGGAGAGCGTGATGCGCGCTTCCGGGATGATCGAACGGATGATCTCGGCGGCTTCCAGCTCACCTTCGGCTGTCAGCGGCGAAAAGAGCGCCGTGATGCCGACGGAGGTGATGCCGGCGTCGCGGATCTTCATCGCTGCGTCGCGGATTTCGTCGCGGGCCAGCGGCACCAGCGGGCGACCGTCATATTCATGGCCGCCATGGACCATGAAGGACAGAGGATCGACGCTTTCGCGCAGATCATCCGGCCAGTCGATCATTGGCGGCAGAGAAGCGCCGGCCGGCATGGCGATGCGGATCGCTGCGATGCGCTCCAGACGCGCACGTTCGACGACGGCATTGGTAAAATGCGTCGTGCCGATCATCACGGCGTCGATCGGCGAGGCGCCGGGCGCCTGCGAAGAGACGACGTGACCGATGGCGTTGACGACGCCCTGCATCACATCCGCAGTGGTGGGAAACTTGATGGCAGAGACGACTTTCTCGCCATCGATGAGCACGGCGTCCGTATTGGTGCCGCCGACGTCAATTCCGATCCGCTTCATGCTGCAAACACCGATTTGAAATCAAGATCATATCCGAAGGCGCGGGGGCCGACATGTTCGAGGCCCTTGGGGCTGGTCAGAACAGCCGGTGCCGGCAGGGCGACGACCGTCACACGCTGGCCGTAACGCACCGTTTCCGTGCCGATCGCTTCGCCCGACACAGTGTCGAGCAGGCAGATCAGGTCAGGGGTCATGGCGATCGGCTGGCCGTCACGGAAGGCAACCGCCCACTCGTTCTGGAAGGCGAGTTCGACTTTTGCGCCGCGATCCGCGTCGAGGCCGTCGATCATGGCTGCGCCGCGCAGGAAGCCGCCGGTCGTGGTGCGATCCACGTCGGCAACCTTGCCCTTGAACAGGATTTTTCCACCTTCATGGGCAAGCACAGCTTCGATCGGGTCGGTATGGGCGGCGCGGGCTTCGAGCACCGCGCGGCCGAGGCTGACGGCCTTGGTCACGGTATGGAGCACGCCCCATTCCTTGACTTCCTTGCCGGTGCGCGGAGCCTTGCAGGTGGCAGAGGTCGAGCCGACTTCGGTGCAGATCTTGCGCGAGATGCGCTCCATCCATTTCCAGGATGCGGCCTTGGCGACGATCGCCTCGTTGTCGCGGCAATCGACCAGCGTCAGCGGATACATCGGCAGGTCGCCGATGGCGAAGCTGGTCATCTGTGCTTCCGGATAGGCACGGCCCATCGCGTCGGCGTCAACGACCGGAATATCCAGCATGGCGGCGGCGAGGAAGGGCGACAGCGCGTTACCGCCGCCGATCTCGACGCTCATCACGGCGCGGAATTTCCGGCCGGTATATTCTTCCATCAGCTGCATGGCGCGGGCAAGATGCGCCGGGTCGACCAGACGTTCCTGGCCCACCAAGGGCGCGCCCATCTTCGACACCACGGCGACGGCATCGCCATCGTCCAGCGCGTTGGGATCGATAAGCTTGACGCGCTTGCCGTCCTTGTAGAGTTTTTTCAGGTTGAGCTGCGCCAGATACGGGCTGCCACCACCGCCGGTCCCGAGTATCCAGGCACCAACGGCAAGCGGGTCGATCTCGCTCGCTTCGAAATCACGGATCATGTTTGCCTCCGAATAATGTGCTAGAACCTAGCCATGTGCGACGAAGAATGCCTATAGGGGACTGCCCCTAGAATGGGCTTGCCTTTAATTTGTGCATGCCTAGAACCAAAATGCCGAGACGATCAGAAGGACCGATTCCCTGCCTGTGACGAAGAACCCTTACACTCCGTCTTCGACCATCGCGGAAGCAGCGGAACCGCCCCATCGCGTGATGTTTCTGAGCGTTGGTCAGTCGCCGCGCGCGGACATTATCGACGACATGCTGGAAAACCTCGATCTGCCGATCGAAGCGCTGGAAATCGGTGCCCTGGACGGGCTTTCGCAGGCCGAAATCAATGATTTCAAGGTGCGGCCCGGCGAAACGAGTATCGTCACCCGGCTTTCCGACGGCAGCGATATCGTCGTGTCGAAACCGAGGATCGCCGAGCGGATGGCGAAGATCGCCGCCGCATTCCAGCCGAACGAATTCGATCTGGTCGTGATCCTGTCGACCGGGCTGTTTCGGGATTTCGAGAGCACGTGTCCGACGGTGAATGCCCAGCGTGCAATGGAATCGACGGTCATATCGCTTGCTGCGCATGGTTCTGCCGTGGGGCTCATACAGCCGCTGGAACAGCAGATCGACGAGCTCGATATTCCGGCGCTCGCGCCTTACAAGGTTACCGCCAGCTATGCCGCGGACGGTGACAAGAGGCTGCTGGCAAGTGCGCTGGTCGATCTCGCGGACACGGAAATCATCGTGTTGAATTCGGTGAGTTTTACCGAAACCGATCGGCAGACGGTCGCCAAGGCGAGCGGTAAGCCCGTCGTGCTTGCAAGGCGCATCGTCGCGAGCGCGATCAGGCTTCTTCTGCACGGCACGCATCCGGTTGCCTTACCCGGCGTGCCAGCGGAGTTTTCGGAAAAGCTGCAACGCCTTACGCCGCGTGAACGGCAGGTGCTTTCGCTGGTGGCCGAGGGGCTTTCGAACAAGGCGATCGCGCGCCAGCTCGGCATCAGTCCGAAGACGGTCGAAATCCACCGCTCCAACGTGATGGCAAAAATGGAGGCGACGTCCTCCAATGCTCTCATCCGCATGGTCGTCGCGGCGGGCCATCCGTAACAAAAATAATCTGTTTTGCGTAAGAAAATTGCGTGAAATAGGTGATTTGCCTAAAAAATGATCGTTGAAGACCTGTCAGAATTGTTTTCTTCTAGGGGCATTACCCTATAGTGAAGTCGCGTATTCGAGCGCTAGGCTCCCTGCCAACAAGATAAGCAGGGAATGAACGAGAGCATGCCTTCCACATCCAAGATTGCCTTCGTGACCATCGGACAGACGCCCCGCGTCGATCTGGTTCCTGAAATGATGGCCGAGATTACATCAGGTCTGCCGGAAGGCCGTATCGTGCATCAGGAGTTCGGCGTGCTGGACGGCATGAGCCCGGCGGAACTCGATGCGATGCGAGCCAGAGATGGCGAACATTCGTTTGCAACCCGGCTGAACAGCGGCGAGGAGATCGTCTCCTCCAAGGCGCTGACGGAAGAGAAGCTGAACGTCCTGCTGCAGAAGATCGACGGCGAAGGTTTTGATCTCGTCGTTCTTCTCTGCACCGGCACGAAGATCGAGCCATTGAAGAATACGCTCGTGGTCGAAGCCCAGCGGATCGTCGACTCGACGGTCGAAGCACTTGCCGCGTCCGCCCGCAAGCTCGGCGTCATCGTGCCGCTTGAGCGGCAAATTCAGGATTTCGAAGAACGCCATGTGCTGCCGGGCAATCCGAAACTGGTTTCTGCATCGCCTTATGCCGGTGACGAGATGAGCGAACGCGCCAAGCTGCTGGAAGGCTGCGATCTCGTGGTGATGCATTGCATGGGCTATTCGGCCGAGATGCATGAGGAAGTGCGCAAATCCATCGATGCGCCGGTGCTTCTGTCGCGCCGGTTGGTGGCGGGTGTCGTTCGCCAGATGCTCTAGAACTTGCATACAGTCTGACTTGAAAGCCGTTTAATAAGAGAGGGAACTACATGTTCGGCAAAATCATCAGGAATATCGCAATCGCGGGGCTGCTCGCCTCGTCGGTGCTCGCTACCCCTGCCGCCGCTTTCGAGCGCACCGACAAGGGCAATGTCATCGTTTTCGGCGGTCGTCAGGCGATCCCGGTTCTCGATCCGCATATCCGCTACGACTGGTCGACACGCATGATGCAGCAGGCCGTTTATGACGGTCTCGTCAAATACGAAGGCGATCCGGCCGAGATCAAGCCTTGGCTGGCTGAGAAGTGGGAAACCAGCGAAGACGGCAAGACTTGGACCTTCCATCTCGTCAAGAACGCAAAATTCCACAATGGCGACCCGGTGAATGCCGAAGCTGTCCGTTATTCCTTCGAGCGTGGCTTGAAGCTCAATAAGGGCGTCGCCTGGATGCTCAAGGACTTTCTGGCGCCGGAAGGCATCAGCGTCGTTGACGATTATACCGTCAAGTTCGAGCTGAAAGGGCCGTATACGCCTTTCCTCTCTTTCCTGCCCTGGTGGTACATCGTCAACCCGGCCCAGGTTAAGGCCAATGAAGTGGATGGCGACTACGGCCAGAAGTGGCTGACCGACAACGAAGCCGGCTCCGGCCCGTTCAAGCTTGGTCGCTGGGAACCGAACGTTCTTTATGAAGCCGAAGCCGTTGCCGATTACTGGAAGGGCTGGCCGCAGGGCGAAGCAAATCGTCCGGCCGGTGTGATCTTCAAGATCATCCGCGAGCCTGCCGCCCAGAAGGCCGCTCTTCAGCGCGGCGAAGTCGATATCGTCGAAGGCCTGACGCCGGACGACTATGTCCAGATCGCGCGTGCCAAGGGCATTGCCATCGAAGATCACAAGGGCATGACCACATTCGGCATCAAGTTCAACACGCAGCAGGGGCCGACCGCCGATATCAACCTGCGCAAGGCAATCGCCTATGCGATGGACTATGACGCGCTGATCCAGGTCTATAACGGTGCCGCCTCGCTCGAGACGAGCCCGATCCCGGATGCGATGCGCGGCCATATCGACGTGCCCGGCATTCCGCGCAAGGATCTTGCCAAGGCCAAGGAATATCTGGCGAAGTCCGGTTATCCGAACGGCGGCATTACCCTGCCTTACGTTCATGTCGCCGGTCTCGAAGAAGCCCGCCGCATCGGTCTCGTGCTGCTCGACAGCCTGAAGCCGCTCAACATCAATGTCGAGATCAAGCCGGAACAGTGGCCGAACATGGTTGCTCTCGGTTCCAAGGTCGAGACCTCGCCGGCGATGACTTCGGTCTACACGACCCCGGTTTCGACAGATCCGGATGCCGTCGCCTACCAGTATCACAAGAACAGCTGGGGCCAGTATTTCGCGATGATGTTCTACGACAATCCGAAGGTCACCGAGATGGTCGACAAGGCCCGGTCCTCGTCGAACTGGGATGAGCGCGCCAAGCTTTATGCCGACATCCAGACCCAGATCGTTGCAGACCAGCCGGAAGTCTTCGGCATGCTGCAGAACCGCCGCTGGGCACGCCGTGACTACCTGCAGGGCTTCCAGTTCAGCCCTGTCCGGTTCACCGGCGAAGTCGATCTCTACCCGCTGTGGGTGAAGGCCGAATAAATACTGGCTGACGTTCCCTCTTGTAAGCCAGAATAGTGCGCATGGTCCGTCCCCCCTACCGCGGGCCATGCGCCAATCATAACAAACGGAGAAGACGATGCTGACATTCGCCTTCCGCAAATTGCTGACGCTGGTCGGCACGATGATCGGCATTGCGGCGCTGACATTCTTCATCACCAATGTCGCGCCCGGCGACCCGGCCCGTCTGGTGGCCGGTCCCAATGCGACCGAGGATATGGTTGCGACGATCCGCACAGAATACGGTCTCGACAAGTCGCTGCCGGAACAGTTCATCGTCTATATGGGCGATCTCGTGCGCGGCGATCTCGGCACATCGATCGTCACCACCCGTCCGGTGCTGGAAGAAGTTATGCGCTATGCCCCGGCGACGCTGGAACTCGTGTTCGTCGCGATGTTTCTCGGCATCGTCATCGGCGTTCCTCTCGGCATGCTGTCGGCCGTCTACAAGGATGGGCCGCTCGACCAGGTTACGCGCATCTTTTCGATTTCAGGCGTGGCAATCCCGGCTTTCTGGTTCGGTATCCTGCTGCAGCTTCTGTTTTCCGTCGATCTGGAATGGCTGCCTGTTTCGGGACGCCTGCCGCTCGTCACGCGTCCGCCTGAATTCGTGACCGGCCTGCTGCTGGTGGATAGCCTGATTGCCGGTAATTTCTCGACCTTCTGGACCTCGCTGCAGCATATCATCCTGCCGGCGATCGTGCTCTCCTTCCCCTGCCTCGCCTCGATCCTGCGCGTCAACCGCGCCGAGATGATCGAGGTGCTGCAGTCGGATTATATCGTTGCCGCCCGCGCCCACGGCATCTCGTCCTTTCGCATCGTCGCGCTTTATGCGCTGAAGAATGCCATGCTGCCGACGCTTGCCATGATCGGCCTGCGTTTCGGCTGGATGCTCGGTTCGACGGTTCTCGTGGAAACGGTGTTCGACTGGCCGGGTATCGGGCTCTATGCCGTCTCCTCGGCGCTGTCGTCCGACTTCAAACCCGTTGTCGGCGTAACGCTGATGATCGGTTTCTTCTTTATCGTCGCCAACACCCTCGTTGATCTGGCCTATGCCTGGATCGACCCGCGTCTCAGGAAAGCGTGATGACGGCTGCACCCATGAACACACAGATCGACACCCCGGCGGAAGCGTCACGCCCGCTCACCTTCCGCGAACGACATGCAAGCCAGATCCGCCAGTGGCGGCTCTATGCGCATATGTTCCGCAAGAGCTTCTCGTCGATGCTCGGCCTGACACTTGTCGTGCTCTTCCTTCTGCTGGCCGCCTTCGGCCCGCTGATCGTGCCCTATCCGGAAGCGGCAAGCGGTGCGATCAACATGTCGGCCAAGCTGCAGCCACCAAGCAGCACCTATTGGTTCGGCACGGACGAAATGGGCGCGGACATCTTTTCCCGCGTCATCATCGGCGCGCGGACATCGCTGTGGATCGGCGTGGTCATCACCGGCCTTGCGGCGATCGTCGGCATTACGCTCGGTATCATTGCCGGTTATCGCGGCGGATGGGTTCGTGCTGTCATCATGCGCTTCACCGAGCTGTTCCTGGCCGTTCCCGGTCTGGCGCTGGCGCTGGCGATTGTGGCGGCGCTCGGTCCCGGCATCACCAATTGCGTGCTGGCGCTCGCGATCGTCTGGTGGCCCGGTTACGTGCGTCTGGTCGAAGCGAAAACGCTGTCGATCAAGGAAGAGCTGTTCATCGAATCCGCCCGTTCCATCGGCGCGAAAACGCCGTGGATCCTCTGGCACCATATCCTGCCGAACTGCATGTCGCCGATCATCGTCAAGATGAGCATGGACATGGGGATGGCGATCCTGTCAGCAGCCAGCCTCGGCTTTATCGGACTTGGTGCACAGCCGCCATCGCCTGAATGGGGCTCGATGATCTCGGTCGCCCGTACCTATATGCCGGATTGGTGGTGGTATTCGCTCTTCCCCGGCGCTGCGATCTTCCTCACCGTGCTCGGCTTCAACCTGCTGGGCGATGGCCTGCGCGACATTCTCGACCCAAGGAGCCGCGACCGATGACAGCTCTCCTCGACATCAAAAACTACCGGCTCGACATCGGTACTTTCGACGGCCCGGTGCATGTGCTGAAGGGCATCAACCTCACCGTCAATCGCGGCGATACGGTCGGTATCGTTGGCGAATCCGGTTCGGGCAAGACGGTGCTGGTGCGTTCCGTACTCGGCATCGGACCGCGCAATGCGAAAGTCGTCGAAGGCTCCATCTTTTTTGACGGACAGGACATCACCAATCTGCCGGAAAAGGACTGGACGAAGATCCGCGGTATCCGCATCTCGATGATCTTCCAGGACCCGATGACCTATCTCAACCCCCTGTTTACAGTCGGGCGGCAGATTTCGGATGTCATCGCTGCGCATGAAAAGGCAGCGGGGCAGGGCATTTCCTCGAAGGCGGCGCGTCGCACCCGCACCGAAGACCTGCTGGATCAGGTCGGGCTGCCGAACCCGTCCATGCTGTTTTCGCAATATCCGCACCAGCTTTCCGGCGGCATGCGCCAGCGCATTCTGATCGCCATGGCGTTGGCCGGCAAACCGGATATCCTGATCGCCGATGAGCCGACAACAGCGCTCGACGTTACGGTTCAGGCTCAGGTGCTCGATCTGATCAATTCGCTGGTCGAAAAGCTCAATCTCACCGTCATCATGATCAGCCACGATATCGGCGCGATCGCCACCGTCGCGAAGCGCTGTGCCGTGATGTACAAGGGCGAGATCGTCGAGCAGGGGTTGACGCAGGATATCCTCAATCATCCCCAGCACGAATACACGCAGCGTCTGCTTGCCGCGGTGCCGGATATCGACATTGCGCCCGAGAAGGTTGCGGCTGAAGCCACTGCGGCCAAACCGTCCAAGCCGGGGCACCTTCTGGAAGCGATCGATCTGAAGAAGGTCTATCGCAGTCAGTCCGGTGCCGATTTTACGGCCGTCAATTCGCTCAGCCTGTCGGTGAAGACTGGTGAGATTTTTGGCGTGGTCGGCGAAAGCGGTTCCGGCAAATCGACGCTGGCGCGCATGCTGATGCGTCTGATCGAGCCGACGTCCGGCGATATCATCTTCGACGGCCAGAACATTTCCGGTCTCTCCGGCGAGCCGCTCCGTAAGATGCGCAGGCATATGCAGTTCGTCTTCCAGAACCCGCATTCGGCGCTCAACGGCCGCCACACGATCGGAGATGCGATCGGCGAGCCGTTGCGAATCCAGACGAATATGAGCCGCCGGGATATCGAGGCGCGGGCGGAAGCCTTGCTTGACATCGTACAGCTGCCAAAAATGTTCAAATATCGTTATCCGCACGAGCTGTCCGGCGGCCAGAAGCAGCGTGTCTGCATTGCCCGCGCGATCGCGCTCAACCCGCGCCTGCTGATCCTCGACGAGCCGACCTCGGCGCTGGATATCTCGGTTCAGGCGCAGGTGCTCGACTTCCTTCAGGAGCTGCGCTCCGAGCTGAACCTCACCTATGTGTTCATTTCGCACAACCTCGCCGTCATCCGGCAGATCTGCGACCGCACGATCGTTATGAAAAGCGGCGAGATCGTCGAACAGGGCGACACCGAGCAGATATTCATGGCGCCTCGCGAGGACTATACGAAGGCCCTGATCGAAAGCGGCCGTAAGACCTCACAGGCGGCCAATCTCCAAGCCTAGATTTCAGGTCCCGACTGACTAGCGAGCCCTGCGTCATTTCATGGCGCGGGGCTCTTTGTTATCCGGGCTCGACCACCCCATGCCAGGCACTGCCAGACCGTGTGTCATCTCGGCCGGTTGAAACTTCGGGCACGAAGCCCAATTTTTGCAATTGCGAAAGAGAGACCGAAAACGTTTCGTGGCCCAGGGATATGCTGATAGGTCAGGTGCAGTTTTCTCGCCAAATTCAGGGAGTCCGTCTTTGACCACTACCCCCTACATGCTTCTGACGGGCGCCAGCCGTGGAATTGGCCATGCGACGGTCAAGCTGTTTCTGGAAAAGGGCTGGAGAATTCTGACCGTTTCACGTCAGCCGTTTTCCGAGGAATGCCGCTGGCCTTCGGCACGCGAGAGCCATATCCAGGCGGATCTGGCCGATCTTTCAAGCATCGATGACCTTGTTGAAGAGGTGCGGCAACGTTTGCCCGACGGCAAGCTGGCGGCGCTCGTCAACAATGCCGGGATTTCCCCAAAAGGTGACGACGGCGCCAGATTGGGTGTCGCAGGCACGGATGCCGATACCTGGACGAAGGTGCTGAACGTCAACCTCATCTCGACGGCGCTTCTGGCGCGGGCGCTGATACCGGAGCTTGAGGCTGCGCGAGGTTCGATCGTCAACGTTACCTCGATCGCCGGTTCACGTGTCCACCCGTTTGCAGGCGTCGCCTATGCGGCTTCGAAAGCCGGTCTTGCTTCACTGACCCGCGAACTTGCGCATGAGTTCGGCCCGCGTGGCGTGCGTGCCAACGCCATCGCGCCGGGCGAGATTGCAACGGCGATTCTGTCGCCAGGGACTGACGATCTGGTGCAGGCCGAAGTGCCGCTGGGCCGGCTCGGAACGACCATCGAAGTGGCCAAAACCATCTATTTCCTCTGCACTGAGCAATCGTCCTATATCAATGGTGCGGAAATCCACATCAATGGCGGGCAGCACGTCTGAACCCTGAGTCAGCTTTCGGCCAGCGCCCTCAGCTTCTCGTAATTTTCTGAAGACAGTGGAATACCTGCCTCCGCCGCCCTGGCGCGGGTCAGGTGGCGACGTTCGCCGGGCAGGCGTTCCTGGCCTGCCTCCAATACGAGATCGCAGATGCCGGCGACACGGTCGGCAAAAACGTCGTTGCCGCCCCGCTCAGGGTCTATGACGATGAAGAACTGGCCGGTGAACGGTGTCTGCGCGCCCTTGTGGCCGCTCCAGTCGAATTCGCCGGAGAAATAACCGCCGGTCAGAGCGGCGCTGAGGATTTCGACCATCAGCGCGATCGAATTGCCCTTGTGGCCGCCGAAGGGCAGCAGTGCGCCTCCATCGAGAATGGCCTTCGGGTCGGTGGTCGGCTGGCCATCACGATCGACGCCCATGCCAGGTTTCAGGTCATGGCCGGCGCGGGCTGCGATCTGGACGTCGCCATGGGCAATGGCGCTTGATGCCTGATCGAAAACGAAAGGTGCTGCGCCTGCGCGCGGCGAAGCGAAGGCGATCGGATTGGTGCCGAACACGGCCTTCTTTCCACCATGCGGCACAACGCAGGCCATGCTGTTGACGACGCTGAGTGCGACAAAACCCTCTTCGGCAAACGGTTCGACATCCGGCCAGAGCGCACTGAAATGGTGCGAACGGCGGATGGCGAGAACGGCGACGCCGTTCGCTTTTACCTTCTCGATCAACAACGGGCGCGCGGCAAGCATGGCTGGCTGAGTGAAGCCGCCCTTGGCATCGACGCGGACGAAGGCCGGGCCGACATCCTCGACGTCAGCAACGGCCTTGCCATCGACCCATCCGCTGGCGAGCGACGAGACGTAACCGGCCATGCGAAAAATGCCGTGGCTGAGGGAACCGTCGCGTTCGCAGGATGCGCAGTTTTCCGCGAGGATTTTGGCATTCTCTTCGGACACGCCGTTCCTGACGAATATCTTTTGGAGCAGTGCCGCGAGATCGGCATAGGAGAGATGGATGTCGGTGGTTTTCGTCATGTCATTCTCCTGCGTCGCCGATAAGGCGCTGATGTCCGGCCGTGCGAGGATACAGGCAACGAAGCTCCGTTCAATTGGCTTTGCACGGGAAGTTTTCGGTTGGCTTATACCGGCGGTTTTTCGTACGTGACCTTGCCATCGCAGATGGTCAGGACCGGCCGGATCGCGGCAAGATCCTCGGAGGCCACTGCTTCCACATCGCCCGAGAGAAGCACGATATCCGCCAGAAAACCGGGCTTGAGCATGCCCTTGCGGTTCTCCATGAACTCGACATAGGCGCCGGCCTTGGTATAGGCGGCAAGCGTTTCCGAAAGCGTCAGGCGCTGATCCGGCAGATCGTCGGCCCAGCGCTGCCTTGTCATCGCGTCATGGATGCAACCCATCGGATCGAGCGGCGAGACGGGCCAGTCGGTGGCGAAGACGATCGTCGCTCCGGCATCTGTGAGCGTCCGCCACGCAAAGGCGAGCGGCCAGCGATCGCGGCCGATAAAGGAGAGATAGGGTTCGAGCGGCAGGCCCGCATTGCCGGGCGGGTGGGTTGGCTGCATCGAAGCGATGACGCCGAGTTTTTTGAAGCGCGGCACGTCATCGGGGTGGATGACCTCGATATGCTCTACCCGGTTGCGGGCGTCGCGCTTGCCGTTCGCCTCTACTGCTGCCTCATAGCCGTCGAGCACCATGCGCACGGCGCCGTCACCGATTGCGTGGACGGCGACAGGCAGTTTCAGCCGGTCGGCTTCGGTGACGATCTCGTTCAGATGCTCCTGGCTGAACAGCGGATCGCCCTTCCAGCCGGGCTTGTGGGCGTAATCATCGAGGAAAACTGCGCTTTCGCCTTCCGCCACGCCGTCGATGAACATCTTGACGAAATCGCAACGCAGCCGATCGGTGTGGAAACGGTCGCGCCAGTTGGCGGCCTTTTCCTTGAGGTCGGTGAGCGGCATGAAATTCTTCATGTGATAGGGCATGCGCACGCGCACCGGCAGGCCGGTGGTCTTTTCGATCTCTTCGAGGATTTCCAGCTGGTAGAGATTGCCGTCCATATTCTGGATCGAGGTTAGGCCCAGCGAAGCGCAATAGGCGAGGCCATTCCTGATGATATCGAGGTCGATGGCGCGTTCCTGCGGCGTGACGCTCTCCGGTTCGCCGCCGGTACCGATGCCGAGCCCCTCGCGGCCGCCGGTTTCGCTCAAATCGAAGACCGGCTGCATGGCGTCGGCTTCGCGCAACTCGCCGGAGGCGAGGCCATCCTCGCCCATGACCACCTCGTTACCGACGCCCACTTCTTTGCCATGCAGCAGGCCAGCGATTTCCAGTGCCTTGGTATTGGCCCAGGCGGTGTGATGATCGGGGGAGATCATCGCGAACGGCCGGTGCGAGATGACGCGGTCGAGGTCGTGGCGGGTGGTGCGCTCGGTTTCCGACAGGATCGTATAATCGGCGGAGCGGGCCAGCAGCAGCTTCAGGTTCGGGTTTGCGGCGGCGTATTCGTCCACCTTGGCTTTCAGCTCGTCAAAACCCTTTACCTTGTAAAGCGAGAGCTGGCGCAGGCCGACCGAGCCCATGAAGATATGCATATGCGCTTCGTTGAAGCCGGGCAGGAGGGTGCCGCCCGCCGCATCGATCACTCGAGTTTCCGGGCCTTTCAAGCTCTCGACCTCGTCATTGGAGCCTATGGCAAGGATCGTGTTGCCGCCGATGGCAACGGCTTCAGCTTTCGGTGTCGCCTCGTCCATGGTCAGGATGCGCGCGTTGAGGATGATGATGTCGGCGGAGGGCTGCATGCGTGTTCCTCAGAATTCCAGACGGCTAAGGGTTCGGAAGAAGGCGAGATTGTCCTGTTTCAGCTCGTCGTCGAGTGGATTGGGCTGGGACGACAGTTTTACGATCACCGCCTCGTTTTCAGGATCGACGTAAAGCCACTGGCCGTGGATGCCGATGGCGCAATAGGCGCCATCCGGCTCTCCGGTCTGATACCACTGGCTGCGGTAACGGCCGTTCGGCATGGTGGTGCTGTTGGATGCTTTCCAAGCTTCGGGATCACCGTTGCTCAGCATGTCGGCGATCCACCCTTTCGGGATAACTTGCCGGCCGTCCATTGCGCCACCGATGCGGATCAGTTCGCCGACGCGAGCCAGATCGCGCGCCGTCAGGCAGATGCCGCCGGCGGTGCGGGCTGTGCCGATACTATCGACCGTGACATAGGCGTGGTTTCGGGCACCCATCGGTTTCCACAAAAGCTCCGACAGCAGTTCACCATAACGGCGGCCGGTAACGCGCTCGATGACGACGCCAAGAAGGTCGGCATTCGGTGAGAGATAGGAATGCCCGCCGCCATGCGGCCGATCGGCCTTTTTCAGCGTCATCAGGAAGGAGGCGAGCGTTTCGACAGCCGTGCCCGGTTCGACCGGGTTCCACAGCATGGCGCGACGATAACGGGCAAAGGGACCATGTTTGTCGAGATAAGTTTCTTCGAAATCGAGGCTGACGCGCATGTCGAGCACGTCGCGATAGCGGCAGTCCTCGTAGGCACTGCCCTTTGCTTCCGGCAGGTAGGCGGTGACCGGTTTTTCGGGATCGATCAGGGCTTGTTCTTCAAGCATGCCGGAGAGGATAGCGGTCAGCGACTTGCTGATCGAAAAGACGAGGTGTTTGGCGTTCACATTGGCATGCGGCGCATAATATTCGCCGACGATCTTGCCGCGCTTCATCAGCAGGAATGCGTCGGTATGGGCGTATTTCAGAAAACCGTTTACGGTCGAGATGCCGTCCAGTCCTGTTTCGATCTCACGGGCGAGGAATTGCTGCGAGGCGATTGCCTCCTCCGGCTGTTCGATGCCGCAGGAGATTTCCGAGGTCGGCACCAGTTCGCGGACGTTATGGAAACTCCACCGGCTGAAGGGTGTTTCGCGCCAGTTGGCAAGCGTCACCGATGCCCGGTCAACGGTGGTGATGTCGTTTATGCTGTCCATGTCCCTGCGGTCGCGACAGCGCGGGTTTTGCCCGCACTGCCGGCCTCCCTTGTTCGGCTTATTTCTGCAGCTCGGTCCAGATCTTGGTATAGAGTTCCTGCACTTCCGGTGCGCAGGCGAGGTTGAACTTGCCGGCTGCTTTCGAGGCTTCCGGAATGTTGACCTCCGGTGCCGTCTTCATGTCTTCCGGCATGAAGGCGTCGGAGCCCTTGATGCCGTTGGAATAACGGGCAAAAGCGGAAATCAGCGCCGCGTTTTCCGGCACCATGATGAAGTTGATGAAAAGCTTGGCGTTCTCGACATTCTTGGCATCGGCAAGGATGGCGGCATTGTCCATCCAGACCGGGTAACCCTCTTTCGGATAGCCGTAGACGATGTTCTTGTTGGCAAGCCTTCCGCGGAAGGCGGCGCCGTTCCAGTCGACGCTCGCTGCTAGATCGCCCTTGGTGTATTTTTCCACCGTGCCGTAATCCATCGAGATCCATTTCGGCTTGGCGGCGACGAGAATGTCGCGGGCCTTTTTCAGGATCGTCAGGTCGCCGGTGCAGGGCTCGCCGCCGGCATAAGTGACGACCATGTGCATGACGTCCGACATTTCCGGCACGACATTGACCTTGCCGACCAGTTCCGGCGGTGGATCGAGGAATATGGCGGCCGTATTCGGATCGCCGGAATAGATCGATTTATCGACTGTCACACCGGTCGTGCCCCACTGCCACGGAACCGAGTAGTGTCGGCCCGGGTCGTAGGCTACATCCACCCATTGCGGGTCCATGTTCTTGAAGTTTTCCATCTGGTCGGGGCGCGATTCCAGCAGCAGTCCTTCCTTGATGAAGACCGGCATGGCGCTGGCGGACGGCACGACGATATCGAAGCCGTGGCCGCCCTGGCGGATTTTCGCAAGCGCGGTGTCGTTGCTGTCGTAGTCGGTTACCGTCACCTTGACCTTGTAGGCCTCTTCGAACTTCTTGATCAGTTCAGGATTGGTGTAATTGCCCCAGTTGAAAATGTTGAGTTCGCCTTCCGCATGGGCAAGCGTGGTCGATGCGAAGAGAACCGCCAGACCGGCGGCAATTTTCAAGACATTCTTCATTGTTCCCACTCCTGTTTAATCGGATTTTTCGTTGGATCTGCTGAGGAAGAAGAAGATCGTTACGATCGCCAGCGACAGCAGCAGAAACACTGTCGAGATGGCGTTCATTTCGGGCGTGACGGCGCGGCGCAGCTGGCCGAGCATGTAGGTCGGAAGCGTTTCCTGACCGGCGGATTTGACAAATTCGGTGATGACGATGTCATCCAGCGAGATGACGAAGGCGAGCATCATGCCGGCAAGGATGCCCGGCCAGAGGAGAGGCAGGGTGATGTAGCGGAACACCTTGAAAGGCGTGGCATAGAGATCGGCTGCCGCTCGTTCCAGCGCCAGATCCATATTCTCCAGCCGCGCCCGGATCGGCAGATAGGCGAAGGGGATGCAGAAGGCGGTATGGGCGAGGATGAGGTAACCAAGGCCGGAATAACCGGTCCAAACTTTTATGCGCGAGAAGAGGATCAGCAGGGCTACGGCAGTGACGATTTCCGGCACCATCAGTGGCATGTTGATGAAGGAATATTTGAAGGTGAGGCCGCGATAACCGGCCGTTCGCGTGGTGGCGATGGCGGCAAGCGTGGCAGCGGCCGTGGCGATAACAGCGGCGATGGCAGCGATCTGGACGGAGCGGATCGCGGCCTCGATGACGAGATTGTTGTTCCAGGCGGCGACGAACCAGCGGAACGAAAAGCCTTCCCAGCGGGCGATCGAAATGCCCGAGTTGAAGGCATAGACGACCAGCGTGAAGATCGGCACGTAGAGCAGAAAAAAGCAGAACATCGCGATCGTGGCAAAGCCCGGCTGGACGCGGATGTCGAAGCGCTTACGCATGGCCGCCTCCGGTCTTTCCTGCATTCTTCACGTAATAGAGCATGGCGAAGAGGACGATGATGACGAGCGTGATCGACAAGGCTGCACCAAGCGGCCAGTTGCGGCCTTGGCCGAATTGCAGCTCTATCAGGTTGCCGACCATCAGGTTCTTGCCGCCGCCGAGAATGCGCGGGATGACGTAGGATGACAGCGCCGGGATGAAGACGAGGATCGAGCCGGCGATGATGCCGGGTTTGACCAGCGGAATAATGATCCGCCACAGAACCTTCAGCCGCGTCGCATAAAGATCGTAACCGGCCTCCACGAGGCGGAAATCCAGTTTTTCCAGGCTCGCGTAAAGCGGCAGCACCATCAGCGGCAGGTGCACATAGACCATTCCGAGCAGGATGGCGAAGTCGGTATAGAGCATCTGGATCGGAGCCGAGATGACGCCGAGCTTCATCAGGATGGTGTTGGCCAGCCCCTCGTTGCGGATCATTTCCTGGATCGCAAAACCGCGGATCAGCATGTTGGTCCAGAAGGGAATTGTGATGAGAAACAGCCAGATCGACCGGTTATGCGGCGCACGGCTGGCGATGAAATAGGCGGTCGGAAAACCGACGATCAGGCAGAGAACGGTGGTGATGACCGCGAGCCGGGCGCTGCGCCACAGGATCGTCACATGGGCATCGGCCAGCGAGACCGTGTCGTCGAAGATGTCACGCGAGAAAAAGACGTTGAACCAGCCCTGACCTGAAAATTCCCATTTGACGTCGCCATAGGAACCCGGGGCCAGAACGGAGTAAACGAGGACGATGAGCAAAGGGCCGACAGAGGCGATGGCGATGAGGGCAAGGGCCGGGGTGCTCAACAGCCAGCGGCTGGTGATTTCCTGTCTCTGTGCCGCCGAGGCGGCCTGTTTGGTCCGCTCGGTCATAGTTTCAATCCTTAAGGATCTGGGCTGCGTTTTCGCTGATGGTCAGCGCAACGGCGTCGCCAGCGGAAAAGCCGATCGGCCCGACACGGCTGTTCTGCTGCCGGATCGTGAAAATCGAGGTATCGGGAAGCCTGACCCGGATATGGGTGTCCGTGCCGAGATAGGTCAAATCCTCGATCTGGCCGGCAAGTAACGCCGCCTTCGATGGCGCGGCGAGTTGCGCGTGTTCAGGCCGGATGACGATCGTCACCTTGCCTTCCGGCGTGATGTCTGCGGGGTAGGTTGCATCCAGCATGCTGCCGTTGGAAAGTCGGACTGTCGTTCTCTGACCGTCTATGGAGATAACATCTGCGGTCAAAAAGTTCGTTTCTCCGATGAAATCCGCGACGAAACGCTCCGCCGGGCGATCGTAGATTTCCCAAGGCGCGCCAACCTGCCGGACTTCGCCATGGGACATGACGGCGATCCGGTCAGACATGGCGAGCGCCTCGTCCTGATCGTGGGTGACGAAGATGAAGGTGATGCCGGTTTCCGCCTGTACCCGCTTCAATTCGACCTGCATTTCCTTGCGCAGCTTGTAGTCCAACGCCGAGAGCGGTTCGTCGAGCAGCAGCACTTTCGGTTTGGGAGCGAGAGCGCGGGCGAGCGCCACGCGCTGCTGCTGGCCACCGGAAATCTGCATGACCTTGCGGTTGCGCATCGCCTCCATATGCACGAGAGCGAGCATTTCCTCGACGCGGGCGGTGATTTCCTGTTTCGGCCGGCCGAGCATCTCCAGCCCGAAGCCGATATTTTGGGCGACCGTCATATGCGGGAAGAGGGCATAGTTCTGGAAGACGGTGTTGACCGGGCGCTTGAAGGGCGGCAGCGGTGCGATGTTCTCGCCGTAAAGCAGGATTTCGCCGTCGGTCGGGAAGTCGAAACCGGCAATCAGGCGCAACAGCGTGGTCTTGCCACAGCCCGATGGCCCAAGAAGCGTGAAGAACTCGTTCTGTCGGATATTCAGAAAGATATTGCTGAGAGCGGTGACCTGGCCTGCGCCGTCGCCGTAGACACGGCCGACGCCCCTGACTTCAATTGCAAGTTCCTGCTGTTTTCTCAAGCACGCCTCACATTTCGTTGCTCGTCATTGCAACTAAAGACAGCATTTCATGCCAAATTGTCGCGGACAAGCGGCGATTGCGACATGCCGAAAAATATTAGGCAAGACATATGCCAGCAGGGTACCGTCCGAACCAGGAGCGCGCGTTTGCTATACGTGTCGCACATCATCTGCGACGAAAATGACGTTGCCGCGCGTGCGGCATTGGGCAAAGGAAGCTGATCAAAAACAATAGCTTGTCTTTTGACAGTTCTTCTCAGGGTAGTGGTTGTTGCCGATCTGGCTATATGTCATATCCCGAGGCATCAACGAATTTCAGGTGAGGACAGGTTATGGCAGCAAGCGATCTTTTTGTTTCGGCGGATGGCGCTGAATGGGTCAATCCCGAACCCGGCGTCACGCGTCGCATCATGACCTATCTGCCGGAGATGATGATGGTGGAGGTCGTATTCGAAAAGGATGCGATCGGCGCAAAACATTCCCATCCGCATATCCAGGCAAGCTATGTCGCAGAGGGCAGTTTCGAGGTCACGATCGACGGTCGGACGGAAACGCTCAACAAGGGGGGCAGCTTTATCGTGCCGCCGGATCTGGTTCATGGCGTCAAGGCGCTTGAGGCTGGTCGCCTGATCGACGTTTTCAACCCGCATAGGGCTGAATTCCTGAAATAACTCTTTTCAGGTCGCGATCGCGGCCGAACTGCATGAAAGCCGGTCGCAAAGGATGCGGCCGGCTTTTTGCGTTTCCGCGGGCGATCCGTATTCAGGTGGGCGCGTCGGTCGAAGCGTTCACGAACGCAAAAGCGCCCGGCCGAAGCCGGGCGCCTGATCTTTGTGCTTCTGGCTGCTGCTTTTAGTGCATCAGCAGGCGTGGCAGCCACATGGAGAACATCGGCACATAGGTAACCAATGCCATGGCAAGGAACAGCGCGCTGTAGAAGGGCAGAATGGACTTCATCACCTCGCCGACCGAGATTTCACCAATGGCGCAGCCGATGAACTGCGTGGTGCCGACCGGCGGCGTGTTGAGGCCAAGTGCGCAGTTGAGCAGCATGACCATGCCGAACTGGACCGGGTCCATGCCGTATTGCATGGCGATCGGCAGGAAGATCGGGGTGCAGATCAGGATCGTCGAGGCCATATCCATGAACGTGCCGAGCAGGAACAGGATGATGTTGATCATCAGGAAGATGAGGATCGGGTTGGTCGTAATCTGCCCCATCAGTTCACCGGTCATATCGGCAACGCCGTAAAGACCCATGAGATATTGGAACATTGTCGATACGCCGATCAGCAGCAGGACGATACCCGTCGTCTTGACCGTCTTGGCGGCTGCCGCCAGGAATGCTTCCCAGGTCATCGTGCGATAGATGAAGAAAGTGAGAAGCACCGTGTAGATCACGGCGATGGACGCGGATTCCGTTGCAGTGAAGATACCCGAAACGATACCGCCGAGAATGATGACCACGATCAGCATGCCGGGTGCAGCTGCAGCCAGCGAGCGCATGACGATGTGCCAGCCGGGGAAAGTTCCGGCCGGATAACCACGCTTTCTGGCGACGTAATAGGCCGCACCGAGGTTGCAGACCATCAGAAGCAGGGCGGGCATGATGCCGGCGGCGATCAAGGCACCGATGGATGCCTTGCCGCTGGCGGCCAGCGCGTAGATGATCATGTTGTGGCTGGTCGGCATCAGAGCGCCGACGAGAGCAGCATGCGTCGTCACGTTGACCGCGTAGTCGGCGTCGTAGCCTTCCTTTTTCATCATCGGGATCATGACGGCGCCCATGGCCGATACGTCGGCAACGGGGGAGCCGGCGACACCACCGAAGAGGGTGCAGGCAACGACGTTCGACATGCCGAGGCCGCCGCGAACATGGCCGACCATGGCCTTGGCTGCATTGACGATCTTGTCGGCAACGCCGCCATGCAGCATCAATTCACCGGAGAAAATAAAGAAAGGAATGGCGAGAAATGAAAAGACATTCATGCCCGCCATCATCTGCTGGAAGCCGACGGCGATCGGAAGACCTTCATAAAGAATGGTGCAAAGCGCCGACAGGCCGATCGCGAATGCGACAGGGATCCCCGCAACGAGGAAGCCGACAAAAGTGATACAAAGAATGGTCAGTGCCATGACGGTACAACCTCCGCCTTACGGAAAATGGCTATGATATGTTCGATTGAAAACATGATGATAAGGACGCCCGAGACTGCGAGCGGAATGTAACGCACGGCCTCTGTCACGTGGAGATTGGGCATCAGGTAGGGAGCAACCGACCAGCCGAGGACCCAGCCGTTATAGGCCATGGCGGCGCCGAACAGGCAGATGGCGATGTAGATAACCAGTTCCACATAACGTTGCATGTATTGCGGTAGGAGAACGGTGAGCGAGTCGAGAGCAATGTGACCCGCATCGCGCACGCCGACGGCAGCGCCGATCATGGTGACGTAGAGAATGAGGACGATTGCCAGGTTTTCCGTCCAGCTGGGTGAATCGTTCAGCACGTAACGGCCGAAGACCTGGTAAAAAACGACGGCCACAAGCGTCAGCAGGCCAGAAATTGCCAGGATCATACCGATCTTGGCGAGTGGTGCGTTGATGCTCGTGAGCAGTCCCGTCATCGCGGGTGGATGAGCGGCTTCAGATTTGCTGTGAGTATTCATTATTATCCCCCGGGCGCACCCGCACGAAAACCGGGCTCGGTTTTCAGAGCGTATAATGCACGGTGTCTTGAGGTTCGTAGTGCCTGGCGCCTCATATCCGGCGAGCAGGCTGCAGGAGGAGAAGCAGCCCCGGTCCGGAGCTGCTTCCATCGTCGTTTATTTCGTTTCCTGGATCCGCTTGATGAGATCCTGCAGCTCAGGAGTCTTGGCGAACTGGGCATAAACAGGCTTCATGGCGTCGATGAATTCCTGCTTGTCGTTGACGTCACCGATGATGCTACCGGCCTTTTCAACGATTTCCCTGGACTTCAACTCACGTTCGTCCCACAGGCGGCGCTGCTCGACAACGGAGTCCTTGGCGGCCTTGCGGATCAAAGCCTGGTCTTCCGGAGGCAGCTTGTCCCAGAGCGGCTTGGAGAAGAGCAGCAGTTCCGGCACCATGGCATGTTCGGTGCGGGTGAAATATTTGGCTGCTTCGTAGTGGTGCGACGATTCATAGGACGGATAGTTGTTCTCGGCGGCATCGATGATACCGGTTTTCAGACCGGTATAAACTTCGCCCATCGGCATCGGTGTTGCGTTGGCACCGAGAGCCTGAACCATGGCAACGAACATGTCGGACTGCTGGACGCGGATCTTCATGTTGTGAAGGTCTGCAAGCGTCTTGATCGGCTTCTTGGTGTACATCGAGCGCGCGCCGCTGTCGTAGAAGGCGAGGCCAATCATGCCCTGCTTTTCCAGCGCCTTGAGCACGTCTTCGCCGACCGGACCATCGAGGACAGCGCGTTCATGCGCCGTGGAGCGGAAGATGAACGGCAGCGAGATGACGATGGTTTCCGGCACCATGTTGTTGACCACGGCGGCGCTGATGCGCAGCATGTCGAGGCCGCCGATACGCAGCTGTTCGATCGTGCCGCGTTCGTCACCCAGTGCGCCGTTCGGGAAGACCTTGACGCCGAGGCGACCATTCGTGCGCTCGGACAGGATCTTGCCCATGTACATGGCGCCCTGGACCGTCGGATAGTCATTCGGGTGGATGTCGGCAGATCTGAAATCGCGCGACATGGCCGGAGATGCGAGCAGAACACCTGCTGCGCCGGCAGCCAGAAGCATCGTGCGGATCGACTTGAAAGTTCGTTTCATTCGTATTTCCTCCAATTGATAGTTGCTTGAACCAGAGATCGGGCCAGCCGCCATCGGTGCCGGGAATGGATGATGATCACCCGTTCCCGGCTTGCCGATAGCTGATTGCGATAGTCTCGTTCAGTTGACGCCTAGGCGTCGTTCAGAGCCGATACGCCTTTTTCGCGAGCGTATAGGCAAGCTCCCTGGCCAGGTCGAAAGCTTCTTCCTCCCTGAGCCTGTGTTCGCTGACAAGTCGCGCCAAAAATGCGCAATCGACCCGTCGAGCAACGTCGTGGCGCGCCGGTATGGACGGGAAGGCGCGCGTATCGTCATTGAAGCCGACCGTGTTGTAGAAACCGGCCGTTTCGGTCGTCATCTCGCGGAAACGCCGCATGCCTTCCGGACTGTCATGGAACCACCATGCCGGTCCGAGCCGGAGTGCCGGATAGGCCCCCGCCAGCGGAGCGAGTTCGCGGGCATAGGACGTTTCGTCGAGGGTGAAGAGCACGACGGTCAGGTCGCGTTCCGCGCCAACCGCATCCAGCAACGGTTTCAGGGCGCTGACATAGTCGGTGCGACCCGGAATATCGAAGCCCATGTCGCGGCCATGGTTGGCGAACACGGTTGGCGAATGATTGCGCCTTGAACCCGGATGGATCTGCAGGACCAGCCCGTCGTCCAGGCTCATCTTCGCCATCTCCGTCAGCATCTGGCCGCGGAACAGCTTGTGATCATCCAGACCCGACTTGCCGGCCCGTATCCGGTTGAACAGTGCGGCGGCTTCCGCATCCGACAGGTTGGCCGTATCGGCCGTCGCATGGCCGTGGTCCGACGACGTCGCGCCGAAGGACTTGAAATACGCGCGGCGTTTTCGATGTGCCGCGAGATATCCCGTCCAGGAGCCGGTGTCTTCGCCCGTCATGTCGCCCAGCTGGTCGAGATTGGCGGCAAAACCTTCGAAATCGGGATCGACAACGGCATCCGGCCGATAGGCCGTCACCACGCGTCCATCCCAGCCGCTCTCGCGGATCGCCTTGTGCCAACGAAGGTCGTCGAGTGCGCCCTCGGTCGTTGCGATGACTTCGATGTTGAAGCGCTTGAACAGTGCACGCGGCCGGTATTCCGGCAGGCGCAGCTTTTCGGCGATCAGGTCATAGGTCTTGTCCGCAGTCTTGGCAGTGAGCGGTTCTTCGATGCCAAACAGATTGGAGAGGACAAAATCCATCCACTGCCGCGTCGGCGTACCGCGGAACAGGTAGTAGTTTTCAGCAAAAAGCCGCCAGATCCGGCGACCATCGGTTTCGACGGCTGTCCCATCGAGGCGGCGTACGCCGAGGTCCTCGAGGCGGATGCCCTGACTGAAAAGCATTCGAAAGATGTAATGATCGGGAACGATCAGAAGCTGGGCCGGATCCGGAAAAGGTTCATCCAGGGCATACCATTTGGGATCGGTATGACCGTGGGGACTGATGATCGGAAGATCCGAAACCGTCTTGTAAAGTGCTTGAGCAATAGAGCGAATACTGTTTTCGGCCGGAAATAAAACGTCAGAATGTATAAGTGATTTCATTGGGGAGCCGACCTCCTTTCGACGACATCAACGCTAGATTGCTGTCAATCGGGATGTCAATGATCTCTGCGCGGCAAGTCGAAAGTTGAATTTCTTGATATTCGTCTATTTCGGTTTCGGTCGATTTCGGGCGAAATGCGCATTGAATCATGGCCATAAAATCCCCAATGGCGATGTCGGAGAAATCACAAAATTCGGAACTATTGTGAACTGGGTGTGCGAAATTGTCGCAGGGTCTTGCTATGCCAAGTCGAAGGTGTCGCAGCTTTTCCCGAGACTGTGTGACGGATTTGTCGGTGTTTACGATGCCTCCGAGAGGACATCCGATCGCTACGTGATCTGATCGGCTCGCAGAATCACCGGGAGTCGGGCTCAAGCCACTCGGTGAGGTTTTCGGCATCAAATTTACCGATGGTGAGACTCAGTCATAAATTTAAGCGATTTAATATACTGTTATATATAGGCTATTTTATTAGACATGAAGATTGTCAATTTTTAAGTGCGTTCCAAAATGTCGCACGCTTTTGTTGAATTTGGCTATTCAACGTCACCCATATGGTAGTATACGTAGATTGCAGGGCAGCTTGAGAGGAAAGGACCTGCTGCGAGCAAGACCACGGAAAAGCCTGGAATGTCGAATTCGGCAACGCAAGGAAGCCCAAGTGTGGCGGTCGACCCGGGAATATCCGATGTGGTTGACATGGGAGGTGACCGACGAAGCTGGAAGCAATCGCGACTGTAGCTTCCTCACACTGGGCGCTGATCCCCGTGGCCCCGTCATTCAACAATCGAATGCCGAAGCGGACAGGCGTATGTCGGTGTTATCGGCGGATATGTCCGTGATCATGATTGCGCGCAATGCGTGTATTTTTTAGGATTGGAAACCCGAAGCTTTACTGCGCCCGCAAGGACTGCGGAAGTATGTGACGGCAAGATTTACTGTCCGCAGATCCTTATGAGATTACCGAGGATTTTTCATGACTATCAGTTTGAGGAAAGATGCCGCCCCGAAGCGCCTGGGAAATGCCGCGCTGGCCGATCTTCCCGCTGCAATCGAGCGTCCCGGATATGATCGCAAGACAATTTCCGCAGGCATCGCCCATATCGGTCTTGGCTCATTCTGCCGGGCGCATGCGATGGTCTACACCGATGACGTCCTGCAGAATGGGGCGACGGACTGGGGTGTTGTCGGAATATGCCTCATGTCACCCGCCATGCGTGACGCCCTGAAGCCGCAGGACGGACTTTACACGCTGCTCATCCGAGACAATGACACGGATACGCTGCGTGTCATCGGTTCCGTCCTCGACATCATGGTGGCGCCCGATCAAAAATCCCAGGTTTTCGAGCTGCTCTGCAGGCCCGAGATCCGGATCGTGACGCTGACGGTTACCGAAAAAGGATATTGCCTGGACGCTGCGACCGGCAATCTCGACGAAAAACATCCGGCAATTGTTGCCGATCTCGCCAACCCGACCGATCCGCGCAGCGTACCCGGTTTCCTGACCGAAGCGCTTCGCCTGCGGCGTGAGGCCGGGCAGGCGCCCTTCACCGTTCTCGTTTGCGATAACCTTGCGCAGAACGGCATCAAGGCGCGCAACGTTGTCACCCGCTTCGCCACCCTTCGCGATGAAGAACTGGGACGGTTCATCAGCGAAACCGTTGCCTTCCCGTGCACGATGGTGGACCGGATCACGCCTGCCACGCAGGACAGCGATCGGGAGAAAGTTGCCGAGAGCCTGGGGCTCATCGATGCCTGGCCGGTCGTCAGCGAGCCTTTTCGCCAATGGGTGGTCGAGGATCACTTTCCGCTGGGCAGGCCGGATTGGGAAACGGCCGGCGCCATCATGACGGAGAATGTTCTTCCCTACGAGTTGATGAAGCTGCGCTGCCTCAATGGCTCCCATTCCACGCTGGCATATCTCTCCGTAATCGCCGGGATCGAGACCATTGCCGACGCGATGATGGACGAGCATCTGCCCAGAGTGATCCGCCATCTGTGGGACGAGGATTTGATCCGCACCCTGCCGCCGGTGCCGGGAACCGATGTCGCGGCCTACACGCATGATCTTGAAACGCGTTTCCGCAATACGGGCGTGCGCCATCTGGCCTTACAAATCTCCTGGGATGGATCGCAGAAGCTTCCGCCTCGTGTGCTGGAAGCCGCTGCCGAGCTCTATTCTACCGGCCGGAACCCGAAGGTCATCCCGCTTACCGTTGCGGCATGGATGAGGTTTCTGTCGGGCCGGAACGAGCTTGGCCAGGATTACATCGTGACCGATCCGCATGCCGAGCGATTGACGGCGATCGCCAGAGGCGCCGGCAACGACGCCGCCAGGTTGGCCGATGCGCTTTTCGGCATTCGCGAAATTTTCGGAGACGTGCTTCCGGCCAACGCGCATTTCCGCGCCGAGGTCATCAAACATGTGTCGAGCCTGATGAGCCACGGGGTACGCAAAACCCTGAAGGCCTTTCTGGGCGAGGTCTGAGGCGTGTTGTTTCGGACGATATATAGTGAGGTAGGAGACTGATATGGAACAGACATGGCGCTGGTTCGGCCCGGATGATCCGGTGAGCCTGGAAAAAATTCGTCAGGCTGGTGCGACCGGCATCGTGACGGCTCTTCATCACATGAACCAGGGTGGCATCTGGCCGTCCGACGAGATCGCCAAGCGCAAGGCAGAAGTGGAAGCCGCAGGCCTGACATGGTCGGTGGTCGAAAGCATCGGTGTCGGCGAGGAAATCAAGACCCGCACCGGCAATTACCGCGAGAAGATCGACAACTACAAGCAGTCGATCCGCAATGTGGCGCGGGGCGGCGTCAAGGTGATCTGCTACAATTTCATGGTCATCACCGACTGGAGTCGCACCAACCTGATGTATCGGCTGCCGAATGGCGGTTATGCGCTGCGTTACGACAGTGTCGACTTCGCGGCCTATGATCTTTTCGTTCTCAGCCGGACAGGCGCCGAAGCATCCTATTCGGCCGAGCAGGTCGCTGCCGCCAAGGCCCGTTTCGAGGCCATGGACGAGGCGAGGATTTCGGAACTGGAACGCAATCTCATCGACTGGCTGCCGGCGCGCGACTTTGCCTATACGCGTTCGACGTTCAAGGACATGCTGGAACTCTACCAGCAGATCGGGGTGGAGGATCTTCGCGCCAACCTGATCGAGTTCCTGCGCGAGATCACGCCGGTGGCGGAAGAGGAGGGGGCACGGCTATGCATCCATCCTGACGATCCGGCTTTCCCGATCTTCGGCCTTCCCCGCGTCCTGTCGAATGCGGATGATGTGCGGGCGCTGTTCAAGGGCGTTCCTCAGGAGGCTTGCGGACTGACGCTGTGCACCGGCTCGTTCGGATCCAACCCGAAAAACGATCTTGTCGCCATGACCAGGGAGTTCGCGCCGCGCATCCATTTCGCTCACCTGCGCAATACGACGCGCGAGCCGGACGGTTCGTTCTACGAGGCGGATCATCTCGGCGGCGATACGGATCTTGTCGCGATGACGGCGGCTCTCATGGCTGAAGAGGATCGTCGCGCATCGATCGGCCATCCGGTGCCGCAGATTCCGATGCGCCCCGATCACGGACATCTGCTGGGTGACGATATCGGCCAGAAATCCAATCCCGGTTACTCTTTCGTCGGCCGTCTCAAGGGGTTGGCGGAGCTTCGGGGCGTGATGCAGACCGTGCAGGCTTTCAGGGAGGGGCGCGTGGCATAAAAGACAGATCACTGCTTCCGCAGCCCGCGACGGCATCTGTGGTGAACTGCCATCGACGTTGCCGATACGCCGGAAATCTCGCAAAAGAGGACAACTCGACCTGACCGCAACAAACAAGATGAGTGACTGAATGGTGGATCGCAGCCGTTCCCGTTTGACGGGCCAGGTATTCGACAAGATACGGGAAGATATAGTCTGCGGCCGTCTTGCTCCGGACGCACCCTTGTCCGAAGCAGACCTTTGCCAGCAGCTCGAAGTGAGCCGCACACCTGTGCGCGAGGCTCTCATCAAGCTTGCCGAAGAAGAGCTGGTCGTCATTTATCCGCATTTCGGGACGTTCGTTGCGCCGATCTCGCTCGAAGGCGTCACGGTTGGGCAGTATATTCGCGAGAAGCTGGAATGCGCCCTTGTCGAGGATGCGATAAAGCGCATGAATGACGAGGGACGCGAGCGTATCCGGGCCAATCTGCGCGAGCAGGCTGCGGTCGTCGGAAACGGGGACGCGTTCTACACGCTCGACAACGTCTTCCATGCGCTGATCGCCGAACTCAGCGGTTATGCGGGTGCATGGAATGCGATATTGCGGGCGAAGACGCAGCTCGATCGCGTACGGTATCTCACCACGCAGGACAGCGACCGGATGGCCGTTACCCTGATCGAGCACCAGATGATCGCAGATGCGATCATCGCGGGTGATGCCGAAACGGCCGTCGGCCACATGCGTGCCCATCTGCGAACCGTTTTCGGGCATCTCGACGGGCTTGGGCTGGACGATGCCCGGCCACGCCTGCCGTCCCGCAAGCGTGCCGCCAGAGGCAGTTCGGGAATTCTGGAGGCCTGACTGACGCTTTAGCCGGACAGTCAGGCGAACGACAATTCAAGTGTTTCTACGCATGGCCCGGAAACCGGCCGGCAATGCAACCGGCATGGGAGCCGGATCAGGAGAAAGATACGTCAATGATCAAGAACAGCATTTGCCTTCATCCTGCCGACAATATCGAGATCGCATTGCGCGACCTCGCAGCAGGCGACATCCTTACTGCTAGCGGTGTTGCCGCCGGGCAGGCCATCGCACGCGGACACAAGATTGCCACCGCCGCAATTCCCGCCGGCGGCAACGTTTTGCGCTACGGGCAGATTATCGGCCAGGCCAAGATCGATATCGCGGCCGGCGATCATATTCACGTCCACAATCTCGGCATGGGTGAACACGCTCAGGACTATGCTTTCGCCAGTGCCAATACGCCGCTGCCCGAAATAACCGAAGCCCGCACGTTCATGGGCTACAAGCGGGCGGACGGCAAAGTCGGCACGCGCAACTATATCGGCATTCTCACGACGGTGAACTGTTCCGGTTCGGTCGCCCGTTTCATTACGGAAGCGGCCGAGAAATCCGGTTTTCTCGATGCGTTTCCGAATGTCGACGGTATCGTGCCGATCTCGCATGGCACGGGTTGCGGCATGTCCACCGATGGCGAGGGATATGCGACATTGTTCCGGACACTGTCCGGTTATGCGCAGAACCCCAATTTCGGCGGCATCCTGCTGGTTGGCCTCGGCTGTGAGGTGATGCAGATCCCCGATCTCGTCGGTGGCCGACGCATCCGCCAGGACGGCATGCTGCGTTACATGACGATCCAGCAGGAGGGCGGCACGCGCAAGACGATCGAAAGAGGTCTGGAAGAGCTACGCGGCGTTGCCGAGTTCGCCAACCGTACCACGCGTACGCCTGCTCCGGTTTCCGAGATCACGATCGGCATGCAATGCGGCGGCTCGGACGGTTATTCGGGCATTACCGCCAATCCGGCTTTGGGCTACGCCTCCGACCTGCTCGTCCGGCATGGCGGAACCACCATTCTTTCCGAAACCTCTGAAGTTTACGGCGCCGAGCATCTTCTGACGCGCCGCGCCGAAACCGCGGAGATCGGCAACAAGCTGATCGAGCGGCTGAAGTGGTGGGAGGATTATTGCGCCCGCAACGGCGGCGAGATGGACAACAATCCGTCCCCCGGCAACAAGAAGGGCGGGTTGACGACGATCCTGGAGAAGTCGCTCGGCGCAGTGGCCAAGGGTGGTACCGCACCTTTGCTCGGCGTCTACAAGTTCGGCGAAAAGATCGATCGCAAGGGTTTTGTGTTCATGGACAGCCCCGGTTTCGATCCGTGTTCGGTGACGGGCCAGGTCGCATCGGGTGCCAACCTGATCGTCTTCACCACCGGCCGCGGTTCGGTTTCCGGCTACAAGCCGACGCCCTGCATCAAGATCTCAACCAATTCCGAAATGTATGAGCGGATGAAGGACGACATGGACCTCAATTGCGGTGACATCGTCACGCAAGGGGTGACGATTGCGGAAAAGGGCACGGAGCTGTTCGAACTGATCGTCCGCGTCGCATCCGGCGAGCAGACGAAGAGCGAGGAGCTCGGTTATGGGGGCGCGGAATTCGTGCCGTGGCAGATCGGCGCCGTGATGTAGCGGGTGCTGGGCAAGGCCGCATTTTTAGGCTTGCTTTGTGAGATCAATGGCCCGGTGTCTTCGCTTCACCGGGCCATTTCTTTGTTCTCTATTTTACGGCAGTTTCACTGGCAGCGTATCGTTGATCTGCCGCAAGGTTGACATGCTTGCCGCCGATTACGACGGTGCTGCGACATTCCGTACACACGCAGTATTCTATTAAGACAGGTTCGGTCCTGCTGGATGATTTAGGCGCATGAGAGTTCTGATCGTAGACGATGAAACCCTGGCCCGCGACGAGCTGAAATCGCTCCTCGCGGACGAGAGCGATATCGAAATCGTCGGCGAGAGCGCGAACGCGATCGAAGGGATTGCTGCGATCAACCGGCTGTCTCCGGCCGTGATGTTTCTCGACATTCACATGCCGCAGGTTACCGGGCTGGAAATGTTGAGGATGATCGACCCCGATCGGATGCCGCGCGTCGTGTTTCTGACCGCTTACGAGGAATATGCAGTTCGGGCTTTCGAGGAAAATGCCTTCGACTACCTGTTGAAGCCGATCCAGGAAGAGCGGCTGCAGAAGACCCTGGCTCGCTTGCGGAAGGTGAAATCAGGCGAGCAGGCCAAACTGCTCGATATCGCGCCGCCGCTGCGCCATATTCCCTGCACCGGTCTCAACCGGATCCGGCTGATGAAGCTCGAAGAGGTCGAGGCGATCTTTTCCAAGCCCGGCGGCATCTATGTGCTCGGCAATGACGGGCATGAGCATTTTACCGAACTGACGCTGCGCACGCTGGAAGAGCGGACCAAGCTGATCCGCTGCCATCGCCAGTACATGGTCAATGCGGAGCATATCAAGGATATCGCGCTGGGGGACAACGGCGTTGCCAATATCCTGACCCTTGGCGGGCGTTCCATTCCGGTCAGCCGACGTTTTCTCGGCCCGCTGAAGGAACAGCTCGGAATTCTCTGAGCGCAGATTCCTACATCCGGTATTTTACCGTCATCTCCAAAAATTCGAACCGGGCGCATGTGGGTCTCACATGCGCCCGGTTCCGGCTCGGGAGGAATTTTGGAGAGCCGTTTATTCGGCCGGTGTGCTGAGATATTTCTCGTTGCCACCAGCTCTGTCGGTGCGAAGCATGTCCTTCCACTTGAAGATCGCGGTGACGAGGATGATAATGCCCAGCGCCATCATGATCATCGAAAGGACGGCGTTGACCGGGTTATAGCCCTTGGCTGCTTCGTTGAGGTAGACATTGGCGATCATCCAGTAGCCTGCATAGTTCACGGTCACGAACAGGTAGGCGAGTGGGATGAGGCAGGTCAGCATGTAGATCCGCTTGGCCGAGAGCCGCAGGATGATGGTTGCGCCGATGGTGAGACCCAGCGAGGCCATCATCTGGTTCGACACGCCGAACAGGGCCCAGACCGAGTTGATGTCGCCCGAATTGAGAAGATAACCCCAGAGAAGGCAGGCGACGATGCTGGCGAAGATCGAGCCCGGCAGCCAGTTGATCTGCTTCATCGGAGCCCAGAGGTCCCCGAGGATATCCTGGATCAGGTAGCGGGCGACGCGGGTGCCCGAGTCGATCGCGGTCAGGATGAAGACAGCTTCGAACATGATGACGAACTGGAAGAAGTAGGCGGCGAGTGTCTTGAACCAGGGAATGCTGGTAAAGATCTCGGTCATGCCGACGGCCAGCGTTACGGCGCCACCGGTACGGCCGGCAAGGTCCATGCCGATTGCCTGTTCGAGGCGTGGCAGGTCCTGAACGGTCATGCCGAGCGTGGCGAAGACTTCAGGTGAAGCATTGATGGCGAAGTAGTCGGCCATCGGCAGGGCGGTTGCGGCGATGAGGGCGAGCACTGCAACGAGGCATTCGACCAGCATCATGCCGAAGGCAACGGGACGAATGTCGCTCCACTTGTCGACCAGCTTGGGCGTGGTGCCCGAGCCGATGAAGGCATGGAAGCCCGAGATCGCGCCACATGCAATGGTGATCGAGATGAAGGGCCATACCGGGCCGGCCAGAACCGGGCCGCCGCCATGGATGAACTCGGTGAGAGCCGGCATCTTGATTTCAGGGTTGATGATGACGACGCCGACGACGAGCGCTGCAAACACGCCGATCTTGAGGAAGCTCGACAGATAACCGCGCGGGGTCAGAAGCAGCCAGACGGGCAGAGCGCTGGCTAGGAAGGCATAGATCGGCAGCATGACGCCGAGCGTATCGTAGTGGAAAGTGAACCACTGGCCGAGTGCCGATTCCTGGACATAGGGGCCTGCAAAGACCGAGGCGAGGATGGCGGCGAGGCCGACATAGGTTGCGATCTTGCCGTTGCCGCCCATCTTCTCATAAAGGCCGACGATCATGGCGATCGGGATGGTCATGAAGACGGCGAACGTGCCCCAGGGGTTGCGTTCCAGCGCATGGACGACGACCATCGAAAGGCCTGCCATGGTGATGGTGATGATGAACAGCATCGCGAGACCGGTGCACCAGCCGGCGACCGGGCCGAGTTCCGCCTTGGCCACTTCCGACAGCGACGAGCCCTTGTGCTTCATCGAAGCGAAGAGCACGACCGTGTCATGCACCGCGCCGCCGACGACGCAGCCGACGAGAAGCCAGATCAGACCGGGCAGATAACCGTATTGGGCGGCAAGAACCGGGCCGACAAGCGGGCCGGCGGCGGCGATGGCGGCAAAGTGCTGGCCGGCATTCACCCACTTTTTGGTGGGCACGTAATTGCGTCCATCCGCCAGCGTGTGCGACGGGGTGATTTCGGCGTCGTTGATACCAAGCACCTTGCGGACAAAGAAGATACCGTAGAAGCGGTAGCAGATGGCAAGGATGCAGGCCGAACCGATGACAATCGATAAAGCATTGCTCATAATACGTCCTCCGTATGGAATGACGTCACGCTACACGCGCGTAAAATAAGCGGGAGTGGGTGTTTCGGTCAGCGGCGCCATCGCGGTGCGAGCGGCGGAGAATGAACCTTAAGCGGTTGAGAGTTTTTCAGCTTTTCAAGGCCACGCGCGGCAGGTCTTTTCGTTCGGCGGGCTACTTCGCTGTCGACCAGAGACGCGCGACCTTCAGGCGGCCGCGAAGGGGTATGCGGCTGGGTGCTGCGTCATCATGTGAATGATCGTGATGATGGGCATGCTGGCCATCATGGTGGTGGCCGTGGTCGTGTACCTGTTCGCCCATCGGCACGCGCAGGTTCACGGTGGTGAACGTTTCCGCCTCCCATTTCACATCGATGCCATAGGCGTCGCCGAAATGCCCCTTGGTGCGGCGGTCGACGATATTCATGCCGAGCCCGCCATCGACGGACGGTTTGCGGACGAACAGGCCGGCATTGTCGGTCACCGATATCAGCAGGTCGTTGCCGTCCGGCCTTGCCGAGATCGTGATCCGGCCCTCTCCGATCAGCTGCGACGTGCCGTGCTTGATGGCATTTTCGACCAGGGGCTGGAGCGAAAAGGCCGGAAGATGGACCTGTGCCAGATCTTCCGGAACATCGATCTCGATCTGCAGGTGATCGCGAAAACGCGCCTTTTCGATCTGCAGATAGGCGTTCACATGCTCGATCTCGTCGGACAGCGTGACGATGTCGTTCGTTCGTTTCAGGTTCTTGCGGAAAAAGGTCGAAAGGTTCTGTACGAGATTGCGCGCTTCGCCCGGGTCGATCCGGATGATGGCCGACAGGGTGTTGAGCGTGTTGAAGAGAAAATGCGGATTGACCTGCGCATGCAGGAGCTTGATTTCGGACTCGACCAGCATCTGTTTCTGGCGCTCATAACGGCCGGCGAGAATCTGGGCGGAGAGCAGGCGCGCCACGCCTTCGCCGAGCGAGCGGTTGAAGGTGGAAAACAGTTTCGTCTTCGGCTCATAGAGCTTGATCGTGCCGATGACGGCGTTGTCCTCGCCTTTCAGCGGAATGACGAGCGACGACCCGAGCGGGCAATTCGGATGGATCGAGCACTGATAACTGACCTCGTCGCCATCGGCATACATGACCTTGTTCTCGGCGATTGCCTCCATGGTCTGGGCGGATGTGATCGCGCGGCCGGGCAGGTGATGATCGGCACCGATGCCTATGAAGGCGAGGATCTTTTCGCGATCGGTAATGGCGACCGCGCCGACATTGGCCTCCTCGTAAAGAATACGGGCGACCTTGGTACTGTTTTCGGCGTTGAAACCTTTGCGCAGCACGCCTTCGGCGCGCTCTGCGATCTTCAACGCCTTGCCGGAGAAGATCGTCGAATGGGTTTCGAAGAGCTTGCGCCGGTCGCCGAGGATGTTCATGAACATCGCGGCACCGACGGTGTTGGCCACCGTCATCGGCAAAACGATCGTCTCGACGACATGGGCTGAATCGACGAAGGGGCGCGCGACGATCAGGATGATCGACATCTGGACGATTTCGGCGACAAGCGTCACGCCGGCGATCAGGGGAGGCCAGAAGAGGAGATCGGTCCTTTTGCGACGCATGAGATAGCTGTGAACCAGTCCGCCGATCAGCCCTTCCGCCGTGGTCGCGATCGCGCAGGCAAGTGCTGTGAAGCCGCCGAGCGAATAGCGGTGCATGCCGCCCGTGAGGCCAACCGCAAGGCCGACGAGCGGGCCGCCTAAAATGCCGCCGAGCACGGCGCCGATCGCACGCGTATTGGCAATCGCCTCATCGATATGCAGGCCGAAATAGGTGCCCATGATGCAGAACATGGAGAAGATGACGTAACAGGCGATCTTGCGCGATGGCCGGACGGTGACCTGCATCAGCGGCAGAAACAGGGGCGTCTTGCTGAACAGGTAGGCGATGACGAGATAGACGCAGGTCTGCTGCAAAAGGCCGATGACAAGGTTCGTCCAGCCGAACATGAAATGTCCTTCGCTTTATCTTCGCCAGCGGATGAGGCGTTCGATCACCGCACCGAGACGATCCATGCCATAAATCGCGACGGCTGCAACAGAAGGCGGCGCGCAACAGCTGCCACGCGCTTCACATTGACGTTTTACGCTGTTCAGCGAAGCAGAACCGTCGATTTCGGTCGAGGCAGTATCATCGGTAGGGGGCAAGCGTAAGCGCATGTGTCCATCACGGCAAGCGGATCGTTCTGGTCTGATCCGCCATCAAGGTCACCCGCTGGCGGGCCGTGCATTGACCTGTCGCAATACCGGACTGGCGCTTCTTCCCGGTTCTCAGTGTTTCGATCCGGGATCGCCTGCGCGACCCCGAACCTGTGTTGGTTGCTTACTTGATCATCGGCAGAAGTTCAGAGACGGACTTCTTGGCGTCGCCGTAGAACATCCTTGTGTTCTCCTTGTAGAAGAGCGGGTTCTCGATGCCGGAATAACCAGTGCCCTGGCCGCGCTTGGAGACGAACACCTGCTTGGCCTTCCAGACTTCGAGCACCGGCATGCCGGCGATCGGCGAGTTCGGGTCTTCCTGGGCTGCCGGATTGACGATGTCGTTGGAGCCGATGACGATGACGACATCGGTCGACGGGAAATCGTCGTTGATCTCGTCCATTTCCATGACGATGTCGTAAGGCACCTTGGCCTCGGCGAGCAGCACGTTCATGTGGCCCGGCAGACGGCCAGCGACCGGGTGGATGGCGAAACGCACTTCCTTGCCGGCCGCGCGCAGCTTGCGGGTCAGTTCCGAGACGGCCTGCTGCGCCTGCGCTACCGCCATGCCGTAACCCGGCACGATGATGACACTGTCGGCATCGTTGAGCGCATTGGCCACACCTTCGGCATCGATGGCGATCTGCTCGCCCTCGATTTCCATCGCAGGTCCCGTCGTGCCGCCGAAGCCGCCGAGGATGACCGAGATGAAGGAGCGGTTCATCGCCTTGCACATGATGTAGGAGAGGATCGCACCCGAGGAGCCGACCAGCGCGCCGGTGACGATCAGGAGATCGTTGCCGAGCGTGAAGCCGATGGCGGCGGCCGCCCAGCCGGAATAGCTGTTCAGCATCGAGACCACGACCGGCATGTCGGCACCGCCGATGCCCATGATCAGGTGGTAACCGATGAAGAAGGCGAGAAGCGTCATTGCGATCAGCGTCCAGACGCCCGCGCCGTTGACATAGGCAAGCAGCAGTAGAAGCGAGAGGGCCGCCGCACCGGCATTGAGCATATGGCCGCCGGGCAGTTTCTTCGCCTTGCCGTCGACCTTGCCGGCAAGCTTGCCGAAAGCGACGACCGAACCGGTAAAGGTGACCGCACCGATGAAGACGCCGAGAAACACCTCGACCTTCATGATCGCAAGCTCGACCGGATCCTTGTGGGCAAGGATGGCGGAAAAGCCTTCGAGCGTTGCACGGGCAGCCTCATCGAGACCACCAACGCGCCATGCCTCGATATGGGCGTTGTAGCCGATGAAGACGGCGGCAAGGCCGACGAAGGAATGCAGCGCTGCGACGAGCTGCGGCATTTCCGTCATCTGCACGCGGCTTGCCACGTAATATCCGGCAACCGAGCCGGCGACGATCATGATGACAATGATCAGCCCGATGCCGAAGCTGGTCGCAACGCCCGGACCAAAAATGGTGGCGATGACGGCGAGCGCCATGCCGATGATGCCGTACCAGACGGCGCGCTTGGCGCTTTCCTGGCCGGACAGGCCGCCGAGCGACAGAATGAAGAGAACCGCTGCAGAAATGTAGGCGGCCGAAACGATACCGATCGTCATGATGATTACCCCCTACGCACTCAAGACTTCTGGAACATGGCGAGCATGCGCCGTGTCACAAGAAAACCGCCGACGATGTTGATCGTCGCAACCAGAACCGACAAGGCGCCAAGCACGACGACCAGCCAGTTGCCCGAGCCGATCTGCAGCAGTGCACCGAGGATGACGATGCCGGAAATCGCATTGGTCACCGCCATCAGCGGCGTGTGCAGCGAGTGCGAGACGTTCCAGATGACCTGGAAGCCGATGAAGCAGGAGAGCACGAAGACGACGAAATGGCTCATGAAGCTTGCCGGTGCATAGGCGCCGACGATCAGCAGCAGAAGAGTCGCGACGCCAAGCAGGATGGCCTGGTTCTTCGTCTGCGCCTTGAAGGCTGCGACTTCCTTGGCCCGCTTTTCTTCCGGAGTCAGCTCCTTGGCCTTCTCCTTGGGCTTCTGGGCGGCGATCGCCTGGATCTTTGGCGGCGGCGGCGGGAATGTGATCTCGCCGTCCTTGGTCACTGTCGCACCGCGGATGACGTCGTCTTCCATATTGTGGACGACGATACCGTCCTTGCCCGGCGTCAGGTCCGTCATCATGTGGCGGATATTGGTCGAATAGAGCGTCGACGACTGGGAAGCCATGCGGCTTGGGAAATCGGTGTAGCCGATGACGGTGACGCCGTTGTCGGAGACGATGCGCTCGTCGGCGACGGTGAGGTCGCAGTTGCCACCGCGTTCGGCCGCAAGGTCGATGATCACCGAACCGGGCTTCATCAGGGCCACCATGTCGGCGGTCCACAGTTTTGGCGCATCACGGCCCGGGATCAGCGCGGTGGTGATGACAATGTCGATCTCGGGTGCCAGTGCGCGGAATTTTTCCAGCTGCTTTTCGCGGAATTCCGGAGACGAAGGAGCTGCGTAGCCACCGGTTGCTGCGCCGTCCTGGCTGTCGCCGTTGAAGTCGAGAAAGACGAATTGCGCACCCATGGATTCGATCTGTTCGGCCACTTCCGGGCGAACGTCGAAGGCATAGGTGATGGCGCCGAGCGAGGCGGCGGTGCCGATCGCGGCCAAGCCTGCAACGCCCGCACCAATGACCAGAACCTTGGCCGGCGGTACCTTGCCGGCGGCCGTCACTTGGCCGGTGAAGAAGCGGCCAAAGTTGTTGCCGGCCTCGATGACGGCGCGATAACCGGCGATATTGGCCATCGACGACAGGGCGTCCATCTTCTGGGCGCGAGAAATGCGCGGCACCATGTCCATGGCAATGACGTTTGCGCCCTTCGCCTTGGCGGCTTCCAGCAGCGCCGAATTCTGGGCCGGGTAGAAGAAGGAGATCAGCGTCTTGCCAGGACCAAGCTTGTCGACTTCCGCCAATTCCGGCGGACGCACCTTTGCGATCACGTCGGAGGTTTCGATCAGCGCATCCGGCGTATCGACCACCGTCACACCGGCGGCGCGATAAGTGGAGTCGGCAAAACCTGCGGCCTTGCCGGCACCCGCTTCGATTACACAATCGTAGCCAAGCTTCTGCAGCGCCTGCGCACTGTCCGGCGTCATCGCAACGCGTGCCTCGCGATCACCGCGCTCTTTCAATACCCCGATCTTCAATCGTTTCGTCCCCAGTTCGTTTTCATCGTGCTTTGGCCGGCCGGTTACCGGCATTTCCTGCCGGAAGTGTTACGGCAAGGAATTGCGGGCGGAAAGGCCGGTAATGGTACTTCTCGGTACGGTGAACACAAGAGCGATACTGCCGCAGATCGCCCTTTTCTGTCGGGTTCCTTGTTTGGCCTGCCGTTTAACTGACAGGGGAGCCGGTTTTAACGGATGCTCCGCGTATCGGCAGCGACGATAGGTCGCTGGAAAGTGTCGGGCGCAAATCAATCGCTCAGGGCTCATGCGGCCGAATAATTCGCACCGACATTGATCAGGGCGATCAGGCTATTGCCGTCACGTGTACCTTGGGAAGATCACCGAGGTTCCATTTGCCGCTGATCGCCCGTTCGATCTGGGCGGCGAGCTGAAGCAGCAGTCCGTCGCGGCCAAGACCTGTCTGGATCTGCATGCCGAGCGGAAGGCCGTTGGCATGTCTGGCGAGGGGCAGGCTGAGGCCCGGTGTGCCGCAGAGATTGCTGAACGGGGTGTAGGCGAAAAAGCCCCAGAGATTGGCGAACCAGTCGAGGGCCGATGGATTGTCCGTCATCGTCAGGTATTCGATCGTGCCGATCGGCGGCGTTTCCCGGGCGGTGATCGGCGTCAGCACGATGTCCCATTTCTCGTAGAATTCGCCGAAGGCGCGGGCGGTCTCGTTGAAGGCGAGCTGCATGTCGGCGCGTTCGGTATAGGTCGCATCCTTGCCCTGTTCCCAGATGCGGATGTTCATCGGCTCGATCAGGTCGGCCGGTGGCTTTTCGAGACCTTTCATCCGCAGAAGATTGTTCACCGTCTGGGCGAAGTTGGTGATGTAGCAGGCCGTCTGCGCGGCATAGGCTTTGTCGAAGTCGACCTCCGGCTTCACCCATTCGACGTGATGGCCGAGACGTTCGAGGAAACGGGCGACATGCTCCAGTTCGGAGACGATATGCGGCGTCGATTGGTAAGGTCCCCATTCGTGCGAGACTGCGATGCGCAGCGGTTTCGGATCACGCTCGATCAGGTCGAGAAAGGGTTCGTCGGGCGACCAGTAGGGCATGAATTCGCCCGGTGCGCCGCCGCGGCAATTGTCGACGAAGGCGGCGGTATCGCGCACCGTCCGGGTTATGCAGCCCTGCGTCGAGACGACGGAGGTGAAATCGGACCCCGCCGGCGCGATGGAGAACGTGCCTCGGGAGGATTTAAGCCCGATCCCGCCGTTGACGCCCGCCGGAATGCGGATCGAGCCGCCGCCATCCGTCGCGTGGGCAAGCGGCACGACACCGGCGCTGACCATCACGGCGGAGCCGGCTGAAGAGCCGCAACTGGTAAAATCGGTATTCCACGGGTTGCGGGTGACATAAAGCGCCGGATTTTCCGCCGAGCTGCAGCAGCCGAATTCAGGTGTCGTGGTGCGGCCGATGATGTTGAGACCTGCTGCTTTCATTTTCGTTGTGAGGAAGGTGTCCGAGGTCGGGCGGTTGCCCTTCATGTAGAGCGAGCCCTGCTCCTGCAGCCGGCCGGCAAGTGTCGGGCCGAGATCCTTCAGGAGAAAGGGCAGGCCTGCAAATGTACCTTCGGGATCTGCACCGTTGACGGTGGCGTCCGAGATCGCGTCCTCGAAGATCTCGACAACGCCGCAGATATGCGGATTGACCGCCCTGATCGCAGTCGCTGCCTGTGCGGCGAGTTCGGATGCGGTGACCTCACCGTTTTTCACGAGTTCAGCTAGGCCAAGCCCGTCCTTGCCGAACCATTCGGCCCAGCTTATCACCATCGTCATCTGCCATTCCCCAATGTTTTCGTTATTTATTCATCGCATGTCGTTGCCGCAAAACCGCTTCGCACTTTTGCGCGACATGCTTCGGCGAAATTTCATTCTGAAAAAGCCTCGGCCAGAACGGCCCGGCCACGTCCGTGCAGGCGTCAAGATAATCACGCTTGATGGAGAGTGTCTCAGGGAATCGATAGCGGTTCGGGAAAAGAATGAGAGGCTAGTGCTCATTCCTACTGGAAAGATCCTGCGGGGCGTCCTGTCTGGGACCCTGTTCATGCAAGTATCTGAGATAGGCGACATATCCGGAAAGGTAGTGTTCGACGTCGTCGATGCGGACGCGGAAGGCATGATGACGAATGAAAAATGAGCCGAGTATCCTTTTGGGATTGCGCATGAACATTGCCGTTTCCGGCCAGAAATGCCCGTTGAGCAGATAATGGGCCCGTTTCTCCAGCGCCCTGTCGAAGCGGCCGGGGTCTATGCGGTTCAAGAGATGGGGGAAGCGGCCGTCGATATTCAGCCGGGCCAGGACCTGGCGCGTCGCCATCATCAGTTCCAGAAGCGTCGGGAATGTGGTGATCCGGTTGGCGACGAAGTCGAGATGATCGGCGATGTTGTCGATGGCGAAGCGGTAATAGTCCTCTTCCGGGCGATGCCGGGTCAGTTCGTTGGCGCAATAGGCGAGCCAATGGTCGTGATGGCGCGCGTGGTTGTTGCGCATGAAATGACCGAAGGCGAGTTCGACGGCCTTTAGCCAGCGGTCGTCGCGAAGCTGGTCATAGAGCCGCATCAGGGCGAAGACCGCTTCTCCCTCGTAATAGATCGTGCGGAATTCCTGTCGGGTTTCCAGGCTTGGGAATGTCAGGACATGGCGGAATGCGCCGGTCTTTCCGTCCTGCATGAAGCAGATGCCGGAGGCTAGCCTTTCCATGAGTTCGTCATGCCGCTCGTCATCGAAAACGCTGGCATATTTGGCAAGCGCCAGGATCGCGACGGCATTGCCGCCTAGCTTGATCTCGTTATTCGCCTCGACGAGGAAAGCCGCGATCCGGCCATTTGGCAAAAGCGCATGGACGATGAGGTCACGGGTCAGGAAGGAAATCGCTTGGCCTATCGCTTCCCGCAGGATCGGACTGCAGGTCAGCTCGTAGGCCTCGATCATCGAATAGGCGGTGCTGGCATGGCGAAGCGTGTTGTAGGCACCGATCTCCCGGTCGAAACACGGGTGATAGCCATAGACGAAACGGCCGTCGGGCCCGACCTGCCGTGCCAGGAATTCGGACGCATCGTAGATGAGTGAGGTGACCTGCCCGACATCGAGCTTGTCGATGACCCGGCGTCCGGCATTCAGGCCGGAGGGATGGAGAGGATAAACAGTCGTGCCGTCAGAAAAGGCGCCCGTGCTGGCGAAGGGATAGATGACCTGATCATCCGCGAAGTCCGGCGGCTGGTGGTCAGGGAAACGGGTGTTGAAATAGAGAAGAAAATTCTTCTCGTTCAGCTCGGCCGAGACGTTCTGGTTGCCGCCGTAAAACATCGCATTGGCGTTCAGTTCCTGCTCCAGAAAGGCGGTCTCGAAGCGGTCGTCAAGGGATAGGCCGAGGCGGAAGTAGTTGCGTTTCGTGTCGTTCAGCACGTCGCGGAGTTCGGCCCAGGTCGAGGCTTCCAGCGCCGTCGGCCAATCGACCCGCAACCAGCGATAGCGGCCGGATTGTCGGCGCTGGATGGCTGTGATGGCGTCCATGCCAGCCTGCCAGGCTTCGTCGAAGGACGAACCGCGTGCAATCGTCACGCTGGCGCGCTCTTCCCCGTCGGAGCAGGAGAAGAACAGAACGCAGGCCGGATAGGGCGCTGGCAATGGACGGTAGGCGGAGCGCACATGGTCCTGCAGCAAGGTCATATCCGGTGGCGTGGTCATGGCGATCCTCCTTGGCCCTAGCGCTCGCGCATCGCTTCCCTGGCCTTGTTGAAGGGTTTCAAGAGATAATCCATCACGCTCTTCTGGCCTGTGTGGATGTCGACGGTGGCAACCATGCCCGGAGAGATCGGAAATACCTTGCCGGCATGGTTTTCCAGCGCGTCCTTTTCCGTCTTCACGAAGACGCGGTAATAGTAAATCTCGGGATCCACTTCGTCCTGGATCGTGTCCGGCGAGATGGTGACCACCTTGCCGTCGAGCCCGCCATAGATGGCGTAGTCATAGGCGGTGATCTTTACAGTCGCGCGCTGGTCGGGATGGATGAAGGCGATGTCGCGCGGCAGGATGCGGGCCTCGATCATCAGCTGGTCGCCGAGTGGAATGATATCCATCAGCTTGCCGTTCGGCGGTACGACACCGCCGATGGTGGAGACCTCGATATTCTTGACGATGCCGCGCACGGGCGAGCGCAGCGTCAGGCGGGCGAGACTGTCCGAACGTCCCTTGATGACGGAGATGAGCGAGCTTACCTCTGCATTGGCCTTGGCAAGCTGCTCGCGGGCCTCGACGACATATTGGGTGCTGGTCTCGACCTTTTTGAGCTCAAGTTCCGCCCGCTCGCGCTTCAGGCGGATGATCTCGACGCTGCTGGCGGCGCCCATTTTCGAAAGGTCTTCATTGACCGCGAGTTCCTGACGGGAGAGCGACAGCGATTCATCGATCCATTGCAGCGTCTCTTTCAGATTATGCTGGCGGGCTTCGTAGAGCCTCGTCTCCGAGGCGATCAGGTCGGGATAGGCGCTCAGCTCATCCGGAAAGGTGAGGGGGGTCTGGTTGACTTCCGCCGTCAGCCTTGCCGAACTCGCCAGGGCTGCCCGGTATGTCGCGGCGGATTCCCCGACGCCGGATTCGGTGATCGTCGGATCGAACTGGGCGATCAGCTGCCCCCGTTCGACGACTTGGTTTTCCTGCACCATCAGCTTCGAGACGATGCCGCCTTCCAGCGACTGGATGACCTGTTCCTTGCTGATCGGCACGACCTTGCCGTCGCCGGTCGAGACTTCGTCGAGAATGGCGAAATAGGCCCATACCAGGCCGACGACGATGAGGAGCGCCATGACCCAGACGACCATCTTCGCTTTTGACAGGCGAACTTCGTCCTCGCCGCCATATTGCCAGCTTTCGTCAACGACACGCGGGAAGGACATGGCCATGGCTTAACTCCCGCCCTTGACGCTGCGCAGCTGCTGAGCCGGCTTTTCGCCTTTGAGAACCCGCAGCGCTTCTTCCTTGTCTGCATCGAGCACGATGCGGCCGCCATCGAGTGCCACAACACGTTCGACGAGATCGAGAACGCGCATCCGGTGGGTGGCGATCACGACGGTCTTGTTTTTCGCCCAGGCGGAAAAACGCTGGATGAACAGTTTTTCGGTCGCTTCGTCCATGGAGGCGGTCGGTTCGTCGAGCAACACGACGGAAGGATTGCGGATCAGCAGCCGGGCCAGAAGCAGCGCCTGCTGCTGGCCACCGGAAAGACCACGGCCGCCTTCGTCGATCAGGTGGTCGATGCCCTTGGGCAACATGCGGATGAATTCATCCGCGCCGGTCATCTGCAAGGCTTCCAGCATGGCCTGCTGAGAGGCATTCTGGGCGCCCATCAGCACGTTCTCGCGGATCGAGCCGTGGAACAGGCGGGAATTCTGGGTGATCAGGCCGACTTCGCGGCGCAGGTCTGACGGATCGATGTGGTCGATCGCCAGGGTGTCGATCAGCGCTTCGCCGGTGTGGGGCTGCAACTGGCCGGAAAGCGCCTGCAGCAGGGTGGATTTACCGGCGCCGTTCTTGCCGAGAAGCGCGATCGTATCGCCGGCCGTGGTGGAAAAGTCCGACAGGGAGAGCGCCGGCCGGCCGGCGGGTTCACCGTAATAATAGACGGCGCCGCGAAAACGATATTCGCCGAGCAGCGATCCGACCGAGAGCCGGGCTTCCGCCGGTGGATGGTCGACCGGCATCTTCATGATCGTGTTGAGGCTCGCCAGGCCGATCTTGGCATGCTGCAGGCGGCCCAGAACCTGGGTCAGCTGCGCCATCGGCGCCATCATGCGGGAGCCGAGAATGGAGCAGGCGACGAGCGAGCCGGTGCTCATGTCGCCGGCCATCACCATCGGCGCGCCGCAGAAGACGATGACGGCAAAAACGCTCGTCTGGACCCCATGGCCCCAGCTCGTCAGCGTGCTGGTAATGGAGCGAAGCTTTACCTGTGCATCGGCGCTTGCCGCGTTGAACGTGTTCCATCTCTGCTGGAAAACGCTTTCGGCCTGGAGAGCCTTGATATCTTCGATACCCTGGATCGATTCCACCAGCATGGCATTGCGCAGCGAGGATTCGCGCATGGCAAGGCTGGCGTTCCGCTTCAGCTTGCCCTGCGCCAGAAGGCCGGGTGCGACCATGACCAGCAGCGCTACGGCCGGAATGACCGCGAGCCAGCCGCCGATATAGGCGAACAGCCCAAGAAACAGCAGGAAGAAGGGCAGGTCGGCGATGGCGGATACCGTTGTCGAGGTCAGCATTTCGCGAACCTGCTCAAGCTCGCGCAGCTGGGCGATGAAGGTGCCGGTCGCCTTCGGTCGGTTCTGGTTTTTCACCCTCAGGGCATGGCCGAAAACGACGTCGGAAATGCGGATATCCGCCCGCTTGCCGACGATATCGATGATGGCGGTCCTGACCTTGCGCATGATGAAATCGAAGACGACCGCGACGCCGACGCCGATGAACAGGACGACCAGCGTGCTCATCGAATTGGCCGGCACGACCCGGTCATAGACCTGCATCGAAAAGATCACGCCGGCGATGGAGAGAGCGTTGGCAACGAAGGATGCGAGGAGAACGTAGCTGTAGGGGCGCAGATCGTTCAGCGCCAGCTTGCGGAACCACCCTTGAGTGTCCGGCGCGATATAGGCGTCGATGCGCTCGTCGGCTCGGGTTCTTGCGTCGCGGGCGATCAGCAGGTGGGTGACGTGGCCTTCGAGCTCGGAGAGCGGGATCCAGGTCCACTGGCCGTTGTCGCCGGCAAAGGTGATCTTCACCTCGCTCTGGTTGATCTCCGTTATCAGCCCGATATCGCCGTAGGTCAGTTCGAGCAGCATGGGCAGGCGGCGGGCGGTTATGCCCTTGGCAAGCGGCTCGACCGGCTTGGCGTCGAGACCGAAACGCCGCGCCAGCTTGCCGATCCGGTGAACCGGAGGGGCGGCTTCCTGCATGATCGAGATGTAGTTCGTGGCAAATTTCGAATGGGCGATGCCATAGTGCTGCGCGAGCAGCCCCATGATCTCTATCCAGTCCTTTGCATGGCTCAGCGAGGCTGCATTCGCATGGGCGGCTTTCTGGTCATTCGTTTCGGGATTGGGCGGGGGAAGGGCCTGCGCCCTTTCCCCTTCCTGTGTCAGTCTCTTTTCGGAAGGAGCCTGTTTGGCATCCATCAGGTCACTCCTCCGCGCTACACGACCGGCAGCCTTGGTGTTGCAAGATCGTCATCCTGGCTGAGCGGCTCGAACGGATCGAGCGGCGGTGTTTCCACCGCGTCCAGAACGGTATCGACGGCATTGGCGAGATCGACATTGGCCGACACGTCGACGCCCCCACCATCTCCGGCATCGACGGATACCGAGGTGTCGCCGGTGAGGCTGTCGAGTGCGCTGAGATCGACCTCCTCGCCGCCCTGGACAAACAGGCTCAGCCCGTCCTCTGCGTTCAGGGATGCCTCTATCGGTTCCTGCTGTTCCGGCGTGGTGTCGGAGCCGTCAGCAAGAGCGCCATCCGACGTTGTATCGTCCGTGACAGCGGTATCCGATGCTGTCTCGGTGGCGGACGCATCGGGATCGTCGGACGGCGTGTCGTTGTCCGCGGCCATCCTCGCATTGTCATCGGGATTGTCGGTGGCGTCACTGCCGCCGCCATCATCGGCAAGGGCGAAGGTCGACATGTCGTCGGATGCCGAGGCCATGGTGATGGCGCTGGTATCCTGAACCTCGACATCGATGGTGAGATCGGAAGACAGCTCGTTTCCGGTCACGGGATCGACGACGACAACGGTGAAACTGTCGGTTCCGCCGGCCGTGGCATTGGTGTGAGGGGTGTAGATGTAACTGCCGTCGGTACTGAAAACGAGCGTGCCGAACGCCCCTTCGACGGTCACGGTCCCGTTGACGAGAACATGGGTGATGCCATTGAACTCGATCTCGCCGATGCGAAGATCGTCCGTATTGCCGGTGGCGGCGGCGTCGATGAAGTTGCCGTCTGCCCTTTCTCCAACGGTGATCTGGACATTCTCGACCTGATCGGTCGCCGTGACTGAGATTTCGCGCAACGTTCCGACGCCGAGCGTGATGCCGGGATTGGGAACGAGGGTCGCGCGATACTGACCGGCATCGAGGTCTGTCAGCGTGATCTCGCCGGTGGGCGATCCAAGCAGGTTCAGCCGAAGGATGCCGTTGTCGACATTGTCGGTGCCATAGTCTCCCCGCACCCATGCGGTGCCGTTCCAGCGTTCGATGATGACCGAATAGTTGCTGAGCACACCGACATTGATAAGGCCGCCGATCCGCAGATCGAGATCCACCGAGTTGGTGTTCCCAGAGAGGTTGAAGTTGACGACCGGGTTGGTGGCCGAACCGAGATTGACGGAGAGCAGGGTGCCGAGCGACAGAGCCAGCAGTGCCGTGACCGATGCCGTGGCCGTCGAAGGCGTGGCCTCGTTCTGGCGGGTGATGGTCTGGTCGAGAATGGCGGTGTCGGTCGCGTTGGTCAGTGCGAAATCGACGCCGGGCGCTGTGGTCGTGGCTGGACCGGAGGTGTTGCCCGCCGCATCCCGCTGCACGACGTCCAGCTCCTGACCGTTCACCTGAGCCGGCGAAAGGCCGACGCTGAACGTGCCGTTGGCGGCGACGGTGCCGGTGCCGATGATGGCGCCGCCCGTACCGGTTACGGTAATGGTCGCGCCGGGTTCACCGGTGCCGGTCAGTTCGGTGCCGGCCGGGCTCACCGCGAGGTCTTCCGGCGGGTCTGGCGGCTGCAGATCCGGTGTGTCGGTAATGCCCGCCGGAGACGGGTTACCGGCGACGTCGGTCTGAATGACGGTCAGGTTGCCGCCATTGTCCTGGGTCGGGCTTAGCGGCACGGTGAAGATGCCGCCGGCTGGTACAATCACCCTCCCGACCTCAATGCCATCGGCATTGGTAACGCGAACGGTTGCTCCGGGCTCGCCAGTGCCGGTGAGCGCGGTTCCGGTGCCGTTGACGTCGAGATTGGTCGGCACAGCCGGAGGGACGAGGTCGGGGGAGTTGACGGATGCCGTGTCGGATTCGTTACCCGCGCCATCCGTCAGCACGACATCAAGCTCACCGCCGTTCACCTGCGAGGGTGAAAGACCGATGCTGAACGTACCGTCCGGGGCGACCGTGCCAGTTCCGACGACTTGGCCTGCGGCATTGGTGACGGTTACCGTGGAGCCGGGTTCGCCACCGCCGCCGATCAGGGTGCCGGAACTGTTGACGACAAGGCTCGTCGGCGGCTCCGGCCCGGTCTCATCCTGAGAGGTAATGGTGCCGGGGAGGGAAGAGTTGTTGGCTGCATCGGTCAACACAACACTCAGGTTTCCGCCGTCCACTTGCGCTGGAGCAAGCGTGACGCTGAATGTGCCGTCGGTGTCGACCGTTCCTGTGCCGACGATCTGCCCGGCGGCGTTCCTCACTGTAATCTCGGCACCGGGTTCACCTTCACCTGTCAGCTCGATACCGTCGCCGTCAAGGATGAGGTTTGTGGGCGCATCAGGCGCGGTCGTATCAATCGTCGATGCTGTTCCCGGGTCCGATACGTTGCCAGCGGCATCGGTCAGCACGACTTCCAGTTCGGCGCCGTCCGCCTGAGGCGGATTGAGCGTGATCGTGAATGTGCCGCCTGCGCCGACCGTGCCGGTGCCGACAATGACACCCTCCGCCGTTGTCACGGTAATGGTCGTTCCCGCTTCGCCAGTACCGGTGAGCTGGGTGCCGTTCGGCCCGACGACCAGGTTGGTCGGTGCATCGGGCGGGGTAATATCGGGAGTTGTCGCCGCGCCCGGATCGGAGTCGTTGCCTGCGCCGTCCGACAGCACGACGGTGAGCGAGCCGCCGTCCACCTGTTCGGGCGTGAGGTCGATCGAGAATGTTCCGTTTGCAGCCACCGTACCACTGCCGACCTCGAGACCGGCCGCATTGGTTACCGTTACCGTTGCGCCCGGTTCACCTCTGCCGGTCAGAGTTTCCCCATCGGCACTTACATTGAGATTGGTCGGTGCATCCGGGGCGTCCAGATCGGGCGTCAGGGCGATGCCTGGCTGGGACGTTCCGCCAATGTCGGTCTGGGTAACCTGCAAATTGCCGCCATCCGTCTGAGCCGGATCGAGATCGATGACAAACCCGCCATCTCCGTCAACCGTACCGGTGCCGACGATCTGGCCTGAGGCGTTCCTGACGGTAACGGTCGCGCCGCCCACACCCTGGCCGCTCAACGTTTCGCCGTCGCCGCTGACATTGAGTACGGTCGGCGCGGCTGGTGCATCCGGGTCCGGCGCCAATACGGTCGCAGGGCCAGACGGGTTTCCGGCGGCGTCGGTCAGCACCACTGACAGCTGTTGGCCATCGAGTTGTGCTGGATCAAGCGGGATTGTGAAAGTGCCGTCTGCTGCGACGGTGCCTGTCCATGTGCCGCCCGCGCCGTCGGTGACTGTCACAGTCGCCAAGGGTTCGCCTTCACCGGTCAGCGTAGTGCCGGTGGCATTGACCAGCAGGTCGGTTGCCGGAGCCGGCGGCTGGATGTCGGTCAAAAGCAGGCTTCCCGGACCCGAGGCGTTGCCGGCCGTATCCGTCTGCACGGCGGTGATCGTTCCTCCTTCCGTTTGCGCAGGATTCACCGTGACCGCGAAGGTGCCGTTCGTTGCGACCCTGCCAGTACCGATCACGAGGCCATCGGCATCCCTTACCGTAATGGTTGCTCCGGCTTCGCCAGTGCCGCTGACGACCGTCCGGCCATTCTCTGTTCCGGTCAAGATCGGAGCCTCGGGCGCAACCTCGTCCGGTGTGGCGACAGAAACGGGGGCGGTCTCGTTGCCGAACCCATCCGTGAGGGTGACCTGAAGTCCTGCGCCGTCAATCTGCGGTGGTGTAAGCCCAATGGTGAAGGTGCCGCCCGGGCCGACCGTGCCGGTCCAGACGTCATCGCCGTTCGTCACCGTCACCGTCGCGCCCACCTCGCCGCGACCGGTGATCTGTGTGCCGTCGGCGTTGACACTGAGATTGGTCGGTAATGCAGGTGGGGTCGAGTCGACGGAGGCGATGATGCCGGGAATGGACGCGTTGTTATTCGTGTCCGTCTGCACGACCTGCAGGTTTCCGCCGTCGAGCTGCGGCGGGTTGAGAGTGACGCTGAAGGAACCGTCTGTCTCCACGACTGCCGTACCGACGGGCTGGCCGGCGGCATTGGTGACGGTGACCTCGGCCCCGGGTTCACCGGTGCCGATCAGGATCGCGCCGCCGTTCTCAAAGCCGAGACCGTCCGGTGCTGCAGGCGGCGTAGTGTCGGTCGTCGGGACCGTTCCCGGATCCGAGACATTTCCGCTGCCATCCTCAAGCGTCACCGTCAGGTTTCCGCCATCTGTCTGGGCGGGGCTGAGGCCGATGGTGAATGTGCCGTCGGGACCGACCGTGCCGGTGCCGACCGGCTGGCCGGCCGCATTGGTGACGGTGACCGTCGTGCCGATCTCACCGGAACCGGTCAGGATCGTGCCTGCACCGTTCACCACCAGATCTTCAGGCGGTTCCGGGTCAAGGGTGTCCGGAGCGGTTACGGTCACAGGCGGGGATGCGTTGCCGTTTCCGTCCTCGAGAACCACCGTCAGGTCGCCGCCATCGGCCTGGGCCGGATTGAGGGGAATGCTGATTTCACCCGTCGGGCCGACCGTGCCGGTGCCGACCGTCTGCCCGGCTTCGTTGGTGACCGTCACGGTGGCGCCCGGCTCACCGGTGCCGGTCAGTGTGGTTCCGCCGTTCCCGACCGTGATGCCTGTCGGGGCATCGGGGCCAATGAGATCGGGCGATGGCGTGAGGGTCGGGGCGGACGGGTTGTTCCCGGCATCCGTCAGGACGACCCGAAGATCGCCGCCATCCGTTTGCGGCGGGGTCAGGCCGATGCTGAAAGTGCCGTTCTGCGCAACCGTTCCGGTGCCGATCGTCTGTCCTGCCTCGTTGGTGATCGTCACCGTGGCGCCCGGTTCGCCGAGCCCGGTCAGTACCGTTCCGGTAGCATTCACCGTCAGACCCGATGCGGGATCCGGCCCGGTAATGTCCGGCGATGTCGCCGTCACGATCGGCGACGTATTGCCGGCGGTATCCTGCTGCACGACCCTTACAAGGCCACCATCGTCCTGTGCGGGGTTGAGGTCGATGGTAAAGGCGCCGGTGCTGCCCGCCGTGCCTGTGCCGATGACAACGCCGTTGGCGTCTCTCACGATCACGGTCGCACCTGCTTCGCCCTGGCCGGAAAGCTGGCTTCCGTCCGCGTTGACCGTAACGCCGGTCGGGGCTGCCGGTGAAACGAGGTCAGGCGTGGGGACGGTCGCGGGTGGCGAAAGGTTGTCGCCGCCATCCTCCAGAACAACGGTCAGGTTGCCGCCATCGGTCTGGGCCGGGGTGAGGGTGATGGTGAAGGTGCCGTTGCCGTTCACCGTGCCGGTGCCTACCGTATCGCCTGCGGCATTCGTCACGGTCACGCTCGTGCCGGGTTCGCCACGGCCGGTGAGCGTGGTGCCGGCGTCGTTGACGGCCAGATTGGTCGGTGCAGACGGATCGATCAGGTCCGGGGAAAGGGCGAGCGCCGGTTGCGAGGTGCCGTTCGCATTCGTCTGCGTGACCCTCACCTCGCCGCCATCGATCTGTGCGGGGCTGAGGGTAATGGAGAAGGTGCCATCCCCCAATACGGTTCCGGTGCCGATAGTCGCGCCGGCTGCGTTGGTGACCCGCACCGTTGCACCGGCTTGCCCTTCGCCGGTGAGTGTGGTGCCGGTACCGTTAATGTCCACATCGGTCGGAGCCGGGGGCGCGTCGGGATCCGGCGCCAGGACTGTACCGGGCGTAGACGCGTTTCCTGCCGCATCCGTCAACACGACATCCAGTTCGCCGCCATCGGTCTGGGCGGGATCGAGAGCGACGCTGAACGTGCCGTCGGGATCGACCGTATCTTCGCCGATCACCTCTCCGGCGGCGTTGGTGACCGTCACTTTCGTTCCGGGCTCGCCGCGGCCGGTCAGAACCAGGCCCGTGTCGCCGACCGCCAGATTGGTCGGTGCCGCCGGGGATTGCGTATCGTCGAGGGTGACCGTGGCGGGATCCGAGATGTTGCCGGACGCATCCTGCTGCACGACCTTCAACTCGCCGCCATTGTCCTGCGCGGGGCTGAGATTGACGGTGAAATTGCCATTGCCGGCGACTATGGCTGTCCCAAGGGCCACGCCGCTTGCATCCCGTACCGTCACCGTGGCGCCCGGCTCGCCCCGGCCGGTGAGGACCGTTCCGGCGTCATTTACGTCGAGAGATGTCGGCGCGTCGGGAGCAACGAGATCCGGAGAGGGGATCGTCACAGGCGCAGAATCGTTGCCCGAAGCGTCTTCGGCGACGACCTGAAGGTCGCGGCCATCCGTCTGGGCCGGGTTGAGCGGAATGCTGAACGAGCCGGTCGGTCCGACGGTCACCGTGCCGACCACGACGCCATCGGCATCCGTCACGGTTATTTTTGCGCCGGGTTCGCCGCGACCGGTCAGGATGCTGCCATCGTCGCTGATGCTCAGATTGGTCGGGGCGTCCGGTCCCGCCAAGTCAGGCGCTTCGGTCGTTCCCGGCAGCGACGTGTTGCCGGTCGCATCCGTCAGTATGACCTCGAGCGTGCCGCCATCGGTCTGGGGTGGGGTGAGCGTGACGGTAAATGTGCCGTTCGGCCGGACCGTCGCGGTGCCGATCTCGTCGCCCGCCGCGTTCGTGACCGTCACCGTGGTTCCGGGTTCGCCGCGTCCGGTGAGCGTTGTTCCGGCGTCGTTGACATCGAGATTGGTCGGAGTTGCCGGGTCGATCAGGTCGGGTGAGGAAATCAGTTCCGGCTGCGAGGTGCCGTTGGCGTCGCTCTGGACGACACGCAACTCGCCGCCGTCGATCTGGGCGGGGGCGAGCGTGACGGAGAACGTGCCGTCCTGCGCGACCGTTGCCGTGCCGACGATCTGGCCCGCGGCATTCGTGACCCTGATCTGGGCGCCCGGTTGTCCGTCGCCGGTCAGAACAGTGCCTGCGGGATTGATGTCCAGGTCCGACGGGGCGGGCGGTGCGTCGGGGTCGGGTGCCAGAACCGTGCCGGGCGTCGATGCATTGTCATCCGCATCGGTCAGTACGACCTCAAGCTCGCCACCGTCAAGCTGGGCCGGATTGAGATTGACCGAAAACGAGCCGTCGGGTGCTACTGTTCCGATGCCGATCTGTACGCCGGCGGCATTGGTTACAGTGACCGTCGTGCCGGGTTCGCCGCGTCCGGTCAGCACAGTGCCGCCGTCGTTCACGCCGAGATTGGTCGGCGGGAGCGGTGCCTGGGTGTCGTCGACATCGATCGCGCCGGGGGCCGAGGCGTTGCCTGCCGCATCCTTGAGAACGACCTCAAGTTCACCGCCATTGTTTTGGGACGGATCCAGCTCAATCGTAAACGTCCCGTTCGGCCCGACCGTCCCTGTGCCGACGGTCACGCCATCGGCATCGGTAACCATTACCGTCGCGCCCGGTTCTCCGCGTCCGGTCAGCACTGCGCCATCATCACCGATGGCAAGATTGGTCGGCGCATCGGGTGCGATCAGATCCGGTGACGATGTGGTGCCCGGATCGGAGACATTGCCGGCCGCGTCTTCCAGCACGACGCTCAGGTCGCCGCCATCGATCTGGGCGGGGTCGAGCGTGATGCTGAACGAGCCGTTCGCGCCCACGATACCGGTGCCGACAACGACACCCGCGGCATTGGTGACGATCACTTCCGCTCCCGGCTCTCCACGCCCCGTCAGGGTCGTGCCGGTGCCGTTGACCGCGAGATTGGTCGGTGGTTCGGGCGATTCGGTATCCGAATCCGAATCCGAATCGGAGTCAGCGTCAGCGTCAGCGTCAGCATCGGCATCGGCGTCCGCATCCGCATCTGCGTCAGCATCGGAATCAGCGTCCGAATCGCTATCGTCTGAGCCACCGCCGCCGGAGCTTCCTCCGATGCCCACCGCTGCTGCTCCGAGCCCGAGCGCTGCCGCGAGGCCGAGCACCGAAGCGCCGCCACCGGCGCCGGCTCCAGCTGCGCCAGCGGCAAGCTGGTCGACCGGTGCGCCCTCGACGAATTCGAAATTGGCGAGTTCATCGGTGTAGTCGCCCTGCCAGACATTGCCGGAGGAATCTTCGAGCACCAGTTCGCTGCGCTCGGCGCCATCGCCGGTGTAGAAATTCTCGATCCGGATATCGGGTCCGTTGCGAACGTCGATGACAAGGTCGTTGCCGGAGCGGGTGGTCGCGGCGACCTGGTCGGGAGAGAGGGAAAGCTTGACGGTGCTCGGTTTGGAAAGGACGATATCGTTGCCGTTTACAGTGGTCGTTTGCCCGTTTGCCTTGTCCAATATTACAGCGACCATCTTACTCTCCCTGTGATGCGCCGGGCGTCATGCCCTTTTCCGGAGCGCTGCCCCCCCGCCTTTCAGGCAGGTCCTTCCGTTCCTCGTCACCCTCAGGGCGGACGCGGTTCGTTGGATGTCGTTGGCAGCACACCTGAATGAAGTTGCTGTAATTCATGCAATCTTCAATTAGATATCGCTTATGTTTGTCTTTGTGGCTTAAGGAAGGGTAAACAGCCGACCCGAAATGAAGCGGGGGTGTTCCAGGTCGCGACAAAGGCCGCCTTTGGGCGCATCATCTCGATATAATTTTGCTGTGTGGTTGTGGAAAACGGAGTTCCAGCTCAGATGCGAGGCGCGCGAAGCGGCATTTTTTCAGCCGCGGCCGAAATCTGCTCCGGGGAGGGAGATGATAGGCCAAAAGCGTCACGAAGCCTGCCCGCCGCATAGGCGCATTCGACATTCAGCTTGTAGAGATCGTACCGTGTGTTGATCTCGTCAAACCGTGCGGAATGCAGTTCCTGATCGGCGTTCAGCACGTCGAGCAGGGTTCGGGTGCCGAGGTCGAGAAATTGCTTCTGATAGAGATCCCGCGTTTCGCGCATCATCGTCTGTCGCGATCCGAGCGATTTCAGAAGCGTGCTGAGGCTGCCGACCTGCGAGGCCGACTGGATCCATGATCTCTGGGCGTCGAATCGTCCAACCGCGATGGCGGCGTCCGATGCCTGGGCCCCGTAACGGGCGGCGTTCTGGCGGGCCCTGAACGAGCCTCCGTTATAGAGGTCGCCCTTGACGGTCACGCCGATCATATAGTCGGAATCGCCGCTGCCCCAGGTCTTCATCCGGGTCGTGCCTTCAAGCGCGATCGTCGGCAGCATGTCCGCGCGTGCGAGCTTGACGCGGGCGTCGGCTTCCCTCTTGCGGGATTTGGCGGCGAGGACGGTGGGAACCGTTTCCCAAACGGGTTCGGGGCCGGCGCAGGCCTTGTTGAGGGCGGAAGGGAAGGATGGGCGCAACCGCACGTCGCTCATCTGGCCGAGCAGGGAATTCAACGAGCCTTCCCAGCGCTGCTTTTCCGCGTTGATTTCAAGCGCGGTGGACTGGGCGGCCTGGATACGAGCCTGCGCCTGCAGCTTGTCCGAACGCGTGCTGGCGCCTCGATCGGTTCTGGCGGTCACAAGTTCCGCGATGGCGGAGACGTCTTTCACCTGTTCCCTTGCAACGGCTGCAAGTCTCGAGTTGCGCATGACCTCCACGGAGGCCAGTACGGTTTCGCGGATCGTATCGTCGACCGTGGCAAGGAATTCTGCCCGGCGCACGTCGGAAATGGCGGATTCCGCCTCGACCCGGCCTGACACCTTGCCGAAATCGTAGATCATCTGGCTGGCGGTGGCATTGAACTTCGGCGACCATTCTCCGCTGTCACCTTTCTGTGCGGCAAGGTCGAGGCCGCCTCCCACGGACGGCAGATATCCCGATCTTGCATCCGCGATCAGCTCGTTCTGCTGCCGGATACGCCCCGCGGCCTCCTGGATCGAGGGATGCCAGCCGACAACGCGACGGACTGCGCTTTCTATGTCGGTAATCGGCGCGGCTTTTATCGACCCCGTCACCTCGGGCGAGGGTTTTGGAGCCGATGCCGCAAGCGCCTGCGCTTTTTCGGCCTGCTGCCTCTGGGCGACATTCTTGTGGGATGTCTGGCTGCAGGCCGTCTGGATCAGGGCAGCCGCTATCAATAGGCCGAGTTTGATGGTGCGACTTGAACGCATCTAGTCTCCATAGACCGACAATCGAAAGCTGAACCGGCCTACGCGACACCACTGGCTGGAGAAAGGCTCCCAAGCACTTAGATTCGCTAGATATATAAGTGATTCGTGAGGTACTGCAAACCTGGGTTGAAGCGCCAGGGGGAAAGCTTCGGATCACGCCTGCTCAGGAAATCCGTTTTTGAATATGTAATTGGTCCACAACGGCAGGCAGCAGGGTTGCATCAAATTTAACGGCTCGTTTCCAGAGTATATTCAATTTTAATAAAATTATATTAAGTATTTATTGTATTACTGGAAATTTATCGTAACCATTTTCTTCATTTGTATTTGAATGATACGTCGGTTTCGTGCTTGGTCACGTAGAGGACAGTATGTCTTTATAACGCAGCGGATGTTTTGCTTTGCTCTCTACGGCCCTTGAAGCGGACGACATGAAAGTTTCCGGGATGGCTGACTGGCCCCATGTGGTGCTGGGCGGCCTGCCGATCGTGCGTTCGACCATTGACGAAGCAGCGGCCGGTTTCATCGGGCAGGCACTTCGCGCGCGTGGCCAGAATAATCTTCCCTTTTATTCGACTTCGGCAAACGGCCAGGTTCTGGCCATGTGCGTCCGCAATCCCGAATTCATGAAACTCGTGCTTGCGGCGGACCAGATCCATGCCGATGGCATGCCCATGGTTCAGTGCTCGAAGCTTCTCTGCAAGACCGCGCTACCTGAACGCGTGGCGACGACCGACCTTGTCCACGCTGTTGCCGAACGGGCGCAGGGCGAAAACGTCACCTTCTATTTTCTCGGTGGAAGCGAAGAGGTCAGCGCCAAGGCGGTGGACGCGATGCAGGCGCTCTATCCGCGCCTGCGTTTCGTCGGGCGTCGCAACGGCTATTTCCGGCCGGAAGAGGAAGACGAGATCGTTGCGGACATTCGCGCCAAGCGTCCGGATATCCTCTGGATCGGCCTTGGCTTTCCGTTCGAGCAGAAATTCGTCAGCCGTAATCTGGATAAGCTGCGTGGTGTCGGCGTGATCAAGACATCGGGCGGTCTGTTCGATTTCCTCTCGGGCAAAAACCCCCGCGCACCGATGTGGATGCAGCGGCGCGGACTGGAATGGGCCTACCGGATGTATAACGAGCCGAGGCGCCTGACGCTTCGCTACATGCTGACCAATCCCGTCGCCGTCTACGCATTGCTGCGCTACTCGCGATAACGGTCGCACGATCCCATAACTGTTGACGAGAATTAATCCCTCGCCTTTGCGGCGCCGTTCGTCATTGATGCCTCAGACCCGCTGTTCGTCTCCAGATCGTCTGAAAATTAGGCCCATTAACCCGAGACCGACGGCAAGCATGCAGCCAAGAACGAAGCCTCCGAACAGACCGCCCGCGGTCAGGTAAAGCGTGCGCGGCGGATAGCTGCGGGTCTTCGGAATGGTCGGGGGCGAGATCACCCTGACATTGTTGGTGTTGATCTGCTGGCGTTCGGCGATCTGTTTGGCGCGCCCCATGAAGGCCTGATAGATGGTGGTTTTGGATTCCACTTCACGTTCCAGCTGACGGAGCTGCACGAGGGAATCGTTGTCTCCGAAGACGACCGATTTCATCGTATTCGCCTGTGTCTGCTGCGCCATCAATGAGGCCTCCGCCTGCGCCAGTTCCGATCTGGCGGCGGTGAGGATACGGCTCTGCTCAGCCGTTATCTGGGCCTGGATCGCTTCCAATTGCGGTCGCATTGCAGAAATTCTCGGATGTCTTGCGCCGAAGACCGCGGATTGCGCGTCGAGCTCCCGTTTTACCGCTGCGTATTGGGTCCGCAGCGCGGTCATAGTCTGGGATTCGATCGAGGCGCTGTCCAGGCGGTTGTCCATGTTGCCTGTCGATAGTTCCTGATAGCGGCTTCGTGCCCTGATGACCCGGGCCTGGGCATCGACGAGTTGGGTGTTGGTCTGGTTCGCGACGATGCTGCTGACGAGTTCGCCGTCGCTCGAGAGGATGTTGTGCTCGCGCTTGAATTTCTGCACGGCATCGTCGGCGACAGCCACTTCGTTCTTCAACGCATCGAGGCGGGAAAAAAGCTCTGTGGCGGCCCGGCCCGCGCCGTCGGCCTGCGCCTTGACCAATTCGTCCTGGAAATTGGTGATGATGGAGTTTGCGATCTCCAGCGCCTTGGGCGCCGATTCACTCCAGACATCCAGATTGACGACGAAAGAGTTTTCCTCGCGTTTTGCAAGAACATGTTTTTCCAGCGCCCGCAGCGCATCGAGGCGGGCGGACTGGGCGCCATCCGACGTCTCGTCGGTGAATTCCGTATCCTGATCGAGACGGAGAGCATCGATCACGCTGTTGAGCACGTTGGCGGATGTCAGGATCCGCAGCTTGCTTTCGACATCGTAGATCTGCATGTCGAGCTGCGTATTCGACGTAAAGATGTCGTCATCGACCACTCTCAGGCTGGCCGGATCGATGAAGATCTGCGAGCCGACGGTAAATTTCGGCTTGGAAAAATTACCGAAGCCATATCCGGCGAGAGCGCCGAGGATGATGAACAGCAGCACGACCCACTTGCCGGCCCAGAGCCAGGCGAGCACCGTTCCCGCACTGATATCCGGCCATTGTGCCGGAAATGGTGTCGGTTGCGGCGCAGGTCGTGCCGGCGATGAGGCGGTCCGGGTCTCTTCGTCCGACCCGAGATAGGAGAGAAGCGACGGCTGGCCGGGCGCGGGGACACGATTGTCCTCAGCGGCGCCGGCCTTGTTCGAAGCCGCGTCTCGTCGAAGAAACTTTGGTGGTCTTAGCATGGCATACATGGGGCCGGACCTGCCTTTCGCTGCCAATGAAACTCTATCTACGCTAATAAGCGGTAAACCATGCCCCTGAAGAATGAGCTGGCGAGCGTTTATTGGTACAGGGCTCCTCAGACTAGGCGCAAAAGTTTAAGAATTATCGGCTCTGGTTGAAGCCCTTTCCCGAACTGGATGGATCGCTGACATTGACGCGTTACCTCGTGCTTAGATCCGATGCCACGACCGTCTGTGGTGTGGAGGCCTTTACCCGCAACCTTGCCTCCCGGCTGGGTTCGCGTGCTATCAGCGATGTTCTGGACGGAGATCTCCGCCGCTTTTCGAACCGTCTGGCGGATGCCGATGCTATTGTCTTCAACTTTCCCATCGTCGCCTGGAAAAAACGACTTGTAGAGCCATTCGCGGCTGCAGCGCTGGCGAAACTGAAGCGCAAGCGGGTGATCGTCGTCCTGCATGAGTGGGCGAGCCTCGACTGGAAACGGCGGCTGATCCTGTGGCCGGTCATCTTGCTTGCCGACTCCATCCTGTTTTCCGCGCCGGAAGTGCGGCGGGAATGGCTGGAGAGCCGCTATCCCGTGGGTCGAAAATCGACCGCCATCATTCCCATTCCGCCCAACCTCCTTCCCAGCGGGCATGAAGAGGCGGGGCCGGCGGCGCTTGCCATTCGCGCGTTGCGTGCCGGAGGGCGGACGATCATCGGCCAGTTCGGCTCGATCTACCCCAGGAAAAATTGCGCCGAACTTCTCGCGATCGCTCGGGTGCTCCTGGATGAAGGCCAGGACGTTGCGGTTGCCTTCGTCGGCTCCTTCATAAAGGGCATGGACAATGTCGAGGAGGATTTCCGCAATCGGGTCGAGGCGCTCGGTCTCGGCGACCGGGTCATGGTGACGGGCTATCTGGCCACCGACGAGGAGGTTTTTGCGGCGTGCCGCGAGGTCGATATCTTCTGCTACAGGTTTTCGGAAGGCCTGACCGCGCGGCGCGGCAGCGTGCTGGCGGCAGCGCTCTGCGGTCGGATCGTCGTCACCAACGCGTCGGCCGATCCGGCGGGCCTGGACCATCACGGGCTGTTCCAGGCCCTCATCCAAAACGGAAATATCGTCGTTTGCCAGCATGACGCGGATGTCCCGGCGATGGCGAAGGCCGTCCGAGACGTGATCGGACGCGTGCCGCCACCGTTCAACATCGATGTCGAGATCACCTCGCTCTGGAACGCGATCATCGGTGAACTCGACGGTGTTCACGACGCGGATCGGTCGCAGGCCCGATCACGCGAAGCCTTGCTTTAACTCCAAAGATGGCGGGTCAGCGCGACACGCCGGATCAGGGAAGGTTCGGTCAGCGTATGTGACTGGATGGCGATTGCGTATTGATTGTCGCCCATGCCGTCGATCAGCTTTCCGATGCCTGCCTCATCCAGTGCCGGTCCGCTCCAATAGGTGGCGCAAAGGCTCTGCTCGACGATCCGGTGGCGGCCCATCAGTGAAGGGTTGCTGGCGACACCAACGCCGTAGAGAATGTATTCGGAAAAATCCCGCGCCTTGCAGGCCGCCTTCCACCAGGGGAGACCGGTTACGGCTTCTATCCTGTCGATGATAGTGCTCAGGCTTTCGCGATCCCAGACGATCATCTGGCCGATATAGTCATCGCCGGGCAGGGGCGGTTCCTGTGCATCGATGAGGCGATAGGCGTTCTTCTGCCAGATGACATGGTTCGGGCGCGTGTCGTTGACGCCGCCGAGATCGGCATAAAGGGGCGAAAGCAGGTCACCGGCAATCCTTCCGGCATCGAAGGGTCGTACAAAGCAATTGTCGGAATCGATGCACATGACCCGTTCGCAGGATTGCAGAAGCGCCATCGCGAGTTTTCGCAATTGCTGCACGTGCCAGCCGTAGACCGGCAATCCGGCACCGGGCGACCAATAATATTGACGGCCTTTCCATTTCAGGAAGCCTGGAAGTGCATGCAAGGTATCCGGCAGCAGCACGGAATCGGGTAGCACCAGCCGCCTTTCGTTGCCGAGCTGCGAGAAAAGCTCAAGGTCACTGTCGGCAACGAGCAGATAATGCCGATCGTAACCGGTGACGAAGGCATCGATCGAATCGCAGAGAAGGCGACATGACTCAAAGTCCCGAAAATAACTTGGCGTAACGAGACTGACTGTGGCGGTCATACGGTATCATGGCTCCGGGGGCAGGAGAGCACAGACTGCCAAGCTTCGACCTAAGGCTCCGTTAATCCCGTTGATGCATAGTGCTGGCCGGTGCGAATATCCAAGGATAGACAGCCGCACCGGCATGCAGACCTTCGAAATAAAGGTCGCCGGTTGGAGGTAGCGAGTGGGACTGAGATCCAGGCACGAATTCCGGCAGTTCGCCCGTCATCTCGGATCCTATGTCGGATCGAGCGGGGCCTTACTCGCATCGAGCGTCACCATGCTGTTGACCTTCGCACTGCTTGCCCGTCATCTTGGTCCTGAACAGTTCGCGCTCAATGCGACCATCACCGCGCTGACCAATCTCGGCATTCAGGTCTGCGGTCTGGGGTCGCAGGAATCGCTTGTACGGCGCGTCGCGCAGGAACCCGGCTTTTATCCCGACATGCTCGGGCACGTTCATATTCTCAATCTCGTCTCGGGCGTAGTCCTGGTCATCGCCGGCATGATCGCTATTCCGCTGCTGTTTCCGGTTTCGGATCAGCTGCTGACGACGCTCGTCGCCACGGCGCTCATCCTGTTCACCAATATCATCCTGTTGAAGATCATCTGGCTTGCCACCAACAGCTACATCGCGCATTCGCGCTTTTCGGTCGCCAACCGGATCGAGTTCCTGTTTGCGGTGCTGCGCATGGCGGCGGCGATTGTCAGCTGCCTCGTCTTCAACATCACCACGGTGGCGGAATGGGCGGTCTGGAATTTTGCCGCACATGCGGTCGTCGCGGTCATCGCGCTGATCGCGATACGGCGGCTGGGCAGGCCGAAATTCAGGATCGTTCGTGAAGAGGTGCCGATCGGCATCATGTTTGCCAGCCAGTTCTTCTTCAAGGCCGGCCGCAGCAATGCCGACATTCTCGTCCTGAGTGCGGTTGCCGGGCCGGAGATCGTCGGCAGCTATTCGATCGCGCGCCGGTTGACGGAAGCCTCCTATATGGCGGTCGAAGCGCTCAACCGGATCGTCTACCCCAGTTACGCTGCCGCGGCCCTGAGCGGCATAGGGGCCGTTCTGGGACGTGCCAGGCAGATGCTGGTCCTGACGACCGGGATCGGCATCGCCGCCGGCCTGTTCGTCTGGATCATTACCCCGTGGCTGCCGCGTCTATTCGGGCATGACTATATTTCGCTGTCCTGGATGACCCGCGCCCTGTGCTGGGCGGTCATTCCGATTGCGATCAGCGCAACCGCCTTCGAGGCGCTCGGTGCGTCCAGCCTTCAAAATGTACGGGCGAAAATTCTCAATGTGTCGAATATTGTCGGCGCAGGACTCGTGGCACTGGCTGCCTATTACGCCAGTGTCAGCGGTGTGATCGCCACGACCTATCTGCTGGAGATCGTGATCGCCATCCTTGCCTGGCGCGCGCTTTTCAAGGCGCAGAAAAGTGTAGCGCGTGCATCCCGGTCAGCCGAGACCGAGCCGGAGCCGCAAAAGCAGCGCACGGCATGACCAGTCCAAAATCAGCTTTCGGTGATGTGATGGCCGGCCGGTAACTCCGGTTGTCTTTCGGCCTGCGGGATTTCGCTGGCTTTGTAGGGCACCGGAAGGAAGCCGAAGCTTGCCGTTACCCTGCCGATCGACATCAACACCGGATGCGTGGCCGGAAGCAGGCGTCTGGTACGGGCCAGAAGGCCGATCGCCTTGAAGATGCTGAGACCCAACGAAATGACGTTTTTGGCCTGAAGCCTGGCGATCGCGGCAGGTCCCGTCATCCGTTTTCTGTCGATGACGTAGTTGATGCTCCCGGTCCGGATCGACCGGCGCATGAGCCATCTGGCGCTCGTGCGGTCAGCTGCTACGGTCTCATGAATGACCGCCTCCTCGCACCACCAGAATGTGAAACCGGCAGCGTGGGCGCGGGCAAAGAAATCCATGTCGCCGCCGCCGAGGAAGTTGAAGGCGACGTCGAAAAGGGTCGGCTCCAGACTCGTGAAAACATCGCGATGGATGAGGCAATTGCCCGTGCCGTGAATGGCGGGCACCTGCCGCGTCGGCCCGTTGATGAAACCGTAGAGTGGATGCCGGCTGACGGATTGCGATACCGGCACATCGAATTGCCGGATGACCGGGCCGCCGACGATGCTGGCGCCGGTGGTGCGCGCCGTTGAGACCATCCTGCTCAGCCAGTCGGCGCTGGCGATCTCGTCATCGTCGATCATCAGGAAGTAATTCGCAGACGGAAAACGCTCGCGGGCCTCCGTGAATGCGCGGTTGATGGCATGACAATTGCCCTGACGGGCCTCGATCGCCACGGCAGAGGGGATACCGGAACCATCGAGCATTTCATGCGCACAGGCGGCGCCCACCGGCTTTTCGGCGTCATTTTCGACAACGACGATTGCGAAATTCACGTCGCCCTGCTGTGCCAGCAGCGATTGGAGCGTATGTGCCACGCCATCCGGCCGGCGAAAGGTCGGAATGCAAATGACGGCCTCTACCGAAGCTCTGCTTTCGTCCTGCACGCCTGGTTCTCCGGTTCTGTGTCGCGTTCGTGTGGGGCGTCCGCGCGCTCATCGTCACGTGGTTCAATACGAAAGGAAATCAGCGAATACAAATGTATGTTGGGCTTTCAGTTAATATCGGGTGGGCGCCTCCGGCGCCGGTATCATGCCTGCCGCGACTGCAGGCTGGCGGCGGCCTGTAATCTGAGCCCGAACACAGCGATGAGCATGGTGAACCACAGCGGGCCATTGTTGACGAAGAAGAGGTTCTCCAGCCCGGCGAGAAAAATAGAGAAGATCCAGATGCGCAGGAAAAGACGGCTCAGCGCCGGATCGTTGTGGGTAGCGAAGGCCTTACCCGCATCCCTGAGCGGCAGGATGAGAAGCCAGACAATCATCAATATGAGGGCCGGGAAGCCGCCATTCAGCAGCGTTTCAAGGAACGAATTGTGCGAATGGGCGGCGAGATAGGCCCAGGATTCCGTCGTGACGTTGTGGAGGAATTGGCTGCCCCAAAGCAGTTCGAACCCATAACCGATGATCGGGGCTTCCGAAACGCGGGCAAGGGCGAAAGCCCAGATCGCGCTTCTTCCTGTGAATGTTGCGTCGATCCCGAGGCTTGCCAGCAGCGAACTGATGGAAGGCGAGCTTGAAAGCCCGATGAGAATGACGTTCATGGCGATGACGAGGCCAACTGTCAGCAAGCCACGCAACGGTTTGCAATGTTCGAACAACCATCCGATCAACAGAACGGTTGGAAGCATTGCAGTGGCGGTCTTGCCGCCGGCGAAGAGAAGAAAAACCGTTGCGAGCACAGCCACGAGCGAGCCCAGACGCGGATAGGATGCCTTGCGCAGGTAAAGACCGAGCAGGACGAGATAGACCATGCCTGCGGCGGCGGCATTCTTGTGTCCGAAAATCCCGCGCCAGTCACCGGCCAGCGCTGCTTCGACTTCATTTGTACCATGGACGCCGACGGACGGAATTGCCAGCACGGCGAAATAGTTGAGCAGCAGGACCACGATCGTCCCGATGGCGAGCACCCTTGCGAAGTCGCGGCTGTCCCGCGGCAACAGAAGTGCGGCATTCGCACAACCACAGACGAGAAATGCGTAGACAATCCGTCGAAATGCCGTCGCCGGATCGAAGGAGAAGAGCGAGACCAAGCAAAACCAGAACAGGATCAGCAAAAGCAGCGCGTGCGGGCTGAAAAGTGCGTTTCTGCCCGGATTGCGCCACAGGTTTGCAATGGCGATGGTAAAAAGGACGACAATGGCGATCTGGTTGAAGAGGTTGCCGGTGGGCGGCAGGCCGCCCTTGCCGTCCGAATGGGCAAAGGGTGTAAGGCCGATCCAGAAATAGCAGAAGAGCAGCAACAGGACCACTGAGCCCAAGCTCCAGGTGGCGAGGTCGGCCCGCACCGCCGATACTACTGCGGCCTGGGAAACTGCCTCTGCCTGCTTCAAGGTAATCGGTCCTGTCGTGCTTGTGTAACCGTGGTTCACTGCAACAGGAAACCCTTATACGTTAACAGCCGGTAAAGAACATTTGTCAGGCGATGTAATATTATCATAATGCCTCGCGTTTAGCCTGCGCGCCATGCTTCCGGCAAAGATGATCAGCCGGCCTTCTTTCGATCCAGACGGGAAAAATCCATGCGCAGACGGGATTTCGTTCAGGGTGGTCTTGCCGTCGCGGCAAACGCAGCGCTTCAGGTGCCCGCCGTCCAGTCGGCCGCACCGCCGCGGCGCATACCCTATGGCTCGGCGGTACGGGGCGATGCTCTTGTCGATGATTTCGAGTATCGCACCGCGCTTATCGACCGCTGCCAGTTGATCGTCCCGGAGGGCGTGTTGAAGTGGGAGACGCTGAGACCTTCGGAGGATCGGTTCGATTTCTACTATGGCGACAAGCTGCTGTCTTTTGCCGACCAGAACGGCATGAAGATGCGCGGTCACACGCTGATCTGGTATGCAGCTATGCCCGAATGGACCAAGTCCATTCGCGGCGGGAAAGCTTCCGAAAAAGCACTGACCAAGCATATCCACACGGTCGTGGGAAACTACAAGGGGCGGATCCCCAGCTGGGACGTCATCAACGAGGCAATTGCCGACGATCCACGCGGTTCAGACTATCTGAGGCCCAATCTCTGGCTCGAAAATATGGGCAAGGGATATATCGAAACCGCGTTTCGCCGGGCAGCGGAAACTGATCCGCAGGTTCAGCTCGTCATCAACGAATATGATATCGAATGTGTCGGCGAGTACTTCAAGAACCGCCGGAATGCGCTTCTGCGGGTCGTGCGCGATCTTCGTGACCGCGGCGCCCCGATCCATGCGGTCGGTTTTCAGGCGCATCTGAAAGGGCAGCATGAGATCGACAAGGAAGGCGTCTCGTCCTTCGTCGCCGAACTCAAGGCGATGGATGTCGATGTGCTGGTCACGGAGCTTGACGTGATCGACAATCTCCTGCCATCCGACGAAAAGCAGCGTGACGAGGTGATTGCCGGACGGGCGACCGACCTCCTGCAGGCGATTTCCGATGCCAACCAGCCGACGGCGATCCTGACCTGGGGGATTACCGATCGCTATACATGGGTGCCGACGTGGTTCACCCGTGAAGACGGAAGCCCGAACCGTCCCCTGCCTCTGGACCGCGACTACAAGGCAAAGCCGCTGATGGACGCGATCGAGCGGTTTACTACTCCTGCGTAGATCAGAAACAGCATGCCTCAAGCCCAGTCTTACAAATCATAAACCATGCTTCAACCTGCGGCAGTTCTGTCCGTGAATGGTGCGGTTGTAGTAGATTGAGGCGAAATCGCACGCTGCATAGAATATAATGGTCGTTTTCCGAATAATTGTCGGATGCCGGGTAACGCTTCATTAGCAACGCCTCCCAGTGAATTCTAAACCCTAATCGAAATTGCCGTTAAAAACGCGCTCCAAACCGGAGCAAGACCTAATGTTATTAACCGCTCATTCTTGGTTGCGGCATATTTTCCGGGCAGCCGTAATGCAATGTTTGGTTGCGGTCGAATGTCAAATGCCGTGGAAAGCTGCCTGACCTTTGTCGGGCGCTGAGATTGAGTGAAGCTCTCTCTTCCGGGCGCCATGACGTTCCTGCTATCGGCTGAGGGACCATATCGACAATGAATGTGCGCTTACAAAACATCGTTGACATGCCCCTGGCGGTCGATCTGGACGGAACGCTGATTTCGACCGATCTGTTGTGGGAAAGCGTTTTCCAGCTGTTGAGAGCAAATCCGCTCTATCTGTTTCTCCTGCCGCTCTGGCTGCTTTCGGGCAAGGCGCGCCTGAAGACGGAAATCGCGCGTCGTGTCGCGTTCGATGCCAGCCATTTGCCCTATCGCGAGGATTTCGTCTCCTATCTGCGGGCGGAGCGTGTGAGGGGACGCGACCTCATCCTCGTAACGGCGGCGGCGGAACCTTTCGCCAAGGCGGTGGCTGCACATCTCGGCCTGTTCACCGCCGTCTATCATACGGACGAGACGACAAACCTCGCCTCGCATCGCAAAGCCGCGTTGCTGTCGAAACTCTACGGGGCGCAGGGCTTCGATTATGCCGGGAACGACCGTGCGGATATCGCGGTCTTCCAGATTGCGCGCAATGCTATCGTGGTCGCTCCGGATGCGGCGGCGGATCGATATCAAAAAGCCCATTCCTCGATGCGTTTCGATGCCAAGCGTGCTGATTTGAAGACCTATATCAAGATGCTGCGCGTGCATCAGTGGCTGAAGAATTTCCTGGTTTTCGCCTCTCCGGTGCTCGCGCACACGATCTTCCAGCCGGAGACTTTCATCGCGACAACGTTGGCCATGGTGGCTTTTTCGTTTTCGGCATCCGCCATCTACATCATCAATGACATTCTCGACCTGCCGCTCGACCGACAGCACCCGACCAAGCGGAACCGGCCTTTCGCAAGCGGCGCCATCTCCATTCCCTACGGCCTTACGGTTTCCGCGCTGCTCCTCGTCGCGACGGCGGCAATCTGCTCGTTGCTGCCTTTGCAGTTCGCCGCGGTCATCGTTCTCTATCTGGTGGTGACCACTGCCTACTCGCTGGCCTTGAAGCGGATGCTGCTGATCGATGTGCTTTGCCTTGCAGGGCTCTATGCCCTGCGCATTCTCGGCGGCAAGGCGGCGACCGATCTGCCACTTTCGTTCTGGCTGATCGCCTTCGGACTGTTCTTCTTCCTGTCGCTGGCACTTGTGAAGCGTTATGTCGAACTGCGTTATACGACGGCTGACGTGGGAGACAGGATTGCCGGACGAGGCTATCGTCCTGAGGATATCCATATCGTTGCACAGAGCGGCGTCTCTTCCGCATTCGCTGCCGCGATGGTTCTTGCCCTCTACATCCAGTCGGAAGACATCCGGACGCTTTATAGCGAGCCCTGGGTGATCTGGCCGCTCGTGCCGATGGTTCTCTACATCAATGTCCGCATCTGGATCCTGGCGTATCGCAAGGAGTTGGACGACGATCCGGTCGTTTTCATCGCAACCGATTGGCGCAGCCAGTTGGTCATTGTGGCCGGTGTCGTGCTCTTCATTGCAGCGAGTGTGCTGTGATGCAGGCGAGCCTCAACAGTTTCGGTCGCATCAGCCGCCATTCCAGGCAGGCAATCGCCTTTGAACAGGCTGTGCAGGCATTGCGTGGCGGTATGGCCGGGCAATCCGGCCTGCTGGCTTTCGGCAATGGCAAATCCTATGGCGACAGCTGCCACAACGATGCCGGGGCGCTCGTGCCGATGCGACAGCAGCAGGCCGTGATCGGTTTCGATGTCGAAGCAGGCGTCGTGGAGGCGCAAGCTGGTATTTCGCTAGAAGAGCTGATCGCCTATATCGCTCCCCACGGTTTTTTCCTGCCCGTGACGCCGGGGACGCGTTTCGTCACGCTCGGCGGCTCAATCGCCAATGACGTTCACGGCAAGAACCATCATGTTCGCGGCACGTTCGGCCGCCATGTCGAAAGCTTCGAACTGCTGCGTTCCGACGGCCGCACCTATCACTGCAGCACGACGGACAATCCGGAGTTGTTCTCCGCGACGATCGGCGGCCTTGGCCTAACGGGATTGATCCTGTCGGCGCGCGTGAAGCTGATGAAGGTCGGTTCGCTCGATATCGACGAAAGGGTGACCGCCTTTTCCAGCCTCGACGGTTATTTCGATCTTGCCGCTGCTGCAGACGCCGAAAACGAGTATTCCGTCGCGTGGCTGGATCAGCTTGCCTCCGGGCGATCTGCTGGTCGCGGCGTGCTGATTACCGGCAATCACGCGGATAACGGCAATTTCCGCACCGAGGGCGTCAAAGCGAAGATCCGCGTTCCGTTCGAGCTGCCGTTTTCGGCGCTGAACCGGGTGAGCCTGGGGCTTTTCAATACGGCCTATTTCACCGTCAACAGGCTGAAGTCCGCGCCGCATCTGGCCGGCTACGGCAAGTTTTTCTATCCGCTCGACGGTGTCGGAGACTGGAACCGGCTTTATGGGCCGAGGGGCCTTTTCCAGCACCAGAGCGTCATTCCGTTCGAAGCCGGTCGCTCGGTCATTCCGGCCATGCTCGAGGCAAGCCGCAGGGCGGGATTGTCGTCCTTCCTCACCGTCCTGAAGCGTTTCGGCGATGTGCCTTCAGCGGGCTTCATGTCGTTTCCGCGCCCGGGCTACACGCTGACAATGGATTTTCCCAATCACGGGGAGAAGACGCTGGCGCTGCTGACGCGTCTCGACCGGATGACGCTCGATGCCGGCGGACGGGTCAACCCGTACAAGGACAGTCGCATGAGCGCGGACGTGTTCAGGGCCGGCTTTCCGCAATGGCTGCAGCTGGAAAAGCTGCGCGACGAAAGTTTCTGCTCCGATTTCTGGCGCCGGACGGCGCTTGCCACGGATCACCCACGAGGACGCCCATGAAATACATTCCGTTCATCCTTTTCACGGTGCTGACCAATGCGGCTGCGCAATTGCTGCTGAAACAGGGCATGCTGTCGCTGGGACCACTGAGCTTCTCCGCCGATACGATGATCCAGCGGATCTTTCAGATCGTCTTCAACCCCTGGGTCTTCTTCGGGCTCGCCACCTTCGTCATCTCGATGGCGTCGCATCTCTATGTGCTGAGCAAGGTCGATCTCTCCTTCGCCTATCCGTTCCTCAGCCTTGCCTATGTCGCGGTCGCGGTTCTGGCGTGGCTGCTGTTCAAGGAAGAGCTCGGCGCCATGAAGATTGCCGGCATCGCCTTCATCTGCGTCGGCACGGTGTTGATCGCGCAGAGCGGGCACAGGCAAGTACCAGACCAGACGGCGTCCATCGAACGCGCCAATTCCTGACCAACCAGCTTTAGAACCGACAGAACGACGGGGATTTAAACCATGAGACATATCATTTTCGGCGGTGACGGTTTCGTCGGGCGTCATCTTGCGCCGAGACTGCAGGCTGAAGGCCACGAGGTTATCGTCGCCGATATCGCCAAGAGCGATCTGCCGCATTATGGGGAGATCCGCTTCGAAAACGTCGACGTGACCGATCCCGCCTCGATCACCCGGGTCGGCATCAAGGCCGACGACATGGTCTACAATCTCTCGGCCAAGATGCTGTCGCCCTTGCAGGTGCGCGCCAAGCGGCACGATTTCTTCTTTCCGGTCAACTATTACGGTACCGAGAACATCATCAAGGCGATGGATCAGGCGGGTGCGAAATCGCTCGTCCATTTCACCACCGATATGGTCTATGGCCACACCTTCGTCTGGCCACAGACGGAAGAGCATCCCGTCGCGCCGCTCGGCGAATACGGGCTTTCCAAGCTGAAGACCGAAGAGCTGGCGGTCGAATGGCGCAAGCGCGGCATGAATATCTCGCTGTTTCGCCCGCGTCTCATCATCGGTCCCGGTCGTCTCGGCATCCTGTCGAAGCTGTTCAAGCTGATCGACAATAACCTGCCGGTGCCGATGATCGGCTCGGGCAAGAACCCGTACCAGTTCATCTCGGTCTTCGACTGCGCTTCTGCGGCCCATGCGGCCTTTACCGCCGGCGTGCCGAACGAGGTCTACAATCTCGGTTCGCTCAATCCGCCGCCGGTGCGCAAGCTGCTTGGCGATCTGGTGAAGCATGCCGGTTCGAAGTCGATCCTGCTGCCGACGCCCGCCTGGGCGGTAAAGCGTACGCTCGACCTGTTCGACCTGATCAACATGCCGATCATGGATCCGGAACAATATCTGATCGCCGACGAAATGTGCGTTCTCGACGTATCCAAGGGCGAGCGAGAGCTCGGCTGGGTGCCGCAATATCGCGACGAGGACATGCTGATCGCCGCCTATTCCGAATATCGCAAGGGACTTGCCGGCGGTTCGCAGGACAATGTCGCTCACGCCAAGGCAGCTTGAAGGGGAAAGAACGATGGCCACTGTAGTCAGCCTGAACAATGACGATGCGATGATCGATATTTCCGCCAACCCGGTGCGCGAGCCGGTCGCCAAGCCGGCGCTTCTGTCGGTCGAGGAAGCGAAGGCGCTCGACGTGGCGAAGATGACGGATCTTTTCATCCGGCATCTCAATCCCGGCCAGCTTCACTTCATGAAGCTCCTTGGCTTCCACAAGGTGAAGATCGAGCGTGCCGAGGGCATGTATTATTACGACCAGAACGGCCGCAAGATCCTCGATTTCTTCGGTGGCTTCGGCTCGCTGGCGCTCGGCCACAACCACAAACGCGTACTTGATGCACGTCGCAAGTTCCAGGACGAGAACCGGCAGGAAATCGCCATTGCCTTCATGTCGCAATATGCGACGGCGCTGGCCCACAACCTCGCGGCCTGCTCGCCGGGCGAACTCGACATGGTCTTCCTCGGCTCTTCCGGTTCGGAAGCGATGGAAGCGGCCATCAAGGTGGCCGAACGTGCCGCCGGGTCGAAGCGGCCGAAGATCGTCTATGCGGAAAACTCCTTCCACGGAAAGACCAAGGGTGTCTTGTCGATCACCGACGGAGCGCTTTATCGCGGCGAGTTCAAGCTGGTCGACAACACCGTGAAAGTGCCGTTCGGCGATATCGACGCGATCGAGATCGCTTTCCGCACGGATCCGGAAATCGGTGTCATCGTCTTGGAAACGGTGCAGGGCGGCGGCGGAATCATCCAGGCCGATACGGCCTTCTGGCAGCGGTTGCGTGAACTCTGCGACAAGTATGGCGTTCTGTGGGTCGCCGACGAAGTGCAGTGCGGTTTCGGCCGTACTGGCAAGTTCTATGCATTCGAGCATCACGGCGTCGTGCCGGACGTAACGGCGCTGGCGAAATCGCTCGGCGGCGGCAAGTCGGCCGTCGGCGCGATGATCGCCAAGCGTGACGTCTACATGAAGGCCTATGGCACGCCGAAGACGGCGATGATCCATGCGATGGCGACTTTCGGCGGCATCGGCGAAGCCTGCGTTACGGCGATCGAGGCAATGAACGTGCTTTACGACGAGCACCTGATCGACAATTCGGCGAACACGGGCGATTACCTGCTGTCCCGCCTGAAGGAACTTCAGGTCCGTTATCCGTCGCTTCTGAAAGACGTGCGCGGACAGGGCATGATGATCGGCATCGAGTTCCACGACCTGTCGAAGACCATGCCGCTGGTACTGCGCCCGGTCGTAGCGATGCTGGACGACAAGCTGAAGGGGTCGCTTCCCGGCTTCATCGGCAGCCATCTCTTGCGAGATCACGGTGTGCTGGTGGCGTTTACCGAATACAATCGTAACGTCATTCGCCTTGAACCGCCGCTGATCTGCGAGAAGAGCCACGTGGACGATTTCATCACGGCGCTGGACGAGGTCATGTCCCGCGGCATCGTCCGGATCGTCAAGGATTTCGTCGCGGCGCAGGTGAAGTGACGTGGCCGAAGTCAGGAACGAGGAAAAGCTCATGGGTGGGCAGATCGGCTCGAAAGCCGATCTGCGGGATGTCGCGCGCGGGGTGATCCGTACCCTGTTTTCCGCAATCAACGCGATCTACTGGCGGTATGCGGGCCTCATCTCCATTTTCGCGCTTGCCGGTTTTGCGGCGATGATGGTGGGGCTCTGGCATTTCCGACCGATCTATAACTGGGATACGCTCGCTTATCTTGCCACCACGGTTCTCGACCGGATGGGTGGAGATGCCGCCCAGATCCATGCCTATGCCTATTCAACCGTTCGCGATGCGGTGCCCGCCGCGGATTTTGCCGCGCTGACACAGGTCGACCCTTACCGTATCCGCCAGTTTGCCGACCCGAATGCGTTTCTGTCGATGGTTGGCATGTATGAGGTGAAGTGGCTTTATGTGCTTCTTCTGAAGGGGCTGATCCCAATCTTTGGCCCGCTTGCCGCCTTCGATATCATCAATGGCGTAGCGCTGGTGATTCTCGTCGTGTCGATCGGCCTGTGGCTGAGATCGACGCAGCTCTCGGGTTATGCACCGCTCGTCATAGGTCTGCTTTTCCTCCTGCAGTTTCAGGGGTTTGCGGTTACCCAGCAGCCGGATTTTCTGGGCAATTCGCTGCTCGTCGCAGCGCTCCTGGGTTATGACCGCAAAAGGGACGTGCTCGGATCGGTGCTTCTGGTCGCCGCCGTTCTGGTGCGCCCGGATCAGGTGGCGGTTGCCGGCGTGGTGATGGCCTGTGCGTGGTTCCTGCGCGACCGAAATGCTCTCGTCTTTGCCGTGACCTTCGCCTTCTGCCTTGCTATCTACATCGTCATCAGCCAGAGCCTGCATCCCACCGGCTGGTGGCCGCATTTCTGGTTCTCGACCTATCAGATCCAGGAGGATATGACGGGTTTCGAGCCGGCGTTCTCGCTTGCGGTCTATTTCAAGGCAATTGCCCTGAACATCTATCGCTCGCTGTTCCTGAATACGTGGCTTGCGGCCTATGTCCTGGCGCTCGGTTGCGGGGGATATTTCTATTTCCGGCAAATCCTGGCGGATCGGCGCCGGCAGGTTCTGCTGCTGGCCATGCTGCTTGCCATCGCGGCGAAGTTCACGATCTTTCCGCTGCATGACGGGCGTATCTACTTCTCCCCGCTGTTTGTCTTCTTCCTGATCGTTTTCGCCGGTTCGCAGGAAAGAACTCGTTCGCCAGCCTGACGGGTCTTTCCCTGCCGGATCGGCGGCAGGGACGGCTTCAATTTATTTGAAGCTTGTAATTTATTTGCCGGTAGTGTTGGCTGCGGCTCCTCAATCATGGGAGCCGGTTGATGCCTGACGCCTTCATCTGCGATTATATCCGCACTCCGATCGGCCGTTTCGGCGGGGTGCTTGCCTCTGTGCGGGCCGACGATCTGGCAGCAGTCCCGATCAGGGCGCTGATCGAGCGGAATGTATCGGTTGATTGGAATGCCGTCGATGACGTCATCTACGGCTGCGCAAACCAGGCGGGCGAAGACAATCGCAATGTCGCGCGTATGGCCACACTTCTCGCGGGCCTGCCGGTTAGCGTCCCGGGCACGACGATGAACCGGCTTTGCGGTTCGGGCATGGATGCAGTCATCGTCGCGGCCCGTGCGATCAAGGCGGGCGAGGCGGAGCTGATGATCGCCGGCGGCGTGGAAAGCATGAGCCGCGCGCCATTCGTGCTGCCGAAGGCCGAGAGCGCCTTTTCCCGCAATGCCGAGATCCACGACACCACGATCGGCTGGCGGTTCGTCAACCCGCTGATGAAGAAGCAATACGGCATCGACTCCATGCCGGAGACGGCCGAGAACGTGGCGGAAGAATACGGGATTTTTCGCGCGGATCAGGACGCCTTTGCGCTTCGCAGCCAGGCGAAAGCGGCGATCGCGCAGGAAAATGGCCGTCTTGCGGCCGAGATCACGCCAGTCGTCATCCCGCAGCGCAAGGGCGATGCGATCGTGGTTTCGAAGGATGAGCACCCGCGGGCAACGACGATCGAGGCGCTGGCAAAATTGGGAACTCCGTTCAAGCAGGACGGCGGCACGGTGACGGCCGGCAACGCTTCGGGGGTCAACGACGGTGCGGCGGCTATGATCATCGCCTCGGAAGCTGCTGCAAAGAAATACGGGCTCACGCCGATTGCCCGTGTCATGGGCGGAGCAGCGACCGGGGTTGCGCCGCGCGTCATGGGGATAGGGCCGGTGCCGGCGACGCAAAAACTCTGCGCGATGCTGAAGCTTTCACCTCTGGATTTCGATGTGATCGAGCTGAACGAGGCCTTTGCCTCGCAAGGGATTGCGGTGCTGCGCGCGCTCGGCCTTGCCGAGGATGCCGACCGTATCAATCCGAATGGCGGTGCGATTGCCCTCGGTCATCCGCTGGGCATGTCGGGAGCAAGGATTTCCGGCACTGCCGCGCTCGAGCTTTCCCGGCGGGATGGGCGTTATGCGCTCGCAACCATGTGCGTCGGGGTGGGGCAGGGGATCGCGGTGGCGCTGGAACGGGTGTAACCAGCGCCACGGCTTTTTGATCAGTGATGGTCGGGCTTGCCCGGCCGGCGGTAGATGAACCAGTAGACGGCACCGACGAGGAGCGCGCCGCCGACCCAATTGCCGGCAGTTACAACGGCGAGATTGTTGAGAACACCACTCAACGGTATTTCGCCGGGAGCATGGCCGATTGCCGTCCAGAAGCTTTCGGGGGCGCCGTAACGGATCATCAGGCCGAGGCTGAGATAATACATGTTGGCGACGCAGTGCTCGAAACCTGCTGCGACGAAGGCCGTCACCGGGAAGACGATGGCGAGGATCCTGTCCGCGACCGAGCGTCCGGCCAAGGCCAGCCATACGGCGAGGCAGACGAGAATATTGCAGAGAATGCCAAGCGAAAAAGCTTCGACGACCGGCAGAGCAGCCTTGGCTTCAGCATAGTGCATGGCTGCGATGCCGATCGCATTGTTGCCGAATGTGTATTGACCCGAGAAGAACACCAGTCCGGCGATGAAGACGGCACCGACCAGATTGCCAAGCCAGACCAGCACCCAGACGCGGACCATGCGCCTCGTGGCTATACGGCGGCTTGCCCAGGCCATCACCATCAACATGTCGCCGGTAAAAAGCTGAGATCCGCCAATCAGAACGAGGATAAGGCCGAGCGAGAAGCTCAACCCGGCCAGAAGCCGGGTGAGTCCGTAAGGCAACATTCCATCCGCGCCCGCAACGGTCGTCGTTGCGAACATGGCAGCAAGCCCGATGAAGGCTCCGGCGAGGACCGCCAGGCCTAGCAGAGTCAGCGTGTCATAGCTGGCTTTCTTGACGCCCATTTCCTCCGCGGCGATGGCAATCGCGTCCGGTGTCAGCGAGCCTCCCGCCTCCGGCCCTCGAAAGAAGGCCGAAGTCATCTTGTCCCGACTTTCGGGATCCTGCTGAACGATGTTCATGCGTTCACAGCGTCCTTCCTCGCCGGCTCGGAGCCAGCACCGCCTTCATTTGCAGACTGCTGGTCGGCCTGGATTGCAGTGAGGGCGATGGTGAAGACGATGTCATCGACCAGCGCACCGCGCGACAGGTCGTTGACCGGCTTGCGCAGGCCCTGCAGCATGGGGCCGACGGAAACAACGTCGGCGGAGCGCTGGACGGCCTTGTAGGTGGTGTTGCCGGTGTTGAGATCCGGGAAAACGAAGACGTTGGCGCGGCCGGCGACCGGGCTGTCCGGTGCCTTGGAACGACCGACGCTTTCGACGCTTGCGGCATCGTACTGGATCGGACCGTCGATCAGCAGGTCGGGCTTACGCTGCTTGGCAAGCTCGGTTGCCTCGCGCACCTTGTCGACGTCACCACCGGTGCCCGACGTGCCGGTCGAGTAGGAGATCATGGCGACGCGCGGGTCGATGCCGAAAGCCTTTGCCGTGTCGGAAGACTGGAGGGCAATCTCGGCCAGCTGTTCGGCGGTCGGGTTGGGATTGATGGCGCAATCGCCATAGACCAGAACCTGATCCGGCATCAGCATGAAGAAGACCGACGAGACGATGCTCTGGCCCGGCTCCGTCTTGATCAGCTGCAGGGCAGGGCGCACCGTGCTTGCCGTGGTGTGGACCGCACCGGAAACGAGACCATCGACTTCGCCGACGGCCAGCATCATCGTGCCGAGGACAACCGTGTCCTCGAGCTGGGCAATCGCCTGGGGAGGGGTCATGCCCTTGGACTTGCGCAACTCGACCATGGCGTCAACGTAATTGGCGCGCACAGCCTGCGGATCGAGGATTTCCAGATCTGCGGGCAGCTCGATGTCCTTTGCCTTGGCGATCATCTGGATGACATCGGGGCGGCCGAGGAGGACGCAATGGGCGATGCCCTTCTGGTGGCAAATGACGGCGGCCTGCAGGGTGCGGGGTTCTTCACCCTCGGGCAGGACGATGCGCTTGTTGGCGCGGCGTGCACCTTCGATCAGATGATTGCGGAAGCGCGGCGGCGAAAGTCTTGCCTCCGTCGAGGTGCCGATACGGTCACGCAGCGATGTCGTGTCGATATGCTCGGCAACGAAGTCGATGACCTTTTCCATATGCTGGCTGTCATCCTGGCTGACATGGTAGCTCAGATGCGCCAGACGCGAGGCGGTGGCATAGGTATCGTCAGGTGTCGACAGGATCGGCAGGATGTTGGAGCCCACCGAGGCCATCAGGTCTGCGACCGGGGTTGCGAGCGGTGCACCGCAGGTCAGCAGCAGGCCGGCGAGCGGCACGCCGCGGCTATGGGCGAGTGCCGAGGCAAGTGCGATATCGCTGCGATCACCGGGCATAACGACCAGCGTTTCAGGTCGCAACCGGTCGATCATCTTCTCGACCGAACGGGCGCCGACGACGATTTCACGCACCCGAACGGCATCGAGTTTTGATCCCTGCACGACGCTCAGGTCGAGCGATGAAACCAGATCTGACAGACGCGGCGTGTTCAGGTTCGGATCATAGGGGATTGCGCCGAGGATGGTCGAGGAGGCCAGGCCGAACGGGGTCAGAGCCTCTTTCAGGCGCTCGCGATCCGCATCCACCTTCATCTTGTTGATCATAAGGCCCAGAAGCGGCGAGTTTCCTTCGCGCGCATACTGGCGATGGATCAGGGCAACGGTTTCGGCAATGAATTTCGGCTCGTAGTCGACGCCGCTCAGAACCGGAATGACGTCTGCCCCCAGGCTGCGGACAATCTCGACATTCAGTCGAAGCGCGATCTGGGCGCTGGCCAGCGGGATCAGGCCTTCGACGACGACCACGTCGTGATCGGCGCGCAATGCTTCCGTCATCGTGGCGATGTCTTCGAGCAGAGCCGCCAAGTCACCCTTGCGTATCTGTTCTTCCGCCCGTTCGAAGGGAATGGGCTCCGGCGAGTTGGTCATGCACAGGGTGCGGGCAAAGTGGCTCGACGTGTCGATGCCTTTTTTCTGGCTCCGGCTTTCAGACCTCGGCTGGGCGATCGGCTTGACGAAGGCGACCTTCATGCCGTCGCGCTGCAGTGCCCGTACGAGGCCAAGCGAAAGCGAGGTCAGGCCTACGTCCTGGGCTGCAGCAGCGAGGAAAATTATACGTGCGCACATTGAGAATTATCCTTCTGTATGTTCGCGGTCATTATGAATTGGTTGAAATAGCGCGATCCTTGAACGCGACTATGCTGCGGTCGATGCTGCAACGGCATCCAGCGTATCGTGGGCAATCATCCACTCCTCGTTGGTGGCGATGACGGCAGCGGCCGCCTTACTATCCTTCGAGGTTATGACACCGCAACGTCCGCCGAACATCTGGGCGTTGGTTTCTTCATCGAGCTTGAGACCGAAAGCCGACAGGCGATCGATCGTCCGCTTGCGCATCGTTGCCGAATTTTCGCCGATACCACCGGTGAAGATGACGGCGTCCAGGCGATGGAGCGAGGTTGCGAGGCCGCCGATGTAACGGGCCAGGCGATGCACGAAAACGTCGAGAGCCAACTTGGCGCCTTCATGGCCTTCCTTTTCCGCATTCTCAAGCGTCCGGCAATCGTTGGAGAGGCCGGACAGGCCGAGCAGGCCACTCTTGCGGTTCAGAAGCGTGTCGAGTTCATCGATGCTCAGGCCGTCTTCGCGGGCGATATGGAAGAGTGCGCCGGGATCGATATCACCGGAACGGGTACCCATGACCAGGCCTTCAAGCGGCGTGAAGCCCATGGAGGTGTCGACGCTCTTGCCGTTCAGAACCGCGGTTGCCGAAGCGCCGTTGCCGAGGTGGGCGATGACGAGACCGTGGTCGTTGGGGTCGAGGCCGAGAAGCTCGATGGCTTCCGCTGCAACGAAACGATGGCTGGTGCCGTGGAAGCCGTAACGGCGAACGCCGAGATTACGATAGCAATCCTGCGGGATCGCATAGGTAAAGGCAGCCGGCGGCATGGTGCTGTGGAAGGCGGTATCGAACACCGCTGCGTGCGGAACTGACGGAAGGGCTGCCATGGCTGTCCTGACGCCGAGAATATTTGCCGGATTGTGCAATGGTGCCAGGTTGGAAAGTGCATCAATCTCGCGCAGGATTTCATCGGTAATGAGGGTGGACGCGGAGAAGCGCTCGCCGCCATGAACCATGCGATGACCAACGGCCACGACCGAACTCAACCAGCCCTTCTGATCCAGAATGCCGAGAAGCTTCTGCAGGGCAACATCGTGGCTGCCGCCATCCAGCGACATTTCAGTCTTTTCGCCCTTTTCCTTGACCACAAGCCGGCTTTCCGGCTGGCCGAGATTTTCGGCCAAAGCGGAGAGAAGCGGGTCACGGCCCGTACCTGCGAACACGCCGAACTTTACGGAAGAACTGCCGCAGTTCACGACGAGAACGAGCGAGCGAATATCGATCATAGTGGAATTCCTTGTTATTTTAAATGATGGGAACGGTGTCCCGGCGCTTCCAAGTCCTAAAAGACCGTCAGCCCGCGTTCCGCGAATATTGATCTTGCTGCAGCTGTTGCTTCCGGCGTTGGCGTCGGAGCTCCTGCGAGCGGGTAATCCATCCCCAATTGCGCCCATTTCTGAGTGCCCATCTGGTGGAAGGGGAGCACTTCCACGCGCTCGACGATGGAACCGAGCCCGGCCACGAAATCCGCCAGCCTTGCAATGTCGTCATGGCCGTCGGTCCAGCCAGGAACGAAGACGTATCTCAGCCAAATCGGCTTTTGCAGCCGTTGCAGCCGGTATGCAAAGTCGAGCGTCGGCTGCAGTGGTTGCGCGGTCAGGCGCTGATAGACCTCGGGGTCGCTGTGCTTGATATCGAGAAGGACGAGATCGACATTGTCGAACCATTCGTCGTCCATCGAAGCGTGGAGATAACCCTGTGTGTCCAGTGCGGTGTGAAGACCGAGTTCGCTCTTGAAGCGCTTGAACATTTCACCGACGAAAGGCGCCTGCATCAGCGGTTCGCCGCCCGAAATGGTCACGCCGCCTGCCATTCGCAGAAACCCCGCATAAGGCTTGATTTCCGCTACGGCGTCATCGACGGTGATCTTGCGACCGTTGTGCAATTTCCAGGTATCCGGATTGTGGCAATAGACGCAGCGGAACAGACAGCCGGCCATGAAGAAGACGAAACGCATGCCCGGCCCATCGACTGCCGCTCCGCTTTCAACGGAATGCAGATAACCGAAATCCGTCGAAGAATGGGTGCCGGCGGGGGCGTGCGCCTTCGGCGGGCGGATAATCGCTCGATGAATGTCCATGGGGCAACTCGTATCTATGAGAATTCGGGTCAACAGCGTGGGCGCATATGGGTTCCATATGCGCCCAGCCTAACGTCTAAACGTTACATTTTCGAATGGAACGTGCGGGAGATGACGTCGAGCTGCTGTTCACGCGTCAGCTTGACGAAATTGACCGCATATCCCGACACGCGAACCGTTAACTGCGGATACAGTTCCGGATGGTCCATTGCATGGACGAGCGTGTCGCGATTGAAGACGTTGACGTTGACATGGAAACCGCCTGCAGCCGAGTAGGCATCCAGGCAATTTGCCAGGTTCCTGGCACGTTCCTCGTCGGTCCGACCCAGTGAATCGGGCGTTGCCGAAGCCGTCCAGGAGATGCCGTCGAGAGCGGCATCGTAAGGGATTTTCGCAACCGATGCGCCGGCTGCGACGAAGCCCTTGGTATCACGACCGTTCATCGGGTTGGCACCCGGTGCGAAAGGCTCGCCTGCGCGGCGGCCGTCCGGCGTGTTGCCCGTCTTCTTGCCGTAGACCACGTTGGAGGTGATCGTCAGCACCGACTGGGTCGGCATCGAGTTACGATAGAAGTAGGGCTGTGCAGCGATCTTCTTCATGAAGGTTTCGGTCAGCCAGACGGCGATCGAGTCGACGCTGTCGTCGTTGTTGCCGTAAGCGGGATAGGTGCCTTCGATCTTGTAATCGACGGCAAGACCTGCCTCGTTGCGGATGACCTTGACCTTGGCATGCTTGATCGCCGAGAGCGAGTCCGCTGCGACCGACAGGCCGGCGATGCCGCAGGCCATGGTGCGCAGAATGTCGCGGTCGTGCAGTGCCATCTCGATACGCTCGTAAGCGTATTTGTCGTGCATGTAGTGCACGGTGTTCAGCGCCTTGACGTAGGTCTGAGCGAGCCAGTCCATCATCTTGTCGAACTTGGCCATGACTTCATCGTAGTCAAGAACGTCGCCCGTGATCGGTTCGAAGCCCTTGGCAACGACTGCACCGCTCTTTTCATCGACACCGCCGTTGATCGCATAAAGCAGAGCCTTTGCGAGGTTCGAGCGGGCACCGAAGAACTGCATCTGCTTGCCGATCCGCATGGCGGAGACGCAGCAGGCAATGCCGTAGTCGTCACCCCATTTGGGCCGCATCAGGTCGTCGTTTTCGTACTGGATGGCACTGGTATCGGCCGACACCTTTGCGCAGAAGGTCTTGAAACCATCCGGCAGTTTGGTGCTCCACAGCACGGTCAGGTTCGGTTCAGGAGCCGGGCCGAGGTTATAGAGCGTGTGCAGGAAGCGGAAGCTTGACTTCGTTACCAGCGGACGACCGTCTTCGCCGACGCCACCGATCGATTCTGTGACCCAGGTCGGATCACCCGAGAACAGCTGGTCATACTCTGGCGTGCGCAGGAAGCGAACGATCCGGAGCTTGATGATCATGTCGTCGATCAGTTCCTGGGCCTGTTCTTCGGTCAGGACGCCTGCGTCGATATCGCGCTGGATGTAGATGTCGAGGAAGGTCGAAACACGGCCGAGCGACATTGCCGCACCGTTCTGTTCCTTCACGGCTGCCAGGTAGGCGAAGTAGGTCCACTGGATGGCTTCGCGGGCGTTGGTGGCCGGGCGGGAAACGTCATAGCCATACTTGGCGGCCATTTCCTTCAGCTCGTCGAGAGCGCGGTACTGTTCCGACATCTCTTCACGCAGACGCATGACGTCGTCGTTGAAGACTTCGTTTTCGATGGCGCGGAAGTCCTTCAGGCGGAAGGCGCGCAATGCGTCCGTGCCGTAGAGGGCAACGCGGCGATAGTCGCCGATGATGCGGCCGCGGCCATAGGCGTCCGGCAGGCCGGTGATGACGCCGGACTTGCGGGCGGCGAGGATTTCCGGGCTGTAGACGTCGAAGATGCCCTGGTTATGGCTCTTGCGATATTTCGTCCAGACTTCGTGGACCGACGGATCGAGTTTGAAACCGAAGGCTTCGAGACCGTTTTCGACCATGCGCAGGCCGCCGTTCGGCATGATGGCGCGCTTCAGCGGCGCGTCGGTCTGCAGGCCGACGATCAGTTCGATGTCCTTGGCGATATAGCCTGCATCATGTGCGGTGATCGACGAGGCGCGGTCGGCAGATACGTCCAGAACACCCTTCTTGCGTTCCTCAGCGAGGAGCACTCCGAGTGTTTCCCAGACCTTCAAGGTGCGTGGCGTCGGGCCGGCGAGAAATGCGCCGTCTGCCTCGTAGGGCTTGTAGTTGTTCTGGATGAAGTCGCGCACGTCAACGGCGTCGCGCCACTTGTCGCCCTTGAAACCGGCCCAAGCGTCGGCGGGGACGATTGTTTGGGAAAGGATGCCCATTAGTCTTCTTCCTCTTTCTTTGCCTTTCGGCATTTGGTGAAGCGCCCTCCCAACCACGATCCCTATCGGCAGTGCCTTAAAAGACCGTGGCTTCCATCTGCAATCTACCAATGTAGAGGGCATCGAAGTTTGATTCCGATCAACGTAGAAATTGATGAGTGTGAATATGTTCCGGCTCAGCGCTGGACGAAGTCCTAATCCATGCCCCTTTTTTCGGACGGCGCGATGCCTTTGAGGGGCGGAAGGGAGGCAAAATGCCACTGGAAATACGCGTAGCATCGATCGGCGAATGCATGGTCGAATTGCAGCGCAAGCCGGACGGCTCGATTACGCAGGCTTTCGGAGGTGATACTTTCAACACCGCTGCTTACATGGCGCGGTTGGGAGCGGGTTTGGGGCCATTCGTCTCATACATAACCGCCATCGGAGACGATCCTTTCAGCGACGACATGGCGTCATTCTGGAATTCCCAGGGTGTCGACGATCATCTCGTGTTGCGCCGAAAGGGCTGCAGGCCTGGTCTTTACTTCATCAAGACGGATCCGACCGGTGAGCGCCGCTTCTTCTACTGGCGCGGTGAGGCCGCTGCCCGTGAAACTTTCGAGGGCGAAGGTTCCGACGAACTTCTCGCTGCACTCGAAGGGTTTACGAGCATCTATATCTCCGGCATCAGTCTGGCTGTCTTGAAGCCGGATAGCCGCGAGCGGCTGCTCGTGCGGCTGGAAGAACTCGCTCGTGCAGGCGTTGCCGTCGATTTCGACGGAAACTATCGACCGCTGCTTTGGGGCGGTATCGAAAATGCCCGGGCGGCCTATGAACGCGTCATCGCATTCTCCACCCGCGTTCTCGTCACCATCGAAGAGCTGGAAGTGTTCGGGCTTGCCCAGTGCATGGAAGCCGGCATCGAATATTTTGCGAAAATGCCGCAGCTGGAAGTGGTGATCAAGGATGGGCCAGGCGTTGCCACGCTCATTCATGGCGGTAAGGTCGAAACCGTACCTGCCACCAAAGTCGAGAAAGTCGTCGACACAACCGCTGCCGGCGACAGTTTTTCAGCAACCTATATTTTAGGCCGCAGCCTTGGGATTGAACCCGCGGAGGCAGCACGCCGTGCCCACGTCGTCGCTGGCGCCGTCGTTCAACACCATGGTGCAATTATCCCGAAAGACGCCACACCCGACGTTTTCAAAACTGAGATCGCTAGCCGCGGCAATTTAACCACCGCGGCCGAATAGCGAACTCGATACTAAGGAGGAATACAAACATGAATATTAAAAAGGCAATTGATAGAGTCCCCGGCGGATTGATGCTCGTACCGCTCATTCTCGGCGCACTTTGCAAGACCTTCTTCCCCTGGGCCGGCAGCTACTTCGGTTCGTTCACCAACGGTCTCATCTCGGGCACCGTTCCGATCCTGGCCGTGTGGTTCTTCTGCATGGGTACCTCGATCGACCTTCGCGCAACCGGCACGGTTCTGCGCAAGTCGGGTAACCTCGTCGTCGTCAAGACGCTCGTCGCCTGGGGCGCCACCTACATCGCAGCCCAGTTCCTGCCGCTTGAAGGCGTGCAGTCGGGCCTGTTCATGGGCTTCTCGGCTCTCGCCATCTGCGCCGCAATGGACATGACCAACGGCGGTCTCTATGCCGCGATCATGCAGCAATACGGCACCAAGGAAGAATCGGGCGCCTTCGTCCTGATGTCGATCGAATCGGGTCCGCTGGTCTCGATGCTGATCCTGGGTGCTGCAGGCGTTGCAACCTTCGAGCCCCACCTGTTCGTCGGCGCCGTGCTGCCCTTCCTGATCGGCTTCATCCTCGGCAACCTGGACAAGGACCTGCGCGCCTTCTTCAAGGGCGGCGTCACCACCCTGATCCCGTTCTTCGGCTTTGCTCTCGGTAACGGCATCGACCTCAACGTCATCGTCCAGACCGGTCTCGGCGGCATCCTGCTTGGTGTCCTCGTCATCATCGTCACGGGTATCCCGCTGATGCTGGCCGACAAGTTCATCGGTGGCGGTAACGGTACTGCCGGTCTCGCCGCCTCGTCGGCTGCCGGTGCGGCTGTCGCAAACCCGATGATCATCGCCGAAATGGCTCCGCAGTTTAAGCCTGCCGCCGCCGCCGCCACCTCGCTGGTCGCCGCTGCTTGCCTGACCACCGCGATCCTGGTTCCGATCCTGACCGGCATGTACGCCAAGTACATGAAGAAGAGGGCTGGTGTCGACGAAACCGTCCAGGCCGATGCGCCGGAAGCCGGTGACACCGTAAACGCTGCTCACTAAGCTCTGAGCGGGGCCAGTGCCTAATCGCTGGCCCCATCCAGTTCATTCAAGGAAAAAGTCATGTATCTCAGCAATCTCGCCACGCTCGACCGCGACGCCGCAACTCTCCCGGCGAACATCCAGAAGGGCCTGAAGTTTCTGGCCGAGACGGATATCGCTGCATTGCCCGCCGGCCGTGTCGATATCGAAGGCGATACCATCTTCGCCCTGATCCAGGATTACGATACCGCGCCAAAGGCCGAGAAGCGTCCGGAATCCCACGCACGCTACATCGACATCCAGTTCGTATTCAGCGGTCGCGAGATCATCGGTTATGCACCGATCGCCGCAGATTACACGGTCGAGGAAGACCTTTTCGAGAGCAAGGACGTCAAGTTCTACTCCAAGGTCACCGACGAGACCGATCTGCTTCTGGGAGCCGGTGCCTATGCCGTCTTCTATCCCACCGACATTCATCGTCCCGGCTGTGCCGCCGAGGCGCCCGGCAAGGTGCGCAAGGTCGTCATCAAGCTTCTCGCCTGATAGACGTCACTCGTACACATCCCATCATACTTAGAGGAGTAATATTATGGACATCCGCTATTCGGCCAGCCAGAAGGATTTCAAGCGCTACACGACCGAGGAAACGCGCGCCGAATTCCTGATCGAAAAGGTTTTCGCCGATGACGAGATCGTCGCCACTTACAGCCACGTCGACCGCATGGTCGTGTTCGGCTGCAAGCCGGTCAATGAAGCCGTTCCGCTCGACAAGGGCATCGACTGCATGAAGAATTTCGGCACGAATTACGTGCTGGAACGCCGCGAACTCGGCATCTTCAACCTGGGCGGCGAAGGTTCCGTCGAGGTCGACGGCGAAGTCTACAATCTCGCCTTCAAGGATTGCCTCTACGTCACCAAGGGCCACAAGTCGGTCGTCTTCACGAGCAAGGACAAGGCCAATCCGGCCAAGTTCTACATGATCTCGGCTCCGGCCCATAAGGTCTGCAAGACGACCTTCCTGTCGATCGCCGACGCCCAGAAGAAGCCGGTTGGCGACAATTCGACGGCCAACAAGCGCGTCATCAACCAGTTCATCCACCCGGACGTTCTGGAAACCTGCCAGCTGTCGATGGGTCTGACCGAACTCGATCCGGGCAATGTCTGGAACACGATGCCGGCTCACACTCATGAGCGCCGCTCGGAAATCTACTACTACTTCAACATCGCCGAAAATCAGGCCGTCTTCCACATGATGGGTGAAGGCGATCAGACCCGCCACATTCTGGTGCAGAACGACCAGGCCGTCATCTCGCCGTCGTGGTCGATCCACGCCGGTTGCGGCACTGCAAACTACACGTTCATCTGGGCAATGTGCGGCGAAAACCTGACCTTCGACGACATGGACCATATCGCCATCAGCGACCTGCGCTAAGTCGGTCTACGTCGGAGCGGCAATCATATGCCGCTCCGATTTCTTTCAATACAGCCAAGGATTTAAGATATTGAGTTACGCAGACAGCTTTTCGCTCAAGGGCAAGGTCGCACTGGTTACCGGCGCTTCCTACGGCATCGGTTTTGCACTGGCCAGCGCGCTCGCTGAAGCCGGCGCCACGATCGCCTTCAACGATATCAACGAAGATTTCCTGAAAAAGGGTCTCGAAGCCTACAAGGAAGCCGGCATCGACGCCAAGGGTTACATCTGCGACGTGACCGACGAACCGGGCGTGCAGAAGATGATCGCCGAAATCGAAAAGGACCTCGGCTCGGTCGATATCCTCGTCAACAATGCCGGCATCATCAAGCGCGTGCCGATGCATGAAATGGACGTCAAGGACTTCCGCCAGGTCATCGACATCGACCTGACCGCGCCGTTCATCCTCGCCAAGGCCGTCATTCCGGGCATGATCAAGCGCGGTGGCGGCAAGATCATCAACATCTGCTCGATGATGAGCGAGCTCGGCCGCGAAACCGTGTCGGCCTACGCTGCTGCCAAGGGCGGCCTGAAGATGCTGACCCGTAACATCGCTTCCGAATACGGCGCGCTGAACATCCAGTGCAACGGTATCGGCCCGGGTTACATCGAAACCCCGCAGACCGCGCCGCTGCGCGAACCGGGTCATCCGTTCAACTCCTTCATCCTTGCCAAAACCCCTGCAAACCGTTGGGGTACGACGCAGGACCTGAAGGGACCGGCCGTGTTCCTGGCTTCCTCGGCATCCGACTTCGTCAACGGTCACGTTCTTTACGTCGACGGCGGTATCCTCGCCTATATCGGCAAGCAGCCCTGATCTGTTCGGCGCTTTTAGCGCCGGACCTTCATCACGCGAAACGCCGTCCGTGCCTTGCACGGGCGGCGTTTCGCGTCTGGGAGTTGCTCAGCGGCCTTTCTTGCTCCGTGTCATCAGGACATTGCGGATCGAAAAGCTCGAATGGATGCGCAGCACGCCCGGCAGGGCGGACAGGATCTCCTTGTGAATGCGCTCGAACTCTCCGGCGTTGGCCACTTCGACGCGCAACAGGTAATCCGAGCCGCCCGTCATCAGAAAACATTCCCGAATTTCCGGATATTTGCGCACGGCGGCTTCGAAACGGTTGAGATAATCCTCCGTCTGTCGCTCCAGTGTGATGTTGATGATGACGGCGATGCCGTTCTGATCGTTATCAACCAGCGCCGTATAACCGCGGATGATGCCCGCTTCCTCGAGCAGTCTGATACGGCGAAGACAGGCGGAGGGCGACAGACCGACCTCTGTTGCCAGGGCTGCATTGCTCATTCGGGCATTAAGCCTGAGCAGGCGTAGAAGGTTGCGGTCGATCGAGTCCATGGTCGCCATGAATATTCTTTCAAAATATCGCAGATCGTTTCGCTATTCTATTTTTGACGCAATATTCTGCCATCAATCGATAAGAAATTCCACGATCATTTCATTATGTTTTCCCCAAAAAATATGGGCGTGAACGAGTGAGAGAGTGGCTGTTTTCGACGGTACGCAAGATCGATACCGTTGCCAGATCCCGAGTGATCGACTTGCGCAGACGGGCGGGACAATCTCCTATGAGATTTCGACCAGTCTCTGACGTCGTTACCAACGCATTCGTCTTTAAAGCTTGAGTACGCAGAAAACGGGGAAGTCCATGAAAGTCATCGTTCTCGGGGCCGGCGTCGTCGGCGTAACCTCCGCCTATCAATTGGCCAAGGCCGGCCATGAGGTGACGGTCGTCGACCGGCAGGAAGGCCCGGCATTGGAAACCAGCTTTGCCAATGCCGGCGAGGTTTCCTTCGGTTACTGCTCTCCCTGGGCCGCCCCCGGCATTCCGTTGAAGGCAATGAAATGGCTGTTCATGGATCATGCGCCGCTGATCCTGCGTCCGAAAATGGACACCGCCATGCTTTCCTGGATGGCGCAAATGCTGCGCAACTGCACATCTGAGCGTTATGCGATCAACAAGAGCCGCATGCTGCGTATCGCCGACTATGCCCGCGTCTCGCTTGCAGAAGTGCGGGCTGAGACCGGCATCGCCTATGACGAACGGATGCAGGGCACGCTGCAGCTGTTCCGCACCCGGCAGCAGCTCGATGCGTCCGCCAAGGACGTCAAGGCGCTCGCCGCCGATGGCGTGCCTTATGAAGTACTTGATCCGGAAGGCTGCATTCGCGTCGAGCCGGCGCTGAGGCATGTGCGCGAAAAGATCGTCGGCGGGCTTTTGACACCGAAGGATGAAACGGGCGACTGCTTCAAGTTCACCAATGCGCTGGCGTTGAAGGCCGCGGAACTCGGCGCGAAGTTCGTTTACGGCACCAATATCAAGGCGCTCGACGTTGAGGGTGGCACCGTGCGCGGCGTGGTGACCGACCGCGAAACGCTGCGGGCCGATGCCGTCGTCGTTGCGCTCGGCAGCTATTCGCCCATGCTGGTGAAGCAATTCGACATCAGGCTGCCGGTCTATCCGGTCAAGGGTTATTCGCTGACGATCCCGATCGTCGATGCCGCGCGCGCCCCGGAATCGACCGTCATGGACGAGACCTACAAGATTGCCATCACCCGGCTCGGCGACCGTATCCGCGTCGGCGGCATGGCGGAGATTTCCGGCTATACCAACGATCTCGGCCAGAAGCGCCGCGCGACGCTCGAACATTCCGTCACCGATCTGTTTCCGGGCGGTGATGTTTCCAAGGCCGATTTCTGGTCCGGGCTGCGTCCGATGACGCCGGACGGCACGCCGGTGATCGGCGCGACCAAAGTGAAGGGCCTGTTCCTCAATACCGGCCACGGCACGCTCGGCTGGACGATGAGCTGCGGCTCGGCGAAGCTGATCAGCGATCTTGTCGGCGGCCGCAAGCCTGAAATAGACGCCACGGACCTCGCGGTCTCCCGCTACGCCTGACACCCCTGGCTGACCCGCCGCGGGCACTCAATATGCTCGCGGCGGGTTTATGACTTTTCTATTTCTTCGCTCCCCCGTTCCAATCGAATGCCTATGGGGCGCTCGCTACCTTGTTGTCAGGCATCGCATTCGATGTCCGTTCCGCAGCCGTGGTTGCCGAACTTCGATCGACAAGGAGTGACCTATGTATGGTCGTCTGGGCAGTATCTATCTTCTCCACCTCACCGAGGCTGGCGCTCAGCGCCACCGGCTGGCACAGGCTCATCCGGGCGCGCATCGCGCCGAAAGCACTGCCGCCGGCATGAGCCTTGCCATCTTCTTCCGTCTTGGCGCGGTTCTGTGCGTCGGTTTCTGCGCCATTGCGGCGCTGGCCGTGATGGTCGGTTGAGGAGGCTGATATGGGCAAGTTTGCGATGACAGACCGGGAGCCTCCTGCGACCGGCATCCGGTTTACCGTCGGCCGCGACGTGTGTGGCCGCTGGATCGTCAATGACACGTTGGGAAAGGTCGGCGGGCTTTTTACCGACCGCGCCTCGGCCGTGCATTTCGCCATGTTCGAAAGCGACCACATGCCCGGCGCCGTCTGGTGCCTGCCGGAGCATGTGACGCTGACTTTGGGCGAGGCATTCGAACCTCGCCGCCTTTCTGCAACCAGCCGTGTTGCGGGCAGGGCTTGAGGCTGGGGTCATGTCGAGGTCGTTTCAGTATTTGCGGGGATATGTCTATCCCCGCGGCCAGCTGCCACAAGGGACCGGGCCGGGGCGGTTGCGCGGCTCGGATGTCATGCTTGGGATGGTGATCGTGATGCTGGCTGTCGTCGGTGTCGCTTATGCGGTCGAGGTGGTGCTGTTCTAGGCGGTATCCTTAACCAGCCAGTGCCTTATCTCGAAGAGCGGCAAGGTTATCGCAAATGGAAAAGACCCCTCCCAACCCTCCCCACAAGGGGGA
>UBNQ01000031.1 GCA_900466875.1 Hyphomicrobiales bacterium | reverse complement strand
TCACACGGACCCCGGTGATGAAGATTTACGTCCTCTCTCCACCGCCAGAACCGGCCCCGCCTCGCCGGCACGACTGCCGGTGTATCCGTGACGGAACGGGGAGATTGTAGGCACAGGTTTGGAGAGTGGGGATGAACGAATGTGTAAGGAATTGATTTTGTTGAGACAGGGGGCGATTTCGTCCCCGTGGATGCGTCGGAGGATGGAAAAGCTCTTCCGCGAGCTGCCCCTCATCCGCCTGCCGGCACCTTCTCCACAACTCTCCAGCGTCGAGAGGTGCAGCGCAGCAAGCTGCGCTGTGGGTGAGGCGCACTTCCCGAGCGAAAGAGAGCTACGCCGCCGCCCTGCCCTCCCCGTACGGATCAAACCGGCCGTAAAACGTCTCGCCCTTCGCTGCCATCTCCTTCAACAGCGGGGTCGGCGCGAAATGGTTGCCGTATTTCGCGGCAAGCTTTTCCGCCAGTGCGACGAAATTCTTCACGCCCATGCCGTCGATATAGCTCAGGGTGCCGCCGGTGTAGGGGGCGAAGCCGAAGCCGAGGATGGAGCCGACGTCGGCTTCGCGGGGGTCGGTGACGATGCCTTCTTCCACGGTGCGGGCCGCCTCCAGAGCGATAGTGACGAGAAAACGCTGCTTGAGGGTTTCGACGTCGATTTCGGAAGCTGGCTTCTGCTGATAAAGGTCTTTCAGGCCGGGCCAGAGGGATTTTTTTGCCGGTTTGGCCCGGTAATCGTAAAAGCCCTGGCCGTTCTTGCGGCCGCGGCGGTCGAGCACGTCCACCATCTTGTCGATGAGGGCCATGTGTTCCGGCTTGACGGAGTTGGGGCCCAGATCGGCGATGGAGGCCTTCATGATCTTCTGGGAAAGATCGACGGCGACTTCGTCATTGAGCGACAGCGGGCCGACGGGCATGCCGGCCATCTTGGCGGCATTTTCGATCATCGCGGCCGGGACGCCCTCAGTGAGCATGTCATAGGCCTCGTTGATATAACGGAAGACGCAGCGGTTGACGAAAAAGCCGCGGGTATCGTTGACGACGATCGGGGTCTTCTTGATTTTCGCGACGAAATCGAGCGCGACAGCCAGCGCCTTGTCGCCGGTCTTTTCACCCAGAATGACTTCGGTGAGCATCATCTTTTCGACCGGCGAGAAGAAATGCACGCCGACGAACTGGTCCGGGCGTTTGGAATTTTCGGCGAGACCGGTGATCGGCAGGGTGGAGGTGTTGGAGGCGAAGATGGTGGTTGCCGGGATGACGGCCTCGATCTGTTCGATGACAGCCTTTTTCACCTTGCGGTCCTCGAAGACGGCTTCGATGACGAGGTCGGCATCGGCAAGGGTCGCGTAATCCGATGTGGGGGTGACGAGCGAAAGCAGCTTTTCGCCGTCTTCCTTGGTCAGGCGGCCCTTGGCGATGCTATCGGCCACCAGTTTTTCGGAAACGGATTTGCCCTTATTCGCGGCTTCCTGGGTCTGGTCGATGAGGACGACGGGGATGCCGCTTGCTGCCGTGACATAGGCGATCGAGGCGCCCATGAAGCCGGCGCCGACGACGCCGATCTTCTTGAACTCGCTCTTTTCGACACCGGCCGGGCGGCGGGCGCCTTTGCCGAGTTCCTGCATGGAGATGAACAGCGAGCGGATCATCGAGAAGGCTTCCGTCGTCTGCAGGATTTGGGTGAAATAGCGCTGCTCGACCTTCAGGGCCGTATCGAAGGGCAGCTGCAGGCCTTCGTAGACGCATTTGAGGATCGCGAGCGCACCCGGATAATTGCCGGCGGTTTCGCGGCGCAGGATGGCGGGGGCTGCCGGGAAAAGCTGGGCGGCCTGGGGTGTCCAGACGCCGCCGCCGGGGGCCCTGAAGCCTTTTTCGTCCCAGGGGGCGACGGGCTTGAGGCCGTCCCTGATCATCTGTTTTGCGGCGGTGATCAGCTGATCGGGTTCGACCACCTGATGCACGAGCCCCATGGCTTTTGCGCGCGCAGGCGCGAGAGACTGGCCGGTGGTCATCATCTGCAGGGCGGACTGGGCGTCGGTCAAACGCGAGACGCGCTGGGTCCCGCCGGCGCCGGGGAAAATGCCGACCTTGACTTCGGGGAGCGCCAGCTTGACCGATTTCGAATTGGAGACGACGCGGCCGTGGCAGGCGAGCGACAGTTCGAACGCGCCGCCCATGCAGGTGCCGTTGATGGCGGAGACCCAGGGCTTGCCGCTGGTTTCGATGGCGCGGAACAGCCAGGTCATGCGGCCGGCGACATCGAAGAGTTTTTGGGCGGCGGCCTGCGGGTCTCTGGCGCGCTCGTCCTGAAGCATGGAGAACATGCCGCGGATCATGGTGAGATCGGCGCCGCCGGAAAAGGTGGATTTGCCGGAGGTGAAAACGACACCCTTGATGGCGGCGTCTTCGGTGGTCTGTTTGAGGATGGCTTCGAGTTCGTCCATCACCTCGACGGTGAAGACGTTCATGCTCTTGCCCGGCATGTCCCAGGTGATGAGGGCGATGCCGTCCGCGTCGGTTTCGATGGTGAAATTGGTGTAGGTGCTCATGGTGGGATTTCCTCTTCCCTGAAATCTCGATGTGTCGGATGCCGCTTCCTCAACCCTCATTCCTGTTGTCACAGGAATCCAGCAGCGTCGCGTCTGCGACGCGATAAACTCTTTTCAGCCCAAGGACTTGGGCTGGCTGGATCCCTGTGACAAGCACAGGGATGAGGAAGGAAATGGCACCATCCTCGCCTCAAACCCGCTCGATGACCGTCGCCGTGCCCATGCCGGCGCCGATGCAGAGCGTGACGAGGGCGGTGTTCAGATCGCGGCGTTCCAGTTCGTCGAGGACAGTGCCCAGGATCATCGCGCCGGTGGCGCCCAGCGGGTGGCCCATGGCGATGGCGCCGCCGTTGACGTTGATGATGTCATGGGAAATGTCGAAAGCCTGCATGTAGCGCAGGACGACGGCGGCGAAGGCTTCGTTCAGCTCGAAGAGGTCGATGTCGGAAATCTTCATGCCGGTGCGGGCCAGCAGCTTTTCGGTGACATCGACGGGACCGGTGAGCATCAAGGCGGGATCGGAGCCGATATTGGCGAAGGCGCGGATGCGGGCGCGGGGTTTGATGCCCATGCTTGCCCCCCCGGCTTTCGAGCCGATCAGGACGGCGGCAGCGCCATCAACGATGCCGGACGAATTGCCGGCGTGGTGGACGTAGGTGATCTTCTCGATTTCCGGATGGGCCTGAATGCCGACGGCTTCGAAACCTCCCATTTCGCCCGGCATCTGGAAGGAGGCGTTGAGGGATGCGAGCGCCTGCATGTCGGTCGTTGGCCGCATGTGCTCGTCGCGGTCGAGGATGACGAGGCCGTTCTGGTCTTTTACCGGGATGACGGAATTCTTGAAGTAACCGGCATCCCAGGCTTTTCCGGCGCGCTTCTGGCTCTCGACGGCATAGGCATCGACGTCATCGCGGGAAAAACCGTATTTGGTGGCGATCAGGTCGGCGGAGACGCCCTGGGGCATGAAATAGGAGGGGAAGTTGACGGACGGGTCCATGTACCAGGCGCCGCCGGACATGCCCATGCCGACGCGCGACATCGATTCGACGCCACCGGCGATGACGATGTCGTCGGAACCGGCTGCGATCTTGGCCGCGCCGAAATTGACGGCGTCGAGGCCGGACGCGCAGAAGCGGGAGATCTGCATGCCGGGGGCTTTGGTCGAATAGCCCGCCTCGAAAGCAGCGGCCTTGGGGATGACGGCGCCACTGTCCATAACCGGGTCGACGCAGCCCATGATGATGTCATCGACGGTTTCGGTGGCAAGGTTGTTGCGGTCGCGGATCGCTTCCAGCGTTTTGGCGGCGAGGCGGACGGCGGGGACCTCGTGCAGGCTGCCGTCCTTCTTGCCGCGACCGCGCGGCGTGCGCACGTGATCGTAAATGAAGACTTCGGTCATGGTGTCATCTCTCCCTGGTGGCAACTTAACTTGCCTCATTGTCAGTGCGGGAGAGAAGACCCCTCCCCACCCTCCCCACAAGGGGGAGGGCTTAACCCAGCCGCGCCGCCGAAGCATAATCGATGTCGAGGCGGACGCCGCTTGTTCTCTCCCCCCTTGTGGGGGAGATGGCCGGCAGGCCAGAGGAGGTTAGTTCGCCTCAAAACGCCTCGGCGGCCAGTTCCATCACGCTATCCGCACCCGCCTCGATGCGCACTTTGCGCAGGGCGGTTTCGGGCATGATCTTCTCCATATAGAAGCGCGCTGTCACCAGTTTGTTGTTCAGATAATCCTCGCGGACATCCCCGCTGCCAAGCTTCTCCTGAGCGGTTTTCGCCATCTTGGCCCACATGTAGCCCAAGGTCACGAGGCCGAAGAGGTGCATGTAGTCGGTGGAGCCGGCGCCGGCATTGTCGGGCTTGGCCATGGCGTTCTGCATGAACCACATGGTTGCGGCCTGCAGGTCGTTCAGGCCTTTCTTCAGACCCTTGGTGTAGGGGGCCATCGCCTCGTCAGAACGGTTTTCTTCGCAGAAATCGCCTATTTCCTTGAAAAACGCCATGACGGCGCGACCACCGTTGAGGGCCAGTTTACGACCAACCAGATCCAGCGCCTGGATGCCGTTCGCACCTTCATAGATCATGGTGATGCGGGCATCGCGGACATACTGGCTCATGCCGTGTTCCTCGATGTAACCGTGACCGCCAAACACCTGCTGGGCCATGACGGCGTGGTCAAAACCCTTGTCGGTCAGCACGCCCTTGAGGATCGGGGTTGCGAGGCTCAGAAGATCGTCGGCGTTCTGGCGTTCCTTTTCGTCCGGCGAGCGGTGGGCGATGTCGGATTTGAGCGCCGTCCAGAGAAGGAAGGCGCGGCCGGCTTCGTTGAAGGCCTTGATGGTCATCAGCGCGCGGCGGATATCCGGGTGGACGATGATCGGGTCGGCCTTTTTATCCGGTGCCTTGACGCCGGAGAGGGAGCGACCCTGGACGCGCTCGTTGGCATAGGCCACGGCGTTCTGGTAGGCGGTCTCGGAGATCGACAGGCCCTGCAGGCCAACGCCGAGGCGGGCCTCGTTCATCATCACGAACATGGCCGAAAGGCCCTTGTTTTCGGTGCCGATAAGGTAGCCGGTCGCATCGTCATAGTTCATGACGCAGGTGGAATTGCCGTGGATGCCCATCTTTTCTTCGAGTGCGCCGCAGGTCACGCCGTTACGGGCACCGAGCGAACCATCTTCGCCCACCATGAATTTCGGCACGATGAAGAGCGAAATGCCTTTGGTGCCTTCCGGCGCGCCTTCGATGCGGGCGAGCACGAGGTGGATGATGTTGTCGGTCATGCCGTGTTCGCCGGCCGAGATGAAAATCTTCTGGCCGGAGATCTTGTAGGAACCGTCACCATTCGCAACCGCCTTGGTGCGCAGCAGGCCGAGATCGGTGCCGCAATGAGGTTCGGTAAGGTTCATGGTGCCGGACCATGTGCCGCCGACCATGTTGGGCAGATAGGTGGCTTTCTGTTCGGCAGACCCGTGAACGAGGATGGCGGCGATGGCGCCTTGCGTCAGGCCCGGATACATCATCAGCGACATGTTGGCGGACGACATGTATTCGCCGACGGCGGCGTGCAGCGTATAGGGAAGCCCCTGCCCGCCGAATTCTTCCGGCACGGCGAGGCCGATCCAGCCGCCCTGGCAATACTGGTCATAGGCCTGATTAAAACCTTTCGGCACGGTGACCGAACCATCATCCTTGCGGGTGCAGCCTTCCTGGTCGCCGGAAAGGTTCAGCGGAAACAGCGCTTCCTCGGCCACCTTTGCGGCTTCACCGACGATTGCCTCGACCATATCCGGCGAGGCATCGGCGAAACCGGGCAGGTTGCCATAGCGCTCAAGGCCCAGGACGTCGTTCAGAACAAAAAGCGTATCGGCGGTCGGGGCCTTGTAAACTGGCATCGATGAGCATCCTCCCTGTCATCTTCAGCGACAGCGCCACTCCTTGTGCGTCCTGTTCCGGCATCGCTTCCGATTGCGGGTTCAGGCGCTGGCGCTGCAAACTCTTGCATTCGTCATTTAATTGACGTGCGCGTAAACGTCAATTGGTGCTCACGCGCATTTTATGCGGCTGCGGACCGAGAGATAGGGCGGGTGAAAGCGAAGTCAGCCGGCACTTCTGTATTAGAATGTTATGAAATAGTTAAAATCTGCGGCAAGCTTAACGGGTTGTTTACCATGTTTTCGCACATACTGGGCGATCTGACGATGCGAAGCGTTTATTCGAAAACGGCTCGAACCGTCACAATGGCAAGCCTTGCGTAAGGTTACTCTAATATTCGGACTTACTTATGGAGGAATGCCTCCGGGGGAAGTTCAGAGTCGTACCGGCAGGATCAACGTCGAAGCGAGCGAGTACATGAACGGATCACGATCGGCACATCCCCGTCACGGCGACCGAGACCGCTCGTCGCTGGATGCGCTGAGCCGCACCATCGAGGGACTGGAAGCACGCATTCAGGGCCTGATGGCGGGCGGCCGCGCCCCTTCGCCGGCGACACCGCCGCTTGCCCCTCCTTTGGCGCCCCCCCTTGCCCGCGCGCCGGCACCATCGCAAAGAGCCATCGACGATAATCGCCAGCCACGCATGCCCGCCGCGCCGGAGCCGCGCGCGAAGGCCGGAGCGGTCTATGCGGAGCGACCACGCGATCCGCTGGCGGAAATCCGCGAGCGGCAGCGCATGCTCGAACAGGCGAGCCAGAGCAGCCGACACTATGACAACAACACCGCAAGGCCTGCAGCACCGGCGCGCGCCGAACAGCGCGACGAGCCGCGCCTCGATCAGCGTGCGGGCACACGGCGCGAGGATATCCGCCAGCCGGCCGTTGCGACGCGCGTGGCCGAAGCCAACCAGCGCCGCGCCGACCTCAGAGAATTCACCGACACGCTGACCGGCCTGCGCCACGATCTCAAGCGCGACATTTCCGAAAGCCTCTCGCATGAGATGCGGGCGCTGAAGGAAGAAGTCCGGGCGATCCGGGCCCAGGCGGAGGAATCGCGCTTCACCCAGGATGTGCAGACGGATCTTGCCCGCCTTGCCCAAGGCATCGACCAGCTGACCGTTCAGTCGGCACCGGGAGCATCCGGCCTGCGTTCGGAATTCGAGGACCTTCGCACGGTCATGGACGGTCTGGCGCGCGAAGAATCGCTGCGCCTGATGCAGGACCAGTGGCTGGGCATGGAAGAGCGGCTGCAGGAGAACGACACGACCGCGTTGCGCGAAGAGCTGGTGGCTCTGGCCTACCGCATCGACGAGATCCGCAACCAGCTTGGCGTGATGGCCGACAGCCCGACCATTCGCGCGCTGGAGCAGAAACTGCTGGCGTTGGCCGGCATGATGGAACAGCTCGGCTCGCGCATGAAGCCGAATGATGCAGCCTTTGCCGAACAGTTCGGCCAGCTGGACAACCGGCTGGACGAGATCAGCCGCGCGATTGCCGCCAATGCCCGCACCAGTGCTGCAAGCATGCAGGACGACGTTGCCATGCAGCGTTTCGAGGACCGGCTGTCGGCGCTGATGGCGCAGGTCGAGACGATCGGCCTTGCGACGGCTGACCAGAGTGCCACCGATGGTCTTTCGACGCGGCTCGAGCTGCTTGCCGGCAAGATCGAGGAACTGGCCGAGGACCAGGCCGCCGCACAGCTGGAAGAGCGGATCGAACAGCTGACCGCGCTGGTTCAGCAGCTTCATGCACCCGGCCAGCAGGAAGAGGTCACCAACTATCTCTCCGACATTTCCCGCAAGATCGATGCGCTGGACACCAGCTTCGGCGCCGAGGGACTTGGTGACAGGCTCGATTACCTGTCGCGCCGGATCGAGGAGATGGAACAGCAGCCGCGGCCGCAGCATGCCGATGACGGCGCGGCCTTCGTGCGGATCGAAGACCGGCTGAGCGACATTGCAGCCCGGCTGGACGAAGCATCGTCGACCCCGCGCAGCAACGAGGACGCCCTGCGCGGACTGGAAGCCCAGATCGCCAACCTTTCGACGCTGATTTCGCAGCCGAATACCGGACCGGCCGAATGGCCGCCGGAATTCGACAACCGGATGGCCGCGATCGAAGGGTATATGGCGACCAATGACGAATATATAGTCGAGGCTGCACGGCAGGCTGCCGAAACGGTGGTCGAGGCCTATTCCCGCAATCTCAGCGCCGGCGGATCCGGCTCGAGCGGCGACATGGCTGCCTTTGCGGCACTCGCCGAAGACCTGAAACATCTGGAAGAGCTGACGCGCGGTTCCGAAAGCCGGACGCACCAGACATTCGAAGCGCTGCACGGAACGTTGGTGCAGATCGCCGACCGGCTGGACCAGCTCGAAGGCCAGTTCGCTCCTGCCCCTGCCCCGTCCTATCACCACGAAGAGCCCGCTCGCCAGCCGGCGTTTGCGGCAGCGCCGATCCAGCGGGATGTTGCAGTCGCGAGCGAACCGGCACCTGCCGCGATGCCGGCGCTTTCGGCCGACGTCGCTCGCGAACTTGCCAGCATGGACATGCCGCGCACGGACGCCCGGTTGAGGGAAACCAGCGCGATCGGCTCCACCATGTCCGATCATATTCCGGCCATGCTGCAGCCTGTCGAACCGGAAGCGGAGATCGAAGACGAGCCGAAGCCGGCCAGAAAGAGCCTGCTCGGTGGGTTGGCCCGACGCCTGCGGCCCGGTTCCAAGCAGGAAAACACCGTATCCACCCGCACCTTCGTTGACCCGACGCCCTCGATCGACCCATCGGCGGACGATGCCGTGGTTGTCGGCGATACACTGGATAACGAAAACGCGAACGATCTTCTGGAGCCCGGTTCCGGCGCCCCGGACGTCCGCAAGATCCTCGAACGCGTAAGGGCAAGCCAGGCGGCCGGAGAGTTTTCCGGCGAAAAGGCCGGCGACCGCACCGCAGACAGGGCCGACTATATCGCAGCAGCCCGGCGCGCCGCCAAGGCTGCGGCGCAGGAGGCAGATCCTTCGCAGATGGGCTCCGCCCCGAAGGGCCAGTCCAAGCCAGGCAAGCTCAAGCCTGCCGTCGGCACGGCCGACAAGGCCAAGGGCACTTCCGCTTTTTCGCGCCATCGCCGCCCGATCCTGATGGCAGTCGGCGCCGTGCTCCTGGCGCTGATGGCAATGCCGCTGATCAAGACCGTGACCGGTGGCACGCCCGCGCCGCAGGTGGCGTCGGTGGAACAGCAGCCTGCCCCGATCAGCGCCCCCACCGCCAGCGCGCCCACGCCTGCCGCTCTCGTTCCACAGACGCCGGCAGCCGAAGAGCCAAGCTCCGCTTCGGCAGACAGCGCGACGCTGGATGTGGCCGTTGCACCGGTGGCTGAAGAACCGGCCAATACGCCCGAGGCTGCAATGCCGCCGGCCGGCACACCCGATGCTATCGCGGAAGCGCCGGCCGACGATCTGCCGGCATCTCCGGTCGCGCCCGTCGAGCAGGCTTCGATTGCGGTTCCGGCCGGGATCGAACCCCAGTCGATGGCCGATGCGGCCGCGACGGGTGACGCCAATGCACTGTTTGAAATCGGCGCCCGCTTCAGCGACGGCCGCGGTGTCGCGACCGATCCTGGCGAAGCTGCCAAGTGGTACAAGCTTGCGGCCGATCGCGGCCTTGCACCGGCGCAATACCGCATGGGCAACCTGCTCGAGAAGGGAACCGGCGTCGACCGCAATCTCGGCGAGGCAATCTCCTACTACCGTCAGGCGGCCGGAGCCGGCAATGCCAGCGCGATGCACAATCTCGCGGTTCTCTACGCTTCGGGTGCCGCCGGCCAGCCGGATTATGCGGCGGCCGTCGAGTGGTTCCACAAGGCAAGCGAACTCGGCGTCGCCGACAGCCAGTTCAACCTCGCGATCCTTTATGCCCGCGGCAACGGGGTGAAACAGGATCTCGAAGAAAGCTACAAGTGGTTCGGCGTGGCTGCCAAGGGCGGCGACACGGATGCAGCCGCCAAGCAGGACGAAGTGGGCAAGGCGATGCGCAAGGAGCAGCTGGACAGCGCCCGCGCCAAGCTGAACGCCTGGACCGCCAAGCCGCTCGATCCGAATGCCAATGCCGTCAACATTCCCGACGAATGGGCTTCCGGCAAGAAGCTGACGACCGCATCGATCGACATGACCAAGGCGATCCGCAACATCCAGGCCATTCTCAACAAGAACGGTTTCGATGCAGGCACGCCGGACGGCAAGATGGGGGCAAAGACGGTTGCCGCAATCAAGGCCTTCCAGAGCTCGATCGGCCAGGAGCCGAGCGGCAAGGTGGACGATGCCATGGTGCGCGAGTTGCTGGCCCGCAACGGATAAGCTCCAGTCGCTGGACCGGAGACGGCATGTTCGTCTCCGGTCCAGCTTTTTTGCGCCTGCCGCCGACTTTCGCTAAAAGGTCAATCACGACTAAGCCGACCGGGTTTAGGGTGACGCGGCATATTCGCCACTTTGCGAAGAAAACGTCCAAATCAAAGGCTTGCGCTCCTGTAACGCAGCCCGGCGGGTTTGACACCCGAAGGCGTGCGCAGGCATGTGGGCAGACATCTTCATGCCTTGTTCACCCGGCATGTGAGACACTTTCCCACCACCTCATCAGACAAGCGACCGATCGCCTGCCGGATGCGGTTGTTCTGTTTCGCCTTGTCGGGGTCAACCGTGACGATCTACCTGCCCATAGCAGAGCTTTCGGTGAATATTTTCATCATCCTCGGCATGGGCGCGGCTGTCGGCTTTCTGTCCGGCATGTTCGGGGTGGGCGGCGGATTCCTGATCACGCCGCTTTTGATCTTCTACAACATTCCGCCCGTCGTGGCGGTTGCGACCGGCGCAAACCAGGTGGTCGCCTCCTCGGTTTCCGGCGCGATCACCCATTTCCGCCGCGGCACGCTGGACATGAAGCTCGGTTCGGTGCTGCTTGTCGGCGGCCTTGGCGGAGCGACGGTGGGCGTGTGGATCTTTTCCTGGCTGAGGCGGGTCGGCCAGCTCGACCTGTTCATCTCGCTGCTCTACGTCATCCTTCTGACGACGATCGGCGGGCTGATGCTGCAGGAGAGCCTGCGCGCCATGCGCAAGGCGAAGCTGAACCAGCCGCTTCCCCTGAGGCGGCCCGGCCAGCACAACTGGGTGCACCGGCTGCCACTGAAGATGCGGTTCAAGAAGTCGAAGATCTATCTTTCGGCCATTCCCGTCGTGACGCTCGGTTTCCTGATCGGCATCCTGACCTCGATCATGGGTGTCGGCGGCGGCTTCATCATGGTGCCGGCGATGATCTATCTTCTGCGCATTCCGACCAATGTCGTCGTCGGGACATCGCTGTTCCAGATCATCTTCGTGACCGCCTATACGACCATGGTGCAGGCGGCGACCAACTATTCCGTCGATATCGTGCTTGCGTTCATCCTGATGGTGGCGGGCGTGATCGGGGCGCAATACGGGGTGCGTGTGGGGCAGAAGCTGCGGGGCGAACAGCTGCGCGCTTTGCTCGCACTTTTGGTTCTGGCGGTCGGTATCCGTCTTGCCATCGGCCTGTTCATCCGGCCGCAGGATCTCTATTCGGTCGCAGTCGGGGGGATCGGTTACTGATGTTTTCCCGGTTCGTCCTTTTCTTGTCCCTGATGCTCGTGCCCGCAACCCAAGGCCTGGCGCAGATCCCGATGGGCGAGCCCTCGACCGGCAAGGAAGGGCTCGACATCGGCGTGTCGACCAACGAAATCGCCATCACCTCGGATTTTCGCGGGGCGGACCTTACCGTATTCGGGGCGATGACCAATGCCGACGACCTGCTGCTCGCGATCGGCAATTACGACATCATCGTCACGCTCGAAGGTCCGCGCGACTATGCCACGGTGCGCAAAAAGGAGCGCATTTTCGGCGTCTGGGTGAATACCGATTCGATGATCTTCGAGCAGGTGCCGGAGAGCTATTCGATCGCCAGCACCCGCCAGCTCGATGACCCGACGCAATTGCCGCCGATCAACACGGCCGGCGTCGGGATCGAGCATCTGGCACTCAACCCGACCGGTTACATCCGTGATGTCGGCGAGCTTTCGGATTTTCGCGCGGCCTATCGGCGGCTGAAACTGGCGGGCGGGCTTTACCAGAAGGAAGCGAGCGGCGTTCGGTTTGTCTCCTCCAGCCTGTTTCGCGCGTCGCTGCGGCTGCCGGCCAATGTTCCTGACGGGGTGCATATCGTGCGGGCCTATCTGTTCAAGAGCGGCACGCTGCTGACCCAGCGCGAGATCCCGCTCAGGGTGGTCAAGACCGGCCTCGAACAGGCGATTACCGATACTGCGCATAATCAGCCGTTCGCCTATGGCCTTCTCTGCGTGCTGATCGCGCTCGTGACCGGCTGGGGTGCCAGCATCGTCTTCCGCAAGGATTGATCGGCAACGATCTTGCCCGCCGCCTTTGCTTGGGCGATCCGTACTCTAGTTAGCGACCATTGCCGCAAACCCAGACTGCCATCATGTTGAAACGCATTCTCGACCGCCTGCCCGACCGCTTGCCCGATTGGCGCCATCTGGTGCACCCGATGGAGCTGCGCGTTCTGATCCGGCGCAGCGAATTTGGCCTGATCGCGATGGCGGCGGTGGTGGGGGTATTGGCCGGCCTTGCGGTCTCGGCGATGAGTTTCATCGCGCATGAAATCCAGGTGCTGATCTTCAAGATCGGCCCGGACGAGCGCTTGAGCGCCGCAACCACGCTCGATCCCATGGTGGTGCTGTGGGCACCGGCGGCGGGTGGCGTGGTGATGGGGATCGTGTACCTGATCCTGAAGAGATGGCGCAAGAAGCCGATGGTCGACCCGATCGAGGCGAATGCGCTGCATGGTGGGCGGCTGTCGCTGACCGACAGTATCGTGGTGGCCGTGCAGAACCTCATCTCCAACGGTTTCGGCGCATCGATCGGGCTTGAGGCCGGGTATACGCAGCTTTGCTCCGGCATCGCCTCGAAGATCGGCCTGCTTTTGCAGCTGCGCCGCTCGGACCTGCGCATCCTGCTCGGCTGCGGTGCGGCGGGTGCGATCGCATCGGCCTTCAACGCACCTCTGACGGGCTCCTTCTATGCCTTCGAGCTGATCATCGGCACCTATACGATCGTCAGCCTTGCGCCGGTCGTCGTCGCAGCGCTGGCGGCCACCTTCGTGACGCGGCTGTTCGTCGGCGACGAGTTCATGATCGATATCGGGGAAATCGGTGCGGTGGTTCCGGCCGATTATCTGCCCGCGGTCGTGCTCGGCATGATCTGTGCGGGCGGCGGGATCCTGCTGATGAAAGGCGTCTCGCAGGTCGAGGAGCAGGCGCGTAGGAGCTCGATCTCGCCGGTCTTCCGTCCGGCGCTCGGGGGGCTGATCGTCGGGCTTCTGGCGCTGATCGACTTCCGGATATTGTCCGCAGGCCATGGCGCGCTGCATCAAAGCCTCAACCAGCATATGGCAATCGGAGCGGTGCTCGGGCTGCTGCTGCTCAAATCGGTCGCCTCGGCGATCACCATCGGAGCAGGGTTCCGTGGCGGCCTGTTCTTCGCCTCACTGTTTTTAGGCGCGCTGATCGGCAAGCTGTTTGCCTATTCGACACCGTTCCTGTTTGCCAATGCGACGCTGACGCCGGTCATTTATGCGGTCGTCGGCATGAGCGCGATGGCGGTGGCCGTGATCGGCGGGCCGTTGACGATGACGTTTCTGGCGCTTGAAGTGACCGGCGACTTTCCGATTACGGCGCTGGCGCTGGCAGCGGTGATCACCTCATCGGTCGTGGTGCGGACCAGTTTCGGTTATTCGTTCGCGACCTGGCGTTTTCACCTGCGCGGCGAAGGGATCCGGAGCGCCCATGATATCGGCTGGATCCGCAATCTGACCGTCGACAAACTGATGCGTTCCGACGTGAAGACGGCGCAGGCGGGGATGACGCTGGAGGAATTCCGCAAGGATTTTCCGATCGGTTCGACGCAGCGGGTGATCGTGATCGACGAGACCGAAAAATATGTCGGCATCATCCTGACGCCGGAAGTCTATGCCGCACCGACCGAAGGCGGCGAGGAGCAGCCGGAGCTTTCCTCCTTCATCCGCTACAAGAATGATGTGCTGCTTCGAAGCATGAACGCCAAGCAGGCGGCGGCGATGTTCGACCGGACGGAGGCGGAAGCGCTGGCCGTGGTGAACAACCAGATCGAGCGCAAGGTGTTGGGCCAGCTTTCCGAAAGCCATACGCTGCGGCGCTACACGGAAGAACTGGACCGGCGGCGGCGCGAGATTTCCGGCGAGCTTTAGAAATAGAAGGGGCAGAGACCGTGGTCCCTGCCCCGCCATTACATCACATCGCAGGCAGGATGGCGATGTCGCGCACCTCGTTGTCGGTGCCGGTAATGGCACCGACTTCGGTTGCAGCACCTGTTTCCAGGTTGACGGTGTAGAGCATCTTGCCGGCAGCGAGATAGGCGGTGTTCTTGCCACCCTCTTCACCCTGGATGTCGAAGGCGTAGGTCGCCGGCTTGTCCTTGATGCCGAGCTTGCCGATCGCCTTCAGCGTGCCGTCATTCGGCTTGGTCTGCTGGATCAGCGCGCCGATCGTGGCATCGATATTGTACATCGCGGTCTTTTCCGGCTTGCCGATCGAGTTGGTATAGGCGGCAGCGACGATGTTCGGGGTTTCGCCCTTGTGCATGTCGCCCTCTTCGAAGGCCAGAACGCCGTCGACCGTGACGGCACCGGTATCAGGGTGGATACGGTGGTTGGTGGTGCCGCTCATGAAGCGCAGGCGGTCGGCCATCGGGTTGAAGTCGACGACGACCGGTGCTTCAGTGATGGTCAGCATCTTGTCCATCTTGGCGACTTCGGTGGCGGCGCCGGTTTCGAGATTGATCGAGACGATCGCGTGTTCAGGGGTTACGCCGATGACTGTCTTGTTGCCGGGGCGGAAATCGATGCCGACCAGCTTTTCCACACCGGTGACTTCCACGGTCTTGGTGACGGCGGGCTTTGCGGTGTCGAACATGACGAGCGTCTTGTCACCGGTGAGGCCGAGGACGGGGGCGGCGAAGGCTGAAGCGGCCGAAGCGACGAGCATGGTGGATGCGACGAGTGCGGTGCGAGCGATGTTCATATGTCTTCTCCCGTTGGGTATTTCAAAATCGGAAAGAGCGATCCGGCGCATGGCCCCGTGAAGCACTCTCGAAAGACAGACACATGGGCAGATGCATTTGGATGCAGTGCTTAAAAATATTTTTTCGTCTGCATCCATTTCCTCCTCCGTCGTGTCTTCCATATGCGGCTCAACAAGCTGCGGGAAACTTCAAGGACTGGACGAGCGCATGTCCGCCGTGGCAACAGCAGGATTAGAATATTCGCAAATCAGCGAATGCTCAGGGAGAGAGGACGGCCTGGCCTTGGCGACAGACCAATCGACGGATCTCGAAGGCGCGCTTTTCGCCTGCGCAAAGGGCGATCGCAGCGGGTTGCGCCGCATCTTCGACCATGAGGCCGGAAGGCTGGTGGCAGTGGCGCAACGGATCGTCAGGCGACGCGACCTCGCCGAAGAGGTGGTGCAGGAGGCCTTTATCCGCATCTGGACCCATGCGCACCAATATGCGCCGGAGCGCGGATCGGCCCGCGGCTGGATCTATGCGATCGTGCGCAACCGGGCGCTCAACATGCTGCGGGATGGAAGCCGCGAAGATCTGGTTGCCGAGGACCGGCTGGAAACGCTGCAGGACAGCGCACAGCTGGAGCAGATCATGGGCGCATGGCACAGGCTGGACCGCAACAGCCGGCTGAAGGAATGTCTCGGCCGCCTCGACGAGACCAGGCGACGCGGCATATTGATGGCCTATGTCGGCGGGTACACACATGGCGAAATCGCCGGACGCCTGAGCCTTCCGCTCGGCACCGCAAAATCCTGGATAAGGCGCGGTCTTTTGACATTGCGGGAGTGCATGGCATGAAGCTCACGCCCGAAAACTTTCCCAATATCGCCGACGAATATGTGCTTGGCCTGCTCAATGAAGCAGATGTGATCGCTGTCGAAAACGAGATCGAGCGCAATGCCGCGCTGGCCAATGCGGTTGCGGAGGCACGCGAGCGATTTCTGCCGCTCGACACCACTGTCGATCCGGCAGCCGTATCGCCCGTGCTGTGGGAAGCTATCGAGGCCCGACTGCCGGAACAGGCGGTGGCAAATTCGCGGCCGGCCGCTCCAGTTTCGCCGGTGGCCCCGGTGGCCGGAAACGACAACAAACGCTCCGGCTGGCGGGCGACCGCGATTTCGGCGATTGCCGCATCTCTGATCCTTGCCGGCGGACTGGTGTGGAGCGTGACGCGAACGGTCGAGCCGCTGGTGGTGGCGGTGCTTGTCAACGAGGCCGGCGAAGTGCAGGCCGTGGTCGAGGATTTCGGCAACGATACGGCCAGCATCAAGCTGCTGACCGATTTTGCCGTGCCCGCGGACAAGACGATGCAGGTCTGGACGCTTCCTTCCCGCGAGATGGGGCCGATGTCGCTCGGCCTGCTGGAGGATCGCCATTCGGCCAGGCTGAGCGGATCGGCGCTGCCCAGGCCACAGGATGCGCAACTTTACGAAATCACGCTGGAACAGGCGGGCGGCTCACCGACCGGACGGCCGACCGGGCCGATCCTTGCCAAGGGATTTGCCAAGCTGGCGCGTTGACACCATCCGGTCGACGCGGCGCAACCCCTGCCTTGGGATAATTGCGCATGAGACTTCCTCGGCTATTCTCCGCCTCGCGGAGAAGATTGTCGGGGGAGGATCTGATGGCGGAGACTGTGCAGCCGGTGACGCGCCCGCTCGGGCAGGCGGCAAGCCTGACCTGTCGGGACGGCGTGGTTCTGCACGGCCATATCTGGCCGGCGCGCGGCGCTGCGACTGCGCGCGTCATCATCAATCCCGCCACCGGCGTGCTTGCCCGCTATTACCACTACTATGCGGATTTTCTCGCCGGTGAAGGGTTCGAGGTTTTGACCTACGACTATCGCGGCATCGGATTGTCACGGCCGGAGAACTTGCGCGGCTGCGGTTACCGGTGGCGGGACTGGGGCGAACAGGATTTCGATGCGGCGCTGCGGTTGATGAGCGCAAGAGAACCGGAGCTGCCGTTGATGGTGGTCGGGCACAGTATCGGTGGATACCTGCCGGGGCTTTCTCCGCAGGCCCACAGGATCGACCGGATGCTGACGATGGGGGCGCAATACGCCTGGTGGGGCGACTATGCGGCCGGGCATCGCCTGAGGTTGTTCTGGCGGTGGCATGTGGTGATGCCGGCTTTGACCGCGATCTACGGGTATTTTCCCGGCAGGAAGCTTGGTTGGCTGGAAGATCTTCCGGCGGATGTCGCGAATGAGTGGAGTTTTCGCGGGCCGCGGATGGAGCGGACGCACCCGGCGCATGAGCGCAACGATGTGCTTGCTCGCTTTGCCACCGTCACCGCGCCGATCCTTGCGATTTCGGTGACCGACGACGACATCGGTTCGGCGGCGGCAGTCCGGCGGACATTGTCCTATTATCGCAATGCGCAGCGGATCGAAGCCAGTCTTGCGCCATCATTTTACGGGCTGGAGGCGATCGGTCATTTCAGCCTTTTCCATTCCCGGCATGCCGATGGTTTCTGGAAGGATACACTGCGTTGGCTGAAGGATGGCGTGAACCCGTTCAATGCCAAGGAGGGCAGCATTTCGGTTTGAGACAGGTCAATGTGCGACAATGGGCCGGTGCGAAGATGATCTCGACCAGGGAGGTCACCCAAGAGAGGTCAGCACAATGTTCAAGCACATTCTCATCCCGACAGACGGCTCGCCGCTGTCGACACAGGCACTCGAGAAGGCATTCGATTTCGCACGTGAAAGCAATGCGAAGGTGACTGTTCTGGCGGTGATCGAGCCGCTGCAGGTGTTTACCGTTTATCCCGTTGGCATGGATATCGCCTATGCCGAATACGAACAGCGGGCAAACGAACAGGCGGATGGCATTCTGGCCGACGCAAAAGCAGCTGCCGCGCAGCGCAACCTCGACTGCGAGGCGGTCAAGGTCCAGAGCGTCGATCCGGCGGGATGCATCGTCAAGACAGCCGAAAAGCAGGGATGCGACGCAATCGTCATGGCTTCGCATGGCCGTTCGGGCTTCAAGGCCTTCATGCTGGGCAGCGTGACGATGAAGGTGCTCGCCGGATCGAAACTGCCGGTGCTGGTTTATCGCTGACAAGGACTTGATCCGCCGGGCGTTTTTACTGCAGATGCCCGGCATGAATGAAGACCTGCAAACTTTGAGAGACATTGGCTGGAGCCTTTGGGACCCGATTGGCCTTAACACGCACAATGGCCCACCACCGGAGGCTGTCGACGAGTACGACAGCTATCTCCTTGAAGTGGTTGCCATGCTTCGGGACGGTAAATCGCTACAGGATGTGATTGCCACGCTCGTGGACATCGAAAGCGAGCATATGGCGCTTGGTGAATCGCCCGATACCGAGGAGCGCGCCACCCGGACGGTTCTTGAAATGCGGCAGATAATCCTCACCCCATGAGGCTGCCGTAGCGCACCGAATAGATGCGGTCGCGGCCGAGCAGGTGGGCGACCAGCGTTTCCTGCCGGAACAGGCCCTGCATCGCACGGTGGCGAAGGTCGAGGCCGCCGGTCAGGACGCCGAAGGCCGGCATCAGCAGGCGGTGGCCGTCGCTGGCGAAACACGGGCGCCGGACGGATTTTTCGCGGCGGCGGACGGTTGCCGCGGGGTGAAGATGGCCGGCGATCTCGCCTTTCGAGGAGATCAGGCTGGGCTCGTGACGGAAGACGAGACCGCCATAGATGAGTTCGTCGCTCGATAGACCGGGCAGGCCTGTCGTGCCGTCTGGATCGTGATTGCCGTTGATCCAGATCCAGTCGCGGCCGCGCGCCATGTCCGTGATCATCTTTCTCAGGTCCGCCGACAGGAATTCGGAGCCCTTGCGATCGTGAAAATTGTCGCCGAGCGAGATGACGGTTTTCGGATCGTATCGGGCGATGACGGCGGCGAGAATGTTGAGCGTGGCGATCGTGTCATACGGCGGCAGCAGCATGCCGCGGCGCGCAAAGGCCGCGCCCTTTTCCAGATGCAGGTCGGAGACGACGAGGGTCTGCGTTTCCGGCAGGTAAAGACCGCCCAGCGGATCGCAGACGGCCGCGACGCCATGGACGAGGATTTCCTCGGTGCCGTTGGGTTGGCCTGTTACGATGGTACGGGGGCTAAGCCCGAGGCGGTGCATCAAGGTCGTTCGTCTTTCTGTATCATTCCTCATTCCTGTGCTTGTCACAGGAATCCAGTAACCGCGCGTCTGCGCGGTTAGAGACTCTTCTCAGCCCAAGGACTTGGGCTGGCTGGATCCCTGTGACAAGCACAGGGATGAGGGAGTTCCATATTGCCGCCCCTGCCCGTATCACCCTGACAATCCAGCCTCCGCGATCAATTCGTCCGCCGCCTCCTGAAGCACCGCGTCCTGTGCCTCGCCCGGCACCTGCTCCTTGCCGATCTCCAGCATGATCGGCACGGCGAGCGGCGAGACGCGATCGAGATCGCGGTGGGTGATGTGGCCCTTGATTCGAGACAGCATATCGCCCAAACGGCCGATATCCAAAAGTCCCGAAGCCGCATCGCGCCGTGTCGCTTCCAGAAGCACGTGATCCGGCTCGTGGGAGCGCAGCACGTCGTAGATCAGGTCCGTGGAGACCGTGACCTGGCGGCCGGTCTTTTCCTTGCCCGGATGACGGCGTTCGATCAAACCGGAAATCACGGCGCAATTGCGGAAGGTGCGCTTGAGCATGTAACTTTCATCGAGCCAGGCTTCGAGATCGTCGCCCAGCATGTCCTCGTCGAAGAGGTCGGAGAGGTTCAAGGCGCCGTCGGCGATCATTGCGCCCATATCTTCCAGTCCCCAGATGGCGAGCGAATAATCGGTGGCGACGAAGCCGAGCGGGCGGGCGCCGAGGCGTTCGAGGCGGCGGGTCAAGAGCATGCCGAGCGTCTGGTGCGCTAAGCGCCCCTCGAAACAATAGGCGATCATGAAGAAGCGTTTGCCGCGCGGAAAGGTTTCGATCAGGAGTTCGTCCTGTTTCGGCAGCATGGAGCGTTCGAGCTGGATGGAGAGCCAGTCGCGGACCTGATCGGGCAGGTTCACGCGGCGATCCGGATCGGCCAGCATGGCGCGGACCTGGTCGGCCAGATAGGTGGTGAGCGGAAACTTGCCGCCGGCATAGGCGGGGATTTTCGGGTCCAGCGAAAAGGCGTTGGAGACGAGGCATTCGTTTTCGCGGATGCCTTCGAACCGCAGCACCTTGCCGGCGAAGAGGAAGGTATCGCCCTGCACCAGCTGTTCCAAAAAGTATTCCTCGACCTTGCCGAGCGACATGCCGCCTCGCCCGAGCGTGCCTTTGGAGTTGCGTTTCACCAGCCGGACATTCAGTTCGGCGGCCTCGACGATCGTGCCGAGATTCATGCGGTATTGCTGGGCGATCTGCGGATTGGAGACGCGCCAGCGGCCGTCATCCTGTTTGCGGATCTTTGCGTAACGCTCGTAAGCGCGCAGCGCATACCCGCCGGTGGCGACGAAATCGACGATGCGCTCATACATTTCCCAGCTGAGATTGGCATAGGGAGAGGCCGAGGTGATCTCGTCGTAGAGTTCGACCGGATCGAAGGGTTCGGCGCAGGCCATGCCGAGCACATGCTGGGCAAGCGCATCGAGTGCGCCCTCGCCCACCGGCGGCGTATCCTGTGCGCCGAGATAGTTGGCGTCCAGCGCCGCCTGGCATTCCATTACCTCGAAGCGGTTGGCGGGGACGAGGATGGCTTTCGAGGGTTCGTCCATGCGGTGATTGGCGCGGCCGATGCGCTGGGCAAGCCGCGAAGCGCCCTTCGGTGCGCCGACATGGACGACGAGATCGATATCGCCCCAGTCTAGCCCCATGTCGAGTGTCGAGGTGGCGACGACGGCGCGCAGCCTGTTGTCGGCCATCGCGGCTTCCACCTTGCGGCGCTGGCCGGCATCGAGTGAGCCGTGATGGAGGGCGATCGGCAGATTGTCCTCGTTGATGGTCCACAGCGTCTGGAACAGGAGTTCGGCCTGGAAGCGAGTGTTGACGAAGATCAGCGTCGTCTTGTGGCGGCGGATCTCCTCGTAGACTTCGGGGATGGCATAGGTGGAGACATGACCGGACCAGGGGATGCGGCTGTCTGTGCCCAGAATGGTGATGTCGGGTGCGGCTCCGCCGGTGACGTGGACGAGGCCGGCGGGAGGTGATGGTTGTTCGCCTTGCGGGACCAGCCAGCGCTGCAGGTCCATCGGGTCGGCGACCGTGGCGGAGAGGCCGATCATCTGCATTTCGGGCGCGTGTTTTCTAAGGCGCGCGAGGCCGAGCGAGAGAAGATGGCCGCGCTTGGAGGTGACCAGCGAATGCAGCTCATCGAGGACGACGTATTTCAGGTCCTTGAAGAAACGGGTCGCTTCCTTGTTGGCCAGCAGCAGAGCCACCTGCTCCGGGGTGGTGAGCAGGATATCGGGCGGATTGAGTTTCTGGCGCTGGCGTTTGGCCTGCGGCGTGTCGCCGGTGCGGTTTTCGACGGTGACGGCCAGCCCCATCTCGATCACCGGCTTCATCAGGTTGCGCTCGATATCGACGGTGAGCGCCTTCAAGGGCGAGATGTAGAGCGTGTGGATGCCGGTGAAGGCCGAGCCGGGCGGGATTTTTCCGCGCGCCACGAGATCGGTGAGCGAGGGCAGGAAACCGGCGAGCGTCTTGCCGGCACCGGTCGGCGCGATCAGCAGCATGTTTTCGCCGCCCTGCGCCCTGGCCAGCAGCTCCAGCTGGTGGGCGCGCGGCTGCCAGCCCTTTTCACCGAACCATTTCAGGAACGGCGTGGGGAGGTTGGCGGCCTGATTGCCGGAGGGGTTGGTTTCGACGAGATCCACGCAATGAAAGATAAGCTTTCACCGGCGGAAAAGAAGAGCGGCTTTCCCGGAGGTGCCTAGCGGACGATATATCGATCGGTGCGGTGATTGATGGCAAGTGTCAGGTTGAGCGTCACGGCGGCAACGATGGAGCAGGCGATGACGAAGGGGCTGGCGACGAAGAAGGACAGGAAGAGCACGACGCAATCCAGTCCCAGTTGCACGAAGCCGGCGCGCCAATTGAGCCTGTCCTGCAGGTAGAGCGCCAGAATGCCGAAGCCGCCGAGCGAGGCGCGGTGGCGAAAAAGGACCAGCATGCCGCAGCCGATCAGGAGGCCGCCGAACAATGCGGCCGTGATCGGCTCGATGGTCTCGAAGGTGATGAGTTTCGGCAGGACACTGGTGAGCACGGAGGTCAGCGCCACGGCGGCGAAGGTTTTGACCGTGAAGGCGAGGCCCAGGCGCTTGTAGGCCAGCCAGTAGAAGGGAAGGTTCAGTACGAAAAAAGCCGTGCCGAAGCTGACATCGATCGAATAGCGCAACAGGAAACCGAGGCCGGCCGTGCCACCGATCAAGAGATGCGCGGCGGCCAGCATGGTGACGCCGAGCGCCGCCAGCATGGAGCCTGCGGCAATGCCCTGGATATCCTCGATGATCGAGTGCTTTTCGGTAGAGGAGGCCCAGAAGCCGATCGGGCTTTTCTTGTCGCTCGTATTTGCCATGGTCAACGCACCGCGATGTATCGGTCGGATCGGTGGTTGATGGTGAGAAGCAGGTTGAGCACGATGGCGCTGAGCAGCGACCAGAGAACCGTCATCGGGCTGACGACGAAAAAGGCGGCGGCCATGACGCAGAAATCGAAGGCTAGCTGCACGAGGCCCGCCGGGACCTTGAAGCGGTCCTGGATATAGATGGCGAGAATGCCGATGCCGCCGAGCGAGGCGCGATGGCGGTAAAGACCGAGCAGGCCGAACCCGATCAGGATGCCGCCGAGCAGTGCCGCCCAGAAGGGATCGAGATGCTGGATGACTATGAATTTTCGCTCCAGTTCGGTGATGAAGGAGACCATCAGGATTGCAATGAAGGTCTTGAAGGAAAAACCGAGGCCCAGGCGTTTGAAGGAGAGATAATAGAAGGGCAGATTGACGACGAAGAACAGCACACCGAAGGGAATGTCGAAGGCGTAATGCAGGAGGAAGGCGACACCGGCCGTGCCGCTGGTCAGGAAACCTGCCTGGCTGAGGAGATAAAGGCCGAGTGCAGCAACCATGGAACTGATGAACAGACCCTGTGCATCTTCCAGCTTCGTGTGGCGGGCCGGATCCAGACTGTAAAAGCCCAGCCGGCGCTTCTGCGCGATCTGTTCGTCGGCCAATTGGTTCCCCTTGTTTTTCGGCAATTGTGCAATGCGATAGCGACTTCATCAAGTGCCATCAACATGCCGTGAGGGGTTCACACAAAATCGCAAGAAAACGCCGGTTCAGGCGGATTTGCGCGACAGAAACAATATGCCGTTGACGGGGTTTCCGGCATCCATGCGAATGATGGTGCGCTCGACCTCCAGAAGCTCCAGCCGGTAATGGGCAAGAAGCAGCCGGATATGGGCTTCCGAATGGGCATAACGGAGGCTGTCGCGCAGCACGAACCCCTCGTCCTCACCGGCATCTTCCACCGAGAAGGCGAACAGGCCCTTCGGCGCAAGCAGATCGGCGACAAGCGGGAAGACCGTTTCCAGCGACCCCAGATACATCAGCACGTCAGCGGCCGATACGAGGTCGGCACGATGCCCGGGAAGGTCCGGACCGAACAGGCCGCTTCCATCGGCGGACAGGCTGAGATCGGACTGGCCGAGATGATCGTAAAGGTTCTTTTCCGCCGCCTTGGCGAGCATGTTGGAAGAGAGGTCAAAGCCTTCCAGACGGCGGGTATGGTCCCGGACTTCGGCACCGAAAAGGCCCGTGCCGCAACCGAGATCGACCGTCAGCGCAAAGGGCATATGGGGAAGAACCAGCGCCGCCAGCTTGCCGGGAACGGAGTAATCCAGCTTCTCGACCAGCGCGGTGTCGAAGCGTTCGGCATATTCGTCGAACAGGCTTTCGACATAGCGGCTCGGCGGCTGATCCGGCGCAACTTCGGCGCCGATGACGGCAAGTTTCAGCGTTGCGCCGAAAACGTCTTCCGGCTCGAGTTCCAGCGCGCGCCGATAGGCTTGCGCTGCCGTATCCTGCCCGGCCTTCTCGCGATATTCGCCGAGACGAAACCAGCCGGCAGCCCAGCCGGGTGCAAGTTCCAGCGCCTGTTCCATAAGTTCGCCGGCGGCGGCGAAGTCGCGACCTTCCGCCAGCATACGAGCGTAATCGGCACGGCGGTCAGCGATCACATCGCCGGAAGAGAACTGGCTCATCGATATTGTCCTGAAATGCTGCCGCTCATCGCCGAAGCCACAAAAAAACTCAAGTTCTATTTGAGAGGCTGACGTCAATGCCTAAAGCGTCTCGCGATCCTGCGGATTCGCTCGTGACGCTTTAGGTCTTTATTTTATCGCATGTCTATTACGCAAAACCGCTACACACTTTTGCGCGACATGCTTTATCTGACGATTGCAGGCGGTCGTTACCGCAGTTATGGCATTTAAAAGCAACGGAGACGAGCAAGAATGGCGGATGGCGTGAACAGGTTCCTCGGCGACTCGATCGGCCGGACGATCATCAAACTGATCGTGGTCTGCCTCATCGTCGGTTTCGTGCTCGCCTTTTTCGGCTTCACGCCCGACAATATCATCGACAACATGCGTTACTACTTCCTCGACCTCTGGTATAACGGGTTCCGGGCGCTCGGTCGGGTCGGTGACTATCTGCTGCTCGGTGCAATCATCGTCGTTCCGATCTTCGTCGTGCTGCGCCTGATGAGCTATCGCCGCTGATGACTGTTTCCACCATTCCTTCTCGACGGGGTTTTCTCGTCCTCTCCGGCATGGGACTGCTGCTGGCCGGCTGTTCGACCACGAGCGTGCTGGCACCAACGCCCGGTTCGCAGGATGAGACGGCGGCAGCGCTTCCGATGGTCAACAGGCTGCGCCAGAGCAAAGGGCTTTCAGCGCTGACGCTCGACACCCCGGCACGCAAGGCGGCCGCAATCCAGTCGATCCGCATGGCAAAGGCCGAGAAGATGACGCATCTTATCGGTCTCGGCGACGATTTTGGCGCGCGGATGAAGAAAAGCGACGTGGCGCTGCCGGCGGCGGAAAACATCGCAGCCGGGCAGGCCTCGGTGGATGCCGCCGTGCAGGCCTGGATCGACAGCCCCAAGCACCTGGAAAACATGCTCGGCAGCTATCGCGGCCTCGGCGTCGCCATGGCGAAAGCCGAGGATGGCAGGCCCTATTGGGCCATGGTCCTTTCCGGCTGACCCCTGTTTAACGCAAAACCGGCAACCACTTTTGCTGGAATTGCTCGGGCTAAAGCTTCTGCGTAGACCAGTGATCGACGCGGGTATCGCGCAGCTCGCGGATCGACTGCACTCCGGCCCGGTCGAGAAGCTTTGACAGGCCGCGATTGATATCGCCCGGAAGCGCTGGTCCTTCGTAGACCATGCAGGAATAGACCTGCACCAGATCGGCGCCGGCGCGGATCTTTTCCAGCGCAGTTTCAGCACTTCCCACACCACCGACACCGATGAGGGGGAGGTTGGCGCCGACACGCTTGCGCATGCGGGCAAGCACTGCCGTCGATTTGGCGAATAGCGGAGCGCCGGACATGCCGCCGGCCTGCTTTGCCTGGACCTGATCCTTCAGGCCTTCGCGCGACAGGGTGGTGTTGGAGACAATCAGGCCATCCAGATCATGGGCCAGCGCTTCGGCGGCGACATCATCAAGGCCTTCCTCCGTCAGATCCGGTGCGATTTTCAGGAAAACAGGCACGCGCCTGCCGGTACGGATTGCCTCTTCATGGCGGGCGGCAAGCACGGCGGAAAGAAGTGCGGCCAGGCTTTCGCGCGCCTGCAGGTCGCGCAGGCCAGGCGTGTTGGGCGAGGAAATGTTGACGGTGAAATAGGTCGCCAGGGAATAGAAACGCTGGATGCCGAGGACGTAATCGGCGATGCGATCGGCACTGTCCTTGTTGGCGCCGATATTGACCCCGACGATGCCCGGCTTCGATCGGCGCGCGGTGAGACGTTCGAAGGCCGCGTCATGACCTTCATTGTTGAACCCGAAGCGATTGATGACGGCGCGGTCCTCCACCAGACGGAAAAGCCGCGGCTTGTCGTTGCCGGCCTGCGGTTTCGGCGTCAGCGTACCGACCTCGGTAAAACCGAAACCGATCTTCAGGAGCATGTCCGGAACTTCGGCATTCTTATCATAACCCGCGGCAAGGCCGACCGGGTTTTCGAAGCGGATGCCAGCGACCGTCTGCATCAGGCGCGAATCGGGCTTCGGGGGACAGACCGGCGAAATGCCGGGTTTCAGGGCGGCGATCGACAGGTTATGGGCAGTTTCGGGATCGAAAACAAAGAGGCTGCGGGAGGCAATTCCCGCGAGGCGACCGATCATGGCATTTTCTCCGGAAAGGCATGCTGACCATCCACGCCGATCAGGAGCGGCATCTCCCAGATCACGGCCGATAGCGGCAAGCTGCCATAAAGATGAGGAAAAAGTTCGCCGCCGCGCGACGGCTCGAATTTCAGCTCGTCGCCGAGGGGACGCGGATCCACGGCAACCAGCATGAGCCCGGTCATGCCGGCGAAATGCAGTCGTGCGGTCTCGCGCGCCTGCGTACCGGTGGAGAAATGGATGTAACCGTCGCGGTGGTCGATCTCGGCCCCTTCAAAAACCCCATTCACCCTGGCTTCACGCCAGATGGTTTCAGGCACGATCTTGTAAACGGTATCCGTCATCACACATCTCCATCGAGATTTCGGGCTTGTGAGAACTTTAGGGGCCTGCGAACCGTTAATGCCGATCAGCGGCGGTGCGGACCGTTTGCCGTAAAGGCGCGCAAATGTCCATCTCTATCGGAGGAGACAAAATGCCCATTCCTTCAATCATTGCCGCCGCTTCCCTGGCCGGCGCCCTTCTCGTTTCCGGAGCTGCAGAGGCGCAGCAGAGGTTTCAACTCGAACGTACCGAACAGGGCGTCGTGCGGCTGGACACCCAGACAGGCGCGATTACGCTTTGCAAAGACGAAAACAACGAGCTGACCTGCCGCATGGCACCGGACGAGCGAGCGGCTTACGACACCGAAATCGATCTTCTGGAAAAACGGGTGACGGCGCTGGAAGAGCGCCTGAGCCAGACGCCGCCGGGACGCCTGCCGAGCGATGCGGAGGTCGACCGATCGCTCTCGATCATGGAGCGCTTCATGCGGACCTTCATGGGGATCGTGCGCGAATTTACCGGTGAACCGGACTCCGCACCGCAGCCCGACAGGACGTAAAACATGCTCTTCCTGCCCATGGGTGTCGCATAACCGTTACAGAAAACGGTGCGTTCCGCTCGCTCAATAAGGAGTGCAGGCGAATGGCACCCTTGTTTCAGGGCACCAAGAGCGTTACAAATTGACGCAGGCCTTGAGGAGGGCCCGGGATTTGGTCCCAAGCACAACTATGCCTTTGGGAGGAGGCGTGGGAATGCAGACACTCACAATCATCATCGCAGACGACCATCCGCTGTTTCGCGGGGCTCTTGTCCAGACGCTTCAGGCGATGGCAGAGGATGTCATTATCATCGAATGCGGCGAGTTTTCCGCCGCGCTCACGGCGGCCGACGAAAATCCGGATGCCGACCTGTTGCTGCTCGACCTCGCCATGCCCGGGGTGAGCGGATTTTCGGGGCTGATGACGTTGAGAGCGCAGTTTTCGGCGCTTCCGATCGTCGTCATTTCGGCCACCGACGACAATGGGACGGTGCGCCGGTCGATCGAACTGGGCGCCTCGGGCTTCATTCCGAAATCGTCCGGCCTCGACGATATCCGCACTGCCGTCAAAACCGTGCTCGAAGGCGGGATATTCACACCCGGAAGCGATAACGGAGAGGCGCAGGACGATCCCGTGCTGATCGAGATCCTCGACCGGCTGAAGACGCTTACCCCGCAGCAGAACCGGGTGCTGGCCATGCTTGCCGAGGGGCTTTTGAACAAGCAGATCGCCTATGAGCTTGGTGTGTCGGAAGCCACGATCAAGGCGCATGTCTCTGCAATCCTGCTGAAGCTCAATGTCGACAGCCGCACTCAGGCGGTGATCAAGCTCGGCAAGATCAACATGGCCATGGTGGCATAGGCCGGCAAAGAGGATTTTATTCCTTTACGCATCCACGACCTTCGGTTAGGATCACGCGCGCCGGAGGAGACCTGCTCCGGTACTGCCGCGCGGGTCGGGAGCAACCGGACGCGTGATTTCTGATCGCAGGTTTCATGCCGTCCCGATCCTGCGAGCGCGGAGTTGGGGCCGGGCAAATGCCGGGGCACGGGCGACGATGCTGTCACATGACGCCATATGGAACGCGATCGACAGGCTTGCCGAACGCCATCAACTGACGCCTTCCGGCCTTGCAAGACGGGCGGGACTGGACCCGACCTCGTTCAACCGCTCCAAGCGCCTCGGCCCTGACGGGCGGTTGCGCTGGCCCTCGACGGAATCGATCTCCAAAGTGCTCGACGCGACCGGCGCGACGATCGACCAGTTCATGAGCTATCTGCCCGCAATCGGCCAGAACCAGATCCCGGATGGCAATTTTCCGCCGCAGACCGGCACTATTCCGCTGCTCGGCTTTGCCCAGGCAGGAGCCGGTGGTTTTTTTGACGATGGCGGTTTTCCTGCCGGCCAAGGCTGGGATGTCGTCGAATTTCCTGCCGATCCGTCACGCAAGACGGGGGTCTATGCGCTCGAAGTGCAGGGAGAATCGATGATGCCGCTCTATCGTGACGGCGACGTGCTGATCGTCGAACCGGGTGCGCAGGTCCGGCGCGGCGACCGGGTCGTGCTGAAGACCCGCGAGGGCGAAGTGATGGCCAAGGTACTGGCGCGCCAGAGCCCGAAAAGCGTCGAGGTGATGTCGCTCAACCCGGAGCATCCCAACCGGGCCTTCGATCTTGTCGACGTGGAATGGATGGCCCGGATCATCTGGGCGAGCCAGTAGGGCCTGCCTGTTCAGCTTTGCTCCTGCAGGAACAAATTCCCAGTTATCAATATAGTCCGTTCGGGAAATAGCGCAGATAGAGATCCTGCAGCCGGCCATTGCGCGACAATTCGGCCAGCGCCTGGTTGAAGGCCGAGACGAGGATAGGATCGGTGCGGCGCACCATGACGGACAGGCCTTCGCCCAGGAACTTTTCCGACAGATAGGGGCCGTCGAACAGCGTGCAGCATTTTTCCGACGTCTCGCTGGAAACCCAGAAGGGCAGTCTCAAGCCGTCGGAAAAGACCGCGTCGACCTTCTTCTCCTTGAGCGCTGCCGTCATGTCCGCATCGTTTTCAAAGGGTACGGCGGTGATGCCCGGGAAAAACGCCTTCAGCATGACCTCATGCGCGGTTTCGCTGACGACGCCGACCCGGCGGCCGGCAAGAGCGGCCGCGGTATCGCCCGGGATCTCGACCGAGCGGTTTTTGGCAAAGCGCGCCGGAATGCCGATATAGGAGCGCGAGAACAGGAAACGCTCCCGCCGCTCCGGGTTCACCGCGATGCCGGCCATGACCGCTTCGCCGCCATTGGCCTCCAGCGTCTCTTCCAGCTCGTCGAAAGGCAGGGACTGGATCTGGCATTTGGCCTCAAGCTTCAACTCGGCGCAGATTTCGCGGGCGAGATCGACATTGAAGCCAGACAGGCGACCGGTCTGATCGGTGAAGTTGAAGGGCGGGAAATCAACCGTCGTGAGGATGCGCAGGCGCACGACCGTCGACAGATCGGGGCGGGCCAGCCGCTCGCGGGCGTCGAACATAAGCGGCAGGGTATCTCCCGTTTCCGCGCTTGAGGCTTTTCCAGCGGCTGCGAAGGCGGCGGTCATCATCATGAAGGCTGCAAAGAGGTCGCGTGCCCCCCGCCAAACTGGGGATGTAATCATCCGGTTCCTCATTATGATCATCCGCGGGACAGGCTGGGGCGCCCCTATCGGTTCGCTCCTTGGGGACGGTGTAACAGAACCATGCGCTTCGGGGAATATCCGCCGCAGGGATCGGCGATCTGTGACGATGAACCTGCCACCGGGATGCCGGAGGGCAATCCGAATGGTATCCGGGGCCGTAGCGGCGAGGCGCGGGACGAGGCCGATCCGGACTTTCCGGAGGGCGAAGCCAAGGCGCTTGCGGCACTGGGTTTCTCGAAACCGCTGATCGCCCGGATGCGCGAACGGGCAATTCGTCATGGCACGTCGATCGAGGCCGAACTGTTGCGTTCCGGCGAGGTGCAGGAAGGAGCCTATTACGGGGCGATGGCGCGGCTGCTGCGGCTGCCTTTCATCGACATGATCGATCCCGGCCTGGTGCAGGACGCAATCACACTGGACAGCCAGCTGGCGCGGCCGACCATGGTGCGGCTTGCCCATCGCACCAAAGCACCGGAGACCGTCATCGTACCGGAAGCGGGTCGCCTGGCGGAACTTGCGGTGGCGCTGGCGACCATGCCGGTACTCGGCCGCGACCTTGCGATCACCACGCCCGGCGCCATCCGCAGGGCGGTGTGGGCGGCGGGCGCCAGGCGTCGCGGACGAGAGACGACGAACGGGCTTTTCGAGACGCGGCCAGCTTTCTCCGCCCGGACGGTGCTATCGGGACATCAGGGTTTTTTCGCCGGTGCCGTGGTTGCCGGGACGGGCGCTGCTTTCCTCAGCGCACCGATGGCGATGCTCCTGTTCCTGCATATCATACTCTCGCTCGTCTATTTTGCCTCGCTAATGCTGCGGCTGATGGCGCTCGCCCTGAAGATGCACCGACCGAGCCCGGCGACACGGTTTGCCCTGCAGGCTGGCGCGTTGCCGCGCTATACCGTCATGGTGGCGCTCTACCGGGAGGCGCCCGTCGTCGGCCAGCTCGTGGCCTGTCTCGAACGGCTCGACTGGCCGCGTTCGCTCATCGATATCAAGCTGGTCTGCGAAGAAGACGATCAGGAGACGATTGCCGCACTTTTAGCGCTTCAACCCGGACCACAGTTCGAGATCGTCACCGTGCCGCCGATCGGGCCGCGGACGAAACCGAAGGCGCTCACCTATGCGCTGTCCTGCGCCAGGGGCGAGTATCTTGCGATCTATGATGCGGAAGACCGGCCGCATCCGCTGCAATTGCGCGAAGCCCATGCGACGTTTCTCAAAGGGCCGGCCGAACTTGCCTGCCTGCAGGCGCCGCTGATCATTGCCAATGCCCGGCAATCGCCATTGAGCGCGCTGTTTTCGCTCGAATATTCCGCGCTCTTCCGCGGGCTGTTGCCGATGCTGGCGCGGCGACGAATGCCGTTGCCGCTTGGCGGAACATCCAATCATTTCAAGACGGCAATTTTGAAAGCGGTTGGCGGGTGGGATCCGTATAACGTGACCGAGGACGCGGATATGGGGCTGCGCCTCTACCGGCTCGGGTATCGCTCGGACGTATTGACCTGCCAGACGCTGGAGGATGCACCGGTTGTGGCTTCCGTCTGGATGGCGCAACGCGCCCGCTGGTATAAGGGTTGGTTGCAAACTTGGCTGGTGCTGATGCGCGATCCGGTGAAACTGGTGCGGGAGATGGGCGTCCCGGCTTTTGCGACCTTTCAGCTGATGGTGGGCGGGATGCTGATCTCGGCGCTGCTGCACCCGCTGATCTTCGTCTTCCTCTGGCTGGGCGCATCAGTGATGCTGGACGCGCCGAAAGACGATCTGCCGCTCGGCGTCGTCTCGCTGTTCGTCATGGATTTCGTCAACATCCTCGGCAGCTACCTGATTTTTCTCGGACTGGGGGTCGGTTCGATGATCGACCATGAAAAGCGGCTGATCGGCTGGCGATGGGCGCTGGTGCCCTTCTACTGGCTGATGATCTCGGCGGCCGCCTGGCGGGCGGCCATCGAACTCAAGACAAAGCCGTTCCACTGGAACAAGACCCCGCATGCCCCGAGTTCTAAAACCTGACGTCAGCAACGTCGAGGCCTGTCGTCACGGTCCTTCGAGCAGGATCGTCATGCGCGGATCGTCCGGTGTTGCGCCGGAAAAATCCTGCGCGTCGGGGCCGCCCGGATCGATCGAATACCAAAATCCCTGATCCGGCGTGTGGTAGCCCTTCTGGCCGGCATAAACGCCAAACCAGGTATAGCCCGTCCAGACATCGGTATTGGCGGCAAAATATGCCAGCAGATCACGGAGCTCCTTATGGCAGGCTTCATTCTGCGCCGATGCGAATTCGCCGAGGAACAGCCGCATCTTGTTGGCGCGCGCCCACTCGGTCGCTTCGACGAGGATGGATGAACCGGTGCCGGGATTGCAGATCTGTTTCTGCCCGGCACTGTAATCGTCGAGATACCTGTGAACGTCGATGACCAGATTGTCGCCGGGATCGCGGACCAGAGCGCCGAGCGGCGTGCCACGTTTTTCGCCCGTCCAGGACAGGTCGTGCGCGAAGCCCAATCCGTCCAGAAGGATCGTGTTGGTCGCCCCGGTTGCGCGAATATCCTTGAGGACCTTGTTATAGGTGGCGGCAAGCTTGATGCCGTCCACATCATGCGGTTCGTTCATGATGCCGAACATGACCCGCGGGTTTGCCTTGAATTTTGTCGCGAGCCTGACCCAAAGGTCGGAGAAATGGGCCGCCGAGACTTCGGGCGCCTCGCCGATAATGACTTCGTTTTTCGGCTGCCTGTCGAAATTCAGATCCCGTCGCATGAAATTGTGAACATCGATGATAACGGTTGCGCCGGCGCCCGTCAGGAAATCAACCTCACGTTCCAGAGCGGCAAGCACGGTCGGATCGATATCACGGCCGAGCCTTGGCTGGATCCATTCCCAGCCGAAGGCGAGGCGAAAGACGCGCATGCCCTTGTCGAGGTAATATTTCATTCCCTCATCGCTCGCCCAGATCTTCGAGCGGGTATAATATCCGTTGTTGCCGACCAGATTGACGCCGCGACCGAAGAGTAGATCGGCAGAAAAAGCGGGTGCGGAGGTGCCGAACAGTCCGATCAGAAGCCCCAGAGACGCGGCAAACTTCTTCATAAAAATTCCTTTTCCGAAACATCCTGCTCGCACGAAACAGCCGGCGCACGATGGCATCAATGCGCGGCAGCTTATGTCTCACTCTTAAAAACGCAAGTCGAACAGCGACGACATCGAGTTTGTTTTGTTATACATGGAACGCATGGCAATCCTGGCGCGCAACATCCCGGCACCCCTCTCCTGCAACACGCACATCCATTCCATTCTCTACTAGCGATGATCTTCAGAAATACGACAAACAAAACATGACGACCCATGAGCCCTCAACAATTCACCGATTTATCCTTCTCTTGACACCAGTCCACTCCCGACTATCCTCGCGTGCCGGGAGGGAGACATATCAGGATGGGAACTCATGCGTATCCATCTCAGGTCAAAGCTTATCGACTCCGTCGAATATGACGAGGTATTGTCGCGCATGACGGTGTTCATGTCGAATGGACAGGTTCGCGAGTTCTGCGAAGTTCCGGCCTTCGTGATTGCCGATCTCTGCGATGCAAGTTCTCCCGGCGGCTATTACATGCGCGCGATCCGCAACCGCTATCCGACACCGTAAGGCCTGTGGAGGCTGCAGTTAATGGGGTGTGGATAGATGTCTTCTCAGGCTCTGGCGTGCCGCCGAGCGTGAAGATGACTGAAGACTGACGTGAGAAAAGCTGGAGCGGGTGAAGGGAATCGAACCCTCGTATTCAGCTTGGGAAGCTAGCCCTAATACTGACTTTTCATGGGTTTAAATGTAAAACTCCGACTTTTCTGTCAAAAATTACTAAATAAGATCAACGGCCCTGTAAAACTCTAACAGCCTAATCTTGACTTCGCTGCTACCCCTCATCGACCTTAACCTTAAGGCGAGTTTTCGCTCGCGCACCACCCACCAGATGATAAAAAAACGGATGCGCCAAGGGGCTGCAACCCCTCAACGCATCCTAACCAAAGCCAACCTGTTAAGAGGTTCCAATGGCTATCGATAGCCTATGCCTGAAATTTGAGAATAATACATTACCGTCGGTCGCGCCGCTGAATGGCGACATATTACTAAAGACCGGCCGGACCTTTCGAGATGCTGCCGAAAGCTACGTGCAGCACGGCGGTGAGGGAAAACACCTTCGTATAGTTATGCCTCACCTCGGCGAGGTACCGCTCGATGACATATCGCCATTCGAGATCGAGGAGCTTGCGAAGCGACTATACCCTACTCAGAAGAATGCCACCCGGAACCGGCAGGTCATTATGCCGATACGTGCAGTGATCTATCACGCCGCCAAAAGACGTTGGTCGCCCCACTACAGGATTGCCAGCTTCAGGGAGGACCCTCCGATTAGGAAGGAACCGGCATCTCCGGAATGGCTACACATTTTCTTTCGCCAGGCCGACCATGACGGCCTGCACCATATAGCTGCACTCATCATGTTCATGAGCACTACGGGCGCACGCGTCAGTGAGGCACTGAGATTAGAATGGTCCGAGGTCGACCTGATGAACCGCACCGCTCTCCTGCTGAAAACAAAGACGAGCACCAATTCCAAGCGCTTTTTGACGGACAGGCTTGTCGTTCGGCTGCACGAACTGAAGGAAAGCGCTCCGACAGGAAAGCCGGTTTTTCGCATGAAGTGCCGGCATTCCGTCAATGAGCGAATCATGGCCGTTTGCGAACGGGCTGGCATTGAGTACAAATCGAGCCACGTCTGCGGCCGGCACGCTATGGCAAGCAATGCGATGGCGCTTGGTGGCGATATCAAATCGACTATGATTGCCGGCGGCTGGCGCAGTATTCCAGTCTTCCTCGGAATCTACGTCAATCCTCGCAACGCTGGCCGCTCGATCGCCGAGCGTTTCAACCTGCATCATTACGACGCTGATCTGTAGGAAGCGCGCTACCGAGTGGCCCGCACGCATCCCATTAACAAAGAAAGCCCGGTTTTGCCGGGCTTTCTCACGACTTACCGCTTTCTTGCCATCTCAATAACTAATGCGCCGATATTGCGCGTCAGATTCTCCATCTCTTCAGCCACACTTTCAAGCCGACGACACAGCATATGGACGTGATTATCTTGCTGCTCCCGCTCCGCCTTCAGCTCGGAGGTGAGATCCTTCACCGCCGCTGTCGCGTTGTTGAGCGCAGTCGGATCTACGATGACAGCCGCGACCTCGGCAGAAGCCGCGCTTTTCTGCGGCGACGAATTCGCGCCGGCAGTCAGGCCGAACTGCCGTGCTCCCCACATTATTCCGAGCGTTACCCCAAGCGCGATTATCGCGAGCGGCGGCAGTTCAAACAGCTTTTCCATGGCGGGCTTCCCCTTGATCCTGCGCAGCGCGATAGATGTTCACCAGCTCTCCGAGAAAGAAGAGCGGATAGATGGCTATCCATGTGCTGACCACGTCAGAGGATGCGAAGCCATAGCATATTCCCGACCAGATCAGGCATCCGGCCCCGGCAGAGAACTGCCGGATTTGAGGCGTAACCCGCTTTCGCGCACCATTGATGACAAGCCCAATGATGCGCAGGCAGCCCACGACAAGCATAGTCCAACCTAGCCCATCCTCCGATACGAGAGACCGGAACGCCATGAAAGCGGGCTGATTGAAAGTCTCCGACGGGAGAAGCAATATCACGCCGAAGACCATCATATGGACGGAGTAGAACCACTCCATCATTCGGGGACCGAAGCGATGCTGGATTCGTATCCAGACCCCTCCCCCCCGGTATCCATCACTCATTATGAGACCCTTTCCTTGGGGATTGACTCGCTCGGGAAATGAGAACATTTAAAGAACATGACCGACCGAAACTTTTTTCAAGCGTTTAATCAATGGTGGGAGGCGTCACCGGATCGGCTTCCGACAAAGCGCGCACGTGACAACGCTCGCGAGGCTTTCCTGGCAGGCTGTCGCGCGGCGACAACAGAAAAGCACTATCGTTTTCAAGCGGGACGATGGGTGATATCTTTGAAATATTGATCTTCGACGAGCAAGGTGAAGTGCTGATGCACGACAACGTCGACAGAGACACCGCAGAACAGGCCATCGCAGATCTCGGATTGGTTGAGGACAAGCCACATATGACCCTCGCCAGAGCTCTTCTTGCTGCCGGCAGATACCTAATTGGTAATAAGGTCATCATAGCGAGGCGAGTATCGCTCGAATCCGACGCGAGTTAGCGATGCCGGACAACTCCACCTGGGCGGGGATGATCGCCATGAATTTGTCGCTTCACATCTATTGCGCGCGGTGCAATCGCAACGTCGAGATTGACATGACGACAATGCCGCCAGAGGGCAAGGCAACTGGTCAAACTTTCCGATGCAAGCAATGCGGGCGGCTGGGACAAAATATCGTCAGCCACCGGAGCGCCAACAATTCCTTCCCCGGATCAAAGCCGAGATCCCGGCTTTGAGATCTCGGAAAGCTTTTCAATCGAGACGGTATATATCCGCATTGTCCTGCCGCTCCCGTAGTCCCTTGTAGGAGGGATGGCGGAGCTTTTGGTCGAGCGTCCACGCACGGTATTCAATTTCGGCGATAAGCGTCGGGCGGGTGAAGACGATATTCTTTCCAGACACCGCAACGGGCGGTCGCTTGACCCTGAGCTTATCCAAGGTCTTGCGCAGTTGGCGCGCTTCTTCATGTTTAAAACCCGTTCCGACACTGCCGACATAGACGAACTCGTCGCCGCGGTAGGCAGAAAGCAAAAGGCTCGCGACCGCCCCCGGCATAGCTGTCGACGGTTCATATCCGACAACCACAAACGCCTCGCTCTGGCTGCACTTGATTTTCAGCCAGTCTCCGGTTCTTCCCGAACGGTAGAGCCGGTCGCCGTGCTTCGCGATGATACCTTCCAGGCCGAGCTCGCATGCTTTGGCAAGCAGAGCGTCCGGATCGGCATCGATCTCCTCCGATATTCGGATCGTCCCTTCACCGTGAGGCAGGGCATCGTTCAGTAGGTGCCGGCGTACGCGGTACTCGGTTCGGGTCAGATCGTGGCCGTCGAGGTAGAGTAAATCGAACGCGTAGAAGATGGCGTCGCTCGCGGCTCCTTTGCCCTGTGCCCGGCCACTAGCACCAAGAGAGCGTTGCAGGAGACCAAAATCCGAACGGCCCTCGTCGTCGAGGACTACTGCCTCGCCGTCGAGGATCATCGTCGTTGAGCCTAACGCTTTGGCTGCCCCGGCAATTGCCGGAAAGCGATGCGTCCAGTCGTGGCCGCCACGGGTGAGAAGGCGAATGCCAGACGGCTCGATGTGGACCGCCAGGCGGTAGCCGTCCCATTTGACTTCGTAGGTCCAATCGTCGCCGTGCGGCGGCTTACTCTTGAGGAGGGCAAGGCACGGCTCGATCCGCGCGGGCATCGGGTCGAAGGGAAACTTCGGCTGGTCCGGATCACGCTTTCGGATCGGTCGGCTTTTCAGCGGCGCATGATCGTCCGCCAGCAGTGGCTTTCTAGGGCGCTTAGTCATGCAGCCATTGCACCATGAAAACATTAAAACATTAGGAACTTTGACTGAGTAGGGTGGCAGGGTAAGTACTGCTGCGAGGAAGTTGCAATGCGCGGTCGCATCCCATCGAATGTAGTTCTTCGACCTGAGGATCTAGCTCTGCTTGAACGCGTCTTCGCGCAAGTGATTCCGGAACACGATACTCACCCGGATGAACTCGCAATGCTGCTGGTGCGGTTGTTTCAGGACGGATTGACCACTGAACCAGAGCTCCTCAAAGCAGCTGAGCGATGGTTTCGGTAGACCGTTACGCAAAGATGTCAGGGCTTCCTTCAGCTTGCCGAGAAGCCTTCATTGCAGCGCCTATTGAAGCGCTTGTTCTCGCCTGACAATTTAGTTCTTCGAGTGGCTGCGCACCCATTATTGAAAAATCAGATTAGATATGGCTAAATATCTGTGAGGCGATTTGGCGCGCCTCTCCATCTTGTTGTTTGTGCGCTTGCCCCTCGGAACCATCCGAGGGGCTTTTTTGTCGCCCCGCGAAGCCGCCTATAGGCGGAACCCAATACCACATGCGTGCGTTTTTAGGTGGATCCGGTTTCCTGTACGGATCTAGGGGGCTGCACGTGACCTCAGTGCGGCCCCTTGATTTTGCCCCCCCCCTTGATGTCAGGGGGCGGTCACAGCCGGCAAACCCTTGTTGCGTCCACTCTGGGGCTGGGTAACAAGCCCCGCTGCGATCCCAAAGCCGCTCGGGGGCTTTTGATGTCAGGGCAGGAATATCAGAATTAACTCTTTACGCTTACCTTAATCTGAATAATCTCTTGCGGACCTTGATGGTTACCTGAATATTACCTCGTTCAATTACGAGGCATATTATGGCAGGCAAAAGGCTTTATACTGTCCGTTCTCCGAGACTTACATTTCGGAACCGCCCGAAGACACCCGTAAAAAATGTACCGCTACCTCTTCGCCCAGCGAAGCCCGATATTGTGTTCGTTTATGCTGACGAAATCTTGGATCACGTGTTTGTAGACCCGTCCAATGATAACGACCATCGGTATTGGTCTTTGAAGTGAACAGCTTCGCGCAAGCACTTTCGACCATCCTTCGATAGCTGTCATTTACCCCTCTTGGACAGTAAAATGGGCCGGGCTGAGCTTAGTCCGGCCCTCCATTCATGTGATGTCAGGGCGAAGTGCGCGGAAACAAGCTTTACCCTTCGTCGCCGCCTCCCAGGCCATACCGAATTAATACGGTGCCCATGGCTATGGACAAGCCGATGATGACAATCGTGTAGATCATAGGTTGTTACTCCCATTGCGAGCAACTAACTTAGGCACTCTCGAAAATCTTCAAGCCCCTTTCTTTGGTTTAGGGGCGATGGGGACTAGGACAGATCCTTGAAGGCGAAGTCCCATTCGTCGCAGAGATAGCGCACAGCTTCTTTGCCCGCGTCATCCAAGGCATCCCAACGAGCTTCGAGGAAGCCGTTTCCGGTCTCCTCGATACCTCTATCTCTAAGCACTTCCAGCGCCTGGAAATCGCTCTCAAAGGTCATGTTCCGCCGCCGATGCGTTTTTCTGCGGCTGCGTAGGCAGCCTCTTCGAGAGGATCGAAGATTGGACGGTAAACGTCCTTGAAAACCTCCCGGCGCTGCAACTGGATTGCAGTAAGTTTGGCTAGCAGCTTCTCTTCTTCATTGCGGAGACGATCATGCGTCTTGTCACAGACTTTCTGCGCTTTGACGCGAGCCTTCTCGATGTCGGCCCGGAACCGCTCATCCGCCATGATTTTCTCGTGTGCGACCCTAGACATGACCGTCTCCAACCCGTTTCTGACTGGATATATAAATGACGGTCGTTTATACGTCAAGTTAACGTACCCCATAAATTATCGATGGAGCTAACATGACGACTCAGGCTACGGCTACCCGCATGGGCAGGCCACCACTCAACATGAAGAAGACGAAGATTGCTTTCCCGGCCGAAACGCTCGACCGGATACGCGACCTTGTGGGCGACAAGCATATGTCGAAGTTCATTCGAGACGCCGTTGAAGGCGCGCTCAAGACGGCTGAACACGTTAGATCCACAGAAAAGAAAGAGGGATAAATATACCCCTCTTATTGCCCATCATTTGATGTCAGGGTGGTGGGGTGTTGACGTGGAGACCATCCGTGGCATTCTATGCCAATGGCAATCACGATCCCCTCGCCGCTGACCGCTTTCAAAGCCGCACTCTCGGCTTACCGCTCGCTGACGCAATCGGATTGGGCAGCCGTATTAAAAGACGGTCGCTTTCAGATGCGCCGCTGGACCGGCAAAGAATTCGAATACCGAGAATGCTCGGAAGATGAAGCGCTTGATGCCGATTGGAACCATCGCATCAAGTGATCACGATGTGATCGTTTTCAAGAATGTCGCCGTGTGGGATGCCGTTAAGCCGCCAGCAGGTAAGCAATCACGGCGCCTGCACCAACGGTCATGTCGCTGGCGCTGGCCAGATACCCCGCATCGTTCGGATGAAGGCCATCAGCGTTCAAACCGGTCTTCCACAGTCGAGCTACGCCGGCTGTTTGTGTGTTGGACAGGATCAGGCTCAAGTCGAGAAGCAGCGCTTTGCCGGTCGCACACAAAGCCCTCGTGTCATTATCCAGCGCTTTCACGAGATCATCGACGGCGGCGGAGTAGGTCGAGGCCGTGTTGCCGGCGTTGGTGTTCGGAACGCTGGTACTGAGAACGGGGATAACGCCATTGTCCTGGCAAACCTTCAGGAAGCGACCGCGTTTCACCTTCTGCGCCTGGATTGTCGCAGCCGTCGGGGCTGTGTCGTTCGGCGTGAAGACACTATAAACTGCCATAGCCGGTTTGTGGATCGGGATCAGGGCTTCAGCCAACCCAATGTAGGTGTCGGAATTCGAGCCACCCTGCGCAGAGTTTTGCACGCTGATCGGCCGAGCTGGCGTAGATGCGGCTTTGGCTGCCACAACGATATCGCAGTTGCCCGGCGCGCTGGCGACATAGCCCATGCGAATGCTGTCACCGAAGTTCATGACCGTCAGCGTGGTCGCTGCGGTCATATATTCGATCGCGATCGCAAAGGGAGACCCTTCCCCGGCAGCGGTGAATGTCGTCGGAGACGCCACGAAATCGCCGACGTTGACGGCGCAAGACCATTCTTCGTTCGCGCGCGCTCCCCATGTGGTCGATGGGCTAACGCCGCCACCGTTGCCGACCGTCGGCAAGGTCGCATTCGTATTCGGGGCGAAACTCCTGACGTGGTAGATCGTGCTCGGGCCAGCGTCTGATCGTGCCAACGGCACTACAGGTATCCAATCGGTCTTTAGAACCGCAGGCGCCGTAGCTGTGCCGGCGGGCAACGTACCTGTCGCCGCGCCGCCGAATGTCGCCGCCGTCCAGACCCCGGCATTATTATACTGGTCGCTCGGCGATGCACTGGAGCTTGCAATCGCCTTGATACCAGCAATCGCAGCGGCCGTATGGTTCTGGTAGACAATGCGGACTGCAAGCACGTCTGTTGCCGGAACAGCATTCTTCATGTGGTAGGTTTTGCCAGGAGCCGAACCATTGCCGTCCGTGGCAAAGTTGTTCATCAACTGGCGATCACCGATGTTCGAGGACTTCGAACGCGCCGCGAGAGCAGCCATCGATGTGGACAGACCAAGCTGCTGTTTGACTGCAGCGAGATCGGCGGGGTTGGTCAGTTCATAAGCCATGATCAAGCTGCTTTCGTGATGGGTTGCGAGTTAAGCGTGATGAGCTGCCCGTTAAGGGTGAGAGCGTTGGCAGGGACACCCCCACCGCCCTGTGTTGGTGGACGCGGCTGCGCCTGCAGGCCGAGCCCCATTGAATTGAGTGGTCGCATACAAGCGCCTCCTGAAATGTGTGATAGTTATTCGGCCCGAAGGCGCTTCTGGTCCGCGCCCCAAGCGGCGCAGTCCTCTGCCTGGCGATCGCGAATGTCCGCGACCATCTCCCAGCGCTTCAGCGTGACAACGCGTGCCTCATCGGTGGCGGGCCGCACCCGACCGGTCTTGGCAACACAAGCGGCAGGAAGATCCGGAAACGGCGTCTCGGCGATTGCCTCGCCCTTGATCACAGCCGCCGAGATGGCGCGCTGTTCGAGTGTCTGGCAGCCCTTGGCGCTCATCAGCATGAGCGCGATCGGCAGGAGCATCAGTGTTTTCCGTACCATTTCAGCTCCTCCTCGCTCCAGCCGGGCAGGTTTTCCTTGGCCGCCTCCTTTCGGAGACGGTCGATCTCGGCGTCGGCGATCCGTCGCTCAACCTCGATCGCATCGGCACGCTCTTGCGCCAGTGCGCTCGACACCTGCGCGATCAGCCTTTCGCGGCGTTCCTTTTCGAACTGCGCCTGAAGCGCCTCATATTCGAACTTCGCCACCATGCCCGCAGTCGCGAGCTTGACCTGCTCGTCGGCATAAGTATGGGCGCGGCCGGTCGTGAGATCCCCGAGGATCGGAATCAAGGTCAGATATGGGATACGGGCTGCACCGGGGATGCCCCAGTCATAGATCCACAATCCGAGGAATGCACACCCGCCAATCCCGATGGTTCGAATGAGCCAGGTGAAAAAGACGGTCACGTGAGCCCCTTCATGCAAAGAGCTTTTTCCCGTTGGCGGCGAAGGGTCAGGCCTCGCAAGACGCGCTGGCCGGCCTTGTTCCACCAGGTCAGCGCGTCACAGCCTCCAATAATGTCTCCGGCGTTTAGCCGTTTGGTGGCCGTACTGTTTCCGATTGCGACTATGCCGGCATTGAACGCTATCGAAGTGTAGGCTGCATCGCGCCATGGCGTCAGTCTGTCGTTGATGGTGATCGGCCGGAAATACCGATGCAGCCCCTGACGGTATTCGATAACCTCCCGCCTCAACAGCGCACGGCTTTCTTCGCGGGTGATCTTCATCCCCAGCTTGACGCCCCTGGTCGATCCCGATCCGATCGTCGGCACCCCAACGGCATCGAGGTAAGCCACCAAGACTTCGCCCTCTTCCTGAGCGATGAACGGGATTGCAACGGCGAGCGTCTGGTCTTCGGTCGGAGGTGCAGCACGCACCGTCGTGGCGAGCAACATCGCGAGGAGGAAGATCACGACGGCAACGCCGCCGATCCGAGCCCATTCCCTCCATTTTGAAGTGCTTTGCTCATAGAGCCGGCCAAGGATGCCGGCGACCAGAAGTAGGACGCCGAGCCACCAGAAGAGCACCGGATCAGAATCCTGACCGGTCCAGGCGAATTTCAGTTCCGGCCAGATCAGGACCAGGAGGCCCGCAACCTGCATCCAGAAAGACAAAGAGATAGCGACAACACGTCGCCAGTTCGACACGAGGTTCATAAGTTTCTCCGATGTAGGGAAATCAAGTCAGTGCAGCAGTGGCTGCGCGTCAGGCCAGGATGACCGCGATCTTCTGGCTTTCCTTCGCGGCGTAGGTGTACGGGATGCCGGCGCAGAGAAGGCGACCACTTGTCGCGGTGACCGTTGGGTTTTCGGCAAAATGCACCCGAACATTCGTGTCGAATGCAAGCTCCCAGAAATCGTCGTCACTGCCCGCGACAATTCCAAGCGTCTGGCTGGAGGCCGTGGGCGTAACGTCGAGAGGGCCGGCCTTGGCCGCAGCCTGAAGAACCGGCATGGGAACGGAGCCCCCACGTCTCTTCGAGAGGGTTACTGTACCTTTGGGCATTAGAAGCTCCTGATTTTAGGGGTTAGTTTTCGTCGATGCGGCCATAGCGCCGCGTGTCGTTCCATTGCGAGGGTGTTGCAGGCGTGCCAGCCGGGGCATTCGGAGCGACCTTCCCATCCGTCGATCCGGACGAGCTGTCTTCGTCGTCAGCATCACCGCTGCCTTTGCCGGACTTGCCGTCATAAAGCTTGGCGCTGATCGCAGTCAGATAACCGGCGGTCTTTGAATAGGTATGGGTTGCCGTATCGATGAGATATGGAACACCATCAAGACCAGCGCGCACGCCTTCAAACAAAAGGGGAGCGCCGGCACAGATGGCCGTATCTCCAATTACCGTGACGGAGGCCGCGCCCTCTCCCCGCTTTAGATCTTTCGCTTTCGCCTGCGCCGCCTTGTCGGCTTCAGCTGCATTGGCGAATGGCTCGGGGATCCGGTAGACGCTGTCGCCGTCCGCATCGGACTCTGCGTCGATCTCGACCCGCTGCGCCTGGTCGCGGTCCTGATAATAGGCGACGACCTTCGAATATTTGGTTCGGTCGTTAGCCTCGAATTCGCACGAGCCGTTTATTATGCGGGACGGCGACACGACGACGGAACCGAGGAAAGAGCCGGAAGCCGAGTTACCCGAGCCCCGCTTCGAAAAAACCAGCCGGCCGTCCTTGACCTTGAACAGAGCATTGTGCCGATCCGCCAAGCGACGCAGGAGATGGACGTTGGTTTCGTCCTGCTGACCGAACCAGTCGTATTCATGCTCGCCAATCTCCGGATCGACAGACGCTGAAAGCCCCACCTCGGATGCAAGATCGTTGACGATGTCCTTGACCTTCGCCTTGTCCCAGTGACGCTCCTGGCGTTCCTTGAACTTGCCATCGCGCATATCCCTCGCCTTGCCCGATATCGACATCGAGTAAGGGAGGCACTTCGGCTTCACCTTATCGACGACGAACTGGCCGAGAGAGCGAGCCTCATCATATCCTATGCGGATATCGACGACTGCGCCCTTCCGCGGGATCGCTAGGAACTGAGGAGGCCCGTCATTCAATTCCATGTCGAACGTGTCGGAGGCCAACCCCTCTTTATCCGTGACCGATAAAGATATGAGGCGTTCGTAAAAAGAACCGGCAACAGGCTTGCCGTCAATTGTGATTTCGACCTTCGGCTGCATCTTAATCCCATAGGCTGATTAGAGGGGTCGCCGCAGGCGAAAGCTCAAGATCCGGCATGACAATCGTCGTGCCGAGCGGCAGGACTACATCGAGCAACGACAGATCCGGGTTGGCATTGAGGACCGCCTCGACGGCATCGCGTGTGCGGCCATAGTGGTTCCAGCAGGCGATATCGACCGTCTCGCCTTGCTTGGTGGTGTAGATTTCAGACATGGCTCACCCGAAAAGACTGAGGATCGGAACAAGCTCAGCCGCCACGCCGGCACTCCCCTGACCGTAGCGTTTAAGCGAGATCGAATAGGCATTGCGTCGAGGCGCGCCCTTGGCATCATGATAGCCACGATCCTCGTCGACAGACTGGACAGTGTAAGTTCCATGAATGACGCCCTGCACGTCATTGCCGGATACCAGCATGAGCGGGACGCCCCCCAATGCCGACCCGATGAGGCCGTCTAGTGAAGACTGCCCACCAAATTCGACTGGGAAGAGGACACCCTTAATCACGACCTCATCTGAAGTTGGACCTGTCCATTGCTGCTGGTTCAATGTCTGGGCAACGGCGATCTCGGCCCAGGGGGTTTGCACGCGGCGAGAAACGCCATCGTAACCAAAGCCGATAGCCTCAAAGGCGAACGGCCCAAGCGTCATTGGTACGGGACCTGACATCGCTTCACTCTTAAGAATTTGAGAGAGCAATCCGCTACTTTTCCGTGATGTGGGATTGCTATAGATAAGCCAATGGCTCGGGGGATCGTGATGACTGATTGGCACTACAGCGCAAACGGACGAAAGTTTGGCCCCCTTAGCCGGGAGGACCTGATATCTCATTTTGCCGACGGTCGAATTACAGGAACAACCCTTGTCTGGACGTCCGAATTTGGTCCCTCTTGGAAACAATATTCAGATGCCATCCCGGACCATCATGGCACCACTCCCCCACCACTACCCGCGTCAGCGGTCAATGACTTTTGGGCATGGTGCCTCACTGTTGTGCCAATTGCCGGCGCACTGGTCGAGGTAGCTCTTCAGCCCAGCCAAGAAATACTGACCTTCATCTTGATCACATACGCGGCGATCAACGGCTTGGTCGCTTTTGCCGACCAGAAGGCCATAGAAGGTAGTGGAAGGAAGCGGGCACCCATCTGGGCAGCCATCCTAATTGTCCCGCTCTATCTGTATTTGAGAAACAAATGGCTAGGCAAAAGGCAAATCACGCTCGCCGTGTGGTGCCTCTCTTTTGCTGCGTCGATCTACGTGACAAACGGCTTCCAAAACCCTTTGACCAGTCTTGGATTGCCATCATGTTCAGCTGCAATTTCAACACAAAAGGTGTCGGAACTTTTCCCTCAGATCCCAATGAATTTCGTGAAGCTTCAGGTGAAAGACATTAGGGACATTCGGGAAGTGTCCAATGCCAGTGGCACGAGAGAATGCACCGCGCAGGTGGTGTCTAATAAAGACTCTACCCACGCGGTGAGATTTACGATCGAGAACCGGGGCGCGGATTTCTACTACATGCTTTACCTGAACTAACGCGCTCAATCGGTATCGGCAGCCTCGCGCGCCGCCCTGATTCGATCAGCTAACTGGGCAGACACTTGATCGGCAGCAGCTCGCGGATCGCTTACGCCAGTCACAGTGATTGGCGCATGGACCGTAATGTTGGGCGGCTGCGGGTTAGTCACCCTGACATCCTGCGTACCGGCAGGTCGCGACATCTCAGCAATGCTCTGCGCGTCAATTCTGACGATATCATCAGCGGCTTTACCAGGCAGCGTATCAGTCGTGCCACCACCGATACCCATCGCCCGAGCCCTGCGCGCGTTGTCGAGAGCCAGAGTATCAGCCACACCAGGAAGGGGCGACGACTGCCCCCAGGACCAGAGATTTCCGGCCTTGTGCAGGGCGTCGGTAGGGCTTGGAAGAAGTGCCTGACCACGGCTGTAGGGAGTGTCTCCGGTATACGCCTCGCGTCCAGCGATGACTCCACCGGCCAGCGCCATTCCTCCAACGCCGAGCCTCGTTGCGCCGAGGAGCCTTGCGGCAAGTCCACCGGTAACAACAGCAGCTGCAGCACCGCCTACGGTGGCACCGGTCGCAGCAGCTCCGCCCCCAAATAATGCGGCGATCGACCCTACTGTCTTAAGCACCCCCACCAGAGCAGAAGCGCCGGACAGAACGAAAAGAGCCCCGGCCAACGTGCGAACCGATCCTGCTAGCAGTCCGATACCCATCGACCAGGCGGCGATCTCCAACCCATACGGCGCTAGATCGCCGAGAAACTTGCCCACCGGGTTATCGGCTATAGCCCTTGTCAGATAGCCGACATCATCGCCCCACTCGCGGAACTGCTTGAAGATCTGGCCGGCCTGGTCAGCAGCCTTGCTGCCATCCTCAACACCAAAGATGAAATCCCGCCATTCCTTGGCGAGCGCGACCAGCTCACCGTCCTTGAAGCCAAGTCCGCTTACGAAGCCTTCGCTCGCGATCCGGAGGCGATCGAAGATCGTCACACGGCTGTCGAGCGTGTTGAGAACGTCAGCCACATACGAAGCTGCATCGCCAACGGGCTGCAGCAAGTGACTGCCGATCGAGGTCCCGAGATTGGAAATGCCGATCTGAAAGGACTTAACCTTCTGGTTCGCATCATCCATCCGACGGGCATAGGCGTCGGCGATAACACCGTTGGCCCGATCCGCCTCGCCGCGGATCCTGAGATAGTCCTGAAAATCGGCAAGCATTGGCCTGACGAAACTCAGGACCTGTTCGTCGCCGAAGATCTGGCTGACCAGGTCGCTGCGCCCGCCCTTGGTGACCTTGTTCAGCACCTCGATAAAGTGCTGGATCGGCGAGATACCCTTCTTGTTCGCCTTCTCCAGCTCCTTCGTCACATCGACACCGAACTTTTTGAAGTTCTTCGATGTCTGAGGGCTGATGATTTTGCTCATGAAGTTCGAAAGGTTCGTCGCGGCCGAGGACGCGTCACCGGCACCACGACGGGCAATCTGCAGCGCGGCGGCCATATCGTTCACAGCCGGCACGCCCCGCATGCCGAGCGCGCGTGCGGACGCAGTCAGCTGCGGAAAATACTGCGCCATGTCACGCATTTCGAAGGCACCGGCATTGCCAGCCTGTGCCATGCCCTCCAACATCTGCTGAATTTGCGCGGGCATGACATTGAGGTTCTGCATGGCGGAGACGGAGGCGCCGGACAGGTCGGCGATCGCCGAGCCGGTTGCGGTCGCCGTCTTGCCGATCGCCGGAATAGCACCGGCCGCTTCCTGCGCAGACGCGCCCATCGTCGTCATCACGTCGACGCCGGCAAGTAGATCGGTCGCGGTCTGGTTGACCTGCGGCGCCAGAGCCTTCAGCTGCGTCTGCAGCCGGCCGAGTTCATTGCGCGACAGATTGGCCTTGATGCCAACTTCCGTCAGAGCTGCCTGCGTATCCGCTGCGGCCTTGTAGGTCCCCTGGAACCCACCTGTGACGCCCATATAGGCCCCGATCAATCCACCAGCCTGCAGGGTCAGCGACCGCAGCGGGTTGACGAATTGTGTGCTTTGCGCGTGCAGGCCCCGCAGCGAGCCGGTAATCGCCTTCGCCCGCTTGCTGACATCGTCGAGTAGCGAGACGCGAAGGGTAGACTGAAGCGTTGCCATCAGCTTTTTCCGTATAATGCCTGCCGCAGTTCTTGCGCCGACTGATAATAGGCGAGCAGCTTTTCGAGGGACCACCGCTCGATCACGTCGAGCGGTGTATGAAGGACATGGGCCACGAAGCTGGCGGTTATTCGCCAGTCGTGTCGGTATCGTTTCCCATCAGTTCCTTGATTTCCGCGTCTTCCATGATCCGCTTCAGGTCGCGGACCTTGAGCTTTTTCATGGCGGGATACGGCGTGTCGCACATGGCAGCCAGCAAGGCGACTGCCTGCGCATTCGAGCCGATCATGCTCTCGGCCGCGATGACGTCACCGGCCTCTGCTTCACGGAACTTAAGCTCGGTGACCTGCACTTCGCCAACTGTGATGGGCTTCAAAAGGGAGATAGTTTTCATGATGGTTCTGCTTCCGATCGAGCTTTACAGGAGAAGGGCGTTGCGAATGTCGCCGTACTGCGAGACGCCACCGACCTTGAAGTCGAAGTCGTCCATTTCGAAGATCTCTTCGCCGTCGATCTCGAGCTTGTAGTAGTTGACCGAGACCGCGTAGTCGTTTTCGGCGAGATCGCCGCCCTTCCACGTGCCATGGTCAGGCCGGTAGGGAACGCCGCGGATCGACATGACGGCGGAATGCGTCGCGCCGTCTTCGTCGACCAGTGCGCCGGTGATCATGAACGGCGCTTCCGTTCCCGGCTTCAGGCCGTGGAGCTTCAAGACCTGCGGGTCGAGGCCAGGCATCTTGAAATTGAAGTCCATCGCTTCGTAGCCCATGGACACCTTGCGGGGCTTGATCATGCCTGAGTTGCGCATCTCCTCCATTTTGGCCGCAGGCACGGGAGGCGTAATATCGCCGATCTGCCCGAGCTTGCTTTCGCGGTCGGCCCAGAGCGTGCATTCGCGCAGCAGCATGCGCGGAAGGTTACTTGCCATGGATGGTTCTCCTTACGCCGCTACCGTGAGCGGGCCGTTGTCGATGGCGCCACGAACCTCATCCAGCAGCAGCTGGTAATAGAGGATGTTGCGATAGGTCGTGATGTTGATCTGTTCCATCAGTCCGACAGGCTCGAACTCGATGTTCAGAAAGACCTTGCCGGCAGCGTTGAGGATTGGCGTGTTCGTATCCGCCAGCCAGACTTTTCCGCCAAGGATGTCGTTGTTGGTCTTGAAGACGCGAAGGGCGGCGTTGCCGTCCTCGATCATCATCTTCAGGTTTGCCTTGGTGAATTTCTTGTCCACATAGGCGAAATAGAGATCTTCAAGAGCCTCGTTGATCATGTCGGCCGAGGCGCGAACGCTGTCGAACTGCCAGAGTTCGTCGTCGGTCGCGAGCCGCGAACCCCATGTGCGCAGGCCACCCCGCTCGTTGATGACGGTCGAAACCTGACGTTCGTTCAGGTAGTTGCTGTCGGCCGGATATTGGATCGTCCGGGCTACGCCATCGAGCGTGCGGATGATCTTGTTGGAGACAGAGCCCGAAACCCCTTCAGCCGAGGCCACCACGCGGGCGCGCACACCGGCAAAGACCGGGGCAATCGGGACCGTGACGGGTAAACCGTCGACATTCTTGATGCCCTTCGGATCAATGACGAGGATGCGCCCGCCGTTGATCGTGTTGCGGAAGCGAACGGCCTCGGCATTCGTGGTATTCGGTCCGGCGATGTATGCCCGCGCCCGGATCTGCGGCAGGATGACGTTGAGGGCCGAGACGAACGGGTTTGCGACATCACCGACATTCGCGATCGCAGTCGGCAGCACCTTTCCTGCCTCGCTACCGCCGCCCGTGAATGCGATGGTCGGAGGGGTCGAGAGCTTTTCGCCGGCCGTGAGGATCTTGATCTCGACAACCTTGCCCGCATTGGCGCCAGCGCCGAGCACGGCCTGCGCGGTCGGGAGAACCTTGTCGGGATCGGACCCGCCTCCCGTAAACGTCACTGTCGGCGCGACGGTCATGTTGGAGCCATTGCTGCCAATCGTCACCGACACCAGGCCATCGTCGATCCATTCGCCGGTGTTGCCTGCCGTCACGACGACACGAGGCTGAAGACTGAGAAGCGATTTTGCCCGAAGCGAAGCATAGAGGCCCGTGCGCTGGTCAGCGTCGCCGATCAGGTTCGAGCGGAGGATCGCAGCATCGGCATCGTGGGCGACACGGTTGACAATAACCATAGAGGCGCCCTCGCCAAAGATGGTCGCGAGATCGTCAGGCAGCGTACCGCCGTCACCAAGGCCGGCCGCAGCAGTCACCGAGGTGACGAGGGTCGGAACGTTGAGCGGGAAGAGCGCTGCATCGGCGTTCGGCGCGGTGCCATTCAGGAAGGTCACGCCAAAGTTGCTGACGCGAAGCAATGCCGGAGCGTCTGCGCTCTCGGCAAGATTGACGCCATGGTAATACGATAGGTCGGCCATAAAGGTCTCCTCGATGGACAGGTTCAGATTTTTGGGGATCGACCGGTTAGGGCCAGTATTGGTCAGCGGTGAAGTCGGCCGGGATGGGGTCGAGCTTTTTCAGATCGTTGCCAGCGAATATGTGACGGCGTTTATGGGCAAGAGCAGCCTGGCCCAGCGAAAACATGGTTTCCGCATCCATAGGCACGCGGGTATCGTCGGAGGCTATCCATTTGAAGTCTTCCGGCTCGCCATGCCAATGCAGGTCTTCGGGCTCGGCTCCCCTCACGATGGCTGCAAAGGCAAGCTGTGCGGCACCAGCGATGTTCTCACGTGCTTCCGCATCAGACTGATAGAGAACGCCGCCAAAGGTGAAACCTCCGTCGACTCTCCGGTCCCTCTCCCGATCGACATCTGAGGTCGAGGGATGAGCGGGAATGTGCGGCAACACGTTGTACTCGCCGTTGTGATCTACGAGCCACTTCCGAATGAGAGGGTTCAGGAGACTGTAGGAGTCGGTGGTCCTATAGGCGTGATTACACGTGTATCGCTCCCCATCTTCCGCCGTGATGTCGACGCTGATGATGAACGCGTTCGGCTCCGCCTCCGCCCTGATCGAGAGGACGTTGTGTAGGACTATTTCTGCCATTTCCCACTCCTCAGGAATTCACGCGCTGTATCAGGGCGATGCCGCTACCGACGTAACCCCGGCAACGCCAGATGCCGGAGAGCGCTGCACCACTGCCTCCAACGATGTAATAGACGTTATTTCCAGCCTGCAGACGCGGGACAACGAGGGCATTCCGATCGATTTGCGCGCCGGTATCGCCAACCAAAACGTATGAGCCAACCGGGAAATTGACGTTGCCGACCGACGAGCCCGTGTAGAACAGATCCGTCACCACAAGAAAGTCGGCGACCGAAGCGGCAATTGCCGCCGCCACGAACGCCGTGGTCGCCAGCCGAGTGGAGTTCGTCCCCGCTGGCTGCGTTGGTGCCGTCGGGTTCCCCGAAAAGGCTGGAGAAGCGAGGTTTGCCTTGGTCGACGCAAGAGCTGCAACCACCGCCTGAACAAACGCCGTTGTAGCGATCGTCGTGTCGTTATCGGTAGCGGCCGGCGTCGGTGCAGTCGGGTTGCCAGTAAAAGCAGGCGACGCCAGCGGCGCTTTCGCCGCCAGGCTGTTTGTCATAGCTGTTGCGAAGTTCGGGTTGTTCCCGAGCGCCGCGGCGATTTCCGCCAGAGTATCCAACGCGCCTGGCGCAGCTCCGACGACGGCATTCACCTGCGCTGCAATCGCAGCCGAAAGACCGACGATATCAGCAACGGCATGCTGATGTATCCCGAGTACAGCAGCCGGCGACGACGGCGCCCACAGCCCCTGCGCCGTCTTGGCGAGAATGTAATTCGTCGCCGCTCCGGCCGCCCCCTGGACGTCTTGGAGATCGTCGAGCTTGAAAACCTCGCCGATCCCCATCTTTTCCGACAGAGCCTGCGTGAGCCCGACGATATCGGCCATGGTATGACCATGCAGAACGGCGGCCTTCCCAGACAACGAGTTGAGAACGCCGAACACAATCAAATCGACCAGATCCCACGCCTCGCCGAGACGATAGAATTCTTCGTCGACCTGCGCGTCGGGATCTGGCTTGGGAATGGCCAAATTTGCAGTTACTGGCATGGTTTTTCCTTAGAAGATGCCGGCGCCTAGATCGCCAATGATCAGACGTGCAGCCGGGCCACCGCTTGCGATGATGCGGAGCCGCACCAACGTGCCCGTCAAAGGCGCGAGTTCGTACTTCCTCTCGGTCCATAGAGGGAACGAGAGGGCGTCCGTCTTCGCCAGCGTCAGGTTCTGCCACGCCGCAAGATCGCGGGAGATCGAGACAGAGGTGATAGCCGCTCCACCCGGCAGATATGTCTTGAAGTAAGCCGCCAACCGGACAGCCTCACCCAAGGTCATCGATCGTGTGATGTAGGTGAGCGACGTGTCGATCTTGCCGGCAACCAGCTGGACAGGCGCATACAGGATCGGCGACAGCTTTGCGGTACCCTTCAGGACAGCCCGCAGCTGAACCACTTCGGTGATGAACTCGGTGAGTTGCAACACCTGGAATGGCAGGAGCTTGTAGATCGTGCCATTCGTTCGCTCGATTTCGAACACCACGCTACATCCGGAGCTAGGCAACTCCACCGCCGCCCGGACCTGAAGGTCCGAAGCCTGCGTCAAGGCGAAGGTGCCAAGATCCACGGTTTTGGTCGTGACCGGGTATTTTGCCGCAACGAGCTTGAAGGCGAGAGCCTCATCCTGATGAGCGGTCCACGTCGCAGCATTGACGCTGTCAAAGCGAGGGCCGGTCACATAGGGATGCGACGTCACCTTCTGCTGACGGCTTGCATCGAACCCACCAAGTTTCGCCAGAGACACAGAGTGCTCGTTGTCATCGGTCTTGATGACGAAAGCATGTTTCCGGTCGGAAGGCGTGGTGACAGGCAGCGGGTATCTCGCCGACTTCCAGCCAATGACAGCGTTCTTCATCGATACCGGGATCTGGGCCACAACGTCCGTGGTCGGATACCCGTTATCGATCGTCACCTGATTGATCAGCAGGCCTCGGTTCGGATCGCCGATCTTGCAGAGACGGAAATCCACGCCGATAATCTGGCGCAATTCCGGAACTGCAAACATTTGCGCCTGCGGGTCGCTGTCATTGTTTCCGCTCCCGCCATCGTTATTGCCGCCCCAAGGATTGGGAGGCCTGACGTTGGGCGTTGAAGGCGGCATCTGCACAAGTTGCGGCTCAGTCCACGATTCTATCGTGGTCACGCGCCGCATGACGTCGACTTCGAGCGTGCCTTGCCCGGTGAAAAGCGCCGAGGCGGTCGTGCCGCCTTGGCCCTTCGCGCTGACAACCTTGCTACCAGCCGTGACATTGGCGGGGATCGTGAAATTCCCGCTGATGATGCCATCGGAGTTCGCCGTCTGCGTTCCCGGAGGCTTCACATTCAACCCGTCGAAGGTCAGGGTTTGCAGGATCTCGCCAGGCGAAAAGCCGCTGATACGAAACACGACAGCAATCTGCCTCAGGAACGTCAGCTTCTCCACACGATTGTCGACCAGCTGCTCATCCGTCGAACGCGTCTCCAGTGGACCACCGTCAGTGCGGACACCACGATTGAACTCTTGCGTTTGCGGAGACAGCCACGTCGTCTGGCTTTCCGTCCAGAAGTCGACAGCTGGCGTCAGCTTCAGGGCGCCAGGCAGCGGAAGGAAGTTGGCATAAGGATTGATCTTCACACAGCCGGTCACCAGTGGCTGCGACACGATTTCTTCCTCGACATAGTCGAGCATGACAGCATCGATCAGTGTCGTCGTGTAGAAGGTCGGCCTGATGGCCAGCTGCAACATCCCCTCACCGATCGACCCAGTCTGGGCCGAACCGGCATCGCGGTAGGTGTCGTCGAGGAAGGGATCAACAAACATCCCCTTTTTCGCAACAGGCTCCTTTGAATCGATTGCACTCTTGCCGCGCTCAAGCTGAACAAGCCGGTCGAGGTCAAGAATGCGATTGTAGAAACGCCACTCCTGTTCTTTCGTCAGAGCCAAGACCAATTCGTTGGTCACGATAGGATCGGACATCCAGTCATTATAGATCTGGCAAAGCTTCAGCGCATCCGAAGGAACACTCGGAGGCACTGGCCCGACGCGAGCCGGGACGCCGTTGAGATAGATCGGCGACCCATCCTGCTGAAGGCAAAGCCGATCTACACGAGGAAGTTTGCGCGTGTAGGCAATGATCACATCACCGCCCGTTGCGCCGCCCGACACCTTGAACGTCGTGTTCGTAAACTCGTCGGCCGCGACGGACGCCCGATATCGATAGGTGACGGAGTAAGTCGATCCAGCCGCAGGTTCGGCGCCAGCCGGAGCCCAGTCGATATTGCCGCTGATGAGGCTGTAGCTGGCAGGCGATGCATAGACCGTGCCGCCCTGCGAAACGTTCGACACCGAAACGATACTCGAGTCTGGCAACGCGTCCGCACCATTGACGATCGCGCCACGGGTCAGGGTTACGGTCTTTTCCTTCGTCAGAAGGATGGAGTTGATCACGCCGATCGGTGCCTGATCGACGGTAAAGGTGTTCGAGGCGCCACCGGTATAGGTCTTGGTCTCGCCCGGGATCGCAATCTCTTCCCATTGCATCTGCTGGCTATGGCGGATTGCAGCCAGGCGCGTCCGCTTGAAACCGAAGATGTTCGCTTCGCCCGCCTCGATGGAGAACAGCTGCTGACCGGAATTGGTGCCGAGAAAGGTGACACGGCATCCCGAGACGACGTAGTTGCCATTCGGGCGGTCATAGGTCGCAAGAGCCTGCATCGCAGGTTCGAGGATCGACGGCCCGGTCTGGTCGAGGATAGTGCCATCCAGAAGGGTGTAGACGCTGAAGAAGTCGCCTTCTCCACCGTCGCCTTCCATCGCCCACGAGATAGAAGCCACTTCTCTGGCTGCACCCGGCTCGCCTTCGGCAAGAGATCCGGGGACGAGACCGACCAAAGACGGATCATCCTCATGAGTAAGGTAGGTTGTGGTCAGGCGCACGCCGATCTCGACGCGACCAACCATCGGAACAGCAGCCAGAACAGCCGCCGCAACGGGCATTATGTCGCCAGCGACATAGATGCTGCCTTCTGTGAGAGCCACCGACTGCGCTTCACCATCGACGACGGCATCCGCCCGCTCGATCCGGTCACCATCCCCGGCTACAAGACGGCCGAGACGATCGTGGCGCCCCCGGATGATCGCCTGCATGTCGTTCATTTCAGCACCCTGAATGAAGGGACGCTCGCCATAGAAGACAACAGACTGCTGCTCGGGCTTGCCCGATGCGCGATCAAACGCAAACGGCAAGCCGCTTTCGTGTTCGTGAGCCATTAGAACCTCAAAAGAATTTTTACTTGGTCGCGAACTGTTTTTCGCAAGGGAAGAGACACAGCGCCGAGAGAAAGCGGCGATCCGCCAACCAACTCGCCCGGCGAAAGCCAGAGCTTACCGGGCTTCACTCCGGAGGCCAGCGCCGGCCCGATCGTCAGCTCGATTGATGCCGCCTCTATGTCTGAGGCGTCCGCAAAGTCGGTCATCGCTTCGATGTAGACATTCGGACCACCAGCCTCGGGCCGATATGACGTGCCCTGGACAGAATATAGCCCTTCGCTCGTTTCACGCACCACCCGGTTCGCCCGAGTACGGCGATGGCCGATCACGGCGCCAGCTGCCGTCTTGAACGTCAGATAGATAGACCGCTGCGGGAACCATGCCGCCATCAGTGCTCGACGCTGAGAAGCCGGACTGTTTGCCCACTGGAACGTGGCGGTCACCCATGGGTATTGCATGGATGCCCACATCAGGCCGGTATCGTCGACCGGCGCAAGCCAATTCCCGAGCGCCAGACCTTCCTGCTCGGTAAGCAGGTGGACCAACTCAGTCCGCCGACCAAAAGACCACAGGGTCTCAGCGTTGGTTGCGACGACGCCGCTCTCCCGATCGAGCATGCATCCGTCAAAATAGCTGCGATCAGCCTCGCAAGCCCCGACGTCATAACCATGAACGACGCGACGAAGATGCGATCGCAGAGGCAGCGAAAGCCGGGTTATGCCTTCGATCTGCTCAAGGTCGGGGCTATCTCTGGACGGCAACATGTCGAGCGTCAGCTGCGTGCTGTTCCAGAATGCGCGGCCGTGCCAGGCGTCTTCAAGGGTTCCCGACTGCGAGATCCAGCCTAGACCCTTCGAAACCGCAGCTGGCGTGCCCCGCAGGCGCTGCCAGTTCACACCCTCACGCTGAATGATCAGCGTGTAGAGGTTCGAGATATACGGCGTCAGCTCTCCAAGGCCGTACTCGTAGATGAGAAACGGCAAGAATGAGATCGGGGGCTCGAACTTGATGCCTCGAACCGAATCCGCACCCTCCGCAAGGACAGCCCAACGAGGCTCGATCGACGCTTCAAGCGTCAGCTCGAAAACATCCGAGCTTTGAGAGGGGAGAAGCGACACCATCAGAATGCCCGACCTTTGTTCGTAAGTACGATCGTCCCGATGGAAACAGCCGAGGCAGGCGGTACGACGATATCGCCGACCGTGGTTGCCTTGACCTTATGGACGCCCGCTATCATCAGCTTCGACGTCCACCAGCTTTCCGTCAGATCCCGACCCAGAGCGCGGGCGGTTGCCCATGCAGAACGGAGATTTTCCTCCGCTCGCGTGAGCGTATCGGCGTCAGCATCCGGCAGAAACCAGATGTCGGCCGAAAGGTTGACGACGCTGAGAACCGCACTTTCGACCTCAATGGTGTCATTGACCATCCGGACCGTTGGGTCCTGCAGCGCTGCATCAACCTTGGCAAGCAAGTCCGCCGACGCGACACCGTTGGGATCCGTCGAGTACACTGCGACATGGATCAGCGGGCTACGTCCCACCACATAAACGATGACATCCCGAACGCGCAGATCCGCCGCCATGGCGACAGCCTGATACCGCTCTGCCGTGCCACCGGTGGAACGACCCTGAAGGGCAAGGATGACGCGCGTGAGGAGCCGATCATCCACCTCGCCGGGAAGACGGACCACGTCATAAAAAGCAGCAAGATGATCAAGATCACCCCCGCGAGCAAAAGCCAGCAGGTTTGCCTTGCCGACTTCGTTGATGCGCGCCCGCAGCAGCGTCTCACGGTAGCTTTCCGCCTCATTGCCGATCACAATCGGATCGGTTTCGAGCATGAGGACGTCATAGTCCGGCAGGTTCAGCGAAGGATTGGCATCCCTGACCGCCTGCCACAGCGCGGCGAAAGTAGCCTTCTGCCGGCCTACAATGGTTTCATTGTCCAATACTTCGACAATGGTCGGAGCCGGAAGCAATGACAGGTCGAGGCTGCCACTCATGACCGCTCCTCAAATTTATCGAGTAAAAAGGACCCTCGCGGTGCGATCTTCGGAGACTGAATAGTCCCCCAGATGTCCCCGCGGGAAATAGACGCCCGTGACCACAAGATGCAGCTGACCGCCCGCCGTCGCCCTCAGGACCTGGCCCCGCTTCATCCGGAAGCGCGGTTCCCATTTCTCGATCGCAGTGGCGGCCGCGGCATAGACCGCGAGAATGTTTCGGGGCGTCATTTTCTGGTCGACCAGGTCGGGAAGGTCAGAGCCAAAGTCGCGCCGCATGACGCGAGCGCCGATCGGCGTCTTCAGGATCTTCCCGATTGACTGCTCGACGTGCTGCCAATCACTCAGCCGCTTTCCGGTTACGGCGCTGACGCCGAGCGAGCTTGCCATCAACTTCATCCTTGTCGCCGGTTATCAGCTCGACCACATGACCGAAGGGCGGCGCCAGTTCCTGCGCCTGCCGGTCGGTCAAAGAGATGGTCGAGCCTTTCTCTCTCCAGACGCCCGCAACCTCTCCGGCCCGGCGCACCCGATAGCTCTTGATATCGCTCATCGTCCTACTCCTCTGGTGGGCCAGTGCTGTCACTGCCGCTCTCGACACCGGTATGCTTGTGATCCGCGCCGATGTTTCTGTCGTTGTGGGTCAGGATCGCGCCGGTAATCTCGACATCGGCATCAATCTTCAGCCGGCCGGACTTCAGCGTGATTTCATCGCCGCTCATCTCGAAGACCGTGCCGCCGATATGGACGGAGAAAGGCGCGCTGGAATTTGTCCGCGGGTTCTTCTCGGAATACGTGCTCAAATCGATCTGAGCATCGGTCAGGTCGCCGCTTTCGGATACCACATCTACCTGCTCGTCTTTGGAGAGCAGGACGTCGATCTTGACTTGTCCTGCCCCCAACTGCCGGGGCTTGATCCAACCGGTAAGAAAGGGTTTCTGCCCCTGCTCGGAGAGGCGCACCCGATAGAGACCCTTCTCATGATCGACCTCGACCACAGTCCCCGTCCGCTTTCGATTGCGGCCCCGACGCTCAATCTCGGCAATCCGATGATAGATATCGGCAATCTGTTCAGGCAGGAACTTCGGAATCATTTGTGAAATCATCGACCAGCATGGCCGACCCCTCATCCTTCGTCAGACCGTAGCGGCGAGAGGGCGTTCCCCAGGCTGTAGGATCAGGGTTGATCTGGGCTTTCATCGCGGTGATGTAGGAGACGAGTTCCGGGTTGGTCAGCTCCTCCGCCTTCGCAAAGAAGCGAGCCATTACCGAAGTCGGCTTCAAGACCTCACCTGCGACAGGATCATTCATCAGCAGCGCGGTAAGCTTGAGCTGTCGCCCGGCAAGCCGCAGCCCGTCATTCGTCCCACCAGTGCGAGCGTGGTCGATCCGGATAGAGCGCTGAATAAAGAGCCGGAAGATCTCGGCCCACTCGTTGTCCTCATCAACAAGGATGTCACCGATCTGGCGAGCGACCATGTCGAGACTGAATTCAAACGAGCGATCTGTCGCCGGGACACCAATCCCGATGAGAACTGACGCATCGGTATCGGGATCAGTTTCCGTCATCGCCGCCGTAATCCCGGCTTCGAACAGGATCTCGGTTGCGCCATTCACGGCAAAACTGCGCAGGTCAATGTCGATGTCCCGCGTGGTCGCCGCGTCAGTGTAGACGCTGATGAAAGGCGCATCCTCCTCAGTGCGGAGATTGCCATCGGCGTCGACCTGAAGGGTGCCGATCTCACTGTCGAGGACATTATCCCCGAACAGTGTCCGGCCGCGCAGCGCCTCAATTGCAGCGATACGGACGGCAATCCGAACAAGGCTCATTTTTCACCCAATGCGATGATATATCGGGAATGATTGCGATCATCGATCGACAACACTTCGAAAGCCGGTTCCCCGGCTCGTGAGACCGCGCGCAGAGCATCGCCTTTCTTGGCGGACAAGTCAGGAAACACTGCCCGATCGACGTGCAATTCAGCGGTACCGGCTTGCAGGCGGCTTCGCCATCCTCTGCCCTGTCCGCCCTCCATGCTGCCGCCTTTGCTCGCCCCCGTGCGAAGAACGCCCTCAATCGTGATCTGAGGGCGGTCGGGGTCGGTCAGTCCATTCTTCATCGGAGACAGCCGCACGGGTTCGGCGAACTTCAGGTCGACCGTCTCGACGACGCGATTTCGAAGCTCGTGAAACCGTGCTGCGACCGGCATCAGGAAGCACTCGCGGCGTCAATGGCGGCAATAATCTCGGCTTTCGTCTTAGAGGAATCCATCTCCACGCCGCGAGCTTTCGCTTCGGCGACCAGTTCGTCCTTGGTAAGGCTGCCAAGGTCCACCTTATGCGGCACGTCCGCGCCGCCTTCGGAAACACCTTCGTCGTCATAGCTCATCCCCGCCTTCAGGAATTTGCCGTTGTAAAAACCGGCTTCGGTCACGACCTTGCTTGTCATCTCAATCTCCTTTGGGATGGTCGGGCGCCACCGGCGCCCGTGGAGGGGTTTGGCTACTTCGCCCGAGCTACCAACAGCATTTCCGGACGCGTGCAGATGAACAACGGATAGCTGTAGAGTTCGACGCGATCCCATTCGTCACGACCGGATGGGTCAGTCAGCAGCAGACCATAGAATTCCTGACCGCGTTTGTTCAGGTACGGCTTGAATTCACTTGCAGGTGCCCAGCCCACCTGGAAGGCGCCGCGAGCGCCGATAGGGAAGAAGCGAGCCTTCTCGGTACCGATCGCGATCGTGCTTTCATCATCAGTTCCCTGATAGTTGATGAACACGATCCCCTCGATCTCAATCGAGGAGTAGCCCTCGATATTCTCCAGAGTTACCGCGCGATCCGTGTTCAGCTTGGTTTTTTCGACACTGGGATGCGCGACGAGCATGTCAAAGAAAGTATCACCGACCAGCGAGCCGACCTTGGTGTTAGGTGTCCACACACCCTTGGCAGCTTTCTGCATCTTGCGCTTCAGCTCACGGCACTTCTTGCGCACGTCGGTGTCAGGATTATCCAGAGCGAAGTTAATCTCGGTCGGCTCGGCGATCCCCCAGAACGTATACCAGTTGATGAGCACCGTGGAGCCATCGGCGTCGAGGACCTTGCCCTGCACCGCACCAAAACGCATGTGCTCCCAGGTCAGCTCCATGTCTTCCTTGATAGCCCCGGTGCGATATGTCACTTCGTCGGCAGCCTCGACGGTCTGCTCTTCGAAGGGGAGCGCGGCGACCCCAGCAAGCTCCGCCGAGTAAATCGTCGAGCCCTTGGCGAGACGGACGGCCTGCTCGGTACGCACCTTGGCACCCGCAGGAATAAGTTCTTCCAGCGGAGCGCCATTCGCAGATGTCGGAATGAGGCTGCGATGACCTTCGCGGTCAACGATGCCGATTGTCCGCGAACGGGAATAGATTGGAGCAAAGAGGCCCAAAGTGCCAAGAAGCTGAGGCTTGAAATCGACGCGCTCGACGATCTCCTCCTGCACCTCGATCACGCCCCAGGCATTCTGATTGAAAATATCTGCTACAAGAGCCATTGATTTTGCCCCTCCTTAGCGGGCGGCGATGCCGAGCGCCGCAAGAGCGGTAAGCGCGGTGGTTTTCTGGGGGTCGGTAACGCCAGCTGCCCATACGAGCACGTCGGCGTGAATTTCAGAGTCCCGCGCGGTCACGGTGCGGCGAACATCTGCGGACGTGGCGTCACATCCTTCATAAAGGATGGCAGCGGCGTTCTGGCTGCCATCTGTGGCCGCTGCGGTGTACGGCTTGTACTTGCCGCTTGCCGTGATTTTGCCGAGAACCGCACCGGCGTCGAGTTTTCCGCTCCCGCTGGCAATGACGATCTGCTCACGGGAGCGATAGCCGTTGGCTTCAGAGACGATGTAATGAGCGGTCGGGCGAAGGCCCTGAGTAAGGGTAACCATCTTGGTGGCCTCCTGTTAGCGGCGTTTGTTGGTGCGGTCGACGGAAGCCGAAAGAACAGAACGATCACCCTTTTTGGCGCCGCCGTCGGTCGACTTGTTGAGACCGGACGCATTCATCCGGCGCGGCCGGTAGTCGTCTTCAGCTTCCTCCGATGTCTTTGGGGAGACGGAGAGCGTGGCTTTCGCCTGGTCGACCGTGTTGCCAAGAGAGAAAAGATGCTCGGCAAGCGCCTCGCGACCCTTGGTTTCTTCGAGAGCCATGATCGCCCCACGGCGCTCACGATCGGATTTCACGGCAGCCTCGATGCTGCCATTGGCATTTTCGAGATCTGCTTTCAGCTTGGCGTTTTCGGCGGCAAGCTGGTCCGCACGTTCCTTATCCGTCATTGAGGTCTCCTCTGGTGGACGGGGTTGCGCGGCTGGAGCCGCCATAGTCGCGGGAAGCGACCAGTTCTTTTTCTTCGCCATGGTCGTTAGATTTTTCGGCGCATGGGCAAAAAGTCGATAATCGAAGGCAGCAACAGGCTTGGCCTGCTGTTCGGTGGTCTCGTCGGCAAACCCTTCCTTGACCGCCTCTTCCGGTGTGAACCAGCGCTCGGCCCTCATGACCTCGCGGCACTCTTCCGGAGTTTTTCCGGACTTGGCCGCGTAGACACGAGAGTAGGCCGTCGCGAGGGCTTCCAGCGCCTCGATCGTCTTGCTGTGATCGGATGAGTTGCCGAACGTGTATCCGGCAGGATCGTGGATCATCATCACCGCACCGGCAGACATGGTGACGGTCTCGCCAGCCATAGCGATCAACGATGCCGCTGACGCCGCAATACCCTCGACGATGATGTTGGTGGTGCCGGCACGGGAAATAAGGATCGCATGAATCGCGGCGCCTTCAGACGCGACGCCACCACCGGAGTTGATGAATACATCAAGAGGGTCGGTGTCTTGGACCCCAGCCAGCGCGAGAACGACGTCCTGCGATGTGAAACCGTCTTCGAAATAATAGTCACCCACGTAGCCGGTCAGCCGGAGCTTCCCGTCTTCAATAATTGCAGCCATGGTTGGAACCTCAGTAGGGGCGCATCCGGCCCGACATTGCGTAACGGGTACGCTTCGGCGTTTCGCCGCGGGAGATCTGGCACTTTCGAATTGCTTCCTCGAGTGCCGTCTTGACGTCGGCGAGGCTGGCGTTCGCATAGCGGGCCATGTCCTCGCCGAACCTTGCTTCGGTGACCATCTCGCCCATCAGGAGGGCTTCCTCGACCTTGCGAAGCTTCACGGCTCTCGCACACCAGTCGATTGCGATCGGGTCAGTTTCGTCGGCCATCAGGCTGCTTCCTTTGCAGGTTCGCGGTTGCCGTCCAAAGCGGCACCCTGCGGGCCGGCACCTCCCTGAGATCTTCCGAATGGATGCGGAACGCCGGCAGCTTCGAACTGCTTCTTTTCGCGTGCCAGCTGGACGATCTGTTCCTGTCCGTTTTTGCCGCGCTTTGCGCAGATATCGGAGAAAGAGGAAACGCCGATTTCCATCTCGATCTTGTCGGCCATGACCGCTTTGTAGTTGTCAGCCGAGGGAGCGCCAGGTCCATGCCATTCAGCCTGAAACACCGCTTCGCGGTGGCGACGAAACGCTTCGCGGCCGCCCTTCAGCTGGATTTTTCCAGTCTCGATCATCTCCTCAAGCCAACGCTCATAGATCGCCTGAAGGAATGGGATGACGATGCGGGTGCGTCGTCGCATGACAATCGGCCAGATCGTGGCGACCGACATGAGCACGGACGAATACGTGGCGTTCGAATGGTCCATTGAGAGCGATTCAAACGTGACACCGAGGCAGCGGGCTATTTCTCGCAACAGGTTCTGGAAGAAGGCGATATAGTCGCTGCTAGGTGTCGACGTCGTGTGAAGCTCGAATTCCTCTCCGGGTCCAAGATGGCTGATCCGGGCAGGGTCAGACATCGAGATGCCCTTATCCTTCAGGGCGCCGAGACGCATGTCCCAGACTTCCAGAAGATCCTGCTGAAGCCCACCGATGAAATTATCCCAGCTTCCCGCGCTTTCATCGAAACCCTCAGGCTTGTCGATGTCGCTAAGCGTTTGGAGAGCCTGAAACGCCTCCCCACTCTGTTCCGGGCTTTTGATCGTGGCGGCGAAAACCGTTTGCAGCAACGTCTTGGCAAGGGTCGCGTCGGCCAACTGGTCGGACTGGGCCAAGACCTTGAGCGCCGGAGCTACCTCCGAGATGCCGCGCGGGCTGTTGAGATTGGCGCCGCGATCCATGACATGAATGACGTCGGCCGCGTCGATATCGCGATCACGTTCGATGCCGCTTTCCCGCACGCGGAATTTGTATGCCACCGCGCGGTTGTTGGCGTCGTGGTAAATTCCCTGCTCAAGTCCTTCGACCTCACGCGTAACACGAGGGCAACGATGCGAAGCAATGAGAGAAACTTTGGTACCGGTCTCGATGCCATACCGTCTGCGATCGGCAGGCTCCATGTAGTCGAGAATGCCGAAAGCTTCTCCCGATGCCAGATAACTGCGCAGCGCAGCATCTGCCATCTCTGCGATGGTGGACTTTCCAGCGAGATCGCATTCTTTTGGGTTCCAAGCGTAACGCCGCCATTCCTCCTCGATCTCCCGGCACTTGGCTGCGGCTTCTTCCTCGGAATAGCCGAGCTTCTGTAGCCGCGCTCGGCAGTTGAGCTTCAGCTCTTCACCGATCGTGTCGCAGAGGATCTGCATAACAGCACCGGCAATCCAGCCACTGTTATGCATGAAATCCACAGCGAGTGCGGCGGCCCGCTCCGCTGCCTCGCGAACGTCATGGCGAGCATCACGGGTGACGGCCTTGCGCATGCCGAGTACGCCCGACCTGTCGCCCCGCAAATACCGGGCAACGGCACGGCGAGCCGGTGCGGCCTGCTGTGGAGCAGAAACGACCTTTTCCGACTTTGCTTTCACGCGAATGCGCGGCTTTGCTTCAATCACGAGTATGACTTCCACTTTTGTCGCGGCGGACGGGACTTGCCTGGCGTCGTCGACGTTGGCGCCGGTTCCGGCTTTGGTTTGATGAACGGGTTTTGCTCGGCCGCCTCGAAGAGATCTTTTGGCTCCTCGTGCTCACCGTGCAGCTCGCGGACAAGATCAGCCCAACGGTCGAGCGTCAGGCGTCTCTTGTTCTGCAGGTGCCAGCCGAGTGCGAAGGCGTAGACCGTGGCGTCAAACCAGTCGTTCATGCGGCCGACGACTTTTTTCCACTGCCGTCCAGCCTTCGGTTTGATAAGGCGTCGAGCACGACGGCTAACACTTGCGCGGGCCTCTTCCTCGGCGTCGACCAGGCGCTCCGCTGTGAGTTCCTTGGCGAAATCCGCATCGCAAAGATCCGATGCAAAGTGGATCGTGTTGCGAGGCCAGTGGCCGTTCTCGGCGCGCCCCTGAACAAGATTGGCCATAGCCGCTGTGACCGCAGTCTTCACGTCATAGAGGCCAACCGGGTAGAGAAGGACCTTTGCAACGACGCGCTTCCGCTGGTCTTTGATGTCCTTTTTGACCGGCGTACCAAGCCAAGGAAGCCCAATCGGTTCGCGACCATCGAGCGCATACACGTTCGGGCGGCTGGCGCAGTAGCGATAAACGCGGTCAGTTGCCCAACCAGAGTCTACGCCATTCAGGTCGATACCCTTTTCGCGCGTGCCGTTCTCGATCGGATATGTTCGTGCCTGCGCGTCCGAGAGCTTTATCCAAGGTTCGTCGGACTGGTCCGGCGCGCCCTCGAAAATCTCGCGGTCGATCAGCTGCATCTGGTCACGTGCACCGAGCGCGTAGGTTACCCACTTGATGCCATAGCCCTGAACGTCCGCGGCGGATATCACCAGAGCCGCCCAAGCTGGGATGACACGAGACGGTAAAAGCTCCGCCTTCGTGGCGTCTACGATCTTCTCCCATTCGACAGTTACGCCACCCGGATCGTAAGGCTCGGCCAGATCCTGCTGACAAAACGTCCGCATTTTCGTGGTGTCGCCTTCGGCATCGAGCCAACGCTTCCAGATTTCCGACCACTTTTCGCGGGGAGCATAGGCCGCCCACAGATGATAGCTCGGCTGCCAATCCCGACATCTCCCCTCACATGGCGGGCATGTCCAAATGTCGATGTCGGTTGCGGATATCGACATGGGGACGGGATCGGAAAGCTCCGGCACGCGCCGGGCAATCCAGCGGCCCCGCTCCATCATCTCGCGCTTGTGACCGTCGAGAATGACTTCGTCGCAAGCGAGGCAACGCATGTGGACCGGTAGATCCCTCTCAGGATCAGGACCACGCATCATGTCGAACCCGAGCGCCTGAAAAGCGTCGCAATGCGGGCAGGGCAGATAGAAGAAACGCTGGTCTCCGGCCTCGAAATCATCGCTGATCGTGCATTCCCCGGCAACGCCAGGGGTCGAGCCCTGCCACTCCTTGGCAAGGTCTCCGTACATTTTCTGTCGTGCCCGCGCCTGGTCGCGTGGACTACCGCGACCGTCGACGTCCTTCGGGTAGCCGGTCGTTTCGTCCATGGCGAGATACTTGATCGAAACCATCTGCAGGCCCTTCGATGAGCCCGCGTTGACGATCTGACAAAACCCGCCAGCGTAGCGCTTGAACGAAGTCGTGCTGCCCTGTTCGTCGCGACTGCTGACCGGCATGACCTTATGCGCAATCCTCTTTGACGCTTCGATCGTCGGCTGAAGCTTGACGCGGTTGAACTTCGTTGCCTCCTCGATAGAGGGAAGAACGATCATCATTGAGCCCGGCGATTGGTCGACGACATAGCAGAACCAGTTTTCGATAGCCGTGGACTTCCCCAGCTGGGCCGCCCATCGTGCGGTCACACGCCGCGCCGGATGGTCAGGATGGAGGCAATCTTGCGGTTCCCGCAGGTAAGGCACGCGGTCGGTGCGAAAGTCACCGGGCCAAGGCGAGCCTGATTCCGGCGAGACCTTGCGGTACCGATCGGCGTGCTCGCTGATAGTCAGATCTTCGGTCGGCCGGCTAGCCGCTTCCATCCCACGATAGATCGCGACAGCACCATTCGGCAGCTTCGGAAAGCGAGCCCGGATGTCGTGGACCGTCATTGCAGAGACTGTATCTGTTCCGAATATGACATCTCGTGTTCACCTGCATCGTCACGGCGACGCATTGCGTCGAGCTTTTCGAGAACCTGTCGGTTGAACACACCGAGGCCGGTCTTGGAGAAGTTCTTGAGAGCGAGACGAACGACCCGCTCTTCCCATCCGTATTTGAGCGAAAGGCTGCTCGCCTCCGTATCGATCGCCCGCTCAAATGCGCTCTGCATCATCGCAACGGCGTCGCGGCCGGCCTGGTCGACCTCGGCGTAGGGCGTCAGTTCTTTTCGGCGCTCGGCAAGATCCATCTCGCGCAGCTCTGCATCAGCCTGAGCTTTACGAGCCGCGCCGTCAGACTGGGTGCGCGTCGGCAGAGTGCCGCCAGTCGCGCCGGACGGTCGGGCAGGACTTGACGCGGCCGGAGCGAGGGGCATCGGGCGTACCCGGATGTTCTCGCCGCGATGCGCGCTTAAAGCTCCGAATTCGACGAGGCTTGAGCGCCCGTCAGGCTTGAGAGGCAGAGCCTCAGAATGCTGTTTCAGATATCGAGAAAGCGAGGAGCGATCGATGCGGTCGCCCGCCTCAGTCAGTCGCGTCGCAGCATCTGTGATCGAGATCCATTCCTCGTCCATCGTGCATCGTCCCGTGCAACACGTGTGTTTGCACGTGTATTCGTGTACCGCTTGCGAAGTATCGCACTAGCGAAATCCCGCAGTCGCGCGCTTCCGTACGTTGCTTTTTCCGCTGATACGGTCCCTGAATGGGGGGGGGCAGGGGGTGGCGTTGCAAATGTGCAACATGTCGGTGACAACCCCCTTTCGGGGTCATGGCATAAGTTTCGCCATCACCGCTTCGACCCGTTCTCGAAGTAGGGGGCCAGCCGTGCGCTCGAAGGCAGCTCTCGTCGATCCGGTTGTCATCTCTGTCGGGATGACGACACCAGACCGAGCGAACGTGATCTTCGAGCCCGAGGAGTTGAGGCGGAAGTAAGCGTGACCGTCGAACCTCGGCACGATCTTGCGGTCGGGGAACCGACCCCCTCGAAGGAACGCACCGGGATAAAGCGTGGATTTACCGAATGGCTTGGCGACAACACCTGCCTCAGTCTCCCGAGGGTTCAGGTACTTGAGGCGGATGTTGCCGCCTCGCGTTACCATGTCGTACGAAAGCCGCCCCGGCCTTGCTCTCGTCGGATCGCCAATGGCCTTGACGATGGTTCGCCGAGGAAGCCCGGTCTGTTTGGTCAGGCTTCGAATGACCTGTGTCTTCGCCCTGTCGCCCACCTGGTTGGTGATGCGAGGAAGCACTTTGGGGAAACGCTCATTCAACAGCATGACGCGCTTGCCATACTGTTTCAAAACGTCATCTGCCCAACGGATATCCAAGATCCCGGCCATGACTACCCTCAATGAAGACATGAAAAAGGCGACCCAGTTGGATCGCCTTGAAGCCATAGCTCACGCTCTAATCTTGAATCGATGTCTCTGTCGAGACCGTCAAGACTGGGTTCCGAAAGATCCGTTCCCTTGGCCTTAATGGAGGCCTGTTCTCGTAGCCGCTAAGGGCCTTGATCGGAGGGTAGATACAAATTCGCAGTGGCCGTTGATCAGATGACTCTCACAGCTTTTGGAGAAACGCAAGAGGCATATCCTTCACTTGGATCAGGTTGCCGTCGTAGTCGACCATGACGCGCGCCTTCGGTTCGCGAGACCATTTCACCGCGAACACCACAGCTGCTTTCCCGGCAAAAAGACCGTCTACCACCTTCACGCGATCCTTCTCCCCAATGGAGCGATCGACCGGCATGCGCGATATCGCGTCCGTAGTAAGTGACTGAAAACGCTTCACGTCCTTATCTTCGACAGTCATGTATCCGTTACGCCCTGCAACTATTCCAAACACGTGTCGCTGCTTGCGCACACCCTCAAAAGCCTCTGCGGACCCAACGAAACGGGCAAGGACATACCCCGAAAAACAGGGACGCTGGACCTCGAATTTCTTTCCTCGCCTGACGATTTTCACCGTTTCACGCGGCGAAAGCACCTCAACGTCGCAATCGCTTAAAAGCTTTTCCACAGTGAAATCTTGGCCGCCCGCAACCTGCACGCAGTACCAGCGCGCGCCCGCAGGCTGCCCACCAGTGTTATGCCGCGCCGCGAATCGCAATTGTTCACGAGCGAGTCGCAATACGCGGCCCTCGCGCTGCTGCCTACGATAGACAGCGTCCCTTTCATCTGCAGAAAGTTTGGCCTCAATCATGGGACGGTAGGCGATCTTATCGCCAGTGATCTTACGCTGCATTGTCATTTCCCCGCTCCATGCTAAGTGCCGCCCTTGCGGCGATTTCAAATTCATACAAAGCTTGATCCGGATCATTTCCCTCCGGAAAGAAGTGCCGCTCAAGGTTCTCGGCAATCCAAGGCCAGGAATGCCGCTCGAAAAGTTCTTGCCAGCGCGATAGCATTGGCGAACCGGCATCTGTCGTGACAAATCCCTCCGACAACTTCACCAACCACTCAGGAACCGTCACTCGCGTCCTGCTGGCCATGGCGTTGACCGCAGGCCATCCCCACCTCTTGCGGTGATCATTTCGGATCTTCGCTGCCATCTTGCGATCGGCGTCTGATGCATCAGGATGATCGCCCACCTCGCAGACGCGCCGCATGGTCGATGTCATCAGTGGAAGGCTCGCTATCGGCTGGCATAGCTCATACAGACGAAGCGCATGTCCCGGTCTGCTGAACCGGGTATAGGCTTCCGGTTCCTTCGCTTCGGCATGCACACCGATGTCCGAAAGCCTTTCCCATCGACGTTCACGTAGATAGACCGCAAAGGAGCATACGCTGTCCTTGCGCTCCCGGCAGTTACGCACATAGGCGGATGCCATCTGCAATCCCAACTGCCGCACATCATCCGGTAGTTCCGTAGCCGCCTTCTCGACCCTCGGAATACTGTCGGAAAGGAATTTCGGCCATTCCCGATGCACCTTGCGCACTTCGCGCAGAATGCTCTCTTTCGAAACTTCAGCGGCCATTGCGCGCCTCCGTCTCACCCGGCGGCGTCATGTTGCGTTTCACGCTCTCGACCAGCGCCCTGACACGCGCCCTGCTTTCTTCGGTTGGCGCAGGGCGGTTCTTCTGTTCTTCCAGATCAAGGCGGGTCTGACGTATCTCCCGCTGATAACGAACGTCCGCACGGATCACCGCTTCCTCTGTCCGCACTAGCTGTGCAAACTCGGGAGGCTTCGGCAGAAAGCCGTATTCCCGGTCGTATTCGCCCCGCAGAAGCTTTTTTGCCACCTTCTCAACGCATGACAAAGGCAATCCGGCAAGGGAGTACCCGTATATCGCTGGCGCTCTTTCCGGCTCGATCGGTGAAGGCATGGCCAGACCAGCAGCCATCAGCGACCGCAGCAAACCCGCCACATCCCGGTCAGTGGCGGGGACGAGCTTTTCCATGAGTGCTGAAATCCGAGCGTCCAAGCTCGATATCGTGATGTTTGTCGAAATTTCCGTACCCATCGTCGCCTCCGGTGATGACCTGATCGAGAGCAGCCTTTGCCGCCTCCTGCCTTTGCTGGAATTCGCTCTGCCGTGGTGGAGATCGTCCGCGAGCCCCACGGCCCTCAAGCCAGTCAGGCTCAAATCCCTGCCAGCCATTGCCAATCATCGCGTCAGCAGCCGCATTCGGGTTCGGCATGAGTGCGAACCGGCGCGCAAGCAGTTGCGCGGCGTAAGGCGTCAGGGGCTTTCGGATCTTTCGCCGGTGCTCGATCACGGCCTGTGCGTGTTCGACATCCAGGACCTTAGAAAGCTCCTCCATCGCGGATCGGCTGGCGCCCGCGGGAGTATCAGTTTGCTGACAATCAGTATTTGCTAGATATAAGTTATTACTATGTGCCGATTTTACCGGCGACGGCGAAACCGGCGACGGTGATGCCGTCGCCGGTAAATCAGTCTGCGGTAGAAATGCAACACTTTCGCCACCGTTCTGATTTACCGGGCTTTCAAGCGTCCTCGGCTCATCAAAAATGACAAGAACGGATGAACTGAATTTGCCGTCGTCGCGCTGCTGCTCGCGCTCCGCATAGCCATATTTAACAAGCTCGGCGATCATCTTGCGGGCCTTGTCTCGCCCGCAATTTCCCTTTTTGGTTATGTCGCCGATGACGACAGTCCAATTGTCAGGTTTGGATAGCAGGTAGCTCAGAAGCCACCGGGCCTCCATCGAGAGACGGTCGTCTTCAAACACGTGGTTCGGTATGGCGGCATATCTGGCGTTTCGAACACCCCGCCGGATGGTTGCTTCACTGGACACAGGATCGACCTCCAGACCCGGCCCGGTCCAGCCCTTCTGCCAATCGCCAGAGGCTCTGGTTGGCGGCCTGGAACGCGGTCAGGCACATGAACTGCCCATCCTCGCGGCGCTCCTCACGGAAGAACGACAGCGTGAATTCGAGATAATCCAGCCCCTCGCGGAAGCCGGTCGTGCGGAGCCAACGGCGAATGAAGAATTCGTCTCGCTGCAGGCTTTCCGGCGGGCAGCGCAGGAGCCAGGACGCCATTTCTTCAACGGTGGCGCATTCGGAAATATCGAAGGATCGAGGCGCCGTCATTCCGCAACTTCCTGCGCATCTGGCGCCGCCTCGAAGCCCCATGACGTCCATCCAACCCGTTCCGAGCGAGAGAACATTTCGAGTTTCGGGACGTTGGGGTAAAGCCGGTCGATCGTGTCGGCGTAAAAGTCGGGTTTGGCGCTGTGGCGCCCCTTCTGCTCGCGATGGACGGTATGCGGTTGCGTGCCGGGCAGAGGCGCCAGCGGCTTCCCGCGCTTGCCGATCAGAAGAAGCTCATGCCGGTCACGGCCCCAATAGCCGGTCCCGGCGACTTCCTTGTCCCATATCCAGTGATGAACATAGGCAAATCCCCACGCCTCCATTACTTTGAAGGCATCGGGCAGCATAGGGTTAGTCGCCCACAGGAACAGGATCGCATCCTGTTTGGCCGGCGTGCCGATCTTCTCGAAAAGCCCACAAATGTCATGCGTGCTCATCGTCGGATAGTGATTTTCCGGGCTTTTATCCCGGCCTGTGACCTCGGAAAATACGCCGAATCTCCACGGCGGATCGGCGTAGATGATCGGGAACTTCTGAGCCACCTGCCCGGCCGAAGCCTGCCCATTGGTCGCGACGTGCGCCATATGTGTCATCCGCACCGCGTGGCGAACTTGCGACAACTTTTGGCGATTCTCTTTCACCTCGGCCGCTTTGCGCTTCTCGTCCGCAAGCGCGGCCTTCACGTAGAGCACCTGATTATCGAAGGGAACCTGCTTCAGGCGATCAAGGAAGGCGCCGCTGTTGAGCCGCGTCCCGCGGATATGATGGAGCGCCATCTCGTCGATCTTCGAACCGCGCTCGGCGTCACGCTGCACGGATCTTTCCGACTGCCCGGTCGCCTCGGCCGTGGCGCTAGTGAAGCGCTTAGCGCGATCAACTTCTCCCGTTTCGCCAACTTGGCGAAACGGAGAAGTCCCTTTCCGAAGCGTTGCCTCGCGCGCCGTGTCGGGATGCTTGATTAGATAGATTTCCTTGCGCCGATGCGTGAATAGCGCCCGGTCAGCGGGCGTCAGCTCGGATCGCGCAAGATTCTCGTCGATCTCCCAAAGCTCCGCGTCCAGCTCGTCGCCGTTTTCATGGAAGCAATCGATGTACTCCTCGCCAAGCTGGCGCATCGCCTCGAGCCGGTGACCACCGGCAGAGAGGCGCGCGCGCGAATGGAGCACTGTGCCATAAACCGTGATCGGCGTTTTTAGCCCCAATTCCACAATAGAGGCCTTCAGCGCATCGACGCGGTTCTGATCCACCGGACGCAATCGGGACCCAACATCGATGCTGTCGATCTTGCGACGAAAAGGTGATCGACTAGAAAAACCTCCGCGCTGCGCCGCGTCTGCCATATCGGCCACGGGCGCCGTCTCTCGCAACTTTGCGCTAGGCCGAAATACGTTCCCGTCGCGAGGATCGCGATCGAGAAGTCGCTTAACCTCCAATCGCAAGCAGGCCGAAACCTCGCTCCGCTTGCTGCAACGGATCATGCCATCGCGCAGGGCCTGGTCGATAAGCAGCTTGGCGCGGTCGCCGCTCTTGAGGGGTTCACTCATCGTGATGCCCTCCGCTCGATCGACCTAGCGACAGCCTCGACCCGCCACCCTAACGTGAGGCGGTTGGCGATCTCGCACGGATGATAGGGAAAATCCGCCTGCGCGATGGCGCGGCGGATGCGGTCCGGTAGGGCGTCGAAGGTCTTCATGATCTCGATGCGTGGAATTGGCGACAGGACATCCATCATTCGCACCTCGCCAGCTTGTCGAGATAGGCTGCGCCGGCGTCGGTCACGTCGACGAGCGCAGCGCCGCGATTGATGCGGCGAAGATAGCCAGCGTTGATGCAGGTCATCGCCAGTTCCAACTCGTCGGCTTCCGGCTTCATCGGCGCACCTGCAAAGCGCACGCGGCGCAGGAATGTCCGCGCCGCCGTGCCGATGGGTTCTATTGATGTCGAATGCATCGCCTATCCCTCCCCAAGATTGACAAGAATTTCTTTGAGCTCGCGGATGGCCTCGTGGACCTCTTTTGCGACAGCGCGCTTGTCGGCGCAGTCGACGCGATCCTTCTGACGCATAGCTCGTATGGCTTCGACCACGTCCATGGCCTCCGACATGAAGTCGAGGGCGTCACCTTCCGTGATTTTTCTACGATCGGCCGTTACGGTTTCATCCGGAACCAGGCGAAACCCCTGCATGCGCGCGAGAGCAGCGGCAATAACCGGCGATCCGGCGAGCCTGTCCACTTCAATGGCGATATCGATTGGAAGCAGTGTTTCGGCATTCTCTGCATTGGTCGAAGCATATTTCGACAGCTGCGAGATCGAAGCTCGCGAACGCAGCGTAATGACGGACACGCCTCCCGCCAGCGCATAAGCTGCCTCCGCCGCCTTCTTCGCGGTACGCACTTCCTCCTCGGAAATTGATCGAATTCTGTCTGTTTCTGGACGCACGAAGACACCCCGCTAAAAGGCAAGGAAAAAATTTCAGGAAAGGATTCGATGACCGTCACAAAACGGCCGGGTACTCATTGGCCGTCAGTTCATGGAGGCCTGTACGGGCATGAGATCAGTCGAAAAGAAAGCTCGCCGGAGCCCAGAGGTCCGCCGCTCCGACGAGAGGTTGCGCCATCACCGTGGAGGAGGCGCTGGGAGAGCTGCTTTCGGCCGCAGGTCACTATGCAACCTCCGGGCGCTGGCCGAAGACATCCGGCCTCAGATCGTAGCGAGAAACGCCCGTCAGTCTTTCGACATCCAGCACGCGCTCAGGTGGCACCGACCTCCACTGGAGCACCGCCTGCGGCGTCAGGCCTAAGTGCCTCGCGATTGCACTGGCGCCACCAGCGGCAAGTTTGGCCTTCTTCAATGCGTCAAACGCTCTGTCTCTCTCGCTCATGGGCGGAGCATAAGCAGAACTCATATTTAAAAGCAAGAGACTCTTACATGGACCTAAGACAAGTTTCGCTTTCAATTGCGAGCATGAAGAATGAGAAAGCAAAGATTGTTGGCGCCGCCATTCGGTTGGCGCGAAAAGGCAGGAAGCTGCCTATGCGAGCGATCGCAGAACATCTGAAAATTGACACAGCTGCCGTTAACAACTGGGAGCTAGGACGGAATATGCCGTCAACAGAAAACCTCCTGAAGGCCGCAGATTTCCTTGGTGTCGACGCGTCCTTTTTGGGGCGAGGAGAAGTTTCTTATGTCACTGAAGGACCGAAACCGACTGAGGCGGAGATCGTAACAGATGCGGCGCCGCCGCAGCTTGGCCCACTCGATATAAAACTTCTTGGAGGCGTAGCTGCGGGCGATGACGCAGACTTTAGTCTGAATGGCGAAATTGCCGGATATGTGAGAAGGCCTCCTGGCATCGCTCACCTTCATAATGTCTTCGCCACTCACGTTCTAACGGGAAGCATGATTCCCCGCTACGACATTGGCGAGCTTCTGTACTGCGGAGGAAGGGCGCCGGTTCCGGGCGATCATGTCGTCATCGAGATGTATCCCGATGACGACGAGCCATATGGCAAAGCTTACGTGAAAAAACTCCTTCGTCGCACCAAGGGCGAGCTTATTTGCGAGCAGTATAATCCGCCCGCCGAAGTGAAGTTCGATGCGTACCGAGTTAAAAATATCTGGCGCATTATCCCACTGCGCGAGCTGTACGGCTTCTAACAATGACTGCAGCTTCAGCCGCGAGGCGCGTTCGCTCGCACGCAAAAGCGACCTGAATAGATACGCTCTTTCCAGGCATCCCTTCAGACCGGCACTTCGAACAAAATAGCTTGGTGCCCAACACCTGAAGCTCCGTATCGGCGCCGATCCCCTGGGCGATGAACTGCGCCGGCCTTGACCACCTGGAATGGCCGCAGTCGATGCACTCCACAGCAATAGAAACCACGTCTGACAGTCTTGCTTCTCGGCCAGAATTCATCCGAATTTTCCCTGCGATGTTCTCCTTGCGTTCTATTATTAAATCATTTCCTCGCGGTGTCGAATCGAATCTGCGAACTCAGGACTGAAAGTTTCCCTTGCAATTAAATCTGAGTTTTGCTTTTAATCTCTCATCCGCTACCGATGATCGGTCCAGCGGGAAGCAAGGAGAGATCAATGCGTGTTCAAAATCACAATGCTTGGAAGCTTTGCCGCAACCGCGATGAGCGCGTTGCCTGCCTCGCGTCAGCCATGCGCCGCCTCGGCGAGGGCTGCACTGCCGAAGACCTGAAACTCTGCCTCGGCATCACTCAGTCCGAACTTGAGGCCCATGCCGACGACGCTCGCGCCCTCGCGGTTGAGCACAGCACCCGCTACACACGCATTACCGTGCCGGCTCTCTGGGCCGCCTGATCCATTTCGGTGTCCAGTCGGGGCTCGAATTGCGAGCGATCACAATCCGACTGGCATCCGAAACGGATCGGAGGCCAAACATGTCAGCCGTTGCACTCCTTAAACATCACGTAAAGCCGCTCTCGTCGATGTCCGACGAGGAACTGAGCCGAGAGCATCGGTTTTGGTATGCTGAACTCGACAGTGCTTTTCGCTGGGATCAGTCCACGGAAGTGGCGCTGCAGGCGATCGAGAACATTGAGCGCGTCATGCGCGACCGCCGCGTTGCGGAAATTCGCGCAGATCGCTTGGGGCATAAACCTGTCGCCGTTGACGATCCGGGCGTGAAGTCAATCCACATCGAAGTCATGGGTGCAGCCAAGGCTCGCGCTGAATACGTGCCTTCTCGTGCCTTCGTCATCGCGGCATCTGTAATTCTCTGTGCAATTCTGGCCGGCGCCACTGCCGCGACGGCTATGCGACTCGCCGAGTTCAACGCGCAGCTTGGATGGGCAATCGTATGAACATGCCTCGCTTCAACACTATCAGCCCCGCACCATTGCCGCCTCGCCGCACGTTTCATTTTCGCGTTTCTTGCAACGGCAGCAAGACGTTCGACGTGCTTGCGGCATGCTCTGAAGACGCAAGGATCTATGTCGAGCGCCGCAACAAGTGCCGCATTAAAAGTATCGAGACTATTTCAGAGGTAAAAAACCATGGCCGTTTGTGAAGAGTGCGGAGATCACTTCGTTACGGATTTCGTGCTTCAGGAATGCGAGTCCGCTGACGTTGCGAAACTCTACCGAGCCGTCGCTGACAGCGAGCCGCAGCGCGAGATCATGCAACTGATCTACGATCTGTTCGGCAGGTGCTGTCAGCTACGCCCCCCGTCGACGAACTGAACCTCGCAAGGAAATGCGGTGTCAGGAGCGTGAGCCGTGGCTGATCGCATCCTGTTCCGTGCCCATCGCTCGCAGATCCTGCCTGCCCTCGACGCTTGTTTCGAAGCCGTCGACACACGATCAAACATTCCGATCCTTGGCAACGTGCTTCTTTCTCCGAATGGTGGCGAGCTTTTGATGCGTGCGACAGATCTGGCGATTGAGGTTGAGACATCCTGCGATCTTCTGGGGGAATCGGTCAGCGATCCCATCACCGTAGCTGGCGCTGGCTTGCGCGACATCGTCAAGAACCTACCGGAGAGTGCTGAGATTACATTTTCCGAAGGCGCCTTTCCCGATCAGGTTCGCATTCGGTCAGGCAGGTCCCGTTTTTCACTTCTGACACTTCCGGAAGTCGACTTCCCGTCGATTGCTGCGAAAGTCACAGGCGAGGTATTCCAGCTTGATATCTCACCTCTCATCGACGCCCTGATGAAGGTAGTTTACGCGATTAAGGAAGATAAGACGCGTAACTATCTGTCAGGTGCATTCCTGCATGCCAACAATGGCAATCGAATTTCGGTTGTCGGGACGGACGGCCACAATCTGGCTGTCGTCAATCTGGACGCCGGCAGCGCCATAGAATTCCCCGGTATCATCGTCCCCATCAAGACGGTGAAAGCGTTTAAGAAGCTTTTCGGCGAAGGAAAGGGAAGGGCCGAAATCACAATCAGCGACTCCACTGTCCGCATTTCTATGGGTGGCGTCACGGCGATCTCAAAGCTGGTCGATGGGAAGTTTCCTGGATACGAACGAATAATACCGGTTCGCAGCAATCACGTCGCCATTGCGCCGGTGTCGACGTTGAGAGCGGCAGTTTCGCGCGTCTGCCTCGTCGCAAACGATTTAGAGCGCGATACCGTTCGATTTCAGATGGAGAATGGCGCGCTTCGCGTCGCGCTGAAAACGTCCTCAGGAGAGGACGCCGACGAAGATGTGCCGATCGATTACGATGGCGACAAGATCGATATCGGCTTCAATGGCAGGTACCTGACGCAGATGCTTTCGAGCATCGGGACGCAGGATGTCGAAATGCACTTCTCAGATCCGACGACGCCAGGTCTCTTCCGTCCGACGATCGAGTGCGACGAGCACTACGTCATCATGCCGAGGAAAGGCTGATGGCGACGCAGGAGGAGCGTGAAAGGCTTGATATCATCCGGTCACGGATTGGTCAGGCGAGCACCGATTGGAAATTTGCAACCAATCGATCTCATGGCGAGCACCTGACTGCTGTCGTCGATCCGTTTGTCCCGCCGCTGGCGATTGCGACATTGACCGAGGACTGCAGTTATCGCGATCGCGATCTCCTGCTTTATGCGCGCGACGATTTAGATTTTCTTCTGGGCATGCTTGGCAGAGCCATTCGCAAAATCAGGGAATTGCAGGCTGAGCTCGCCGAGCGCGGACGCGAGACAAAGCCAGATCCTGTATCGGGAGATTTCGCCGCCGAGTGCGCGATGAAGTGCGACGATATCGTGTTCAAGACTTATCTGCGCGAGACTCACGGCTTCGAGCTTGAGGATCGGGAGCGCATCGCCGCGCAGATCCGCGACCTGCTGAAAGTCACGTCGCGCGGCGAGCTGAACAAAGACCCCGCCGCCGCATCACGGTGGAAGGACTTGCGGGCTGACTTCGAGGCTTGGAGGCAGGCCGCATGAGCAGACGGGAGCAAATCCGCCAGAAGATCATGACGCGTGTCGAGATCAATGCAGAAACCGGCTGCTGGATTTGGACTGGTCCGACCTCAGGCACGAACGGCAGAGGTGCTGGCTATCCTAGAATGTCACTTGGGGGGCAGACCGTAGCCGTCCATCTCGTCATGTGGACCAACGAACACGGCTACATACCGGGGAAGAAGGAGATCGATCACTACTGCCGCAATCGGCTGTGTGTCCGACCCGAGCCCGAACATCTTCAACTCGTCACCCGCAAGAGGAACATCTTGCGCCAGTGGGAAGCGCGCAAGGCTGCCATGCTTTGCGAGGAGGTATCATCGTGAAGGAAGAATACCAGGAAGCGATTGAGCGGATCGACGCTGACCGCAAGCGCTGGATGAAGACCGAACTGATGGTCGAGTGCCAGATTGCCGGCGACATGGCCGAAACGCTCATCAACGAGTATTTCGGCAAGCGTGAGAACGCGCCAGCCTTCTGGATCGCCAAGTCTCGCCTTGAGAAGGTCCTGTCCGGGGAGATCGGGTGGCCGCATGTCTACATGACCGACCAGAGCGAGCATTTCGAATGCGTGCCGCTTTTTATTTTGCCCTCCGACCCACCGCCCTCGCAGCATATACTGCCGATCGGCGACAATCATCCTGACGCTTTGGCGGTCGATCGCTTCGCCTCTGCAATGAAGGCGAAGCTTGCCCGCAAGCGTGCTGAAGGTCGCGGCGGCTGGGATGATCCAGAGCAATGCCACATAGATTATCTCCACCAGCTTCTCCGCGAGCAATTTCAGAACCGTTCTGTGATCGACCCTGTCGATATCGCGAACCTCGCCATGATGATCCATGAGAGGACGCCGTCCGATGACTGAGCAAAGAGACAAATTCGAAGCCGCTGTCATCAGACGCTTCGAAACCACCAAGGGATACGTTGAAGCTGACATCCGCACGCAATGCCTGGAGCGAAACGGCTCCGGCTATGTGGCCGAAGGCATCGACGACATGTGGCACTTCTGGAACGAGGCACTTTGGAAGAATATCGAGCTTGTAGATCCCGGCTTCTTCGACGGGCCAGACGGCCTCGACTTTGCCACGCCCGATGAAGTTTTCGACAAAGGCCCGGAGGCCGTCAGAGAGTGGCAGGAGGCCCGTGGCCGGCAACCCCGCAAGCCATCACCCGAAACGACGACGGCGCCCGCATCAAAGGCTGACCGGGGGGCAGTCGGCCAGCCTCTAAGCTCGAACAGGATCGAGCCCGCTCTACAAGCATCTTGGGATGCAATGGTTCCGCCCCAAGAACAATCACCGCCACAGACAAGTTCATCAAAGTTGCAGCACACGGCGAATTTGGACGAGCGATCGCTGTCCAACGTTACGAAGCAGGAGAATGTCCGTATCACTCATCTCTCTCAATTGGGAAAGCTGGCTGACGCCATTCCCGATCAGGATCTGAATGAGACGCGGGGAGAGGTGGCTGTACTCGACACGGTCAAAGATATCAGCGCTTTCCATGATGGGCTCCGCACAGAGGCGAGAGCGCAAGCATCTCTCAGCCGCCGAGAAATCGGCGATACAAGTGAAGTGGAGCAAACGTCAGCGAAAGAAACCCCGGCTCCGCCCCAATCGAGTTTGCGGGTAGCTGCCGAGGCGGCGGAGAAGGAAATCCGACGTTTGCACAAGCTGCTGACGCCCCACTATGAGGGGAAGGCAGGCAACCCGAACATCGCGATTGCCGACCAGTTGCGTGACGCCCTTACATCATCGCCCGAACCGAAGGCGAACGTTGATGATCTGACGCGCCGACTGCTCGATGTCCTCGACAATGAGGAGGAGCTTTCCGACGAGGCGTTGGAGGCATTCAAGGCGCTCGACAATGCCGTCTCTGCCCAGACGCCCCGACCACAAACGAAGGGTATCGAGGAAGGCATAGAGCGCGCCGCGCGATACATTGAAAAGCAGCGCGACGACTATGTTCAGGAGTTCGGCAACTACGACCCTTCAACCGGCGTGACCGAGTTTTCCACGGCGGGCGAGGAACATCTTTCCACGCTGGAAGAACTGATCGAAGGCATCCGCGCTCTTGGTACAAATCATGGGTGTAAAAGCGATTTACACCCAGAATATGTAACATCTGCAGGTGACGCATGAAGGTGCTCATCGGCTGCGAAACCTCTGGTATGATGCGCCGCGCCTTCGATCGGCTGGGACACGACGTGTGGTCCTGCGACCTACTGCCGGCAGACGACGGCAGCAACCGCCACATCATCTGCGATGTACGCGATTTGCTGAATGATGGTTGGGACTTGCTCGCCGTCATGCACCCGCCCTGCACCAGGCTTTGCAACAGCGGCGTCCGCTGGCTGTCCGAGCCACCGACGAAGCTCAATGAAACCTATACGCCGGAGCAGCGGGAAACCTATCGCCTTTGGTCGCGCGCCGAGCGTCTGGCCTACATGTGGCAGGCACTCGACGAGGGCGCCGCCTTGTTCTCCGACTGCTGGAATGCGCCGATCGAGCGCGTTGCGATCGAAAACCCGGTCATGCATCGCCACGCGAAAGAGCGCATCCGCAATTACCAGCCGCCGGCACAGACCGTTCAGCCGTGGTGGTTTGGTGACGAGGCGTTCAAGGGAACATCGTTCTTCCTTCGCAATCTGCCGAAGCTTGTTCCGACAAATCGCCTGACACCGCCGAAGGCCGGGACCGACGAACACAAAGCGTGGTCGAAAATCCACCGCGCACCTCCCGGCGTCGATCGCTGGAAAATCCGCTCCGAAACATTTCCTGGCATTGCCGACGCTGCAGCGCTCCAGTGGGGCGGGCATGCGGCCGAACAGATGAGGACAGCAGCATGACCGAACACGTCACGCCAGAAGAGATAGATGTGGCAGAGGCACATATCCGCGCAGATCGCCGCGCTGGAAAGATAACTCAAGAGCAGTTCCAGAAGGAAATGCTGATCATGGCTAGAGCGAGGCGGCAGGCGCTTGCAGTCAGCCCATCTCCGCAAACGAGGGAGCGGGGTCAATGACGCGCCGCCTTCGCAACTGGATATCCATCTTCGCTGGGTCGATCGCGATGTGGATCAGCACGATCCTCCTATTTTGGAGGATGTGGGTATGACGGCAGACACACCCCCTCCTCCTCTTCCATATATCTACAGGTGGGACCGCCAAGGGCGCAAAGGCCAGCCCTGCGAACTTATTGTCCGCGGGAAGGCGATGAACAGCTGCGCCGTCCGGTTTCCTGACGGCTACAGCATGGTAACCAGCCGAAATGCGCTCCGGAAAAACAAGGAGGGCAAGTGATGGGTCGCCGGGCAGTAATCAGATCTACAGACATTACGACCACCATCGCCGCGCTGAAAGCTGCAGGCATCACACCTCTCGCGATGGACACGTTGCCAGATGGGGGCATGCGGTGGCATTTTACGCCACCGGGCAAGCCTGACGAGGACGAGCTCGATCGAGAGTTGAGGGAATTCGAAGAACGCCATGGTCGAAATCGAGCTTAAAGGCATCCATACGGTCAAATCCAAGGGCAATGTCTATTACTATGCCTGGCGTGGAGGCCCTGCCCTCAAAGGACTACCCGGCTCCTTCGAGTTCATGAAATCCTATAACGAAGCGATTGCAGATCGGCGCGCGCCGGAAGATGGAAAGTTCAATTCCGTCATTACCCACTACAAGACACACGAATTCGGCAAGCTGGCTGCCTCGACGAGGCGAGTGTGGTCACCTTGGCTAGACAAGATTGCTGTTCGATTTGGTGGTCTCAGCATCGCGCAGTTCAACAGGCCTGAAAAGATCAGACCTAGCATAATCCGGTGGCGCAGCGAATATTCCGAGACACCCCGCACGGCCGACATCGCGCTACAGGTCCTTTCCCGCATAATGTCCCATGCCGTCGATCCCATGGGAAAGATTGCCTCCAATCCGTGCGAGGGCATTAAGCACCTTTATAGCCAGACCCGGGCGGAGATCATCTGGACTGAGGATGATATTGCCCAGCTGAAGACCGAGGCATCGAAGGAAGTGGCGCTGGCCGTGGATCTCGCAGCTCACACCGGTTTGCGCGCAGGTGACCTTGTTCGGCTGTCTTGGTCTCATGTCGGGAAGGACGCGATCGTGATCACGACGGGGAAGAGCAAGCACCGAAGGGAAGCAGTGATCCCGCGGTACGATGCGCTCAATGAATTGCTCGATCGCATCCCAAAACATTCGCCTGTCATCCTGACGAATAGCCGAAAGCGGCCATGGACCCAAGACGGGCTCGCAAGCTCGTTCTGGTCTACAAAGGTTGAAGCTCACATGCAGGAACGGGATCTTCACTTCCACGACCTGCGCGGAACGGCGGCAACACACTTTTACACTGCCGGCCTCTCAATCCGAGTGATCGCCGAAATTATGGGATGGGAAGAGGACCAGGTGGAGAAGATCATTCGACGGTATGTTAGCCGCGGCGCGGCCACTCGAGAGGCAATTCGGCAACTCAATGAAGCCCGCGCCCGCAATGAGTGAACCGTCAGATTAGCCGCATTTGATTGGATCGCCCAAAACGGTGAACAGCATGTCTCCAGCCTCTTCGGCCAGAAGTGACATCACGGCACTTGCCGGCCCAAACGGAACTCCCTTAATCCGGGCGTAAGCGGGATTGGAGTGGTGTGCCAGTTCATGCAGAACCCGCACAGCGTGATCATGCCTTTTAGCGATATCCTTTGTTACGCCAACGTTCATCAGCACCACGCAGTCTTTTTCACTGATTTCTCTTGGGGTAGCTTTGACACTCTCGGAAATACGATGCTTTGTGTCGCCATCAAAGAACTCGAAATAGCAGGCCGACAAGTAAGTCTCGTTTTTGTGAGCGCGCAACTCAAAGAGGCGCGGGATCACACCTATGATTTTCCCATCAGATCGGATTGTTCGGTTTCGTGGGCAGTGGCGGACAACGTGATGTCCGTCGGGAATAGGCCTCTCGGGCATTAAATTCTTCCAATAAGGCCTTCTGAAATGATGGCAAAGCTGCGCAATGGACTCATGCCCGCAGCCAAATCAAGGCCATCCTGCGTAGCAACTTTGCTTGTCCAGTGCACTTTACCGTCTAATAGAAACGCAGCCGTAAACTGGTTCTTCGCTTTCATGAACACAACGACAACTTGACCATCACCGTCTAAAGCGAGCGAGGTCCAATCAGTGTGTTTTGTCTCGACCATCCACTTTAGAAAGTTAATGTATGATCCTCTTCCCGGTAGAGCATCATCCAGGTCCCAGCCGTCAGGATCGAGAAGGAAGTCAAGTTCTCCGAACAACCGATCGCGATCTTCGAATGACAGGTACATTCCATAAAGAGCCGTAGCTTCTTTAAGAGCCATTGAAGCACCCGGTAGGCGATCTTCCGGGGACAACTCGAAGCTGACATTTTGCGTAACGGTTGATTTTTGCCGAGACGGTGCCGAGGAAAAGAAACCATCGAGCATGCGCGAATGGTCAAAGACGCCGTATCCCGTCACAACGCCAAGCGGCGCTAAGGATGTCTGCTCATTTCGCGAATCGCGTCTTAGCTGCATCAGTCACCAATGCCTCAAACATTTGGTTTTTCGTATGACGAAGCGAATCAACTTGGTCAATGATTTCCTTGCGATTCGCAGAGATGTTATCTGTTTTTACAACATCAATATCAAGTAAGTATGAATCATGATTAATCAAGACTGGATCTGCCGCAGCCACAGTTACAATAACCACCGTGCCTGCTCGATCGTCGTGGGTCTCAAATCGGGTGTACATGCCACGCATTTGTTCTGGACCAATGTGAGGTGTAAACGGATACACATTCAAGTACTTCGATACGTCTGCGCCGCTTTTATCTGGAATTGGAATATCTATTCTATTAATGTACCGTACGCCAATACGATTTACTTTCCTGTATCCGACAATTTTATGGACAACTTCATAGTCTCTTACAAAGCGACCAAACAGCTCTTCCCATCCTCGATACGGCGCCAGCCGAGCCACAGTAAAATTATGGCGATGCAATATGAGCAGATCTGCACCGTCCGAGGTGGCAAGCTTCCGCCACCGTTTTTCGCCAACGAGGCTCGGAATGGGCGATCCGTGAGCCACGTTCACCTGAACGTTAAAGTCCTGCATCTCCTGCCCGACTTTGTAAAAGCTCTCGCTCTTTGCGGCCACTCGATCAACGTCTCGATCGGATAATCCGTCTTCGAACTGAAGCTGGATTATTGCCTCGGCAATGGGAGCACTTTTGTAGGTGGGCATTTATTGTTTCCGCACTCGACGCCACAGAGGATTGGTGGCCAGAAGTGTAAATAGCATGGCATATAACTAATCTAGCCTGCAGCTGTTATTTTTCCGCTGACAGCGCGCCAATAGGCGAAAAGAGACAATTAGAGAACGGAGCTTGTAAAACTCTCTGTAAAACCGTGCCAAACGCTGACGATCAAATCCACAGTTAACCCCTTGAAAAGACGACTGGAGCGGGTGAAGGGAATCGAACCCTCGTATTCAGCTTGGGAAGCTGCTGCTCTACCATTGAGCTACACCCGCTTGCCTGCGCAGGTTTCCAACAACCGACCGCTGCTGTCAAGGGCGGTCGAACTGCCTGCGGCATCGGGCTTTGCATGTCTGTCCGGTCAGCCGCATAACGGCCGACCGAGGCCAGGTATCGTGCTTAGCCGCGAAAATGCTTGGAGAGCTTGAGGCCTTGGGCCTGATAGTTCGAACCGAGGCCCGAGCCGTAAAGGCCCTGCGGTTGCTCCAGCATATGCTCGTAGACGAGACGGCCGACGATCTGGCCATCCTCGAGGATGAACGGGACTTCATGGCTGCGCACTTCGAGCACGGCGCGGCTGCCGCGGCCGCCGGCGGCTTCATGTCCGAAGCCCGGATCGAAAAAGCCAGCGTAATGGACGCGGAACTCGCCGACCAGCGGATCGAAGGGCGTCATTTCGGCGGCATAAAGCGGGGGCACATGAACGGCCTCGCGCGACACGAGAATGTAGAACTCATCCGGATCGAGGATCAACTCGTGGCGGCCGCGGCTGTAAAGCGGCTCCCAGAAATCGAAAAGGTCGTGCTGGGCCTTCTTGTCGACATCGACAACGGCGGTATGGTGCTTGCCGCGATAGCCGATCAGGCCGTTCGCATCGCCCTTCAGGTCGATCGACAGCGCAATCCCGCCGCCCGACACGTTCGGCGTTGCCGATGCGACCAGCGTTTCGGTCTCGTGGAGATGCAGCAGTTGCGGTTCGGCCAGGAGGGCATTGCCGATGCGGAAGCGGATCTGCGACAGGCGCGATCCCTGGCGTGCGACGATCGGGAAAGTGCGTGGGGAGATTTCGAGATAAAGCGGGCCGCGATAACCGGCCGGGATCTTGTCGAATTCCTGCGCGTGGTCGGTGATGACGCGGGTGAAGATATCGAGGCGGCCGGTGGAGGATTTCGGGTTTGCCGAGGCGGACATATCGGCCGGCAGGTCGAGGCTTTCCATCAGCGGCACGATATAAACGCAGCCGGTTTCCAGAACCGCGCCTTGCGAAAGATCGACGACATGCAGCTTCAGCCGGTCGAGCTTGTCGGAGACGAGGCTGCTCGGACCAGGCATGAAGGAGGCGCGAACGCGGAACGCCTTGCTACCCAGGCGCAGGTCGAGACTTGCCGGCTGAATCTGGTCGCGATCCAGCTCGCGCTCGGAGATTAACCGCCCCGTTTCGAATAGTTCCGCAATTGCGCGGTCCGCCAGAATTCCGGTTTCGCGTGTCATGATGTTTCTTTCAAATTTTGGCGGTGACAAAACCAAATGCAGGCCATTGACGCAAGCAAATGCGAGGCGTAAGCCAGCTTTATCCCGTGGTGATTTGCCGGTCGGCTTGCAGCCACGTTAAACAAGTGGCTAAAAAGACCGGGTTGCTAAAACCGGTCTGCTTTTGCGGCCGGTTTTTTGTTTTGAAATGGGGATTAGCATGACAAACAAATGGCGCCCGGCAACGACACTCGTTCACGGCGGTACGCTGCGCTCGCAATATGGCGAGATGTCGGAAGCGATCTATCTGACGCAGGGTTTTGCCTATGACAGTTCGGAAGCCGCGGAAGCGCGCTTCAAGGGCGAGACCGAGGGCTATATCTATGCCCGCTACGGCAGCCCGACGAACGACATGTTCGAGAAGCGCATGTGTGCGCTGGAAGGCGCCGAAGAAGCCCGCGCCACCGCCTCGGGCATGGCTGCCGTTTCCGCAGCGCTGCTGTGCCAGCTGAAGGCCGGCGATCATATCGTTGCAGCCCGCGCCCTGTTCGGCTCCTGCCGCTGGGTGGTCGAGACGCTCGCACCGCGCTACGGCATCGAATGCACGCTTATCGACGGCCGCGATCTCGCCAACTGGGAAGCCGCGATCCAGAAGAATACCAAGGTGTTCTTCCTCGAAAGCCCGACGAACCCGACACTCGAGATCGTCGATATTGCCGGCGTGGCAAAGCTCGCCAACCAGATCGGCGCAAAGGTCGTGGTCGACAACGTGTTTGCGACCCCGCTTTTCCAGAAGCCGCTGGAACTCGGCGCGCATATCGTCGTCTATTCGGCCACCAAGCATATCGACGGCCAGGGCCGCAGCCTTGCCGGCGTGATCCTTTCGGATCGCGAATGGGTGACCGAGCACCTGCAGGACTATTATCGCCACACGGGTCCCGCCATGTCGCCGTTTACTGCCTGGACGCTGATCAAGGGGCTTGAAACCCTGCCGATCCGCGTCAAGGCGCAGACCGACAACGCCTCGAAGATCGCCGACTTCCTGGCCGAGAGCAAACAGGTTGCCAAGGTCATCTATCCCGGCCGCAAGGACCATCCGCAGGCCGACATCATCGCCAAGCAGATGACCGGCGGATCGACGCTGGTCTGCTTCGAGCTGAAGGGTGGCAAGGAAGCGGCCTTCAAGCTGCAGAACGCGCTGGAGGTTGTTACCATTTCCAACAATCTCGGCGATACGCGCAGCCTGATTACCCATCCGGCGACGACGACGCACAAGAACCTGACCGACGAGGACCGCGCCGAGCTCGGTATTTCGCCCGGCACCGTGCGTTTCTCGGCCGGCATCGAGGATAGCGAAGACCTGCTCGAAGATTTTGCCAGGGCACTGGCGGCAATCTGAGGCTTCCAGCCCGTCGATATGGTGAATCCGAAAACCGGATTCACCATATCAGTTATCCCTAATCTCAAGAACAGATCACAGTTTCTCGCGTAAACCGCGAGATTTCTTGACGTTTCGTGCCTGTTGTACGATATGCGGGGATGTAGATTCCAGGTCCTGCAGCGCGGTCGGCAAACAATAGACGACATCCGGCGCTGTAGTTTTGAGGTGTTTGTCCATGTATCGCGCCCGGACAAGAGACATAGAAGTTGCCGTCGAGCCGTTCTATCTGGAGGAGCAATCCAGTCCGGAAGAGAGCCGCTATGTCTGGGGCTATCGCATCGTCATCGAAAACCATTCGATCCACACGGTGAAGCTGGTTCATCGCTACTGGCATATCACCGACCAGAACGGACTGGTCGATGAGGTCGATGGCCTCGGCGTCGTTGGAGAGCAACCGCGCCTGCAGCCTGGCGACAGCTACGAATATTCCTCGGGCTGCCCGCTCGACACGCCCTCCGGAATGATGTTCGGCTATTACGACATGCAGACGGAAGAAGGCGAGGTCTTCAAGGTCGACATTCCCGCCTTCTCGCTGGATTCACCCGGCCTGAACCGGGTGCTGAACTGAGGCACGACCTCAGTCATCAGCCTTGACTTAGGCTGGAACGAACTCCGCCACATCGTAACGATAGGTCGTCGAGCAGAATTCGCAGGAGACGGCGATCTGGCCGTCCTCCTGGCTCTCCTCGATCTCTTCCGCCGTGAAGCCGGCAAGCACACCCTTGATCTTGTCGCGCGAGCAGCTGCAACGATCGAAGACCGTCTGCGGCTCATAAACCCGCACGCCACGCTCGTGGAACAGGCGATAGAGAAGCCGTTCGATCGCGACCTGCGGATCGGTCAGTTCGTCGGTGTCGATCGTCTCGACCAGCGAACGCGCCTCGTTCCAGGCTTCATCTCCCAGATCGGTCTCGCGCTCGTCGCCATCACCACCGTGAAGGTCCGGCTGGCGCATGCGCTCAGGAGCTTGCGGCAGGAACTGCGCGATCAGCCCCCCTGCCCGCCAGTTGTGACGCGGCTTGCCGTCTTCGCCACGGTCGAAAAGTTCGGCCACGCCGAGGCGGACGCGGGTCGGGATCTGCTCCGACTGACGGAAATAGACACCGGCGATCTCTTCCAGCGACGAGCCGTCCATCGGCACGATGCCCTGATAGGGCTGCATGCCGCGTCCCTGATCGATGGTGAAGGCAAGCACGCCGTTTCCGAGAAGCTCCGGCGGCGAGATCTTGCCATCCTTCATGGCAGCAGCCAGCGCATCCTCGTCGTAACGGGCATAGGCGCGCAACGCGTCGGGCGTGGAAAAGTCGGCCACCAGAAGGTCGACGGGGCCATCGCCCTTGGTCTGGACGGTGAATTTGCCATCGAACTTCAGCGAAGTGCCGAGAAGCGCGGTCAAAACGACAGCTTCGGCAAGCAACCTTGCGACCGGCGCGGGATAATCATGGCGGCCCAGAATGGTATTCAGCAGCGGCCCGATCTGCACCGCACGGCCACGAACGTCCAGGCCGTCGACCTGGAAGGGAATAACCCTGTCGTCTCCGGCAAAGTGGAGGTCCTTCAGTTCCACAATTGCTTCCGCCATTATCTTAACTCCTTCACGCCGAGGTTCTCGGGCCTTGTCCCCGACCTTTACACAAACAGGCACGCAAGCGGAACCGCAGGGCCGCTGGAAAGTGCAGGGGATGTCTGTTGAAACGCCGGCATGAAAGCACAGCGCATTTGAAAGCCGACAGATGGTGCCGGCTTTACGCCAATTCAAGACCGCCGGGTAAGCAGTGTCAGATCGCGCCGAAGCACCAGGCGAGAATGGACTTCTGGGCGTGGAGACGGTTTTCCGCCTCGTCGAAGACAACCGACTGCGGGCCGTCGATCACGGCGTCCGTCACTTCCTCGCCGCGATGGGCCGGCAGGCAGTGCATGAACAACGCATTGGCCTTTGCCTGCTTCATCAGCGCTTCATTGACCTGATAGGGCTGGAAGATGTTGTGACCGCGCGCCTTGTGCTCCTGGTTCATCGACACCCAGGTATCGGTGACGACGACATCGGCTCCCGCGACGGCGCGTTCGACATCATGCGTCAGCATGATCTCGCCGCCGTTGTTGCGCGCCCAGTTCAAGAACTTGTCGTGCGGCTCCGAGCCCATCGGAACGGCCATGTTCATGCGGTAGCCGAAACGGGCCGAGCCTTCGACCAGCGAATGCAGCACGTTGTTGCCGTCGCCCGTCCAGGCGATCGTCTTGCCGGCGACCGGGCCGCGATGTTCCTCGAAGGTCATCAGGTCGGCCATGATCTGGCAGGGATGCGTATCATCGGTCAGCGCATTGATGACCGGCACGGTGGCATGTTCCGCCAGCTCCAGAAGGCGCTTGTGATCGGTGGTGCGGATCATGATCGCGTCGACATAACGCGACAGAACCTTGGCCGTATCACCGATCGTTTCGGCGCGGCCAAGCTGCATCTCGGTGCCCGACAGGAACAGCGTTTCGCCGCCAAGCTGGCGCATGCCGACATCGAAGGAGACGCGCGTGCGGGTGGAGGGTTTCTCGAAGATCATGGCCAGCATCTTGCCGGCCAGCGGCTTGTCGGCCGTGCCGGCCTTGGTTGCCTGCTTTCGCACCTTGGCATCATCGAGGATGACGCGAAGGTCGCCCGCCGACACGGCGGAAAGATCGAGAAAATGCTTGGGAGATGCCATTACCTTGTTCCCTAAAGGAGGGAACCGGACGGCGCCCTCTCTAAATAGTCTTAAGCGGATTTCTTGAGCTGTTCAGCGGACAGCGTTTCTGCGGCGCGTTCGATACGTGCCAAGCCTTCTCGCGCTTCTTCGGCGGTAACGACGAGCGGCGGCAGGATGCGGACGACGTTGTCGCCGGCCATAACCGCCAGCATGTGCTCATCGCGCAGGCCGGAGATCAGGTCGCCAGCCGGCACCTTGGCCTTGATGCCGAGAAGCAGGCCTTCGCCGCGAATATCTTCAATCACGGTCGGGAAACGATCCTTGAGGGCGGCAAGCCCCTGGCGGAAAACGAGCGAGACGTCGCGGACGTTTTCGAGAAAACCGTCGGCCAGCACGATATCGAGTACGGCATTACCGCAGGCCATGGCCAGCGGATTGCCGCCATAGGTCGTGCCATGGATGCCCGGCTTCATGCCGGATGCGGCTTCCGCCGTGGCAAGACATGTGCCGAACGGGAAACCGCCGCCGATGCCCTTGGCGATCGCCATGATGTCCGGTGTGACGCCGGCCCATTCGTGGGCGAAGAGTTTGCCGGTGCGGCCAACGCCGGTCTGGACTTCGTCGAGGATCAGGAGCAGACCCTTTTCGTCGCAGATGCGGCGCAGCTCGCGCATGAATTCCTTCGGAACCGGACGCACGCCGCCCTCGCCCTGGATCGGCTCGATCAGCAGCGCGCCGGTATTTTCGTTGATCGCGGCATTGAGTGCATCGAGGTCACCGAACGGGACCTGATCGAAGCCTTCAGCCTTCGGGCCAAAGCCCTCCATATACTTCTCCTGGCCGCCGGCCGCGATCGTGGCGATCGTACGGCCGTGGAAGGCACCTTCGAAGGTGATGATATGGAATTTTTCCGGGTGGCCCTTGGAATAGTGATAACGGCGGGCCGTCTTGATGGCGCATTCCAGCGCTTCCGCACCCGAATTGGTGAAGAAGGCCTTGTCTGCGAACGTGGCATCGACCAGGCGGCGCGCCAAGCGCTCCTGCTCGGGGATTTCGTATAGGTTTGACAGATGCCAGACCTTTTCGGCCTGCGACTTCAGCGCCTCGACGAGATGGGGATTGGCATGGCCGCAGGACGTGACCGCGACGCCGGCACCGAAATCGAGATATCGCTCGCCGCTTTCCGTCACAAGCCAGACCCCTTCGCCGCGCTCGAAGCGCAGAGGAGCCCGAGCAAAGGTGTCGAAAAGCGCAGATTCAGCCATGGCGGCGCACTCCCTAATGCATCCGAATGCGGATATTCCAGAAAATCAAAATGCCGCCCTCGGGGCGGCTGCGGCACTATCGTCATTCGGGTTCGCGATGTCAACAAAACTCACGGAATCAAAGGGGTTCGGGACATAAAGCAGCGCGGCCGCAACCTTGCCGACAGCTGTGGCATAAATGACTCTGTCAGACAGCAAGTTGGGGAAAACCGGGAAATCGATTCGCGGCGATTCCGGGGACTCTTGTCACGGAGTCTGCAGACCTCTAGGTTAAAGATCAATTACTAGACTGCATGCGGCGGAACTAGTCACCAAAAGCATAGATATTGTGCCTGTTGCGAGATGTATCGCGCGACATTGGTGAGGGATTCTGCATGCCACCAACGTTCAAAGGCGGAGAACGGGCATGAACTGGACGGACGAGCGCGTTGAAAAACTGAAGAGGTTGTGGTCGGAGGGCTTGAGCGCCAGCCAGATTGCCGCACAACTTGGAGGCGTAAGCCGCAATGCCGTGATCGGCAAGGTCCATCGCCTCAACCTGCCGGGTCGCGCGAAAGCCGGCGGCACGATTGCAACGAACCGTCCTGCAAAGCGCCCTGCAGCGGCTCCCCGTCCGCAGACCACTTTCGCTGCCCGTCCCGCAGCGCGGCCGGTCGCTCGCCCGGCTGGCTCGGCCATGCTCAAGGAAGAGGTCGAGTTCGAAGCTTCGCAGGAACTGGTCTATCGTCCGTCTTCGAACGTCGTCGTGCCGATTTCCCGCAAGCTGGCACTGACTGAACTGACAGAGCGCACCTGCAAGTGGCCCGTCGGCGATCCGCTGACCGACGATTTCCACTTCTGCGGCTGCGAGTCCCCGGACAATTCGCCTTACTGCACCTATCACGCAAAGCTCGCCTACCAGCCGGTCAACGAGCGACGCAGGCCCAGCGCCGCACGGGCGTAAAGCTCACTGCAATAGACGATAATCAAGCGGGCTTAGGCCCGCTTTTTTGTGTCTATCATTCGGCCTTTGCGCCTTCCGCAAAGCAGCCTTGCCAATGCGCAGCTTGCTCATGGCCGTGCAAATACCTATTTAAGCCCTGCGAGGACGACCTCCCCCAGAATGGGCATGAAACCGGGACGACCCGGAGAACCCAAAGGGGTACACAATGCGTACGACACGCGATCGTATTCGTCACGCGATCAGCTTCGAAATCATCGGCCTTGCCATGTTCACGCCGCTCGCGTCCCTGGTCTTCGGCATACCTGTCGAACATATCGGTGTCGTCGGCGTCGTTTCGGCAACGCTCGCGACCGGCTGGAACTATCTCTACAATCTCGGCTTCGACCACCTGATGCAGAAATATCGCGGCGGCACGCAGAAAACCATGGCGCTACGCGTTGCGCATGCGGTTCTGTTCGAACTTGGTCTGTTGATCGTGCTGATGCCTTTCATCGCATGGTATCTCGGCGTGAGCCTCATGCAGGCGCTGGTGATGGATATCGCCTTTGCACTGTTCTACCTTGTCTACGCCTTCTTCTTCAATCTGGCCTATGACCGGATCTTTCCCCTGCCCGAGTGGCAGAATGAAGCAAACGCTCGATAAAAAATCGGCCCGGAGGCGCAAACCGCATCCGGGCCGATTTCTTTTGTATCCCTTCGAAAACGATCAGGATTCCATCGAATAGCCTGCACCGCGGACGGTGCGGATGACATCCTGCATGTTGGAGAAGTTGAGCGCCTTGCGAAGGCGGCCGACATGCACGTCGACGGTGCGTTCGTCGACATAGATGTCATGCCCCCAGACGCCATCCAGAAGCTGCGAGCGGGAGAAGACGCGGCCGGGAGAGACCATCAGGAATTCCAGAAGGCGGAATTCCGTCGGGCCGAGGCGCACTTCGCGGCTCTTGCGATGGACGCGATGGGTTTCGCGATCAAGCTCGATGTCACCGCATTTCAGAACGCTGGAAAGAACTTCCGGCTTGGCCCGTCGCAGCATAGCCTTGACGCGCGCCATCAGTTCCGGCGTCGAGAACGGCTTGACGACGTAATCGTCAGCGCCGGTGGCGAGACCGCGGACGCGTTCGCTTTCTTCGCCGCGTGCCGTCAGCATGATGATCGGCAGGCGCTCTGTCTCGGGTCGCATGCGCAGGCGCCGGCACAGCTCGATGCCCGAAACGCCGGGCAGCATCCAGTCGAGGACCAGAAGATCCGGTGCGCGCTCCTGAAGCCGGATTTCCGCCTCGTCACCCCGAAGGATGGTCTCGACTTCGTAACCCTCGGCTTCAAGGTTGTAACGGAGGAGGACGCTCAGCGCCTCTTCGTCTTCCACTACCGCAATTCTTGGCTGCATGCTGAATATGCTCCGTCAGATAGCGTCCCGCATCGGGCTTTCGAAAAATCGGAAAGCCCGATGCGCAGATTCAAAGAGATAGAGCGTTTCAGGGGTCCGTTCCGAACACCGGCGCTCTAGCGGCAATCACTCGGCGATCGCGCCGACCGTGTTTGCCGTATCATCCTTCGGACGCTCGCCTTCCGGCACGGCACCCGTCGTCATGTAGTAGATGGTTTCCGCGATGTTGGTCGCGTGGTCACCGATACGCTCGATGTTCTTGGCGCAGAACAGAAGATGCGTGCAGGTGGTGATGTTGCGCGGATCTTCCATCATGTAAGTCAGGAGCTCGCGGAAAAGCGACGTGTACATGGCGTCGATTTCTTCATCACGCGCACGGATGGCTTCCGCCTTTTCGGCCGAACGGCTGGCATAGACATCCAGCACGTCCTTCAGCTGCACTGCAGCGAGATCCGACAGGTGCTCGAGACCACGGGCCAGCTTGCGCGGAACGCCCGTACCCTGAACAGCAATGACGCGCTTGGCGGTGTTCTTGCCAAGATCGCCAACGCGCTCGAGATCGGCTGCGATGCGCAGCGTACCGATGATTTCGCGCAGGTCGTTTGCAACCGGCTGGCGCTTGGCGATCGTGACGATCGCCTTGTCCTGGATCTCGCGCTCGGCGTGATCGAGGATCACGTCGTCGGAGATCACCTTCTGCGCAAGGGCGGAATCGCTGTTGACCAGAGCGCGCACGGCATCGCCGCACATCTGTTCCGCAAGGCCACCCATTTCCGAGATGCGGCGGCGCAGATACTTCAGTTCTTCGTCGTAGGCCGACAGGATATGACTTGATACCATCTCTTTGTCCTCAAAATCCGTAGCAGCGGGCAACAGGCAACGGCCAATCAGCCGAAGCGGCCCATGATGTAATCCTGGGTGCGCTGGTCATCCGGATTGGTGAACATCTTGTCCGTATCGTTCTCCTCGACCAACTGGCCGAGATGGAACATGGCGGTGCGCTGCGAGACGCGTGCGGCCTGCTGCATCGAATGCGTGACGATGACGATCGTGTAGTTGGCGCGCAGTTCGTGGATAAGCTCTTCCACCTTTGCCGTGGCGATCGGATCGAGCGCCGAGCAAGGTTCGTCCATCAGGATGACTTCCGGCGAAACGGCGACCGCGCGGGCGATGCAGAGACGCTGCTGCTGACCACCGGAGAGACCGGTGCCGCCTTCATGCAGGCGATCCTTGACTTCGGCCCAGAGGCCGGCGCGCTGAAGGCTGGCCTCGACGATCGCATCCATCTCCGCCTTGCCACGTGCAAGACCGTGGATGCGCGGACCGTAGGCGATGTTTTCGTAAATCGACTTCGGGAACGGGTTCGGCTTCTGGAACACCATGCCGACGCGGGCGCGAAGTTCCACGACGTCGATTTCCTTGTCGTAGATATCGTCGGTGTCGAGCGTGATCTTGCCGGTAACGCGGCAGCCCTCGATCGTGTCGTTCATACGGTTCAAGGTCCGCAGGAAGGTCGACTTACCGCAACCAGACGGGCCGATGAGCGCCGTGACCGTGTTTTCGCGGACGTTCAGGTTGACGTCGAAAAGCGCGCGCTTCTCGCCGTAATAAACCGAGACGTCCTTGCCAATCATCTTGTAAGCGACTTCATTCATCTTCTTGTCCAGCGCCTTCTCAACTGCTGCTTCTGACAACATATTCATTGTGTCGATCTCCTACCACCGGCGCTCGAAACGCCGCCGCAACAGAATTGCACCCACGTTCATGACAATGAGGAACAGGAGCAGGATGATGATCGCTCCCGAGGTTCTTTCAACGAAGGCGCGTTCCGCCTCGTTTGCCCACATGTAGATCTGCACCGGCAGGGCCGTGGACGGATCCATCGGCGTCGTCGGATAGTTGGCGACGAAAGCCACCATGCCGATCAGCAGCAGAGGGGCGGTTTCGCCCAGAGCATGAGCCAGGCCGATGATCGTACCGGTCAGAATGCCCGGCATGGCCAGCGGCAGGACGTGATGGAAGATAGTCTGCATCTTCGACGCGCCGAGGCCGAGGGCGGCTGCCCGGATCGACGGCGGTACCGCCTTCAGCGCCGCACGAGTGGCGATGATGATCGTCGGCAGGGTCATCAACGTCAGAACCAGGCCGCCAACCAGCGAAGCGGAGCGCGGCAGGTTCATGAAGTTGATGAAGACTGCCAGACCAAGCAAACCGTAGACGATGGACGGGACGGCCGCGAGGTTATTGATGTTGACCTCGATCAGATCGGTGAACTTGTTCTTCGGCGCGAATTCCTCGAGGTAGATCGAAGCCGCAACACCGATCGGCAAGGACAGTACGAGCACGATCAGCATCATATAGAATGAGCCGATCAGGGCAACGCCGACGCCGGCGGCTTCCGGACGGCTGGAATTGCCGTTGACGAAAATGCCGGTGTTGAAGTGCTTGCCGAGCGCACCGGCTTCGGCGAGCTGGTTCATCCAGCCGACCTGCTGGTCGGAGACCTTGCGGTTGTTCTCCGACACGTTGAGATCGATCTGGCCCTTGAAGGCGCTGTCGATGTCACCCGCAGCAAGCAGCGAGACGGTCTGGGTGGTGCCGATGATCTGCGGATTGGCGGTGACCATGTCACGCAACTGTCCACGCACGGCGTCCGAAATCATCTGGTTGACGGCACGCAGGCCGGCACGGTCGTTTTCGGCAACGCCGAGAACCTTGGCGAGCGCATTGCGGGCAACGACCGGATAGTTGGCCGTCATCAGCTTTTGCGGATCGGTGGCGCGCTCGTTGTCCTTGTCGATGATCTGTTCGGAGAATTCGACCGGAACGGTGATCATCGTCTGCTGGAAGGCGGTGTATCCCTTGGAAACAACCGACCACAGAAGCAGCGCGAGAAACAAGAGCCCGAAGGACAGGGCGGCGATGCCATAGGCGCGGAAGCGACGTTCTGCAGCGTAGCGGCGTTTGATGCCGATATCGCGACGAGCTGGCCTCGCCAGGACGCCGGCGGGGGAGGAAACCACGTCGGTCATTCGTACTGCTCCCGGTATTTGCGCACGATGAAGAGCGCGTAGATATTGAGGCAAAGCGTGATCACGAAGAGCGTGATGCCCAGCGCGAAGGCGACAAGCGTCTGCGGCGAGGTGAATTCAAGGTCGCCCGTCAGCTGGCTGACGATCTTGACGGTCACCGTGGTCATCGGCTCGAACGGATTGAGCTGCATGCGGGCGGCGACGCCTGCGGCAAGAACCACGATCATGGTTTCACCGATAGCACGCGAGGCGGTCATCAGGAGAGCGCCGACGACACCCGGCAGGGCTGCCGGCATGACGACCTTCTTGATGGTTTCCGACTTCGTTGCGCCAAGGCCGAGCGAACCGTCACGCAGTGCGCGCGGCACGGCGGTGATGATGTCGTCCGACAGCGAGGAAACGTAAGGGATCAGCATGATGCCCATAACGAAACCGGCGGTCAGAACGCTCTGCGCCTGGATGAAGTTGGCGAAATCGCCGGTGGCGATGCCGTTGATGCTGGACGAGAGGTCTCGCAGGAACGGGCCGACCGTGGTGAGGGCGAAGAAGCCGTAGACGATGGTCGGGATACCGGCGAGCACTTCGAGCAGCGGCTTGGCGACCGAACGCAGTCTCGGCGAGGCGTATTCCGACATGTAGATTGCCGAGAACAGACCAACCGGAACGGCTACGAGCATGGCGACGAGGCCGATGTAGAGCGTGCCGAGCAGCAGCGGAATGAGACCGAACTGGCCTTCCGAGGCGCTTGCGCCTGCTGCCGCGAACCGCGGATCCCAGACCGTGCCGAAGAAGAACTCCCAGGCCGGAACCCGGCCGAAGAAGTGGCCTGCTTCCGTCAGCATCGAAAGCACGATGCCGATCGTGGTGATGATCGCAATCGAGGACGCTACCACGAGCGTGCCGAGAATGACCTTTTCCACGCGATTGCGGGCACGGAAGCGATGCGAGATGCGGGTGTAGGAGAAGCCTGCACCGATCAATGCCACGATCAGGACAAGAGCCGTCATCAGACGGTTGCTGATCTTGTTCATCGCGTTGAGATCGCCGGCGGATTCGACCATGTAGGGTTCGGGGTCACCGGCAAGCGGTACACCCTTGGCGCCGAGCGCGCCGCGAAGGGCCACCGCATCCGCACCGATGCTATCGATCTCTTCGAGAGTCAGAACATCCATGCCGCGAGCGAGCGACGAGACCATGCCGAAGGCAAGTCCCTGCTCGGCCGTAGACCTAGCCTTCACATCCTCGGGAAAGCCACCGAGGATGGTGGAATTGACATAGAAAGGACTGACGACAAGCCAGGCGGCAAGAATGATCGCCGCGGGCAAAACGGCGCAGATGGCGACGAAGGTGCCATAATAGCCTGGACGGGAATGAAGCCTGGAGGACACGCCGCCGGCAATCGCCAGCGCATGTCGGGTCCCTACGACATAACAGACGATCGCAATGATCGCCAAAATTAACAAGATCAGTGGTGTGCTCATCAGAATCCCCCGGCCTACCGCCATCGGCGGCAGCCACTACCGCACAATTCCCATCACCGGAACCAAATTGGTCGCAATTGCCCTGATAAAAGGCCGCCTTGCGCGGGCGCCGGCCGAATGCCGGAAGAAAACCGGCGCCGCGCAAAGCGGCGCCGGATCATTCATTACATGGTCTTGCCGGATTCGAAAGCCTTGCGGGCTTCTTCGCGCTGTGCGTCCGGAGCGGCAACCAGGCCGTATTCAGCAAGCGGGCCTTCCGGGCCAACCATGTCGTCAGACAGGAAGAATTCTACGTATTCCTTCAGGCCCGGGATAACACCCAGGTGAGCCTTCTTGACGTAGAAGAACAGCGGACGGGAAACCGGGTACTCGCCGCCGGAAATGGTTTCGGTCGTCGGAACGATTTCCGAAACGGTAGCAACCTTCAGCTTGTCCATGTTGTTTTCATAGAAAGCGAGACCGAAAACGCCGAGGCCGGTCTTGTTGGCAGCGATGCGAGCAAGCGTTTCGGTGTAGTCGCCGTCGATGTCGACTGCAGCGCCGTCCTTGCGGATGGCAACGCACTTGGCGGCAGCCTGCTTGGCATCGGCAACGAGGCCCTTGATGGCGTCGGTGGCGCCGGCTTCCTTGCAGCCTTCAGCCATGATCTTCTCTTCGAAGACTTCGCGGGTGCCGTGCTTGGAGCCCGGGATGTAGGCAGCGATCGGGCCCTTCGGCAGGGTAGCGTTGACTTCCGACCAGTTCTTGTAAGGGTTGGCAACGAGCTTGCCGTCAACAACAACTTCGGCAGCCAGAGCCTTGTAGAGGTCCTTCGGCTCGATCTTCATGTCGCCGTTGGAAGAGTCGGCGGCAAAGACGATGCCGTCGTAACCGATACGGATTTCCTGGACGTCGTTAACGCCAGCAGCCTTGCAGGCAGCCAGTTCGTCCGTCTTGATGGCGCGCGAAGCATTGGCGATGTCGATGGTGCCTTCACCAACGCCCGAGCAGAATGCCTTCAGACCACCGCCGGTGCCGCCGGATTCAACAACCGGAGCCTTGAAGTTCGGGTAGGTCTCAGCGAAGGTTTCAGCAACGATCTTTGCGTACGGCAGAACGGTGGAGGAGCCGGCAACCTGGACCTGGTCGCGGGCAACGGCAGCGCCGGCGAATGCGACAGAGGCCACGAGGGCGGCTGCAGAAAGTTTCAACATGTTCATCGATCTCTCCCATGATGGGGTTTGTGAAAGCGTTGGTCACCGGCTTTCGCAATTGCCGGCGTCTGGCCCGCTCCTATTAGCGGCCGTTGACCTCAGCTTTTATGTCACTTCGATGAAACATTTGTGACAAATTAAGGCATTGATTTCACTTGATAACTACATTGCACGCCCGTGCAACGTATCGGTTTTATGTCAGAATCTTACGGTAAACTCCGATCCCTTGCCCAGTTCCGACTTCACGATCAGGCGAGCACGGTGTCTGGTGAGGATGTGCTTGACGATCGCGAGACCCAGGCCGGTGCCTTTCTTCGACCGGCTATCGGCCACGCTAACCCTATAAAAACGCTCGGTAAGTCGCGGGACGTGCTCGGCGGGAATACCGGGACCTCGGTCGACGACACTGACTTCGACCGGCTGCGAAGGCTCGTTGCGCAGGAAGACATCGACGAATTTGCCCTCCTGGCCATATTTGCAGGCATTCTCGATCAAGTTCTCGACAACTTCCACCAATTCATCCCGATCGCCCAGTACCTCGACCTTTTCTTCCGGCAGGTGCAGGCGGATTTCCACCCCGAGATCCTCCGCCAGCGGCAGCAGCGCATCACGGACATGGCCGATGACCGGACGCAAGTCCACCGACTGATCCGGCGCAATGTGGGATTTCAGCTCGAGCCTGGAGAGAGACAGGAGATCATCGACGAGACGGCTCATCCGGGTCGCCTGATCCAGCATGATGCCGAGAAAGCGCTCCTTTGCCGCATCATCAGAGCGTGCCGGGCCCTGCATGGTCTCGATGAAGCCGCGCAGGGAAGCGAGCGGCGTGCGCAGCTCATGGCTGGCATTGGCAACGAAATCCGAGCGCATGCGGTCAAGGCGGCGAAGTTCGGAAATGTCCTTGAACGACAGCAGGAAAAGATCTTCCGCGGCGACATCCACCGGCTCGATCCGCGCCACGCGCAGCAGATAGACGCGTTCGGAAGGCAGCCGTTCGGAATATTCAATCTGATTGGGCTCTCCGGTAGCGATCGTTTCGTTGACCATGTCGAGAATGCCGGGAGAGCGCAGGCGCGCCGAAAGATGCGAGCCGATCGGCAACAGGCCCAGCGCTTTTTCCGCCGCCCGGTTCTCCCACAAAACGAGAGCCTCCGCGTTCAACAGCAGAACCGGAATATCCAATGCCGAAAGCGTCTTGGCGATAGCGGGCAGCGGGTCCGAGGGCTGCTCTTCCTCTTCCGCTTCTTCAGCCCTCGGAACAGTTACGACCAGCGGGCGTCGCACCAAGGCTGCCATCGCAAGGACAAACCAGGCAATCGCGACCCCATACCACGGCAACGCTGCGGCAACCGCAAGGACGCCTGCGACCGTCAACAGGAACAGGAGACGCCATTCCCTTCTCATCGCACCGATGAGACCTCCTCCTGCCTGCCCTGCACTCGACGCCATGACATCCTCAACTGAACCCCGGGCCAGATTCCCGGTATTTGTCTGATAAACTCGTGTTCATATAAGTCTTCCGTGACACTTGTGCATCAAAGCCTATGGAAAACCTATGGCGGAATGCCACCTTTCGGATAGCGTAGCATCGAGGCGCTTCGCGCCACCGCACAGATGCCGCAGGCAAAGAGGAGAGTCAGCATGTCAACAGGCGAAAGCAGGACGGTAGATCTGAAGATCGGGGGAAAAAAACGCCAGTTCGACATAGACAACCCGACCCTGCCGGACTGGATCGACAGCCAAGCGCTCGCTTCGGGAGACTACCCTTATGACGACAAGCTGAACCGGGAGAAATATGAAAAGCAGCTGGAAAAGCTGCAGATCGAACTGGTGAAGATGCAGTTCTGGATGCAGGCAACCGGAAAGCGGATGGTGGCCTTGTTCGAGGGACGCGACGCGGCCGGCAAGGGCGGCACGATCTTTTCGATCCGGACCTATCTCAATCCCCGCTCCGCCCATGTGGTGGCGCTGTCCAAGCCGACGGAAAAAGAAGCTGGGCAATGGTATTTCCAGCGTTATGCGACCCATTTCCCGTCTCAGGGCGAGATCGTGCTCTATGACCGCTCCTGGTATAACCGCGCCGTTGTCGAGCCGGTCATGGGGTTCTGCACGCCTGCCCAATATGACAGCTTCATGCGCGCGACGCCGCGCTTCGAAAAGCTGCTGGTGGAAGACGGCGTGCATTTCTTCAAGTTCTGGCTCGATATCGGCCAGGAAATGCAGCTGAAGCGGTTTCACGACCGGCGCCATGATCCGTTGAAGATCTGGAAGCTGTCGCCGATGGATATCGCCGCGCTGACGAAATGGGACCAGTACACCGAAAAGCGCAACAAGATGCTGGAGGAAACCCACACCAAGGACGCGCCCTGGGCGATCCTGCGCGCCAACGACAAGCGGCGTTCGCGGCTGGCCGCGATACGCCACATTCTTCTGTCACTCGATTATGAGGGCAAGGACAAGGATGCGATCGGCGAGGTCGACGACAAGATCCTCGGGTTCGGCCCGAAGTTTCTCAAGTAGTATATTCAGACGGCCGAATCTGCCGGGTCACTGACCCGGCAGTGCGCGGACGGAATAGATGAAGACAGGGCGATCGGCGCCCTGAATACCGCTGTTGACAAGAATGCGGCCGGGCGCGTTCGGCGCCATCGTGCGGTCAAAGCTGACCTTGAACAGCGCGTCGAGCTTTTCCTGCGTTGCCGTGAAGCGGTGACGCGAGCATGTGCCGAGGCTGCCGAAGTCGCAGCGAACCGACAGCTGCGAGTGCTGGTTGGCTGCCGACTGGATGGTGAGCGCGAGCGTGGAACTCTTGCCCGCCAACTCGCGCAGGATTTCCACCGGCACTTCGATCGCGATGTCCCCTGCTGCGTTCGGCGTGGCGGACACAATCCTGAGTGCCTGTCCTTCCGTGCCCGTGGCAATCTGGGCCTGTGCCTGAGGGCCGGCCCTGAAGACGGCTCCGTCCTTGGGTTCGAAAATTGCCGCCCATTCTTCCGAGAACCCGCCACGCGAAGACAGCGCCGAGGGGCCCTGCCCCGACGCGTTCAGCGCCGAGGGGCGGTTGGCACTGCGCATCGCCTCATCGATGATCGATTGCACCATGCCTGATTGATAAAAGACAAAACAGCCGACGGCGACCACGCCAATCGTTACGAGCCATGTGACGAGGTGGGACAAAAAGCCCCGTTTTTTGCGGCGCGCACGCGCCGCGGGGAGATCGGCAGACGCCTTGCTCCTGCGGCCTCTGCGCCCCCTGGCCTTGGCATCTGCGGCAGTCTCGCCGATTGCGGGCGCTTGCGCGGCCACGGTCGAAACGGGTTCCGAAGCATACCCCGTCGGCGCGATTTCCGGCGCCATCGGCGGCGTTTCGGAATGGCGATCTGCCGTTGTGTCTGATCGGGTTACCCCACCAAGCGCACCGATATCGGCTGCATGCGCTGCTGGCACAGGTGGAGCATCGACAGATACCGAGACTTCGGGCGCAGCAGGCGCGGCACTTCGGCGAACAGGTGCATCCATCTCGATGAAAGGATCCGCATCGGCCGCCAGAGCAGGTTGCGCCGATTGCGCCAGGCGGTCGATTTCCTCGTTCTCGATCTCACCGATCTTGTCCTCCAGACGCTTGCGCTGCTGCAGAATGACAAGATTGTCGGTCACGCCCTGCTTGCGCAGTCCGGCATCGAGAGCCTGGCGAGCCGACTGATAGATCCGGGCGCGCACCTGACCATCGCCACGTTCGGCGCGATCCAACGCATTTCTTATGGCTGCTTCCAGGCCGCTCACTGCCGGTCCTTCCGGTTCATTCCAACATTCAGACGCAATCTTCGTCCCGTCCGCGTTTTAACCTCTCGGTAACGTCTAAGACGGCGAACTGCAAGAAGGCGTCCCCACTCATCCCGGCATGAGACGGCCGAAACATGGTGGCAAATCCATGGCGATAGCACGCAACGAACCAAATCGACGCGACTTCCCCCCGTGAAATTCATCTGATACACCATCTTACGTAAAGGTAATTCGGGAGGTTCCCTTCATGCTTCCAGCGGTCCTCAAGGACAGGCTGCGGCTGCCGGTCGTGGCATCGCCGCTCTTCATCATATCGCATCCGGAGCTGACGCTGGCGCAATGCAAGGCCGGTGTTGTCGGCTCCTTTCCGGCTTTGAATGCGCGGCCTGAAAGCCAGCTCGACGAATGGCTGGCGCAGATTACGGAAGAGCTCGCGGCCCATGACGCGGCCAATCCGAGCAGGCCATCGGCGCCATTTGCCGTCAACCAGATCGTCCACACGTCGAACAAGCGGCTGGAACACGATCTGATGATGTGCGTGAAATACAAGGTGCCGATCGTGATCTCCTCGCTCGGGGCCGTGCCGGAGGTGAATGCCGCCGTGCATTCCTATGGCGGCATCGTACTGCATGACATCATCAACAACCGGCACGCGAACTCGGCCATCCGCAAGGGAGCGGACGGGCTGATCGCGGTCGCCACAGGGGCCGGCGGCCATGCGGGCACCGTGTCGCCGTTTGCGCTGGTGCAGGAAATCCGCGAATGGTTCGATGGGCCGCTGCTGCTGGCGGGCGCAATCGCCACCGGCGGCAGTATTCTCGCAGCACAGGCGATGGGCGCCGACATGGCCTATATCGGCTCGCCTTTCATCGCGACGCAGGAGGCGCGGGCATCGGACGGCTACAAGCAGATGATCGTGGATTCGAACGCAGCCGATATCGTCTATTCCAACTACTTCACCGGCATTCACGGGAATTACTTGAAAGGGTCGATCGCGGCGATGGGGCTCGATCCGAACGCATTGCCGGAAGCCGATCCGTCGAAGATGGATTTCGACAAGGCGACAACCGGGGCAAAAGCCTGGAAGGAAATCTGGGGCGCCGGCCAAGGCGTAGGCGCAGTCAAGACCGTGTCGTCGGTCGCTCAACTGGTCGATCGGCTGGACGGAGAATATCTGGCGGCCCGACAAAGGCTCGGCCTTCAAGCCGACCGGGCTCCGTTCGGGGAAAAATGACAGGATCGCGAAAACCGGCTTGAAATCGGAATTGGTTGCCTGTATCAGCGCATCACTCGCAGCATGGCGCCCGTCGCCGCTGCCGGGCCGCTTTAGCTCAGGTGGTAGAGCACATCATTCGTAATGATGGGGTCGCAGGTTCGAGTCCTGCAAGCGGCACCAGTTTCCCATCTCACGCCATCAAGTCACGCATTTGCCGTCGAGAACGCTCGCTGTAGGCTTCAGTGTTCTATGCCAACGTTTGGACCATTTGCCTGAAGTGCTTTCAGGTGGCCGATTACGCGTGTTTCGATTTCGGTCGTTGCGCGATCCCTGTCGCGCAGGTCCACGGCATAACTGTTGCGCAACAGATACCAGAATGTCCGCAATTCATCCGGCGAGAGCATCGAATTGCCCGGAACGAACTGGGCTGCGAAATCGCCGCGGCCTTTGCAGACGAAACATCCGGCCATGTAATCCGCCCGGCCGAAAACATAGACCGGCTTTTCATGGAGCAGTGCTTCCGCGCCCACGCCGGAATTGATGACACAGACGGCTTGCGCCTTCGGGATGATGGCATGGATGCTCGAATAGACCTGGCGGACAGCATTTCTGGAGCCAAGCTCACCGAGATATTGCGAGACCTCCGGGGTCGTGCATAGCGGGTGCCGCTTGATCACGACCGACAAGCCTTGGGTTTCTGCCGTGCGGATGACCTCATCCACCATGTCGAAAAGGTCGAGATAGGCCAGCTGGCTGACGGCATCTCCGATCAGCTGCAGTGCCACGAAGATGAATCTCTCCGGCAGTTCCTCGACATCCGAAACATCCGCCTGCCGGTATTTCGACAGATTGCCACCGATGACCCGTTGCTTCTCGCGATCGAAGAAGTCGGCGGCGGCCTGGGTCGTCACGTCGGCGGAGCGCAGTTCGGGCAGCGTCATGGCGGAGAATTTCGACCAGCCCGCATAACCGCGCCGGTCGAAGCTGAACAGCGACGGCCTGTCAGTCTCCTTGAAATGAAGGCCGAAATCCGTGTCGGAAACCGTGTGATAGGCGAAGAAAGGTGCCGACAGGTTCCGCACGCCATGGGTCCGCAGCCTGCTCCTCACACAATAGGATATTCCATGCTTGTCGAGCGCCCTGACGATGCCGGAGAGGACAAACCTTATGTCCGAGCGGAAGCCCGGATAGTCGATCTTGTTCCGGCGAAAAGCTGCTGCCGGCAACAGAATGATCGGCAATCCGTCGACCGGGGCCTGCGTGCCGGCGGCGCGTGCCAAAATATCCTCGTGGGCGGAGCGGATCGCGTGGCGAAAGTCCGCGGTCTCATCCAGGATGGCATGAAGCTCGGCGCTGAGTTTTTGCGCCTTCTTCGTCTCGGACACGGCGGGGGTGGACAGGAAATGCCGTGCACCGTCGAGATCGAACAGGCTGAGCCTTGCCGTCACCACATCGGCCATATGCTCCCGCGCCAGGTTTTTATCCGTTTCGATACGCTCCAGCTGCGTGATCAGGTGCCGAATAGCACAGCCAAAAATGTCCTCGCGATTGCAGGCCTCGGCGGAAAGAGCGGTCGAAAGGGCGAGCGTCGCGTCGAGGTATTCGGGCTCCGCCTGCATGAATGCCTGCCCGTCCTCGGCCAGTTGTTCGTGGTAACGCAGTTGGTCGGGGTCGTCCGTTTCCTTCGGCCGGCTCCTGCCTTCCTGGTGACGCATATATGCTGCGCGCAGAAGCACCCTCGCGCCCGGAGACAATCGCGGATCGTCGAGGATTTCGGTCAATCGCCGCGCGAGGCCGGGCTCAACCACTCTTGCGATAAAGGTCGACACGCCCCAGAAGGTGAGCTGCCCTTTGCGCGCGTAATGGACAAACAGGTTTTCCGCCGCCGCCGGGCGATTGGCATGGTATTCGATCAGCATACGCCCTTCGAAGACGAGGGCAGACAGCTTTTTCAGTGCGGCAAGGGGCGGAAGGAAAAAGGCGGCTGAGCCGAGCAGGATGCGCATGGTCCGCAGGTTCCTGCCTGCCCGCACTCTCCTCTCTATATCTCCGATCATCGCGCCTGCCTTGGAGCATTTCCGTCCTTCTTCGAAATGCGAACTGCTCTATCTCTTTGTTTTAACGCACTTCCGGACGCAAAACCGGTTCCCACTTTTGCTGGAATTGCTCCAAGCCGTCAACTGGCTGAGCAAGGTATAGAGCGGTTCGCGGCCAAATGGAAAGGTTGCCGCGATGTCGCCGACAATACCAGCTTCAATGCGAGGGGGACGCGGAACTCAGTTCACTGGTCTCGGTGCCGATCGTCATCGTGTTACCGCGCCAGTCGAACGAGCCGCCCAGCCAGCTTTTGACCCAGATTGCGGGACTGAGAACGTCGCGCACCAGCATGGCCGGCAGGGTCCAGATCGAAAGGCGCCAGTTCTTCGCCCGGATGAGGGCGAGTTCCGGAAGATAGACGGCGGCGAGAACCGCAGGGATGACCGTGGCAAATGACAGGTCACCGGTCGACAGGACCGCGGCGGCCAGCGCCAGCACAAGCGGCGGCAGGCAGCCGAGCAGGATTTCCGGCGCGAAGAAGGCCGGGAACGTGACCCGGCGCAGGCGCGCCCAGCGGGCCTGTCGCGACCAGATCTGGGCAAGCTCACGGCGGCCGAGCGGCTGTTCGAAAGGAGACGAGACAAGATGAACCTTGCGGCCCAAGCGACGCACCAGCTTGGTTGCGGCGGCATCCTCGGCGATTTCGGCGCCCAATGCGGCAATACCGCCTTCGGCATCCAGCATCGGCTTGTACCACAGCATGCTTTTGCCCTGGGCAAAACCGAGGCCGACCGCCTCACCGGCATATTGCCAGCGCGCCTGCTGTGAATTGAGAAACGCGCATTCGACCTCGGCCCAGAAACCTTCCGGGCGGGAACCGAGCGGAGTCGAGCAGACGAGGCCGGTGTTTTTGCGCCGCGCGGCCATGAGATGGGCGATGTAATCGCGCGGCATCAGGACGTTGGAATCGGCCAGCACTACCCAGTCGTTGACCGCGGCGCGCCAGCCCTTGACGCAATTGTTGAGTTTGGGATTGGCGCTGACCCGGTCATCGCCGATCAGCAGGATTGCTGTGACGCCGGGATGCCGCGCCATGGCTTCCTTCACGGCCGGAATTACCGGATCCCGCGCATCGGCGACGCAGAAGATCAACTCGTAATCCGGCCAATCGAGATCGAATGCCCGCTCCAAAGTGAGACTGGTGAAATTCTCGATGCCGCAAGTCGGGACGACGACGGAAACCGGAGGTTTTTCCGTGAGTGCGGGCGCCGGGCTGCCGTTGCGGGCCAGACGCCCCATCGCGATACCGATGCTGATGCCGTTGGCAGCAATCAGCACGCCGGAAGCAAGGCCAAGAAAAAGCGACATCAACCAGTCTCCGTTGGGCCTCGATATGTCAACGTCGGGTTTCGCCTTCATACGGCGCGGCTCATCGGGCTTGGCGAAGGAGCCAAGCACGGGCAGATGTCAGCCGCATGACAGACACGCGGAAGCCGGGAAGCGGCGGGATATAACCACCGGTTTATTCGGAGATCAGCCGCCAGACCTCGTCGGCAATTGCGAGCGACGAGGTAAGGCCCGGCGATTCGATGCCATAGAGCGCCACATAACTCTGATGGCCGGTGATATCTGGTCCCTGGATGATGAAGTCGCCGCCACCGCCGCCTTCTGGCCCAACGGTCTTTGGCCGCACACCGGCATAGGCAGGCTGGAGAGACGCGTCCTTCAGGTGCGGCCAGTATTTGCGGATCGCGGCGTAGAATTTTTCCGAGCGCGCCGGATCGACGTCATAATTCGGTGTATCCACCCATTCGACATCAGGGCCGAAGCGCGCCTGGCCGGCTAGATCAAGCGTCAGGTGGGTGCCGAGACCACCCGGTTCCGGCACCGGATAGATCAGACGAGTGGCGGGCGCCTTGCCGGACAGGGCGAAATAGTTGCCCTTGGCATAGGCACAGTACGGGATCGTTGCCCGATCGAGCCCTACCAGGTTTTCGGAAACAGACCAGGCCTCAAGCCCGGCCGAGTTGATGACAAGCCGTGCTTTCGCATCGAAGGGATCGGCGCCACCAACGGAGAGAAGCAGGCTTTCCGCCGTCAGTTCGCCGGATAGCACAGGGGAATTGACGACAACCGTGCCGCCATGGGCCTCGATATCGGCGATATAGGCGTCCATCAGGCCATGGCTGTCGATGATGCCAGTTGACGGAGAGACGAGCGCCGCATGGCCTTCGATCTGAGGCTCGAGCGCGTGAAGTTCCGCGGCATCGATGAGGTAACAGTCGTCGACGCCGTTGGCCACGGCCTGTTTCAGCAGCTTTTCCAGATAGGCGACCTCGGCCGGGCTGGAGGCGACGACAAGCTTGCCGCATTGGCGGTGCGGGACGTGGCGTTCGCGGCAATAGGCGTAAAGCGCCTCCTTGCCCTTGACACAGAGTTCCGCCTTGCGGCTGCCTGTCGCATAATAAAGGCCGGCATGGATGACCTCGCTGTTGCGCGACGAGGTGATGCTGCCGGTGAGCGGCTCGCTTTCGAGGACGATGACCTCCCTGCCCGCGATTGCCAGCCGACGGGCGATCGCCAGACCCACGACACCACCACCGATCACGACGCAATCGAGGTCGAGAATTTCCCCCATGCAATTCCCCCTATCCTGATCCCCTTGGCTTCTCTTCGGGCTTTCAGGACGGCCCGAATGTTGTAGGACTACATTCCTCAAACAGCCGCGTTTCGAAATCAAGCGGCAACTAATTTTCGGGAGGCGGTATGCTGAAGATTGTTTTCCTCGATCGCGACACGATCGGTCCGGCGGTCACGATCACCCGCCCAAGCTTTCCCCATGAATGGGTCGAATACGGCAAGACGCCGGAAGCCGAGGTCGCAGACCGGATCCGCGATGCCGATATCGTCATCACCAACAAGGCGCCTGTGCGCGAAGCATCGATTGCCGCTGCGCCGAAGCTGAAGATGATCACGGTGGCGGCGACCGGCTATGACGTGATCGATCTCGCCTTTGTCAAGCAGCGCGGCATCGTGGTCTCGAATATCCGCGGTTATGCGGTCAATACCGTGCCGGAACATACGTTTGCGCTGATCTTCGCGCTTCGACGCTCGATCGTCGGTTTCCGTGAGGATGTGATTGCCGGCGAATGGCAGCGTGCCAACCAGTTCTGCATCTTCACCCATCCGATCCGCGATCTGGCCAATTCCACGATCGGCATTTTCGGCGGCGGGACATTGGGCAAATCGGTGGCGCGGATCGCCGAGGCGCTGGGCATGACGGTGCTGTTTGCCGGCCGCAAGGGGGCAAGCGAGGTGACTGAGGGCTACACGCCATTCGAGACGGTGCTCGAGCAGGCGGACGTCATCACCCTGCACATGCCGCTGAAACCGGAGACGCGCGATCTGATCGGGATCGACGAATTCCGCAAAATGAAAAAACATCCGCTGATCATCAATACCGCACGTGGCGGACTGGTGAACGAGGCGGATCTGGTGACGGCGCTGGACGAGGGACTGATCGGCGGCGCCGGGTTCGACGTGCTGACCAAGGAACCGCCGGCCGCGGACAATCCGCTGCTGACCGTGATCGACCGGCCGAATGTGATCCTCACCCCGCATGTCGCCTGGGCGAGCGACGAGGCGATGCAGGGTCTCTGGGCACAGGTCGTCGAGCATATCGAGAATTTCCAGAAGGGCACGCCTTCGAACGCTCTCTGATGTGGCCGGCTTTTGCATTCCATCACGCCCAGAGCTGAGCGTTTTCGGGAATGTGTCAAAGTGGTAATTCAGGTTTAGCGAAAGATTCAGGTCTTTGCGGCAAGGTCAAACCATGGGTAATGGTGGCCGCGCGTGTTGAAATCGCTGGATGGGCCACCCTCTGGGGAAGGTTTATTCGATGACTGACAAGCTCAACACCGCCGTGCGGGAATTCATTGCGGAAAACTTCCTGTTTCGCGCCGATGCGGAGCTCGACGACGACCAGTCTCTTTTGGAAAGCGGCGTGATCGATTCCACCGGCGTGCTCGAAGTGATTGCGTTTCTGGAACAGACCTTCGGCATTTCCATCGCAGATGAAGACATCGTCCCGGAAAACCTCGACAGCATCAACAACATGACCCGCTATCTGGCATCGAAGCTGCCGGCTGCAGCGGCCTGATCCGGCGGATCGGCCATGCGTATCGAGGATCATCTTCGCCAGAGCGCCGGCCGTTTCGGATCGAAAACGGCGCTGATCGCCGGCGAGACCCGTTTGTCTTATGCTGAACTGGACCGGCTGTCGGATCATCTGGCCACCGGCCTGATCGCGCAAGGGATCAATACGGGCGACCGGATTCTGATGATCGCCGAAAACTCCGCCGAGGCGGTGGTGGCGTTTTTCGCTGCGTGGAAAGCGGGCGCCGTGCCCTGCCCTCTGCATGCCTCGATCAAGCAGGACAAGCTGCGCGCCATCATCGACAGCACGACACCTTTTGCGATCTTCACGCAGGCCCGGTTCTGCGGCATGGTGGATGCTGCATCGAGCGCTGCGAACTGCACTCCTCTCAAGATATCATTCGGCGCGACGCCGGTGAATGTCGTCGAAGGTTGGCTGGCCTATGAGGCGATGGTCGCTCGGGACATCACCATAGAGCTGCCGCGGCAAATGGACAGCGAAACGCTGGCGATTTTGATCCATACATCCGGCTCGACCGGTACGCCGAAGGGTGTGATGCATAGCCATGCCAGCCTGCTTGCCGCCTGCGGCGCGATCATCGACTATCTGGAAAACACCGACGACGACATCGTGCTGAGCGTTCTGCCGATCTCCTTCGGCTACGGCATCACGCAGATCCTGACGATGGTTATGGTTGGCGGCACTGTGGTGCTGGAGAAGAGCTTCGCCTTTCCGCGCAAGGTGCTTGCCCGACTGGTGGAAACCAGAGCCACCGGTTTTCCGATCGTTCCCGCCATGGCGGCGGTGATCGCCGGCATGCAGGATCTGGCGCCGAGTTTCCTGCCCGATCTGCGCTACATCACCAGTGCCGCGGCCGCCATGCCGCCCTCGACCACGCAGCGCCTGCGCGAGCTGTTGTCGGAAACCCGGCTTTTCCTGATGTACGGCCAGACGGAATGTATCAGAGCGAGCTACCTGCCTTGGGGCGAGGCTGACCATCGGCCGCTTTCCGTCGGCCGCGCCATTCCGGGCGGCCGGGCTTATGTGATCGATGAGGCGGGCAATCCGGTGCCGTCCGGCGTGACCGGGGAGCTTGTGGTCGAAGGCCCGCATGTGATGACGGGCTACTGGCAGGATGATCAGGCAGGCGTGGGCAAGGCCGCCCCCATCGCCGACGGCCGTCGGCTTTATACGGGAGACCTTTTCACGACCGACGAAGACGGCTTTCTCTATTTCGTCAGCCGGCGCGACGACATCATCAAGACGCGTGGTGAGAAGGTCAGTCCTCAGGAAGTGGAGCGGGTGCTTTACGCCCTGCCCGGCATTCGCGAGGCGGCCGTCGCCGGCATCGACGATCCGGTCTTCGGCCAGTTGATCCGTGCCTATGTGGCGCTTGAGCCATCGGCCGAACTCTCCGAAAAAGAGATCCTGCGCCACTGCGCGCTCAACCTCGAAGACTACATGGTGCCGAAAAGCGTCGAGTTTCGCGACGCGCTGCCGAAGACGAGCACCGGCAAGATCAGACTGACCGCAGAGCCATCGACTTCCGAACCGCCCGCACCCGAGATCAAGGAAAACGCTGCATGACGAATATCTCCGCCGCATTGAAAAAGACTGCCGCGTTTTCCGCCCAGAGCCTCGTGCTCGACGCGGAAGCCGAGATCGAACGCATCTGCGAATGGCTGCGCTTGACCGTGATGAAGGACCTGCGCAAGCGCGGTGCGGTGCTCGGCCTTTCCGGCGGCATCGATTCCAGCGTCACGGCAGCACTTTGCGCACGTGCGCTCGGCACGGCCAAGGTGGCCGGCGTGTTCATGCCTGAACATGACAGCGATCCGGACAGCTTGCGGCTCGGCAAGGCGCTGGCGGAAGCGGTCGGCATCGAAACCGTGCTGGAGGATATCGGCCCGTCGCTTGCCGCCCAGGGCTGTTATGCCCGCCGAGACGGCTTCATCCGTCAAGTTGTGCCGGAATTCGGTGAAGGTTGGGGCTGCAAGGTAGTACTGGAAGACGCGCTGACCGGGCGCGGCTACAACATCTCCTGGCTGGTGGTCGCCAATCCGGCCGGCGAGCAGAGCCGCCACCGTATGCCGCTCGACGTCTATCTCGGCATGATTGCCGCCGCCAACATGAAGCAGCGGACGCGCAAGCAGATGGAATATTACCATGCCGACCGGCTGAACTTTGCCGTTGCCGGCACGCCGAACCGGCTGGAATACGACCAGGGCTTTTTCGTCAAGAACGGCGATGGCGCGGCCGATTTCAAGCCGATCGCGCATCTTTACAAGACCCAGGTCTATCAGCTGGCGGAAGCGCTCGGCGTGCCGGAAGAAATCCGCCGCCGCCCGCCGACAACCGATACATGGTCGCTTCCGCAGGGGCAGGACGAATATTATTTCTCGCTGCCTTACGACCGGATGGATATCTGCCTCTACGCGCTGGATAACGGCATTTCCCGAGAGGAAACCGCCGATGCCGCGGCGCTGACGCCGGATCAGGTGGATGCGGTATGGCGCAATATCGCCTCGAAGCGAAAGGTTGCGGATTATCTGCACGCCCAGCCGACGACGATGCTCGGCTGAGTCTGACCGGGCTCAGTCGAAACTGTCGCCGATCAGGCGCATCCAGTTTTCTCCCGCTAGACCGCTGATCAGGGCTTCGCCGGCCCTGACCGGCTCCAGCAGACTCTTGTCCTTGGCGTGGGCGACGAAAAAGGCCCGCCCATAAAACAGCGTCTTGCGGCTGATGAGTTCGGGCGTCAGCCAGGGATGACCGGCACCGCGGATCGCGACGCAGCCTGAAGCATCGGCATGTGCAAAAAGGTCGTCGACCAGTTCTCCGGCGACATTGGGAGCGCAGACGGCCTGCAGCAGCCAACCGATGCCGCCCGGGCGGCCATAATAGACGTAACAGCCGACCAGTTCGCCGCTGCGAGACTCGGCAATGCGCCACGAAGGCTTGCCGAACTGGCGCTTTTGCTGCGCGTGGTCCATGAACCAGTCCAGCGAAGCGCGATCCCATTGCGGACGCAGGGGAAAAAGCCCGGACAATTTCAGCACCGCCTCGGCGAATTCTTCCCGAGATGCGTCCCAGAAGTTCACCCGCCCAGCTGCCTGGACCGGCTGCGCTCGAAATGATTTGACGCCCATGCGCTCGATCAAGCCGTCGGAAAGCGACGCCATGGGGCGCAGAAAACGCGCGGCCTTCAACCCGCGCTCGGCGACCTGAATGGCCGTGCCGGTGGGGCGCAACACGCGCAGCCAGTTGAGGCTGTAGGCGATATCCAGCGGCAGAGCGAGCTTCTGCCACATGCCGAGCGCCAGCGAATTGGCCGTTTCCGTCAGCGAAATATCCTGCGGTCCGGTGAGAAAGGCGCGCAGCAGACGTGCGCCGGCAAGCGGATTCTGCTCGTGCCGATCGACCATCATCGAGCCTGCAAAGGCCGCCCGGATGGGTCGGCCGTTTATCTCGAGGCGAGACGGAAAGACGCCGATAAAACCCTGCACACCGCCGCCGGCATCGATGAAAACCTTGGAGCGGATATCCTCGTCATACCAGGGGTGATCGAAAAACACCTCTCGCAGATATTGGATCATCGAGGGGCGGACAGGCTGCGCGCTGCGGAACGTCTTCTGAAACAGTGCGGCGACGGAAGGTAGATCCTCCCGCTCCAGATTGCGCACCCCGCCTGCCTTTTCCGCCATGACACCAATCCCCACCGGCCAAACCGCCATGGCGGGACCGTGCCAGAATAGGCTTAAGCAAACGAAAAGAGGCCCGCATGGGGCCTCTTTCAGGATTAGCGAACCGGATTACATCCAGTAAGGCGGAACGCCGTAGTAGTCGTAGACCTTCCTGTCATTCGCCCGATAAAAGCTGTCGTCATCGAGGTCATGATATTTCGGAGCCCCGGTGATCTGGTCCTTGGTCAGGTCGATCCGGTAGCCGTCGAGCTCTTCGTCGTAGCGAAGCTTTTCCCATGGCAGCGGATAATAATCGTCGCCAATGCCGAGGAAACCGCCGAAGCTCAATACGGCATAACCGACCCGGCCGCCGCGCTTTTCGAGAAGAATACGGGCAACCGAACCAATTCGCTTGCCGTCGGCACCATAGACTGCCGTCCCTTCGACCTTGTCGCTTGCGATCAGCGACGGAGTGTCTTTCACGTAAGGATCCTGTCCCGCACGAGGTTCATTATGCAACATGAGTTACTCCTTCCAAGTCGTTTCTCGTCATGTGAATAGAACTTCCGCGCCGGATAATCGTTCCACGCATCCCTGCCACCTGCGACAATTGACGCTTACGTGAATGTAAGATAGCTGTCCGAGAATGGACCAGTCTTTCCCGGCTCCTGTGAATGACCTAATATAGATGTTGGAGAAGTGGAGGACTTTTCCATCGTCTTGAGATAAGGCCAACGAGCATGGAGGATGCTCTCATGAACGAACAGGTGGCGAGAGCCCCGACGAACCCGCGCAAGATCTGGCTGAAATCCTATCCGCCCGGGGTGCCCGAAGAAATCGCGCCACTGGCCCATCGGTCGCTTGGGCAACTGTTTGAAGACAGTTGCGCCCGCTTTGGCGACCGCCCTGCTTTTACCAGCATGGGAAAATCGCTGACATTTCGTCAGCTTGAGGCTGAGAGCCGCAAGATCACCGCATGGCTGCAGGCAAAGGGCCTCGAAAAGGGCGATCGCGTGGCGGTGATGCTGCCGAACGTGCTGCAGAACCCGGTGATCGTCTACGGTATTCTTCGCGCAGGGCTTGTGGTCGTCAATATCAACCCACTCTATACGCCGCGCGAACTCGAATATCAGCTCAAGGATTCCGGGGCGAAAGCGCTGTTCCTGCTGGAGAATTTTGCCGCCACCGCACAGCAGGCCCTGCCCGCCACGTCCGTGAAGCATGTGGTCGTCGCGACGATGGGCGACATGCTGGGCCTGAAGGGACATATCGTTAATCTGGTCGTGCGCAAGATCAAGAAGCTGGTGCCTGCCTGGTCTCTGCCCGGCCATTCCAGCTTCAGCTCAATCCTGGCCGACGGCGCAAAAGCGACACCACGATCGGTCGATGTCGGGCCGCATGACGTCGCCTTCCTTCAATATACCGGGGGTACGACAGGCGTGTCCAAGGGGGCGATCCTCACCCACGCAAACCTGCTCGCCAACAAGGAGCAGATGGGCACCTGGCTGGAGACCGCGTTTCTCAACAAGCCACGCCCGGAACAGCTGCAGTTCCTCTGTGCGCTGCCGCTCTATCATATCTTCGCGCTGACGGTGAATTCGCTGATGGGCGTTGCGACCGGCAGTCACAATCTGCTGATCGCCAACCCGCGTGACATCCCCGCATTCGTCAAGGAATTGCAAAAGCACCCGGTTCATATCTTTCCGGGGTTGAATACCTTGTTCAACGCGCTGATGAACAATGCCGATTTCCAGAAGCTCGACCATTCTTCGCTGCTTCTCGTCTTCGGCGGCGGCATGTCGGTGCAACGATCGGTCGCCGAACGCTGGCTGGCTATGACCGGTTGCCAGATCACGGAAGGGTACGGGCTTTCCGAAACCTCTCCCGTCGCGACGGCCAACCGGCTCGATGCGAAGGAATTTTCCGGCATGATCGGCCTGCCGGTCTCGTCGACGGAAATCTCGATCCGCGACGACGACGACCATGACGTCGATCTCGGCAATGTCGGCGAAATCTGTATCCGTGGCCCCCAGGTGATGGCGGGCTATTGGAACCGACCGGACGAGACGGCCAAGGTTATGACATCCGACGGCTTTTTCCGCACCGGCGACATGGGCTACATGGACCGCGAGGGTTACGTCAAAATCGTCGACCGGAAGAAGGACATGATCCTCGTCTCCGGCTTCAACGTCTATCCGAACGAGGTCGAGGAAGTCGCGTCGATGCATCCCGGCGTGCTGGAATGTGCGGCGGTAGGTGTTGCAGACGCCAATTCCGGCGAGGCGGTGAAACTTTTCGTGGTGAAGAAGGATCCGGAGCTGACCGAGGCCGACCTCAAGGCCCATTGCGCGGCGAACCTGACCAACTACAAGCGCCCCCGCATCATCGAGTTTCGCGATCAGCTGCCGAAATCCAATGTCGGCAAGATCCTGCGGCGGGAGCTGCGGTAAGCCGCTAAAGTATTTCCGCCTTTCTTAGAAACGCGGAAATACTCTAGCTCTTTGTTTGAGCGCAATTCCGGACGCAAAACCGGTTCCCACTTTTGCTGGAATTGCTCCAGCGCCGTTGCAACACGGCGACAGGTTAAAACCAAGAGTGGCTTGTCGCCGTCATCTCCCCCGTTTAGCAGTGGACGGCACCTTCGCGCTCCATTACCCACAGGTTGTGGTGCCGGGAAAAGCTGTTGGAGTTCGCTTGCAAAACCGTGCCGGATTTTCGTTTCGCCTGATTGCCGTCGTTTCTGTTCTGGCCGCCCTTTCGGGATGCGCCGGAAGGCCTGAAGGCGTGCTGGTGCCAACGACCGGGGCCTCCGCACCTGGAGCCTCCAAGGTCGATGTGCTTGTCGCAACGACCCGCAAGTCGACCGAGCAGCCGGGCGTGCTGTTTTCCGGCGAGCGCGGCAAGGAACCAACTGTTACCGAGATTGCGGTGTCAATCCCTCCCGACAGCGCCCGTGAAGCGGGCCAGGTGCAATGGCCGAAAAAGCTTCCAGCCGATCCTGCGAAGGAATTTGCCACCCTTTCCGTCACACCGATGGAAGCGACCGATGCCCCGCGCTGGCTTCGTGGCCATCTGACCAAAAGCCGGCGGGTGATGGTGTTCGTCCACGGCTTCAACAACCGTTACGAAGATGCGGTCTACCGCTTTGCCCAGATCGTGCACGACAGCGGCGCCGATGCGGCACCGGTGCTGTTCACCTGGCCATCGCGTGGCAGCATCTTCGCGTATAATTACGACAAGGAAAGCACCAACTATTCCCGCGATGCGCTGGAGACGATGTTGCGCCGGCTCGCAACCGAAAACAGCGTCGACGAGGTAACGATCATGGCCCATTCGATGGGCTCATGGCTGACGGTCGAGGCGCTGCGCCAGATGGCGATCCGCGACGGGCGCGTCGCCCCGAAGATCAAGAATGTCATTCTCGCATCGCCCGATCTCGACGTCGATGTGTTTGGCAGACAGATGGCGGAGCTGGGCAAGAACCGTCCGCATTTCACTCTCTTCGTCTCGCAGGACGATCGGGCACTCAGCCTGTCGCGCCGCATCTCCGGCAATATCGACCGCCTGGGCCAGGTGGATCCGACGATCGAGCCTTATCGAACCGAGTTTGAAAAATCGGGCATTGTCGTGCTCGATCTCACCAAGCTGCAGGGCGGCGACCGCCTGAACCACGGCAAATTTGCCGAGAGCCCGGAAGTGGTGAAACTGATCGGTAACCGCCTGATTGCAGGCCAGACCGTGACCGACAGTGATGTCGGGCTTGGCGAGAGGCTGGGGGCAGTGGCGCTCGGCACGGCGCAAACCGTCGGCGGCGCAGCCAGCGTCGCCGTCAGCACGCCGATCGCTATCTTCGATCCGACGACACGGCGTACCTACAACGACCAGGTCGGCCGCTTCGGGCAGGCGCTCGGCAACACGGTGGAAACGGCTGTCGGCCAGTAAGCTGAACAATTGACTATGCCGTTACGCAAAAGACGCTTCGCGGGCGCTTGATTTGAACAGGAAAGCGAATAGGTTCCCGTGCATCATCTGCAGAATGCGAGGAACCCATGCAGACCATCGTCAAAGATCTCAAGGCCACCGCAGATAAAACCAGGGCAACGGATATCCGTGCCGCCTTCGCCAGTGATGCCGGACGCTTCGAGAAATTCAACACCCGTTTCGACGACCTCACGATGGACTATTCGAAGACTGCCGTGAACGAGGAGATCCTCGCGCTCTTCGAAAAGCTCGCGGAAGCCGGCGGCGTGGCGAAAAAGCGCGAGGAGATGTTCTCCGGCGTTGCCATCAACTTCACCGAAAACCGCGCAGTCCTGCACACGGCGCTGCGCAATCGCTCGAACACGCCGGTGCTGGTTGACGGCAAGGATGTGATGCCGGATGTGAATGCCGTGCTGGCGGCGATGGGCAAGTTCGCCGATGGCATCCGTTCGGGAGCACTCAAGGGCGCGACCGGCAAAAAGATCACCGATGTGGTCAATATCGGCATCGGCGGTTCGGACCTCGGCCCGGTCATGGCGACGCTGGCGCTTGCGCCTTTCCACGATGGACCGCGGGCGCATTTCGTCTCCAATGTCGACGGTGCACATATTGCCGATACGCTGAAGCTGCTCGATGCGGAAACGACGCTGTTCATCGTCGCTTCGAAGACATTCACGACGATCGAAACGATGACCAATGCCGCTTCGGCGCGCAAGTTCATCGCTGACACGCTGGGCGACGACGCCGTGCAGCACCATTTTGCCGCCGTCTCCACCGCACTCGACAAGGTTTCGGCCTTCGGGATCGATGCGACACGCGTCTTCGGTTTCTGGGACTGGGTCGGCGGTCGCTATTCGATCTGGTCGGCCATCGGCCTGCCGCTGATGATCGCCATCGGGCCGGAGAATTTCGGCAAATTCCTCGATGGCGCACATGCGATGGACACGCATTTCCGCGAGGCTCCGGTCCGCGAAAACCTGCCGATGCTGCTTGGCCTGATCGGTTTTTACCATCGCAACGTTCTGGGTTATCCCACCCGCGCGATCCTGCCCTATGACCAGCGCCTGCTGCGCTTCCCGGCCTATCTGCAGCAGCTCGACATGGAGTCCAACGGCAAGGGCGTTACGATCGACGGCACGCCGGTCGAAGGCAATTCCGGCCCGGTCGTCTGGGGCGAGCCCGGCACCAACGGCCAGCACGCCTTCTACCAGCTGATCCATCAGGGCACGAGCATCATCCCTACCGAGTTCATGATCGCGGCAAACGGTTTTGAGCCTGAGCTTCGCCACCAGCATGATCTGCTGATCGCCAATTGCCTGGCGCAGTCGGAAGCGCTGATGAAGGGTCGCACCTTCGAAGAAGCCAAGGCGCAGCTGACCTCCAAAGGCATGGACGATAAACAGGCCGATTTCATCGCGCCGCACCGGGTGTTTACCGGCAACCGCCCGTCAATCACCTTCGTGCATGACAAGCTGACCCCGTTTGCCTTCGGCCGGCTCGTGGCGCTTTACGAGCACCGGGTCTTCGTCGAAGGCGTGCTGTTCCGCATCAACTCCTTCGACCAGTGGGGCGTGGAGCTTGGCAAGGAACTGGCAACGGGCCTGCTTCCGGTCGTCGAAGGCAAGGAAAGTGCCGAGGGGCACGATTCATCGACTCAAGGGCTGGTGAAGACGCTGGCCGGGTTGAAGAAGTGAGTTTGGGTGGGGCTGGTCAGGCTTAATTGAGAGCTTGAGGTTGCCCCTCATCCGGCTGCCGCCACCTTCTCCCCGCTCGCGGGGAGAAGGACTTGTGTTGCAACCTCTCCGCCCCTCGCCAGCGTTGAGCGCGGCACGTCCCCTCGCCCCGCCTGCGGGGAGAGGATTAGGGTGAGGGGCAGGCTTGTGCGCGAGACCAGTTTTTACAGCCCGATCTCGTTCGCAAACGGAGGATTTGCCCCTGCCCGCGAAACCGTGACAGCCGCGGCCTTTGCGCCGAGCGCCAGCGCCTTGGCGATCTGGTCTTCGGTCAGGCTTGCGACTTGCGCCTTGGTGAGCAGGTTCTGCATCTTCAGCGATGCCAGAATACCGGCATCGAACGTGTCGCCGGCACCGACCGTATCGACGACCGTCACCCGTTCACTCGGAACAGTGACCTTGTGGCTTGCCGTGTAGCCGACGGCACCTTCGGCACCGCGGGTAACGACGACAAGCTTTGCGCCGTGATGCAGCCAATGGCGGGCGAGCGTATCCTCGTCGCCTTCCAGGCCGAACCAGGCCAGATCTTCATCCGAAAACTTGACGATATCCGACATGGCCGCCATGCGGCGGATACGGGCAAGATGGGATGCCTTGTCCTTGATGAAGCCGGGGCGGATGTTGGGATCGAGCGAGATGACGCGCTTTTGATGCTCGCGCACAAGCAGCGCCTCATAGGTCGAGCCGCAGGGTTCGGGGATCAGGCTGATCGCGCCGAAATGCAGCGCCTCGCACTCTTCACCGATCGCCGGCAGATCAGCCTCGGTGATCATGCGGCCGGCCGTGCCCTCGTCGTAAAAGGCATAGGTCGCATGACCATCCACCAGCTTGACGAACGCGATTGTCGACGGACGCGAAGCGATGGCGCAATAGCTGAAGTCGACATTGCTCTTACGCAGCGTGTCGCGCAGGATGTCGCCCATCATGTCATCGGCAAGACCGGTGAAAAAGGCCGTCGGAACACCCAGGCGGCCAAGTGCGATCGCGGTATTGAAGACGGCACCGCCGGCATAAGGCGAAAATGCCGGTTCACCGAGCGTCGTCTCACGCGGCAACATGTCGATCAAAGCTTCGCCGCAGCACAGGATCATCGATTTCCTCCCGAGATCATTGTTTCACCCACCGATACCTGAGCTTTTGTATCGACGCTAGAGCGAAAGCTCAGTAATTCCGCCATGCCGACCAGACCAAGCCATGGGCGCATCGAGAAAGGATTCGACTTCCGACAGGGTCTTTTCGTCGAACAGTTTCTGTTCGCGGGCGACGGCCAGGACATTGCGCCATGTGGCGATGTGGTGGAGCTGAACCTTGCCATTGGCAAAACGCTCCTCGACCTGCGGGTACATGTCGTAGAAGAACAGGCCCAGGCCGTGCTCGACCACGCCGCCTGCGGCGCGAATGGCATCGATGAAGGTGAACATGCCGCCGCCGACGGTGACGAGATCCTCGATGACCAGCACGCGCGCGCCTTCCGGCAGATGGCCCTCGATCTGCGCTGCACGACCGTGGCCCTTCGGCTTCTTGCGCACATAGATCATCGGCAGGCCGAGACGCTCGGACAGGAAGGCTGCGAAGGGAATACCGGCCGTTTCGCCGCCGGCGATACAGTCGAACTTTTCAAAGCCGGCTTCGCGCATGACGGTCGCTGCTGCAAAATCCATGATCGTCGAACGAATGCGCGGGTAGGAGATCAGCTTGCGGCAGTCGATATAGACAGGGCTCATCATGCCGGAGGAGAACTTGTAGGGCTTGTCGGCACTGAAATGCACGGCTCCGATTTCCCAGAGCATCTTGGCCATCAGTTCGGCCATTACAGTCCTGTCGATAAATGTGGTCTGGATCACGCGCCCGCTCCTTGATCGCTGCTTTTTCATCCGCAAGTCCGAAGGCGAAACCGCTGCACACTTTCGCCGGACATTGCTTGAAACCACGCGCCGCAATAGCAGCATGGCGTTCCTTACGCCAGCGAAGAGATGAGGCGATCGAGTTTTCAGGCCGATGTGCGGCTGTCAGGCGCAGGGCGGATGGCGCGGAGATAGGATGCGATTTCGACGCGGTCGCGCCCGGCGTCCTTTGCCTGGTAAAGCGCGCCGTCGGCGAGGTTAAGGACGGCTTCGAACGGTTGGCCCTCAGGGGTGCCGACGGATACGCCTGCACTGACCGTGCAGCGAAGAAGCTTGCCATCGATGACGATATCACGAGCTGCGAAACGCATCCGCACCGCGTTGGCGATCCTTTCAGCGCGACCGGGCATGACCTCGCCGACAACCATGGCGAACTCCTCGCCACCCAACCGTGCCGCTGTTGCGGCCGGAACCATCTCGGCCATCATGTCCTGCGCGAAAAGTTTCAGAACCTCGTCGCCTGCGGAATGGCCGAAACGGTCGTTGATCAGCTTGAAGCGGTCGATATCGAAGACGATCACGGCAGTGGACGCGTTCAGTCTTCGGCCGCCATACTGATCGAACAGGGCCCTGCGATTAAGAAGACCCGTCAGTGCGTCCGTCATGGCCTCATGCCGGTGAAGGGCTGCCATTCGCCATTGGTGAAGCGCCAGCGACAGCGCACCGATGCCGGTCATGCCGGCGATGCAGATGCCGATATTGAGGTTTTCCGCCCAGTTGACCGGCGGCTCACCCAGGCTCAACCGGCCGTCTGCGATCAGCACACCGGCGCACAGGGCAAAGGAAAAACCGCTGACACAATAGAGAATGACCATGCCAAGCAAAGGACCGGGAGCTTCCCTGCGCGCCGCCCAATATTGGCACCCCGTGCCGACGAGAAGAATGGCCGTCAGGACGTTCAGGATCATCAGGCCAAGCCCGTCGAGGCCGACGAGGATGAGCGGCAAGCCGAGCGCAAGGCTGACGAAGAAGAGAGTGCCGGCCAGGCGCCAGGGGGGCGTGCCGGTGCGGAACTGGACGGAAGCGGCATAGATGGTGGAAAAACCACCCATCAACAGCGCATAGGCGATCGCGGCGGGAGCGATACCCGACTGGGGCGTGAACCTGCTGTAAACAACAATGCCGGCGACGATCAGGCAAAGCGAAATAACCAGGGTCAGAAGAAAAGAATCAGTGCGGCGGGAATACCAGGTGCCGAACAAGGTCACCATCAGGCATGCGGCTGAAACGCCAAGCGCAAGCAGAAGAGACGGATAGTCAAGCATCATGCCGGAATTCTCTTCGAAGATTTATTCAATAAACGAGCAGAAGCTATGATGGGAATCTCTCCAAAGTGTTACCTTTGGAGAGATACAACCCTAATAAATACTAATCAGCAAAACTACCGGTATTTTCAGTCCAGAACGTTCCAGAAGATCTGGAAGCCGGGGTCGAATACCGTGATTGCACCGCCTGCGGTCTCGCGTTTTGCAGGAAACTCGACCTGAACGTCCTGCTTTTCGAGCGTGATCATCTCTTCGTTCGGCTGCAGACCATACCAGGCCGGGCCGTTCAGCGACGCAAACGCTTCCAGCTTGTCCAGAGCGCTGTCCTGCTCGAAAACATGGGCAAGGCAGCTCATCGTGTTGACGGAGGTGTAGATGCCCGCGCAACCGCAGGCGCATTCCTTCAACGGGTCGACATGCGGCGCGGAATCCGTGCCGAGGAAGAAACGAGGGTCGCCGGATGTGGCGGCAGCCCGCAGGGCGAGGCGATGGCTTTCGCGCTTGGCAACCGGAAGGCAATAATAATGCGGGCGGATACCGCCGACGAGGATGTCGTTGCGGTTGATGATCAGGTGATGGGTCGTGATCGAACCGGCAAGGTTCGCCTTGGACGACTTGATATAGTCGATGCCGTCCGAGGTCGTCACATGTTCCATCGTCACCTTCAGTTCCGGCAGCCGATTGCGCAACGGATCGAGCACTGTTTCGATAAAGACGGCCTCACGGTCGAAGATATCAACTTCGGGCGTGGTGACTTCACCATGCACGCAGAGCGGAAGACCGATCTTCGCCATGCGCTCCAGCACCGGCATGGCTTTCTCGAAGTCACGCACGCCGCCATGGGAGTTGGTCGTGGCACCGGCGGGATAAAGCTTCACGGCGGTGATCAGTCCGCTCTTCTTGCCCTCTTCCACATCATCCGGATTGGTATGTTCCGTCAGGTAGAGGGTCATCAACGGCTCGAACGCATGCCCTTTCGGCAAGGCAGCCATGATCCGCGTGCGGTATGCGATGGCATCTGCCGTGGTCACGACCGGCGGGACGAGGTTCGGCATGATGATCGCACGGGCGAAATGACGGCTCGTATCCCCGATCACGCCTTCCAGCACTGCGCCATCGCGCAGATGGAGATGCCAATCGTCGGGGCGGCGAATCTGAAGCGTTTTCATCGAGCTGTTCCGCTGAGTGTTCTGGGGATGTCGATCCCGCTTACCATCAAAGCGGACGCGAAGACAATCTCACAAGCTGGCCCAAGCGGCAGCGGAACATCCAATCGAAACCGGTAATATCACGCTAGGGTTCACGAGATCGTGCAGATTGCAAAGGCTTTGAATGGGGGTTCGAGGCAAAACACGCGGAACAAGCACACGAGTGCTGCGTTCATTAAGCAATCTGAAAGTGTTTTGAGTCGGAGCGAACAATGAAATCCCGGACTCTGAAAGTCAACAAGGGTTTTGCGATTACCACAGGTGCCGCTGTCGCACTTCTTGCGCTGACGGTTTCACCTGATGCTGCGGAGCGCAACAACCTCGTTCTCGCATCCGTGCAACAGGGCGATTGCGATCGCCTGGCCGGCAGCCCCTATGACCAGCAGCGCAACGGCGACTTTGCTCCGGTCAACATCGCCGACATCGGCAATCAGGCTGTCGAAGCGTGCCGGATTGCTTTCGACGCGACGGGCAATCCGCGCTTCGCCTACCAGCTCGGCCGAGCCCTCAACAGCGTTGACGAGCCGGATCAGGCAATGAGCGCCTACAATACCGCCGTCAACGATGGATACGCTGCAGCGATGGTCAATTATGGCATGCTGATGGGCCGTCTGGGCGACGACAAGGCAGAGTTTGCCTATTACCAGAAGGCCGCCGACAGCGGCAACACGCTTGCTGCCTACAATCTCGGCGTTGCCTATCGCGATGGCCTTGGCACGCAGCCCGATGTCCAGAAAGCCCTCAAGTGGTTTGAGAAGGCCGCAGCCGAAGGCGACGACACCGCAGCCTTCAACATCGGCGCGATCTATGACGAAGGCCAGCTTGTCGACGCAGACGATCAGACGGCAATCGCCTGGTACGACCTTGCTGCCCAGCGCGGCAATACCGACGCCATGATCAATCTCGGCATCATGTACGAGACCGGTGAGGGCATTCCGGCCAATGCCGAAAAGGCTGCCGAGATGTATCGCCTGGCGGCAGCGAAGGGCGACATGTTCGGCGCTTCCAAATATATCCAGTTCCAGGAATTGGGCGTCATCCCAGCGCCTTCTTCCGAAGGTGTGGAAGGTGTCAGCTCCCTGGTCCTGAAGCAGGGCGACGTCGAAACTCCGGCCAAGGTCGGCCGCGAGATCTGACCGATCAGATGATGTCGCCGGCTGATGGCCCCCAGACGTCGGTCATGGCGAAACCATCCGCCAGCGGATCGAATGGGTCGAGAGCCACCTGATGCAAGCCGAAGGTAAATCCGCGGCCGGCGATCGTTGGAACGATTGCCGGCTTTCCCGCGACCTGCGTTTCGGCTGAGAGCCCCACCTCGAACTGCGTTCCGATGATCGAGCGGGACAGGAACACGTCCCCGACCTTCACTTTTCCACGCGCATGCAATGTTGCAAGGTTTGCCGAATTGCCCGTGCCGCAGGGCGAGCGGTCCGCCCTGCCCGGCCACATGGTCGTGCAGGTGCGGACGGTTCCGTCCGATTCCGTATCGCGGAACATCACATAGGCGACGCCGGAGATCGCCGGAATTTCCGGATGGACCACCGGGATCTGTCGATTGATCAAATCCTTCAGGATCATGCCTGCCTGCACGAGTGCCGCAGCATTTTTCTTTTCGATGGTCAGGCCGATCTGCGATACGTCCACAAGACCGTAAAAAATGCCGCCATAGGAAATATCGAGCGTGATCTCGCCCCATTCCGGTGTCTGCAGCTTGACGTCCAGCTCATGAATGAAGGACGGGACCATGGTGAGCTTCACCTTTTCGCACCGGCCGTCCCGGCAGGTGGCGACGGCCTTGACGAGACCGGCCGCCGTTTCCAGCGTGACGACCGTTTCAGGCTCCTTCATCTCAACGATGCCGGCTTCGAGCAGCGCCGTGGTGGCGCAGATGGAGTTGGAACCCGAGCTGGCATGCGCCTGATCCGGCTGCAGGATGATGAAGGCGGCATCGGCATCGGGATGTTTTGGCGGCAGGAGAAGATTGACGGAGCCGATCGGGGTGCCACGCGGCTCGAGGCAAAGGAAGCGGCGAAGCTCCTGCCCTTTCGGATCGGAATTCATCCAGGCGAGCTGCTCTGCCACGGTATTGCCGGGGATCTTCGGGACACCGCCGATCGCCACGCGGCCGATCTCGCCTTCCGCATGAACATCCAGCAACTGGATCGTACGCTTCCATCTCATGACATTCGACTCCGAACAGACAGCAGCGGCTCAGGCGGCTGCGGCAAAGGACTGATTCACATGCCTGTTCTGGATAGCGCAAGCCGCGTGTTCTGCCCATCGGGCACGCAGCTAAAAACGAAACGAATTGCCATAGAATATCGATCGAACCGGTATGCTCCGGATCATGGCGGCAAAGCGTATTGCCGCGCAATATTCAATGTTTTTTTAGGAAGGAAAAGAATGGCGCACCCGAAGAGATTCGAACTCCTGACCCCCAGATTCGTAGTCTGGTGCTCTATCCAGCTGAGCTACGGGTGCGTCTGTCAGCGGTGTGTTCCGCTGGCGTGGCGATCCTCTAAAGGCTGCCGAGAAGGATTGCAAGCGATTTTCCCCGGCTTGATGTCATTTTATCTTCGCAAACAAACCAAGCCATTGTTTTAAAATGAATATTACTCACGCCCTGGCGCGGTAGTCCTCAAGCGAGACGGGACGGTCGGGAATTTCGATGCGGAATTGCGTGCCCGGGCCGGGCTTCTCGACAAGCGCAATTGTACCGCCATGAGCCAGCACAAGTTCACGTGCGATGACGAGACCAAGCCCTGTGCCGCCGGACCGTGCGGAGCCCCTGAAGGCCGAGAAAAGATTTTCGCGTGCCTTGCGCGGCATGCCTGGGCCAGTGTCGTCCACGGTGATGCTGACGACGCTGCCGAGGCGGTGCGCGGACAGCGTGACCCGCCGCACGGCTTTCGGGTCGTTGGCGTCATGGGTGAGCAGCGCCTGAACGGCATTGCGGCAGAGATTGTGAACTACGCGGAAAATCTGCTCGCCGTCGCAATCGACCTCGACGCCTTCCGATATCTGCTCGATGAACTCGATGCCGGTCTCCGGATCGATGGCCAGCATGTCGCGCACTTCCTGGCAAAGATCGGTGAGATCGACCCTACGGCGACGCGGAGCAGCCTCCGATGCCTGACCGTAGGCCAGAACCTCGTTGGTATAGCCGACAGCCCGGTCGATGGTGCGCAGCAGTTTCGGCGCAAAGCTCCTGACCATCGGATCCTCGACATCCGTCAGGCGGTCCGACATCAGCTGGGCCGAGGCAAGGATGTTGCGCATGTCATGGTTGATCTTCGAGACGGCGAGGCCAAGATCCGCGAGATTCTTCTGCTGCTTCAATGTTCGCTGAAGCTCGACCTGCATGGCCGCAAGATGGCGCCCCGCGACGGCCAGCTCGCCGCGAGAGCGATCGGCGGAGAAAACGCGGGAGGGATCATCCGGCCGCTCGGAAAACAGCTGCATGCTGTGCGTCAGCCGCCGGATCGGTGAAATCATCATGCGGTTGATGGCAAGGAAGATCAGCACTGCCGTAATCAGGGAGATCAGCAGCGAGATGAGGAACATCATCTTCGAGTAGATCAGCATGTCCTTGCGAAGGGCCGTGTCGGTCATGACCAGTTCGATGATCATGTCGCTCTCGCCGACCGGTCCGAAAACGCGCATTACCCGGTCTCCGCCGAAAACCAGCGTATCCAGCGCATCGCGCATGGAGCCGAGCATTGACGTATGGGCCAGATCGTATTGGGCGTCGATTTCCGGAGGAACCTCGATTGCCGCCAGCAGCCTGGATGTTCCATCCTTGCGCAGCGCGATGACCTTGGTTCCTGTCGCCAGCAGCGTATCGTCCTGCACGGCGCGCGGCAGTTCGGCAGGCTGCAAACCGTCGATCACGATGCCGGCGGCAGCGGCCGTATCCAGACGATCACGCAGCCAGTTGGTACGCATGCCGGAGACGGACGGCATGAAGATCAGGATTTCGGCCAGCATGACGAAGATGACCGTCAGCCAGAGCAACCGCCCGGACAGGCCGCGCAGGATCGTCGGCATCGGCTCCGGCCCGGCGCCGTCCGGCCACGTTCCCTGATGTTCCGAGGTATGAACCTCGTTATCCATACGGATCTCCAGTTTCGGCCACGGGTTTCAACTCCGCGTGTATGTGGCCATTTTACCGTGTCACCAAGATTTGAACACCCCAGACAAACGCAAAAGGCAGAGGCAAACCGCGCCTCCGCCTTAAATTTCGGTAATGTTAGGACTTAAAGCGTGCTGCGATCCTTCAGATTCGCTCATCACGCTTAAAGTCTCTATTTCAGGGCATGCCTTTTGTGCGACATGCTGTGGATCAGAATTCTTCCCAATCCGCGGCGTTGGATGTTGCTGCCGCCGAGCTGCGTCCGCCGAAAGCACGGCCGAGTGCTGCGGTCAGTTTTCTTGCCGGCGACGGCTGCGGACGATGAGCGGCATCGGCCGATGCTAGACGGGTCGAACGGCCCGCCTCTTCATCGATCCTGAAATGCGCAACGAGGCGATAGAGCGCGTCCGCTTCGGCCGAGAGCTTGCTGGTTGCCGCCGAGCTTTCTTCCACCATGGCTGCGTTCTGCTGGGTGACCTGGTCCATCTGGTTGACCGCGGTATTCACCTCGGCAAGGCCGGTCGCCTGCTCGCGCGACGCGACGGCGATCGAATGGATATGGTCGTTGATGCGGCTGACGCGCAACTCGATCTCCGACAGCGCCTCGCCCGTCTTCTGCACCAGCTTGACGCCGCCTGCGACCTCTTCGCCCGACTTGCCGATCAGGCCCTTGATGTCCTTGGCGGCACTGGCGGACCGCTGCGCAAGCTCGCGGACTTCCTGGGCAACGACGGCAAATCCCTTGCCGGCCTCGCCGGCGCGTGCCGCCTCGACCCCTGCGTTGAGGGCCAGAAGGTTTGTCTGGAAGGCAATCTCGTCGATCACGTTGGTGATCTGCGCGATTTCGCGTGAGGCCTGTTCGATACGGCCCATCGCCGCGACGGCATCGCGAACGACGGCGCCGGATTGAACCGCACTCTCCTTCGCCTCGCCGACCATGACCGTTGCTTCATTGGCCCGTTCGGTCGAGGTTTTCACCACCGAAGTGATTTCATCGAGCGCAGCGGATGTTTCTTCCAAGGCTGCGGCCTGCTGCTCGGTGCGTTTCGACAGATCGTTGGCGGCACTGCTCAGCTCGGAAGCGCCGTCGTTCATGGCGCCGGTCGCATTGCGAACCTTGCCCATGGTCGACTGAAGCGTCTGCATCGTGGCGTTGACGTTTTCCTGCAGTTCCGCAAACGCGCCCTTGAAGTCGCCCCGCATGCTGTCGGTCAGATCGCCATCGGACAGGCTTCTGACGACACGGCGTGTCTCGGATACGCCGGCATCGACGCTTTTGACCAGCGCATCGATATTGCGGGCGACGCGGTCGAGGCTTTCGACATCCCACTGCTTGTCGATGCGCCGGGTGAAGTCACCTTCAGCCGCGGCCTGGACAACCGTAGACATGCGCGTCTGCAGATCGTCGCTCTTGGCCTTCAGGCCTGCCTCGGCATTGGTCATGCGCGCGACTTCGAGACCATTCGTCTTGAAGACCTCGACTGCCGCCGCCATGTCGCCGATCTCGTCCTTGCGGCCGAAGAACGGAACCTTTGCGTCATAATCTCCCTGCGCCAGCCGGCCCATGGAAGATGTCAGGGTCAGGATCGGACCGCTGATCTGGCTGCGTCCGAGATAAAGGCCGAAGGCCAGACCACCGCCGACGCCGAAAATTGCGACGATGAGAACGGAATAAAAGATCAGGTTGCCGAACGACCCCATCTCCGCGCTCAGCACGTCGAGATCGGCCAGATCCGCAGCGACCACCTTGTCGATTTCGGCCTGGTAGGCCTTGCGGTTGGCGCGGTTGGCTTCGTTATTACCCTGAACATTAGCGGCCTGCGGGCCTTCCGTTGCTCCGAGGCGAACCGTTTCGGTGCGGAATGCCTTGAATTCCCGGAAGCCTGCCGTGAGCTTGTCGAACTGCGCCTTCTGCGCTGCAGGAACGACCGCGGCCCAATCGGCAACCAGCTTGTCCATATCGCCGAGGCTTTTCGTCACGCCTTCGCCAAAGGGCTTGGCGGCTCCGATATCCTTTGCGGCATACATGCCGCGGGCATCCATCACCGCCGCCGTGACCAGACGGTTCAGCCGCTCGCCCTTATAGACGCGGTCGGCAATATTGGCATAGCCGCTCTGCTTGGCATGATATTCGGTGACCGCGAAAATCGACAATCCGGCAATTGCGCACGCGACAAGGCTCATCAACCCCACGAGAAGGTTGATCTTCACTCCAATTTTCACGGTAATCCCCTCCAAAGACACCAGAGCAGCGCCAACATCAGCGACTGTTCTTGATGACTACGAAAATTAGCATAAAATTGTTAATAATGGCTGATGGTGTATCGCGATCAATTTCCATCAGAAGACGCAAAAATCTCCCGATGAGACTGCGTAATCGGCGATATGTTTTCTCATAAATCGAGCTAATGCTCATCAGGTAGAAAAAGCTGATCGTTCGCACAATCTAAGCGAAACCAAATACCCGTCTCCAAAATTAATAATTGCATTCAATCTTACTTAAATACATCAGCCATCAATGCGGCTTTCCTGCCTGCCGGGCCCTGCGGATTGACTTTCAGGCCCAACCTGAACTATATGCCCGCGCGCTCAGACGGCGGACTGCCTCATGCATCCTCACGTCTCTTCGCATTTTCCGAAACGCTCTTGCTTCGATAGAGGCAATCTTCAAGAAGGGCCGCACACCGCGGCATTAAAAAAATGAAGCGTACCTACCAACCGTCCAAGCTTGTTCGCAAGCGTCGTCATGGTTTCCGTGCCCGCATGGCTACCAAGGGTGGCCGCAAGGTTCTTTCGGCTCGTCGCGCACGCGGCCGTGCCAGTCTGTCGGCCTAACGGCCGACTTGCCCGGATCGGGCAGTGACGACGAGTAAAGAAAAGAAAAACACTGTCGGGCGGCTGAAAAGCCGGCCGCAGTTTCTTGCTGTTCGGAAAGGCGAAGCACGCCGCGGGAGAACGTTTCTCCTGGAAGTTCTCGATCGCAAGCAGCCTGATGAGCCGCCACGTGTCGGCTTTACCGTTACCAAAAAGCACGGCAACGCCGTCGAGCGGAACCGAATGCGGCGGCGGCTGAAGGAAGCCGTGCGCAAATCCGCCGGATTTGCAATGGAAAACGGACACGACTATGTGATCGTCGCGCGCAGGGAGGTGCTCGGCATTTCCTTCTCAAATTTGACCGAACAACTTGCAGCACGGATTGAAGGCAGGCAAAAAGCCAAGCCTGTCTCAGGAACACCTTCCAGGAAAGCATGATGGAAAAAAACCGAAATTACTTCATCGCGATCGGCCTATCGGTCGTCATCGTCCTTGGCTGGCAGTTCCTTTACATGAACCCGCGCATGGAAGCGCAGCAGCGTGCCGCTGAAGCCCAGCAGGCATTGCAGCAGCAGCAGGCCGCGCAGAACCCGACATTCACGCCGGAAAGCCCCGGCGCCGCCACGACCACCGGCAACCTGCCGGGTGCAGGTCAGGCCCAGGCGACCGCGACCCGCGAACAGGCGCTTGCCAAGTCCGAACGCGTTGCAATCGACACTCCGGCCGTTTCAGGCTCGATCAACCTCACCGGCGCCCGCTTCGACGACCTGAAGCTGCGCGAATATCACGAGACCGTCGACAACTCGAGCCCGCTCATCACGCTCTTCTCGCCGGCAGACACCAGGGACGGCTATTTCGGCGAAGTCGGTTATATCGGCAGCGACAATAGCGGCACGGTTCCCGGTCCGGGCACGACCTGGACGCTTGCAAGCGGCGAGAAGCTGACGGCAACAACCCCGGTGACACTCAGCTTCACCAATGAAAAGGGCGTCGTCTTCAACCGCACGATCTCGATCGACGATCACTACATGATCTCCATGACCGACAAGGTCGAGAACCCCGGCGCAGAAGCAATCACGCTTTCCTCCTACGGCCGCATCACCCGCAACAACAAGCCGGTGACACCTTCGGTCTGGGTCATCCACGAGGGCTTCCTCGGCGTACCCGGCAAGGACGGCAGCCTCAGCGAACACACCTATTCCAATATCGAGGAAGAAGCCGTCACCAACGCCAAGGCTACCGGCGGCTGGCTCGGCATCACCGATAAATACTGGGCTGCAGCGATCGTACCGCCGCAGGCAATGCCTTATGAAGGCCGTTTCACGCATTTCACCGACGGTCAGCCGCGTTATCAGGCAGACTACAAGGGTGACGCGCTGACCATCCAGCCCGGCCAGTCGACCGAACTGAAGAACATGGTCTTCGCCGGCGCCAAGCGTGTTCCTCTCGTCGACCGTTATGCCGAAGAATATGCCATCCCGCATTTCGACCTGCTGATCGACTGGGGCTGGTTCTACTTCATCACCAAGCCGATGTTCCAGCTGATGGACTTCTTCTTCCGTCATGTCGGCAATTTCGGTGTCGCGATCCTTCTCACGACCGTTGTCGTGAAGCTGATCTTCTTCCCGCTCGCCAGCAAGCAGTACGCCTCGATGGCGAACATGAAGCGCATGCAGCCGAAGATGGAAGAGCTGAAAGCCAAGCACGGCGACGACCGCATGGCGCTGCAGCAGGCGATGATGGCGCTCTACAAGGAAGAGAAGATCAACCCGATCGCCGGCTGCTGGCCGGTGCTCTTGCAGATCCCGGTGTTCTTCGCACTCTATAAGGTCATCTATGTCACGATCGAGATGCGCCATGCACCGTTCTTCGGCTGGATTCAGGACCTTTCCGCGCCGGATCCGACTTCGCTGTTCAATCTGTTCGGCCTGCTGCCCTACGACGTTCCGCACTTCCTGATGATCGGCGTCTGGCCGCTTATCATGGGCATCACGATGTTCCTGCAGATGCGCATGAACCCGACGCCGCCGGACCCGACGCAGCAGATGATCTTCAACTGGATGCCGTTGGTCTTCACCTTCATGCTGGCCTCGTTCCCGTCGGGTCTCGTGATCTACTGGGCATGGAACAACACGCTTTCGGTTTCCCAGCAGGCATTGATCATGAAGCGTCACGGCGCCAAGATCGAGCTCTTCGACAACCTGAAGGGCTTCTTCAAGCGAAAGCCCGCAGAAAGCAAATAATCCTGAAAACCCCGGCTTCGACCGGGGTTTTCTTTTGGTACGATGACAGCTGTCGCTTTCCAGCCAAGCCTTGACATCGGCGCCCAAAACCCGGATGCGGTTTATTTTCCAGCAAGCGCAGAGATAGACAATCGGATGACAACCAACGACAAGCCCCTGTTCGGCCGGCCCTGGATCTTCATCCGTGGCGTGCCTTCGATGAAGTTCCTGCCGCCCGAAGGCCCTCTGGAAGTCGCTTTCGCCGGCCGTTCCAATGTGGGTAAATCGTCGCTCATCAATGCGCTGGTCGGCCAGAAGGGGCTGGCGCGGACATCGAACACACCGGGCCGGACGCAGGAACTCAACTATTTCGTGCCCGATGGATATTCCGGTCAGGAAGGCGATCTTCCGCCGATGGCGCTGGTCGATATGCCCGGTTACGGCTATGCGCAAGCGCCGAAGGAAATGGTCGATGCCTGGACGAAGCTCGTTTTCGACTATCTGCGCGGACGCTCGACGCTGAAGCGCGTCTATGTGCTGATCGACAGCCGTCACGGGTTGAAGAAGAACGACGATGACGTTCTCGATCTGCTCGACAAGGCAGCCGTTTCCTATCAGATCGTGCTGACCAAGACCGACAAGATCAAGGAACCGGCGGTGCCGAAATTGATCGACGAGACACTGGAGAAAATCCGCAAACGACCTGCTGCCTATCCTTTCGTTCTCTCCACGTCATCGGAAAAGGGCAAGGGCGTGGACGAGCTGCGCGCAGCAATTGTCGAGGCCGTCAGCTAAAAGCGCATCCTGTTAAACGCAAAAATCCGGTCGCCCCACGGGGAGCGGCCGGATCTCAATGCAAGCGGCAGGTTCGGGCGAACCGCGCTTACATTTTGGGGAGCAGAACCTTGTCGATGACGTGAATGACGCCGTTCGACTGCTTGACGTCGGCGATCGTGACGTGGGCAACGCCACCCATTTCGTCGGTCAGCGTGATCTTGCCCATGCTTTCCTTGGCTTTCAGGATGCAACCGCCGACGGTCTTGACGTCATGGGTGCCCTTGTCGTCCTTGATCATCTTTTCGATGGTCGTGGACATCGCGTCGGCAGCCACAACGTGGCAGGTCAGAACCTTGGTCAGCTGAGCCTTGTTCTCCGGCTTCAGGAGTGTGTCAACCGTGCCCTTGGGCAGGGCAGCGAAGGCTTCGTTGGTCGGCGCAAAGACCGTGAACGGCCCCTTGCCCTGAAGCGTTTCGACAAGGCCGGCCGCCTTCACGGCCGCGACCAGCGTCGTGTGGTCCTTGGAGTTCATCGCGTTCTCGACAATGTTCTTGTCTTCGAACATGGCGGCACCGCCGACCTTGGGGTTGGCGGCATGCGCGCCGACAGCAATGACAGAAACTGCGGTAGCGATGGCGAGCGTGCGAAATGTGGACTTGAACATGACTTCTCTTCCTCCCGAAGGAATTCGCCCCGGCGCGGATACGCGCCTTTCAAAGGCTTGCCGCCCCATCAGAGCGGCGACATAACAAAGGACGGGACACTGGAGAAAAGAGTTTCAGGTCGAACGAAAAAAACGGCCCGAAAACACCAGGCCGCTGATTTTCATGATGTATTTCAGACTAGATGCCTTGCGCCTTGCCGGATGCAATGACGGGTCCGGTCGGCAGTCCGGTGGGCGAGCCGCCGAAAGGTTCGAGGCTGACGGCAAAGGTCACGCCGTCCCTGAGGCGCGGCCGCAGGTCGGCGGGAATGTCGACAGCGCCCTCGCCCGTCTGCGGCAGGATGCCGAGAGAAACCGGCGCATCGCCGCCATCGGGCACCAGCCAGAGCTGCAGCGAGCGCGCGTCGTCGGCCTTCGCGGCCACCGGCATGAGCTGCAGTAGGCCACTGCCGGTGTCATAACGCGCCATGAGGCCGAGTGCGGCATTGCTGTCGCCACTCAACTGCGCCACCAGCGTTCGGGATGACGGTTCTTCACCAATCCATCCCGATTGGAACGAGACATACGTGACCAGTGTCGCAAACGAGGCGATTGCCAGCCCGCGCCACAGGGCCAGCGAATTCCACCAGCCGCCGGACGACAACAGTTGCTGCTGAAATGTCCTGGCGGGAAACAGCCTGGCTTCGATCCTGGAATATGTCCGTGATGGCGGCGCCTGCTCTTCATAGTCGGCGTCAAAACCGGAGAGATTTTCCTGCCAGCTTGCGACCATGGCCGCGAATGCGCGGTCCTTGATCATGCGAGCTTCGACCTTGCGCCGATCCGCTTCCGGCAGGACGCCCAGCACGTATTCTCCGGCCAAAAGCTGGTCGCGGGAGCGATCCCCTTCGCTTTGTTCCGGCTTGCTCATCGATCGAGACACTCTCTCAGTTTCAGAAGGCTGCGTCGCAGCCAGGTTCGCATTGTATTGATCGGGACTGCATGTCGTTCGGCCAGTTCCTGATAGGTCAGGCCCTCGACATAGGCGCTGCGGACTGCTCCGGCACGGTCAGGATCCAACTCCTCCATGCACCTGTCAATGCGCTTGCCTTCCCATTTCAGCACGGCCTCGTGTTCGGGGTCGGGAGCCGGATCGGCAATCTGCCAATCATCATCCCGGCTTTCGCCCACTGGACGACGCGCTCTCAATACATCAATAGAATGGTTTCGAGCGATCGTCACCAGCCATGCCACCACACTGTTGCCTGCCGCGGCAAAACGCCCGGCCCTTTGCCAGATCTTGACGAAAACTTCCTGCAAAGCATCTTCCGCCTCGCCACGATCCTTGAGGATACGAAGGCAGACGGAAAAAAGTTTCGGCGAGACCTGAGAATAAAGTTCGGCAAATGCCGCCCTGTCGCGCAGTGCCACACGCCCGAGCAAGGCGGCGATGTCGCTTTCTGGTGCCAATTCAACCTCCCGAGCCGATGGAGGTTCGCGTTCTCCCCGCTCTCCAACTGCTACGGCCAAATCTTTCCACCAGATTGTTTCATCTGTCAAAAAGATGCGCTAAAAGCGCCCCACCTTTGATGTGAGGGATTTTCATGACGACGTCGGATAGCGAACTCCAGGCCAAACTCCTCGCCCAGGCTCTGCCCTACATGCAGCGCTACGAGAACAAGACGATCGTGGTGAAATATGGCGGCCACGCGATGGGCGATACCGAGCTCGGCAAGGCTTTTGCCGCCGATATCGCGCTTCTCAAGCAGTCCGGCGTCAACCCGATCGTTGTCCATGGCGGCGGCCCGCAGATCGGCGCGATGCTGACCAAGATGGGCATCGAATCAAAATTCGAAGGCGGCCTTCGCGTCACCGATGCCAAGACGGTCGAGATTGTCGAAATGGTTCTCGCCGGCTCGATCAACAAGGAAATCGTCGCGCTGATCAACCAGACCGGCGAATGGGCGATCGGCCTGTGCGGCAAGGACGGCAACATGGTCTTTGCCGAAAAGGCGAAGAAGACGGTTGTCGATCCCGACAGCAATATCGAGCGTGTGCTCGATCTCGGCTTTGTCGGTGAAGTGGTCGAAGTCGACCGCACGCTGCTCGACCTGCTCGCCAAGTCCGAGATGATCCCGGTCATCGCACCGGTTGCTCCGGGCCGTGACGGCGCGACCTACAATATCAATGCCGACACGTTTGCCGGCGCGATTGCCGGTGCGCTGCACGCGACCCGTCTGCTGTTCCTCACCGACGTTCCGGGCGTGCTCGATAAGGACAAGAACCTGATCAAGGAACTGACGGTTGCCCAGGCGCAGGCGCTGATCAAGGACGGCACGATTTCCGGCGGCATGATCCCGAAGGTCGAGACCTGTATCGACGCGATCCGCGCCGGCGTGAAGGGTGTCGTCATCCTCAACGGCAAGACTGCCCACTCCGTACTGCTCGAGATCTTCACCGAACACGGTGCCGGCACGCTGATCGTGCCCTGATCCGCGGATCGATGTGATTTGAATGAGGCGCCGAAGGGCGCCTTTTTCGTTTCAGCCTGCCAGCAGCCCGAGGATGCCCGCAACGATCAGCAGGCATCCCAGGATCTCCATGCGGTTGATCCGCTCGTGGAAGAGAAAATACGAGGCCATGAAGGTGAAGACGAGTTCGATCTGGCCGAGCGCGCGAACATAAGCCACCTGCTGCAGCGTCATGGCGGTGAACCAGCACGCCGAACCGAAAACGCTGGCGAGCCCCACCAGTGAGGATGAACGCCAGGTCTTCAGCACCTGCACGATCTCGTTCTTGTCCTTCAACACCATCCAGACAAGCATGAAGACGGTCTGGAACGTGGTGACGCAGGCAAGTGTCATGGCTGCCTGCATGACGGGATTTGGTCCATCGAGCGACAGCGACGCGCTGCGATAGGCGACCGCCGAGATGCCGAACACGGCACCGGAGGCGATACCCACCAGCGCCGTCCGGCTGGCCAGCGCCGTGACCGTGTTTTTCCATGACAAAGGCATGCGCGCCATGGAGATCAGCATCACACCGATGACCCCGGTGATGATCGCGCCGATCGCCCCGACCGTCAGTTTTTCGCCAAGCAGGATAAAGCCGAAGATCGCGGCCTGTACCGGCTCGGTCTTCGAATAGGCTGTACCGACGGCGAAGTTCCGCAGCGAGAAGAGGTGGACCAGCATGATGGTGGCAAAAATCTGCGCCAGACCGCCGATCACGGCCCAGATGGCAAACGTCCAGTTGACATCGGGGATCGCAAATCCGGCCAGTTGATGCAGGAGCACGACATAGAGGATGGCCACCGGAAAGCCGTAACCGAAACGGACGAAGCTCGCGCCACGGGTGCCGAGCCTCCCCTGGAGATGCTTCTGCAAGGCCGACCGCAGGTTCTGCAGGAAGGCCGCGGCAATGGTGATAGGGATCCAGAGTTCCATACCATTGGCGGTATCACGCAGGCAGATTTATCGCCAAGCCGGATGCGGCGGCGAGCCGTCGCCTTTTCGATTTTCTTTATCGGCGAGGCAGTGCATAAACGCGCCATGGACAAGAAACCCAAGACCTCTGCCGACGCTGCCGATTTCGCCCATATCCGTGACTGGGTCTTCGATCTCGACAACACGCTCTACCCGCATCACATCAATCTCTTCGCGCAGATCGACGTCAACATGACGGATTATGTGCAGGAATTGCTGCAACTGGAGCGAGACGAGGCACGGGCGCTGCAGAAACGCTATTACCACGAGCATGGCACAACCCTGCAGGGCCTGATGCGCAACCACGGCATCGATCCGGACGGGTTTCTGGAAAAGGCGCATGCGATCGACTATTCGATCCTGATACCGAACCCCGAGCTGGGCGAGGCGATCAAGGCGCTTCCTGGTCGCAAATTCATCTTTACGAACGGCAGCGTGCCGCATGCGGAAGCGGCGGCCAGAGCACTCGGCATACTCGACAATTTCGACGACATCTTCGACATCGTCGCGGCCGGTTACGTGCCGAAGCCGGCGGGCGAGACCTACGACAAGTTCGCCAGCCTGCACCAGGTGGATACGGCCAATGCGGCAATGTTCGAGGATCTGCCGCGCAATCTTACCGTGCCGAAAACGCTCGGCATGCGGACGATACTTCTGACCCCGCGCAATCTCGACGAAGTGCTGATGGAACGCTGGGAGACGTTTTCCGAGGAAGACGACCACATCGATTACCTGACCGACGATCTCGCGACGTTCCTGAAGGGCGTCGTGCCGGCCTGACGCTTAAATAAGGCCGCAAGCATTACAAAGAATTCATCCACATTACGGGAGTTTAAGTGGTCGCCGCGGCTTGGCGGCCATACCTTGGGGTTATCGAAATAACCGGAAGGAACCCGTCGATGACCGCTAAGAAGATCGTTTTTTCGACCCTCGCAGCCGTATTGGTCGCAGGCGCCGCAATCCCGGCATTCGCCGCGCCCGAACGGCCTGACCGCGGCCCCGGCGGCCCGCATGGACAGCATGGCATGATGCGCGGCGCGATGATGCAGGACATGACCTTCGTCCGCCTCCTGAAGACCGCCGACACCAACAAGGACGGCAGGATTTCCAAGGAAGAAGTGGCTGCCCGCCAGGAAGCGCTGTTCACGGAAATCGACGCCAACAAGGACGGCAGCATCACCCGCGGCGAACTTCTCGATTACCGCGTTGCCAAGCGTGAGGAGTTCAGAAAGAACAACCCGCGGCCCGAAGCGGCGGAAGAAGGCGAAGACCGCCCGGAACGTGCCGAACGCAAGGATCACGATGGTCCGCGGCATGAACGCGCCGACAGGGATGACGGCCGACACGGAGAATTCCGAAAGGCCCGCTTCGAGCGTCACGGTGGCATGGGCGGTGGCCGCTTCTTCCGGATGGTCGATGAAGACCGCGACAACAAGATCACCAAAGCCGAAGCGTCGGCTGCCAGCGACAAGCTGTTTGCCCGCATGGACACCAACAAAGACGGTGTCATTTCCATCGACGACCTGCCGGACCGCCCCCTCTAGTTCCCCGCCCCCGCATTACGGAACTAGCCCGGCAGTTGTCGACAAAGGCCCGCCTCTCCCCCCGAGGGGCGGGTCTTCTATGTTTTGAAGGCTCTTATTTCTCGTAGAAATCCTGGATGACTTTCCAGGCTTCGTCGGCGGTTTCGACGAAATTGATCAGCTCGATATCTTCCGGTGCGATCGTGCCGAAATCGGCCAGCGCCTCGAAATTGATGATGCTGCGCCAGAATTTTTCGGCAAACAGGATGAGCGGAATACGCTCCATCCGCTTGGTCTGGATCAGCGTCAGCGCCTCGAACATTTCGTCCAGCGTGCCGAAGCCGCCGGGGAAAACCGCAACCGCCTTTGCCCGCATCATGAAATGCATCTTGCGGATGGCGAAATAGTGGAAGTTGAACGAGAGTTCCGGCGTCACATAGGGGTTGGGCGCCTGCTCGTGCGGCAGCATGATGTTGAGGCCAATCGTGGGAGCGCCCGCTTCCGTCGCACCGCGATTGCCCGCTTCCATCACGCCCGGACCACCGCCGGTGACAACGACATATTCCTTGTGATCGAACTTGGCCGAATATTCCCCACAGAGCGCGGCAAATTTTCGCGCTTCGTCATAATAGACGGATGCGGCCTGGAGATTGTTGTGCTGAGTCTCGTTCTGGGCCGCCCACGGCTTCTGGCCGGGTGCCGGAATACGAGCGCCGCCGAACAGGACGACCGTCGATGCGATACCCTTCTCGGCCAGGATCATCTCGGCCTTGAGCAGTTCGAGCTGCAGCCGCAACGGCCGCAATTCCTTGCTGCAGAGGAAGTCCTCATCGGCAAAGGCGAGACGATAGGAGGGCGACTGGGTTTGTGGTGTCTTGGGCTGGGCGGCGGCGGCATGCTTGTCGGCCGTGCTGTCCTTCAGCGGTTCCCACACCTTCTCCTCATTGCCCCGCGCTGCAGACGGCTTCTTTGTCATGCTGATGCTTCCTTCCCGCGCCAACCCGCGTTGACGCCAATTCACATTGACGCTTGAGTGGCGGTCGCTTAGAGCAAATGGGACCAATTGACCACCTTCCCAGCCATCACGATACCGCGTGACGTTTAAGGATCTTCCATGAGCAGCTTCGACCTCGCCGCCCTCGAAAAGACAATCGAGACCGCTTTCGACAACCGCGACAGCGTCAGTGTTTCGACCAAAGGCGAGGTTCGCGATGCAGTGGAAGAATCGCTCAACCTGCTCGACGCCGGCAAGGCCCGTGTCGCCGTGCGCGGCGAAGACGGCACATGGGCCGTCAACCAGTGGCTGAAGAAGGCCGTTCTGCTCTCCTTCCGTCTGAACGACATGGAAGTCGTCAAGGGCGGCCCGGGCGCTTCCACCTGGTGGGACAAGGTTCCCTCCAAGTTCGAAGGCTGGGGCGAGAACCAGTTCCGCTCCGCCGGTTTCCGTGCCGTGCCGAATGCCGTCGTGCGCCGCTCGGCCTATATCGCCAAGAATGTCGTGCTGATGCCGTCCTTCGTCAATCTCGGCGCTTTCGTCGATGAAGGCACGATGGTCGATACCTGGGCAACCGTCGGTTCCTGCGCGCAGATCGGCAAGCATGTGCATCTGTCGGGCGGCGTCGGTATCGGCGGCGTTCTGGAACCGATGCAGGCGGGCCCGACCATCATCGAGGACAATTGCTTCATCGGCGCCCGTTCGGAAGTCGTCGAAGGCTGCATCATCCGCGAAGGCTCGGTTCTCGGCATGGGCGTCTACATCGGCAAGTCGACCAAGATCGTCAATCGCGCCACAGGCGAAGTGAGCTATGGCGAAGTCCCGCCCTATTCGGTCGTCGTTGCCGGCTCGATGCCCTCAGGCAATGCCACGATGCCGAACGGTCTGGCCGCTCCGCATCTCTATTGCGCCGTCATCGTCAAGACGGTCGACGAGAAGACCCGTTCCAAGACGGGTATCAACGAGCTGCTGCGCGACTAAGCCAGGATATAGTTTCGATGTCTGTTTCTGATCCGATTGCAAACCTGCAAACGCTGATCCGTTGCCCTTCCGTCACCCCGGCGGAAGGCGGCGCGCTTTCGGCGCTCGAAGCGATGCTCACGCCGCTCGGCTTCAAGGTCGAGCGGATGATCGCAACGGAGCCGGGCCTGCCCGATGTCGAAAACCTCTATGCTCGTCTTGGAACAGACGGGCCGCATCTGATGTTCGCCGGGCATACCGATGTCGTGCCGCCCGGCGACGAAAGCGCGTGGAGCCATACGCCCTTTGCCGCCGACATTGCCGATGGTGAAATGTTCGGCCGCGGCGCAGTCGACATGAAGGGCGGCATTGCCTGCTTCATCGCAGCGGTCGCCCGCCATATCGAAGAGCATGGCGCACCACAAGGCTCGATCTCCTTCCTGATTACCGGCGACGAGGAAGGCCCCTCCGTCAACGGCACGGAAAAGCTTTTGAAATGGGCCGCCGAAAAGGGTGAGCGCTGGGACGCATGCCTGGTCGGCGAGCCGACCAATCCGGACGTTCTCGGCGACATGATCAAGATCGGCCGTCGTGGCTCCGTCTCCGGCAAGGTCACTGTCTTCGGCGTGCAGGGCCATGCAGCCTATCCGCATCTGGCGGACAATGCCGTTCGCGGTCTGCTTCCGCTCAGCGCTGCGCTGATGGATCCACCCTTCGACGCAGGCACACCCGAGTTTCCGGCTTCCAATCTGGAAGTCACGACGGTCGATGTGGGCAATCCTGCGACCAATGTCGTGCCGGCCAAGGCCACATTCGCTTTCAATATCCGCTTCAACGATACATGGACCGCCGATACGGTGAAGGCGGAGATTTTACGCCGGCTGGACGAGGCTGCGGCCGACCAGGCGCTGCGCCCGGATCGCAAACCGACGACTTACGAACTCGTCTGGGCAGAGCGCCCGAGCCATGTGTTCCTGACCCGCAACAATGCGCTGATCGGTTCGCTGTCCAGTGCCGTGGAAGCCGTGACCGGCAAGCAGCCGAAGCTTTCGACGACCGGCGGCACATCGGATGCCCGTTTCATCAAGGACTATTGCCCGGTGGTGGAATTCGGTCTTGTCGGACAGACGATGCACATGGTGGACGAACGCGTCGCCCTTGCCGATCTCGAAACGCTGACCCAGATCTACGGAACCTTCCTCTCCCGCTGGTTCGGCGATGCCTCCATTTCCTGAAGTCAAATTCTATATCAGCGGCCTCTGGCTGCTCTTCAAAGGCGACCCGCAGGGCCTGAAAAAGCTCGACATGACCGACCGCGGCATGATGCGGTCGTTCTGGGCCTTCGTCTGGTGCCTGCCGGCGATGTTCGTCTATTGGACCGGAATGAGGTTCGCCTTCCTTTCTTCAAGCACGGAAGGAACCAAGGCAGGTATCGGCTTCTATCTCAGGCTCTTCCTGATCGAAGGGATCAACTGGATCCTGCCGCTGGTGCTGCTCGGCATTCTGTGCCTGCTGCTCAAGACCGAACGCAATTTCACAGCCATCGTGGTGGCGACCAATTGGCTGTCGGTTCCGATATCCTATGCCTATGCGGTGCTGACGCTGCTTCTGTTTCTCGTGCCCTTTGCTGCGGGCGTGATTGCGCTTGTGCAGCTTGCCTTGCTGATCGCGACGATCTTCGCCATTTCCCGCTTCGTGCGGCAGATCTGCGGACCAGAGCCGCTTGTCGTCGCGACAACCATGCTTGTGCTGCTGGTGCCGGGTCTCATCATCGCCGACCTGCTGCAATCCTATCTTGGCGTCTCGCCCTACTGATTTATGTGGGCGCAATTCCGGTCGCAAAACCGGTTCACACTTTGCTGGAATTGCTTCAAGCATCGCCGGGATAATCGACCTTCATGAAATAGAGGCCCTCCGGCGGCGCCACCGGGCCGCATTCCTTGCGGTCACGCGCTTCAAGTGCCGCACGCACGTCGTCGGGTGACATCTTCGCCTCACCGGCCAGCTTCAGCGTACCGGCGAAAGAGCGGATCTGATTGTGCAGAAAACTTTGCGCGCTGGCGCGGATTTCGATCAGATCGCCTGTCCGCGTCACATCCAGCCGATCCAAGGTCCGGACCGGGCTTTTCGCCTGGCAATGGACGGAGCGGAATGTGGTGAAGTCGTGATGGCCAACGAGCATCTGGGCAGCCGCATGCATGGCCTCGTGATCCAGCTCCTTCGGGACCCACCAGGCGCGCCCGGCCTCGATCGCCAGCGGCGACGGACGGGTGATGATGCGATAGAGATAATGCCGCTTCACCGCCGAAAAACGCGCATCGAAATCGTCGGAAACCTGTTGTACATCGATGACCGAAACACGCTCACTCGCCATCATCAGATGAGCGTTCAGCGCGTTGCGCAGCTTGAAGGGCTGCCAGTCGCGGGACAGATCGGCATGGATGACCTGGCCCCTCGCATGGACACCACTATCCGTACGCCCCGCCCCGCGAACCGAGACGGTTTCGCCGGTGAGAGACAGGATGGCATTCTGAAGCGCAGCCTGCACAGAATGGCCGTTGTCCTGTTTTTGCCAGCCAACATAGGACGTCCCGTCATATTCGACGATCATGCGAAAACGCGGCATCAGGCGGATCCGACCGAAAGCACGGTGCCTTTCGGAAGCGCCGTGCCGCGCAGGAAATCGCTCGCATCGAGAGGTTTCCCGCCTGCCTTCTGCAGGCGCGTCAGTCTCACGGCGCCCTCACCGCAGGCAACGGTCAGCACGTCGTCCAGAAGCCGGCCTGCGGCCCCGCTTCCTTCCCCGATAGCGGAAGAAAGTACCTTGATGCGCTCCGGCTTGCCATTGATCTCGGCTTCAAACCAGGCGCCCGGAAACGGCGAAAGTCCGCGGATATGGTTATGCACATCGCGCGCCGATCTGGAAAAATCGATACGGGTCTCGCCCTTGTCGATCTTGGCGGCGTAAAGCACGCCCTCTTCCGGCTGAGGCGTCAGCGGCAGGTCGTCGGCCTCAAGCTTCTCCATCGCCTCGACCATGGCGCGGGCGCCGACGAGCATGAGCTTGTCATGCAGTTCGCCGGCCGTCATCGCTTGCGTGATCTCAACTTCCTTCGTCAGCGCCATGGGGCCGGTATCAAGACCCTTTTCCATCTTCATCACGATCATTCCGGTCTTTTCGTCACCGGCCATGATGGCGCGCTGGATGGGCGCTGCACCGCGCCAGCGCGGCAGGAGCGAGGCGTGACCATTGTAACATCCGAGCCTGGTGCCTTCGAGGATGGCGACCGGCAGAAGCAGGCCATAGGCGACGACGACCGCCACATCCGCGTTGAAATCGCGAAATGTCTGGCGGTCTTCTTCTGCCTTGAAGTTCAAGGGTGTGAGAACCGGAATGCCGAGCAACTCGGCGGCCTGATGCACCGGTGACTTGGTGAGATCGAGACCGCGGCGGCCGGCCGGGCGTGGCGGCTGGCTATAGACCGCAACGATCTCGTGGCCTGCCTGTTTGAGGTTCTGCAATGTCGGCACGGAAAAATCCGGCGTGCCCATGAAGATGATGCGAAGTGACATGCGCTTGACCTGTCTTGATGTTCAGGCGCCTTCAAACGGGTTTACCAGCCGAAGATCAAGCCCCTCGAAGTCTTTTACGTTGCGGGTGGCAAGCGTTGCGCCATGAGCGAGACAGGTTGCAGCGATCATGGCGTCCTTCGTTTCGATCGGCCGGCCGATTTTCCGGCGGCGCGCACGCAGGATACCGTAGTAACCGGCGGCCTGTACCGAGAACCCCAATATTCTTCCTAGAAAACGCTCCTGAATGGTATCGAGTGCCCTCAGCAATTCTGCCTGCCTTTGCCCCTGCGGCAAAAGCTCCAGGCCATAACGAATCTCTGCGACAACGACTGTCGTCAGAAACAAGGATTCTCGCTCATATTGGGAAAGCCAAGCCAGAACATATTCGCTGTTCTTGCGCCCCTGAAGTTCAGATACAACATTCGTATCGAGAACGATCATTCGTCAAACCGTGGCGGCTCACGTTCAGGCTCATGGCGCGATGCTTCGATCGCGGCAATTTCCTCTTCCGTCAAACGTTCTGCACCTAAAGCCGAACGCAACCAGTCGCCGGTCGAAATCGAACGGTTAGCCGTAATATTTCTACGAATGAGGTGGATCGCCTCTTCCGAGAGGCTCCGGCCATTCTGCTTCGCCTGCTCCAAAAGCTGCTGTTTCAAACCATCATCAAGATTCCGGATCAGCAGATCACCCATCGGCGCCTCCTATGATATCAGCGATATCATAATGTCGATCCAAGGCTGTTTCAAGCGTGACCTAAACAGCCTTGCCCTTGGCAAGCTTGGTGAACTTCTTGATCACCATCTCCCGCTTCAGCCGCGAAATATGGTCGATGAAGAGGACGCCGTTCAGGTGGTCCATCTCGTGCTGCAAGCAGGTAGCGAGAAGGCCATCGGCTTCGACCATATGTTCCTTGCCGTCACGTCCGACATATTTCACGGCGATCGTGGCCGGTCGTTCGACCTCGGCATAATAGTCCGGGATCGACAGGCAGCCCTCTTCGTAGAGAGACAGATCATCCGAAGACTTGACGATTTCCGGGTTGATGAAGACCTGCGGGTTCTTCTCCTCGTCCTCGCGCGACACGTCGATGACCAGCATGCGCTTCGGCACGCCGATCTGGATCGCGGCAAGGCCAATGCCCGGCGCGTCATACATGGTTTCCAGCATGTCGTCGGCGAGCTTCAAGAGCTCGGCGTTCACCGTTTCGATCGGTACTGAGACCTGCCGGAGAAGCGGATCGGGAAGGATAATGAGCGGCTTTATTGTCATTTTGCCCCCATAGCGCATCTTTTGCGCCAATGGAACATGTATGCAGCACGCTTCTTGATGTTTGTTCACGCTTTGATCTTTCGTTGCAGGCGTAATCTGCTAGAGTGACGGCATGAGAGAGATGCTTGTCGACGTCCTGCCGCCCGATCTGGCGCTGCCAATCCTGCTCATCGGAGCAATTTTTGCCGTTCTGGCGGTCGTGATCGCCCTTTTCATGATCCTGCGCGGCGGAAGCCAGCGCGAGGAGATGACGCAGCGGACGGTGGATGCGGAGGCACGCCTGGCCGAACTGGTGCGGATGCAGGGCGAGATGCACGGCCGCGTCGCCGCCATGGCGGAAACGATCACCAGCCGCCAGGCGGAACTCAATCACGCCGTCAACCAGCGGCTCGATGGCATGACCCACCGGCTGGGCTCGACCATTACCGAACAGACCAAATCGACACATGAAAACCTGCGCAAGCTGCAGGAGCGGCTGGCCATCATCGACGCCGCGCAAAACAACATCCAGACGCTGGCCAAGGATGTCGTCGGCCTGCAGGCGATCCTTTCCAACAAGCAGACGCGCGGAGCATTCGGCCAGGGCCGGATGGAGACGATCGTTGCCGACGGCCTGCCGCACGGCGCCTATTCCTTCCAGTCACCGCTGTCCAACGGCACCCGCCCGGACTGCGTCATCCGCATGCCGAATGGCGCGCCACCTCTCGTCATCGACGCGAAATTCCCGCTGGAAGCCTGGACCGCCTTTCGTGAGGCCGCCTCACCGGAAGCGCGCCGCGCTGCGGCCCAGCAGTTCCGACGGGACATGGAGGTCCATATCAGGGACGTCTCCGAAAAATACCTGATTGCCGGTGAAACGCAGGATACCGTGCTCCTCTTCGTCCCGTCGGAATCGATCTTTGCCGAGATCCACGAACATTTCGATGCGGTGGTGCAGAAAGCACAGCGCTCCCGCGTGGTCATCGTTTCGCCGTCTCTGCTGCTCCTCTCGATCCAGGTCATCCAGGCCGTCTTGCGCGACCAGCGGATGCGCGAACAGGCGCATCTGATCCAGGGCGAGGTCGGGCTTTTGATGGAAGATCTGACGCGACTGGATGACAGGACACGCAAACTTCAATCGCATTTTCTGGCGGCCGAAAAGGATGTCGAACAGATCCTGACGTCGACCGAAAAACTGACGCGCCGCGGCAACCGGATAACGGCGCTGGACCTGCAAACGCCATCGGTGGCGGAACCACCGGTCGAGGCTCCGCCAAAATCGGTCGAGAGCCGTACAGGCCTTCTGCGCCTTCGGGTGGTTGACGAGGAGTGATCCTCTCGGGCACTGTCCCGCCGTTCTTTCATCAGCAGCAGGCTTGACCATGATTACCGTTTTCGGCTCCATCAACATGGATCTTATCGCGACCACGGCAGAGCTGCCGAAACCGGGCGAAACGGTTCCCGGTCAAACCTTCTCGACGGCGGCCGGCGGCAAAGGCGCCAACCAGGCGCTTGCGGCCCGTCGCGCCGGAGCCACGGTGAAAATGGCCGGAGCCGTCGGAAGCGACACGTTTGCCGAACCGGCGCTTGCGCTGCTGAAGGAGGCGGGGACAGACCTGTCGTCCGTGCTGAAGGCCAGCGAGCCGACCGGGACCGCTCTCATTCTGGTCGGCGGCAATGGCGAGAACATGATTGCCGTCATTCCCGGCGCCAATGGCGCGATCACGGCCGATGAAGCCGTCAAGACGGTCGAGGCCATGTCTGCCGGCGATATCCTGATGCTGCAGCTCGAAATTCCGGCTGCTGCCGTCGAAGCCGCCCTCAAGGCCGCTCGGGAAAAGGGCGTCACCACGATCCTCAATACCGCGCCATTCACGGGTGACGCAGTCCGGCTCTCCGGGCTTGCCGATATCGTCGTTGCCAACGAGACGGAGTTCGACCTTGTCGCCGGCGAGGCCGCCGCAAGCGCCGAGGCACGGATCGCGGCGCTCAAGAGCATGAATTCACAAAGCGGCCAGACATTCGTCGTGACGCTTGGCGGTGACGGGGTCGTCGCCATTCGTAATGGCGAAATCCTGACAACCAAGGGCCTCACCATCGAGCCGGTCGATACGGTGGGAGCAGGCGACACGTTCTGCGGCTATCTCGCGGCCAGCCTGGACCAGGGTCTCAGTTTTGCGCAGGCGCTTCGCCGGGCGGCCGTGGCCGGATCGCTGGCCTGCCTTTCCCGCGGCGCTCAGCCCTCCATTCCGCTCGCCGAAGCCGTCGATCAGGCGCTATAGCGGCGGAAAACCCTGGATTCCGGGGAATGATGCTACAATTTTAGTCTAATTTAATAGATGCGGCGCAATGTCACGCCGGCATCTTTCTCTCTCGGCATCAGCCGTGCAGAACGGCCCGATGACCGGGTCCCGACTTGCCATGTCCGCGATCTTCGCCCTATGGATCCACGAGGCAAGTCATGTCCTTCCTGCGCCTGAATTCCCTATCCAAAAAACTGATCGTCGTCACCAGCAGCGCCATCGCGCTGCTGCTCGTCGTCTCCAACGTCTTCCTCATTTCCCAGACGAGCGACAGGGTCAAGGCCCTCACTCTTGAGCAGGCCAATGCCGAAGCCCGATCTATCGGCAACGAGGTCGCTGCCGAAATCGGCCAGCTCGCCGGCGCTGCGCGCTCGATGGCCGGTGTGATCGGACGCGGCCATGCTGCCGGTTATATGGACCGCAAGAATGTCGTGGACGCGCTGAGGTCCAATCTCGAGCAGAACACATTCGCCTATGGCAGCTGGTTTGCGGAAGTGCCCGGCAGCTTCGACGGTCGGAATGCCGAGTTCATCGGCAACAGCGAATTCGGCGCAAACAAGAAGGGCGAGCTTGCCCCTTACTGGACGAAGAACAAGGCCGGCAACATTGCCTACAGCGTCTTCGACGTCGATCCCAAGGCGGAATGGTACAGCCTGCCTGAAAGCACGAAAAAAGGTGCGCTGACCCAGCCCTATATCGAAAGCTCGACCGGCGACAAGACCGCCATGAGCTCGATCGCCTACCCCGTCGTGTCCGGCGGCAAACTCATCGGCATCGCGGGCGTGGACGTATCGATGGCGACGCTTTCGAAGACGCTGCAGGAGATGCGCCCCTTCGGTTCCGGCCGGGTTCTGCTCGTCTCGCAAGGGGGCAAGTGGATCGTTCCCGACGCTGCGGACAATCTGATGAAGTCCGTCGAAGGCGAAGGTGCCGAGACGCTGCTTTCGACACTGAAATCCGGCAATCCCGCAACGATCGACAATCTGGCCGGCGCCGGCGGCGAGCTTTTCGAACGGGTCGTCTATCCGTTCAGCGTCCCGGATCTGAACACGCGCTGGGCCGTCGTCGTCGACGTGCCGATGAGCGTCATCATGGCGCCGGTCACCGACCAGACCTGGATGATGATCGTCAGCGGCATCCTCCTGCTGGCGGCCGTCATCGTCACGCTCTCCCTGGCAAGCGGCTCGTTGCTGCGCCGTCCGCTGAATGCCCTTCTGGTAAGCGTCAGCCAGCTCGGCGACGGCAAGTATGACGACATCGTTCAGGGCCAGGACCGCAATGACGAGGTCGGCGCGCTGGCAAAATCCCTCGAAGGTTTCCGTCACACGCTGGCCGATGGCAAGCGGCTGGCAGCAGAAGCGGAAACGCAGCGCCACTCAGCCGAAGACCTGCGCCATCGCTCGGCCGCCGAACGCGAAGCCGCGGCGCAGCAACAGGCTCACATCGTCCGGCTTCTGGCTTCCGGCCTTGCAGAGCTTTCCAACGGCAACCTGCAGCACCGCCTGACGGAAGATTTCCCCGGCGACTATGCAAAGCTGAAGCATGACTTCAACAACGCAGTCGACAGTATCGAAGGCACGGTGATCGCGGTTGCCTCTTCGGTCCAGAATATCGGCACCGGCACCCGCGAGATCACGGCAAGCACGGGCGATCTTTCCCACCGCACAGAACAGCAGGCGGCAAGCCTGGAACAGACCGCCGCGGCACTGAACGAGCTGACCGAGCAGGTCAATTCCAGCGCCGAAAACGCCGGCACCGCGGCCTCGACGGTCAATCTCGCCTGCGAGGATGCCGAGAAATCCGGCGAAGTCGTGCAGAAGGCTGTCGCCTCGATGCAGGCCATTGCCCATTCCTCGCAGGAAATCTCGCGCATCATCGGCGTGATCGACGAAATCGCCTTCCAGACCAATCTTCTGGCGCTCAATGCAGGCGTGGAAGCTGCCCGCGCGGGCGAAGCCGGCAAGGGATTTGCCGTCGTCGCCCAGGAAGTGCGTGAACTCGCCCAGCGCTCCGCGACGGCTGCGAAAGAAATCAAGGTACTGATCAATGCATCGACGACGCAGGTCCATGACGGCGTCGACCTCGTCGGCAAGGCGGGCGATGCGCTGCAGAAGATCGCAATCCAGGTTATGCAGATCAACGGGCTGATCCGCCAGATTTCCTCTTCCGCCGGCGAGCAGGCCGTGGGGCTGAAAGAGATCAACTCGGCCGTCAACCAGATGGATCAGGTGACCCAGCAGAATGCCGCCATGGTGGAGGAAACCACCGCTGCCAGCGCCGTTCTGAACGGCGAGGCGGAAACGCTGCGAGATCTCGTCCAGCGCTTTCGCACGTCGGCACCGAGCGCCGGTGCAGCGCAGCCGCTTCGCCAGATGGCGCAGACGATGCGATCCGCGGCCCCCCGGCGGGCGGAGGCTCCTGCCTCCTATACGCCGCGCAAGGTTGCGGGCGTTTCGCACGGCTCGGCAGCCGTTGCGGAAAGCTGGGAAGAGTTCTGAGAAGCTTCATGGATGCCGCGCGCCAAGGGCGGCATCCATGACATTCAAAGGCGCGCCACGCGTTCCGTCAGCAGCGCGAAGAAACCATCGGCGTCGACATTGCGCATGAATGTGGCATTCCGCCTGCGGTCGGTGACATGCCACCAGTCGACCACGGTCATGCCGACCGTCAGCTCCGACCGAACCTCGATCTCGACATTGCAGAGCCGGCCGGAAAAGAGTTCCGGCTTGAGGAGATAGGCAATCACGCTCGGGTCATGCAGCGGCCCGCCGTCGGAGCCGTATTTCTCGATGTCGAAACGCTCGAAGAAGGCCAGCCATTCGACCAGAACCTGGGCGGGGCGCGTACCGAGCGCTGCAATCCTTGAGACGCGGTCCCTGGTCGTCAAAAGCTGGTGGGTGACATCCAGCGGCAGAATGACGGTCGGGATGCCGGCGTCGAAAACGATTTTCGCCGCTTCCGGATCGACATAGATGTTGAACTCGGCCGCCGGCGTGATGTTGCCACCTTCGAAACAGCCGCCGCCCATCATCACCAGTTCCTGGATACGGCCGGCGATGTCCGGTGCCTTTTCGAGCGCCAGCGCCAGATTGGTCAGCGGCCCCAGCGTGCAGATCGTCACCGTTCCGGCAGGTTCGTTCCGCAGCGTCTCGATGATGAAGTCGACGGCATGTATCGGCTGCGCCACCATTACCGGTTCCGGCAGTTCGGCGCCATCCATCCCGGTGCGGCCATGGACATGTTCAGCGGTCACCTGTGGCCGATTGAGGGGCTTCAGCGCGCCCTCATAGACCTTGGCATCCGGTTTGCCGCAAAGTTCGCAGACGATGCGCAGATTACGGCTGGTAAACGAGAGGGGGACATTTCCCGCGACCGCGCAGAGGCCGAGAATGTCCAGTTCCTGCGGGCTCGCGAAGGCCAGCATCAGTGCTGCGGCATCGTCCTGGCCCGGGTCGGTATCGATAATGATCTTACGTGGCGACATTGTTCATCCCCTCAATTCGGGGGGATTGGTGGCGGTCCGCGTATGGTTTGTCAAGGATATCCGGGTCGGCTTTCACCCGCTTCGCATCATCCCACGGCTTGCGATCCCAACCGCGGCCACCCATATAAAAAGGAGTTCCGGCGTGCCTTCTGGGCGCTGGCATGGTCGCTTGATGCAAGGACTGAACGATGACCCGGATGACACCCTTCGCAAGCCCTCTGCTTCTGGGCTTCGATGCGATGGAAAAAACGCTGGAGCGCCTCGCCAAGGCGAATGAAGGCTACCCTCCCTACAATATCGAGCGAATCGGATCGGCCTCCCCTGACGGCCATGAGAAATTGCGCATCACGCTGGCGGTCGCAGGCTTTTCCGAAGACGAACTCGACGTCACGACTGAAGAAAATCAGCTGGTTATCCGCGGTCGCCAGATTGAGCAAACCGAGCGCGACTATCTGCACCGGGGCATTGCAGCGCGCCAGTTTCAGCGGGTTTTCGTGCTCGCGGATGGCATGGAAGTCTCGTCCGCTTCATTGAAGAACGGCCTTCTTTCGGTTGACCTGGTGCGGCCGGAACCGCAGCGCGTAGTGAGAAAAATTAACATTTCCGTCTCAGACTAGGACGTGTCGGCATCAAGGCCGATACCCTCAAGTGGAGGCTGGAATGCTCTTGAAAGAAGCGAACACGCAATTGACGTTGTCCGAATTGGCGCATCTTGGTGCCGGCGAGGTCGGATATATTCGCAAGATGCGGTCGGAAGAGGTTTCCCGCTGTTTCCCCGAGGCCCCCGATATCGATCCGACTCTCGACCTCTGGGCGCTGTTCGGCGCGGACGGCACGCCGATCCTTCTGACCGACAATCGCTCCAGCACCTTTTTCAAGGCAGCAGAAGACGATCTGAAGACAGTCAGCCTGCACTGACCGTCTGCCATCTACGCCCGGCCTCCGATCAGGCCCGGATAAATGTCAGGTAGGCGGACGACCGCCCTTCCCTGCGGGCCTTGTTCTCATAACGCGTTCCCGGCCAGCCGGCATAGGGCGTCAGCCAGTCGGAAGACTGTTCTGCCTGCCAGGCGAAACCGCCGTGATCGCGGCAATGCATCAGCGTGTGATTGATATAGGTATCGATATCTGAGGCGAAGCAGAACGTGCCGCCGGGCTTCAGCACGCGATGGAAACGCTCCAGGTTCACCTGTGAGACGAATCGGCGCTTCCAGTGTTTCCGCTTCGGCCAGGGGTCGGCATAAAGAAGGTCGATCTGGTCGATCGAGCCCGTCGGCAGCCAATCCAGAACCTGCGTCGCGTCGTCGTCATAGACCCGAATGTTCTTCAGATCGTGGATCTCGACCTGAGACAGCAGCTTGGCCATGGAATTGACGAAAGGCTCGACGCCGATGAAACCCGTCATCTGGTTTTCGCTGGCGCGATGAACCAGATGTTCGCCGCCGCCAAAGCCGATTTCCAGCCTCATGCGTTCGACAGGCACGGAATAGAGCGTGTGAAGGTCATCCGGCGCGGGTGACGCAAGATCGAGCTTGAGGGTCGGCAACAGCGTCGCCATGCCTTCGGCCTGGCGCTCGCGGAGTGGTTTGCCTTTCCGGCGGCCATAAAACGCTTCCGTCGCACGGCTCGGGTGCTGCTGATCGTCACTCATGATACATCGTCCAAAAACAAATAAGCGGATGCCCGCAGAAGGCACCCGCTTTAGCGTGTCATAACCGGATCGGTAAAGCCCCGATCGGAAAAGCCTTATTCGGCAGCAACCAGAAGGTCTTCCTTCAGGGCGTCCTTGAGCGGCTTCACGAGATCGGTCTTTTCCCAGGAGAACGAACCGTCACGGCCGGACTTGCGGCCGAAGTGACCATAAGCCGAAGTCTTGGCATAGATCGGCTTGTTGAGGTCGAGATGGCGACGGATGCCGGTCGGGGACAAGTCCATGACCTTGCGGATGGCGTTCTCGATCTGGTCTTCGGTGACGTTCTTGCCGGTCTGGTGCAGGTCGACATAGATCGACAGCGGCTGGGCGATACCGATCGCATAGGAGATCTGGATCGTGCAGCGATCGGCAAAGCCTGCGGCAACGACGTTCTTGGCAAGGTAACGGGCGGCGTAGGCGGCCGAACGGTCGACCTTGGTCGTGTCCTTGCCGGAGAATGCGCCGCCACCGTGGGGGGCTGCACCGCCATAGGTGTCGACGATGATCTTGCGGCCGGTGAGGCCTGCGTCACCATCCGGGCCACCGATGACGAACTTGCCGGTCGGGTTGATGTACCACTTGCAATCGGCAGCGATCGGCAGCTCGCCCAGCGCTTCGCGGATATAGGGTTCGACGACCTGGCGAACCTTCTTGCTGTCCCAGCTGGCATCGATGTGCTGGGTGGAGAGAACGATCGAGTCGACAGAGGTCGGCTTGCCGTTTTCGTAGCGTACGGTCACCTGGCTCTTGGCGTCGGGGCCGAGCTTGCCGGCATCGCCCTCACCCTTCTTGCGGGCGGTCGCAAGCAGCTGCAGGATCTTGTGGGAGTAGTAGATCGGGGCCGGCATGAGGTCCGGGGTTTCCTTGCAGGCGTAACCGAACATGATGCCCTGGTCACCGGCACCTTCGTCGCCCTGCTTGTCGGCTGCACTGTCAACGCCCTGCGCGATATCGGCGGACTGGGAGTGCAGGAGAACGTCGATCTTCGCCGTCTTCCAGTGGAAACCGTCCTGCTCGTAGCCGATGTCGCGGATCGCCTTGCGGGCCGCAGACTTGAACTTGGACGGGTTGATGACGTCGTTGCCGTTCTTGTCCTTCTTCATCAGGCTCGGCGGCAGGCGAACTTCACCGGCGATCACCACGCGGTTCGTGGTTGCCAGGGTTTCGCAGGCAACGCGAATCTTCCACGGATCAACACCTGTTTTTGCAGCTTCGCGGTACACGAGGTCCACGATCTCATCGGAAATGCGGTCACAAACCTTGTCCGGATGGCCTTCTGCCACGGATTCGCTGGTGAACAGATAATTGGCGTGCATGCGGGGAACCCCTCAAAGAATGGACAGGAAAATGTTTAGTGAGTTCACCTGACAAAAACAAGAACACAACGACATAAATATATCTTTATGCGTAAAATTGATTACTGATCTGATCGCAAACATAAAAAAAGCGGCTGTAAAAGCCGCTTTCTCCTCCCCGCCTCTGTCAGGCGACTATTCTTCGGCTTCGGCCGCCAGTGCCTTGACCAGATCGACGAGCCGGCGACGAACCTTCGGATCGGCGATCTTCACGAATGCACGGTTGAGCTGAAGACCTTCTGAGGACGACAGAAAGTCGACAACATAATTCGAGCTCGATGCTTCGGCCATACCGGTTGCACCGCCGGCCTGATCGCCCGGTGCATCCTCGAAGAAGAAGGACACCGGCACGTTGAGGATGCTTGAGATGTTCTGCAGACGGCTTGCGCCGACGCGGTTCGTCCCTTTTTCGTATTTCTGGATCTGCTGGAAAGTAATGCCGAGGCTTTCACCCAGCTTTTCCTGACTCATGCCCAGCATCGTTCTGCGCAGACGGATCCGGCTCCCGACGTGAATGTCGATCGGGTTCGGCTTTTTCTTGTTTTCAATCATAGTGGGGGGTCCTGGTGAAGTTGCAGTTATGTTTTCAACCCGGTCCGCGTATGGAGAATACACTCCACGCGATTGGGACGACAGAACCAATACGCGAAGCATATGACGAGACGGTAGGCATTCTCACTATGCAATTTTAGGGGTTTTTGGTCAATTCGCGCGCTATTTAAAACTTAGACGCGAAGACACTGCAATCACAGACATTAACGTTACAACCAACCAAAAGTACCACTGGCGGCTGTTATTGCTCCAATTTTCGATTTTTTCGCCACCTATGGTGGCGTCGATCACACCCTTTTGATTGTATCCCAACCCCTTCACTACACGGCCAAATGGGTCCACGATGGCCGAAATGCCAGTATTGGCGCCACGAATCAGGAACAAACCGTTCTCGACAGCCCTCAGACGGGCCTGCTGGAAATGCTGATAAGGACCCGGTGTCGCACCGAACCAGCCGTCATTGGTCACGTTCAGCATGGCCGATGTCCGCTCGACATCCGGGCCGATCTCGCCCGGGAAGATCGCCTCGTAACAAATGAGCGGATAAAGAAGTGCACCACCCGGCAGGGTGAGAAGGCTGCGCGAGGACGCAGCCGTAAACCCGCCCGGCATGGCGATCGCCTGGGTAATTCCAAGCGACGCAAGGATGCTCTCATAGGGGACATATTCGCCATAGGGCACAAGATGCACCTTGTCCGCTGCTGAGATGACTTGCCCTTCACTATCAATAACATAGATCGAGTTATAGAATCGCGGAGCAACGCCGGAACCAGCGTTTTCGGACCGCACGGCGCCGGTTACCAGCACCTGTCCGTCCTCGAGAACCTCGGCGATCCGAGCCAGCGCATCCGGATTTTCGGTCAGGATGAAGGGCACCGATGTCTCCGGCCAGACGACCATATCCGGTCGCGCCTGACCATCCGCGAGCGGCGTGGCCGTGAGCCGAAGATGCTCCTCGAAGATTTCCACCCGGTTCGTATCGTCCAGCTTCTGCGCCTGGTCGATCATCGGCTGAACGATACGTATGGTTGTCTTTTTGCCCTCGCCGACAGCCAACCGTTCATCTGCGACATTTAGTCGCCACGCACCAAAACCGACATGTCCCGCCGTCAGGAGCACGGCCGCGGCAAGGCCGATGAGCTTGCCCTTGCCCGTACCGAGCAGCGCCGGTGCGGAAAAAACGAAGACGGCCAGGGCGCTGATACCGAAAATCCCCAAAACGGCATCCGACTGCATCAGCAGCGGAACCGGCATCGCGCCATAGCCTATGGCATTCCAAGGAAAGCCGGTCAGAACGAAGCTTCGCAGCCATTCCGCAACGCCGAACGCGGCGCCGAGCGCCGCCAGTCGCCCGACGCCATCGGACCAGAAGGCCCGCGCAAGCGCCGTCGCCAGGCCGTAGAAAACTGCGAGATAGGCGGGCACGCCAAGAACGGCGAGCGGCAGCGCCCAGGCAAACTCATCGGCCTCGACCAGCAAGGCATTGCCCAGCCACCAGAGATTGGCGACGAAATAGCCGAAGCCGAAAAGCCAGCCGAGTGCGAAGGCGGACCGCAACCGACTGGCGATACCGCCGTCGGGATTGCCGGTCGATCCGTCGATCAGCCAGACGAGCAGCGTGAACGACACGAAAAGCGTGGCGAAAACGCCGAAGGGGGGAAGCGCCAGCGCACCGATGGCACCCGCAAACACGGCGAGTAAAATCCGGGGCCACCCCGAAAGAAGCATGACCTTGCCCGCCAGCCGCTCCATGACAGTCCCCTTTTTCGCGAATCAGGGGCGCAGTGTTTCAAAAAAACTGCGCCCTGTCGCGGGGCGGCGATGGATCAGGCTTCGGTGCGAGCGGAACCGGCTTCGGGCGGCGGGGGCGGCGGAAGCAGTGCCGCAGGCTGAGGCGGGGCGACAATCAATGCCTCCCCTTCTCCCTTGACCTGTCGGCGGCGTGCCAGCGCGCGCTTGCGCAGGATCTTGACGCGCTTGATGCGGCGCGGATCGGCATCGAGAATCTGGAACTCGAAGCCCGGAACCGCCTGCACCACTTCGCCGCGTACGGGAATACGGCCAAGCGCCGAGAAGATCAGGCCGCCCAGCGTATCGACATCCTCAATTCGATCGCGGACATCGAAATCCGGGCCGATGGCCTGCGAGATCTCTTCCAGCTCGATGCGGGCATCGGCGACGAACACGTCCTCCGCGGTCTTGGAGAACATCACTTCTTCGTTGTCGTGCTCGTCCTCGACATCGCCGATGACCATTTCGACGATATCCTCATGGGAGACGAGACCGTCGGTTCCGCCATATTCGTCGATGACGAGAGCCATCTGCGTGCGGGCAGCCTGCATGCTGCGCAGCAGATCGGACGCCAGCATGGACGGCGGCACGAAGAGCAGTTTTCGCACGAGCCCGGCTTCGGCAACCGTCTGCTCGAGATTGACCCGGCCAAGATCGAAAGCAGGCTTTGGGGCTCGGACAGGCTTTGCCGGACCGGCGCCGTTTCCGTTGACCGCCGCAGAGATCTGCACCGTCGACGCCTTGGCACCGACGCGGCGCTTGTTGCGGGCCTGCTTGGCCAGATAGGACAGGAGGTCGCGAATGTGGACGAAACCGCGGGCATCGTCGAGATTGTCGCTATAGACCGGCATGCGCGAGCGCCCGGTCTCCTCGAAATGGATCATCAGCTCGCCGATGGTCATGTTCATGTCCACCGCCTCGATGTCGGCGCGGGGCACCATGATGTCCTCGACGCGCACTTCGCGGAAACGGAGGATGTTGTGCAGCATCGCCCGCTCATCGGGCGAAAAGGCGTTGCTGACATTGGTATCCGTCATCAACGCGTCGGCGAGATCCTCGCGGAGCTGTTCGCCCTGCGATGGCCGAAGCAGGCGCACGGCCCTCGACCAGAAGGAATTGTGGGATTTTGGGTGATGTTCGGACCTCGCCGAACTACTGCCCTCGTCCGACGAGGCAGAGTCCGAACTGTCCTTGCCCTCTCGGGCGACATTGCTCGAATAATCGTTCATTGTTCCAAACTACATTAACGGGTCCTGCCCCGCATAGGGGTCAGATAGGCCGAGACCGGCCAAAATGCGAGTCTCAAGTGCTTCCATCTCTTCCGCTTCGTCCTTTTCCAAGTGGTCGTAGCCGAACAGATGGAGGAAACCATGGACGAGCAGATGGGTCAGATGATCGTCGAAAGTCTTGTCGAGATCAACCGCCTCGCGCTCGACAGTTTCCCTTGCAACCACGATATCGCCCAGCATGGGGCCGGGCATGCCACCGGGTTCGAGCGGAAAAGCGGGGAAAGACAAGACGTTGGTCGGCTTGTCCTGATCCCGCCACTCGGCATTAATTTCCTGGATGGAATCGTCATTGGTGAAGACCAGAGACAGTTCCGGGGCCATTTTCGGGAAAGGTTGCTCCTCTTCGCGGGCCAGATAGTCCGCGGCAGCGCCAAGCACGCGGCTCGCCAGAGAGGCCAAGACGGCCTCATCCGGCCAGCCGCCGTCTTCCACGCTGATCTGTATGTCGAGTTCGGGCATGAACGGTGGCCCCGGCCGGATTACCGGTCGGAGGCATCCTCGCTTTCCTCATGAACGGCATATTGCGCGTCATAGGCCCTGACGATGCGGCCGACGAGCGGATGGCGGACCACGTCGGTATCCTTGAAGCGGACGACCGAGATACCCTCGACGCCTTTCAGGATCTGCAGGGCTTCGACCAGACCTGATTTGACGCCGCGCGGCAAATCCACCTGGCTCGGGTCGCCGGTGATGATCATGCGGCCGTTCTCGCCAAGACGGGTCAGGAACATCTTCATCTGCATCGATGTCGTGTTCTGCGCCTCGTCGAGAATGATCGCGGCATTCTGCAGCGTGCGGCCGCGCATGAAGGCAAGTGGTGCAATCTCGATGACGCCGGCAGTGATCGCGCGGTCGACCTTGTCGGCCGGGATCATGTCGTAAAGCGCGTCATAGAGCGGCCGCAGATAGGGATCGACCTTTTCCTTCATGTCGCCCGGCAGGAAGCCCAGGCGCTCGCCGGCCTCGACAGCCGGACGGGTCAGGATGATCTTGTCGACGGCCCCGCGCTCCAGAAGCTGGGCGGCGTGGGCGCAGGCCAGATAGGTCTTGCCGGTGCCGGCCGGGCCGACACCGAAGACGAGCTCGGCACGTTCCAGCGCCCGCATATAGGCGTCCTGCGTGGGCGTGCGGGCCTGGATGGTCTTCTTGCGGGTGGAAATCTGCGCCATGGAGAGCTTTGCCTTGCGTTCCAGTGTCGGCAGGGTCAGCTGGTCGTCGGCTGCCTGTGCCATGCGGATCGCACCTTCGACGTCGGACGCTTCCACGGAACCGCCTTTCTGCAGACGTTCATAGAGGAAATCGAGGGCGCGCCGGGCCTGATTGGTGGCAATGACATCGCCGGAAATGGAAACCGAGTTTCCGCGCGGACGAGCATCGACATTGAGGCGCTGTTCGAGAAGCTTGAGATTCTGGTCGAACTGGCCAAAAAGCTCGCTGGCTAGCCTGTTGTTCTCGAACGTCAAGACGAAGTGGTTGGCGTCGGTCGCTGCAGATCGGGGTTGGCGCGCTGTCGAAGAAACCAGTTCTGATGCGTTCAAGTAAGCAAGCTCCTCAACCTGGATTAGACCTCGATTAAACTCTCTGTCCGCTCGGCAAACAAGCTGTTCGGGCCGGTGCCGATGATTCGTACACTGATAATCTCACCGATTTGCGATGTTTTTGCATCAACATTCACAGACTGAAGCCACGGCGAGCGTCCGATCACCTGGCCGGGCATGCGGCCGGGTTTTTCCAGCAGCAAATCGATGGTCTTTCCAACGCAGGATGTGGCGAATTCGCCCTGCTGTTTCAAGAGCAGCGCCTGCAGCCGTTCCAACCGTTCGGTCTTCACATCTTCGGCCACATGGTCGGGCAGATCGGCACCCGGCGTACCCGGACGGCTTGAATATTTGAACGAGAAGGCCGAGGCGTAATTCACCTCCTCGACGATCCGAAGCGTGTCCTCGAAATCCTGATCCGTCTCGCCGGGGAAACCGACGATGAAATCGCCCGACATGGCGATATCGGGACGCGCCGCGCGGATGCGCTCGATCAGCCGCAGATAGTCCGCGCCGGTATGGCGGCGGTTCATCGCCTTGAGGACACGGTCGGAACCCGACTGAACCGGCAAATGCAGGTAGGGCATGAGATTGCGCAGATCGCGATGTGCCTCGATCAGGCGGTCATCCATGTCGCGCGGATGGCTGGTCGTATAACGCAGCCGGGCAAGACCGGGGATGTCTGAGAGACTGTAGAGCAGATCTGCGAGGCCGAGTGCCTTGCCCTTTTCGTCCTCGGAGCGCCAGGCATTGACGTTCTGGCCCAGAAGCGTGACCTCACGAACGCCGGCATCAACCAGACGCCTGGCCTCATCGATGATCTGGCCGACCGGGCGGGAAACTTCCGAACCGCGCGTATAAGGCACGACACAGAAGGTGCAGAACTTGTCGCAACCTTCCTGCACGGTCAGGAATGCGGTGACGCCGCGCGAGCGGATCACCTTCTTTTCCGTTGCCGGCAGATGTTCGAACTTGTCCTCGACGGCATATTCCGTATCGACGACGCGCTCACCCCCACGGGCCTTTCTCAAGGCATCCGGCAGGCGGTGATAGGTCTGCGGGCCGATGACCACGTCGACGGCCGGGGCTCGGCGAATAATCTCTTCGCCTTCGGCCTGCGCCACGCAGCCGGCAACGCCGATCATGAATTCGCGACCTTCGGCGGCGCGCTCCTTCTTCATGTCACGCAGACGGCCAAGCGCGGAATAGACCTTTTCCGCAGCCTTCTCACGGATATGACAGGTGTTGAGCAGGACGAGATCCGCCTCCCCCATGTCTTCCGTCGTCACATACCCCTCGCCCGCCAGCGCATCGCCCATGCGGGTGCTGTCATAGACATTCATTTGACAGCCGTAGGTCTTGATGAAGACCTTGCGGGTGTTGGGACGGCTGTCCGGACAGTGAGCGGCCTCGTCGGCCGGCGCGGGAATGGAGACATGTTCGTTCATGCCGCTTCCATACTCCAAGACAGGGCGGAATTGAAGCCTCCAGCAGCCTCACGATGCTGCCGGACCGTCGCTCAAGATCGGACATTACGCCGATATGGAGCGTTCCGTGCTTGTGCCTGGGGATGATGTGGAGATATCCCGCCATGCTTGGCATGGCTCTTGGACCACTTATGCCCGTCAATGCTGGGGTTTTAGGGGCTTGCGTATGGATCCTCGGGTCAAGCCCGAGGATGACGGACCTGTGGGGATGCGAGACAGTGCCTACCGGGACGTCGAGTCATTGCTTTGCTTGTGGCAACCTAGTTCCACCCCTCCGCGGTCATCCTCGGGCTTGACCCGAGGATCCATGCACAAATCTGCAACCGCTCACTTGTTGGCTGTCGCGACCGCCTGCCGCATGCGGGGGAAACGCGCATCAAAGACGCGCAGCCTCCTCACCCCGCATCATACTCCCGCTGCCGCAGATGCCTTATCAGCATGCGGCGGAGCTGGGCGGTCACATTCTGGCTGAGATGCTTGCGGTTGTCGCCGGTGCGGAAATCGACCGTTTCGCCGAACGCGACATCGACATCGAGCGCGCCTTCCTTCAGCACGCCCATCAGATGCGGCAGCAGCTCGATATCGCCCGGCCATGCGGCGAGCGGGCGATGAAAACGGCCCATCGCCATGCCGTGGACGCGGGTATAGGCGATCGAGACCGGCTGGACATGCACCACACCGTGAGGCGTGTGCGGCACCGCTGCGGCGGCGGCGCCGAACAGCGAGGATTTCACCTCAAGAAGCCGGTTGCCATCGGAAGTCGTGCCTTCGGGAAACAGAACGACGATCTCGCCGGCATTCATGCGCGCAGCAATCTCGTTGACCTGTTCGCCGGTGCGGCGCTTTTCTTCCCGCACGACGAAAATCGTCTTCTGAAGTTTGGCAAGAATGCCGAAGACCGGCCAGTTGGCCACTTCCGCCTTGGCGATATAGACGACATCCGCCACCGCGCCGAGGACCAGAATGTCCTTCCAGGACACGTGGTTGGCCGCCAGCATCAGAGGCCGTCGACGCTCCGGATGGCCGTGAACGCGGATACGGATGCCGAGCAGCCAGCAGGCGGAACGGTGCCAGAGGCGCGGCACATAACGGCGGATCTTCCAGTCGAAAGCGAGACCCACAAGCTGAAACGGAAGCAGCACCAGCGTGACGATCACGAGACAGACGACAACAAGGCCGATCCGGATGGAGGTGATCACTGGGTTATCCTTGCCGGTTCCGCTCAATCATCGTTCTTGTCGAGCGGGATGCCGTAAAGCTCGAGCCGGTGGCCGACCAGGCGGAAACCGAGTTCGCGGGCGATGCGCTCCTGAAGGGCTTCGATCTCGGCGGACTGGAACTCGATGACATTGCCGGTGTTCAAATCGATCATGTGATCGTGATGCTCTTCCGGTACGGTCTCGTAGCGCGAGCGGCCGTCACGGAAATCGTGGCGCTCGATGATTCCCTCGTCCTCGAACAGTTTTACCGTTCGATAAACGGTCGAAATGGAGATGCGCGGATCCACCTTGGAGGAGCGTCGGTAAAGCTCCTCGACATCCGGATGATCGTCGGAATCCTGCAATATCCGGGCAATCACCCGTCGCTGGTCCGTCATGCGCATGCCCTTTTCGGCACACAACTCTTCCAGGGTTTTGGAAAGGTCTGTCATGACGTTCTGGCCTTCGAAATATTCACGTATGCTGTGGGACTAGCGAAGAACGCGGCGCATGACAAGCGCCGCGGTCCGTCGTCCGTCCGCGCCCAGGTAATAAGCCGGCCTCTCTGCCACCTTGGCAAAACCGAGCTTGCCATAGAGCGCAACGGCCGGCCTGTTTTCGGCCTCGACCTCGAGAAACATGCTGTCGGCACCGCGCGAGATCGCCTCACGGACAGCCGCCTGCATCAGGCGCCAGCCGAGCCCCTGGCGACCGAACTTTTCCGACACGGCAACCGTCAGGATCTCCGCCTCGCCACCTGCCTCGCGGCTCAGGACAAAGCCGCCAAGCGGCTTGGAAAAGAAGGCATTGGTCTGGCGCGCGGCGAAACCGAAGACATTCGGTTGCATAAGGAGGTTCTGGAACTCGTCGTCACTCCATTGCCGCGGAAACCGCAGGCCATGCAGTTCGGAAATCTCGCGGCAATCCTCATCCTCGATCGGCACGACCTCGAAAAACGGCTTCCAGCTCAGATATTCGTCGAACATGGTTCGCTCACACTCTTGCCAGTGCAAACCCCAACTGGGGCTTGGCGTCCGGACCACGCAGATAAAGCGGCTTTGGCCGGGTTCCGGCAGCATCCTTCCGGGCGCCGATCCGAGCAACCATGCCGATGTCGAAACGATCGCCGGCCTTACTTGCCCATGAACCCGTCAACTCCGCCGACAGTGAAACGGCCAGCTTGCCCACATCGTCCGCAGACAGGGCCGCAGGCTCATTCAGGGGAGAACCGTCCGTGCCAAACGCCTGCGCATAGATTTCCTCGCGCTTGGCATCCATGGCGACGATGACCAGCTTTTCGGAACGGCCGGCCGCCCGATGGGATGCGGCCAGCGTTTCCAGCGTCGACACGCCGACGCAATCGATGCCGAGCGAAAGCGACAAACCGCGGGCTGCGGCGACACCGACACGGATGCCGGTGAAGGAGCCGGGGCCGATCGCTACGGCAATCTTGCCGACGGCCTGGAGTTGGATACCGGCTTCATCGAGCGCCTGGTCGATGACGGCCATCAGGCGTTCCGCGTGCCCCTTGCCGATTTCTTCCGAAACGGCAGACAGCAGCGTGCCGGCGGAACTGTCGAGAACCGCCGCAGAACAATCAATGCCTGCAGTGTCGATAGCGAGAACGATCATGAACAGGTCTTGCGGGTATCAGAGAGCCTCGACGGCCTGCACTTCGGGGACGAAGTGCTTGAGCAGGTTCTGCACACCATGCTTCAGCGTCGCGGTGGAAGACGGGCAACCGGAGCAGGCGCCCTTCATGTTCAGATAGACGGTACCGTCCTTGAAACCCTTGAAGGTGATGTCGCCGCCATCCTGCGCCACGGCCGGGCGAACGCGGGTCTCAAGCAGTTCCTTGATCGTGGCAACCAGCGTTTCGTCGCCTTCATCGAAGAATTCGCCTTCCTCGTCGGAAGCCTCGGCAAGGGCAGAGCCGCCGCCCATGACCGGCTGACCGGACATGAAGTGCTCCATGATCGAGCCGAGAATGGCCGGCTTCAGGTGCTGCCACTCGGAATCGGACTTGGTGACGGTGATGAAGTCGTAACCGAAATAAACGCCGGTGACGCCGGGAACGTTGAAGAGGCGCAGGGCCAGCGGAGATGCAGCGGCTTCGGCTTCATTGCGAAACTCGGCCGTGCCTTTTTCCATGACCACTTTACCGGGAAGAAACTTCAGGGTCGCCGGGTTCGGCGTGGCTTCCGTCTGGATGAACATGGGCTTGCTCCTGGCCGGCGAGCGGCATTCAGTTTAGAATTCTTCCAAATAAGATAAACATTCTCATCTTTGGGTTCAAGTGCTCCTTTGACCGTTGCCGGTCAAGAGGATTATGCGAGCGAGTCGATTTCCTCGTCGGAAAGCGTGTCCGGCAGGACGGTCACGGGGATCGGGAACGCTGCAGCTCTGCCCGCAACAGCAGACACCAGTGGGCCTGGCCCTTCCTTTGCGGAACCTGCGGCAAGCACGAGGATCGCGATGTCGCGGTCTTCCTCGACCAGTCCGTTGATCTGTTCGGGGGCGCTGCCTTCGCGGATGACGATTTCGGGATCGATGCCGATCGTCTCGCGCACCCGATGGGCGGCCTTGGCCATAACGGCTTCCGCCTCTTCCATCGCCTCGGCGCGCATGATCTGCTCGACGCCCAGCCATTGCTGGAAATCGCCTTCGGGGATGACATAGAGAAGAACCAGTCCGCCATTGGTGTTCTTGGCGCGGCGTCCGGCATAATGGACCGCTTTTTCGCATTCCGGCGTGCCGTCAATGACCGCCATGAACTTGCGCCTGTGGCCTTCAAGCCGCGAAAGTCGTTTCGATACCATGGCCGCCCCCTTGAACCCGTCCGAAGTGGTGACGGCGAAATTATACGAACCAACGAAAATGAAAACCCGGTCGTGGTGGAGAGAATTCATTCACCCTTCGGCGTCGGCGATGCCGCTCATCCGCCTGCCGGCACCTTCT
>UBNQ01000035.1 GCA_900466875.1 Hyphomicrobiales bacterium | reverse complement strand
ACCATTGCCCCACCCGGACCCCGACGAGAGACGGATCGTTACACCAGCCAGAAACTCGCCATTGCAATCGGTTTTGCGGCCGTGCTCATTACTGCGCTGATCGGTATCCGGATCGGTACATCCGGGGCAACGCTTCTCGATGTGCTGGAAACATTCTGGTCCAAGATAGCCGGCGCGACCCCCACCGACCGAGCAACACTTCTCAAGCACAATGTGATCTGGGAATTGCGTCTGCCGCGCGTACTTCTGGCTATCCTCGGTGGCGCAGCGCTGGCCGTCGCCGGTGTGTTGTTCCAAGGGTTGCTGCGCAACCCGCTGGTCAGCCCCTATACGCTCGGCATCGCGCCGGCTGCCGCCTTCGGTGCCTCGCTCGCCATCGTCCTTTTCGGGGCGACGGCCGGGAGTGCGGCCATATCGCTGGTCATCGGCGCACTTCTTTTTTCGTTTCTCAATACCGCGCTCGTGCTCTCGCTTGCATCCGCTCGACAGTTGCATGCAACGACCCTCATCCTCGTCGGGATCGCGCTGTCACAGCTTTTCGGAGCGCTGACCGCCTGCATCCAGTACTTTGCCGAGGATGAAGTGCTTGCAGCCATCGTTCGCTGGACCTGGGGGTCGGTCAACAACTCGGCATGGTATCAGGTCCTCACGCTTTTTGTGCTGTTGGCTCTCGCCTTCCCCTACATCCGCTTCCGCAGCAGCGCCTTGAACGCGATTGCCTTTGCCGGTGACGATTCGGCCAAAAGTCTCGGCGTTGCCGTCTCGCAGGTACGGCTTCAGACCATCGCGATCGCCGCGACACTGACCGCTGTCACGATCGCCTTCACCGGCATCATCGGTTTTGTCGGATTGGTCGCGCCGCATATCGCGCGGCTGGTGGTCGGCGCCAACCACCGTTTCCTCATCGCGTTTTCAGCCATCATCGGTGCCTTGCTTCTCGTCGTTGCCGATGCCGTGGGCAGGCTTGTCATCAATCCGGGCGTCATCCCTGTCGGCATCATCGATGCCTTGGTCGGCGCACCGATTTTCCTCTACCTCATCCTCACTCGACAAAAGGCAATCGAATGACCCTCAAGATTTCCTCACTCGAAGTTGGTTATGGCAAACGACAGGTCGTCAAAGGCGCCAACCTGACCGTCGAAAAAGGCGAACTCGTCGGCCTGCTCGGCTCCAACGGCTCCGGCAAATCGACGCTGATCAAGACCATCGCCGGGATCAACAGCCAGACCAAGGGTACGATCACCTGGAACGGCGACACGGACCTGACGGGGCTTGCCCGCAAGGATCTCGCAAAGATCGTCGCCTATGTACCGCAATCCATCGGCCTGTCCTTCGGCCTCGATATTCGGGAAGCGGTGCTGCTCGGCCGCACGCCGTATTTCGGAACCCGGCCGCGTGACGAAGATTGGGCACATGTCGATGCCGCCATGCAAAGGATGGGCCTCGACGAACTGGGCGACAGGGCTGTCACCGAGCTTTCAGGCGGTCAGGGACAGCGTGTCCTGATCGCACGGGCGCTGGCGCAGGATCCGAAAATCTTGCTGCTCGACGAACCGACCAGCGCGCTCGATATCCGCTACCAGTGGCAGACGCTGGAAGTGGCACGCGACGTGACGCGCAAGAACAACGTCGCGGCCGTCATCGCCATCCACGATCTCAATCAGGCCGCCCGCTTCACCGATCGCGTGGTGTTTCTTCAGGACGGCGTGGTGATCGCGGAAGGCCGACCAGCGGACGTCTACTCTCCCGATCTGATCAAGCGGGTCTACGGCGTCGATGTCGAACTGTCGGTTCACAAGGGCTTTGTGCAGGTCCATCCGCTTTCCGAGCACGGTCACATCCAGCTCGGGCTGCACTCCACGGCCCATGAGCCTGTTCAAGTGCATCACCCGGTGAAACAGCGTGAATACGCGACAGCCTGACATTCTTTCGAGGAAAACAAGATGACGAACAAATGGGCAGGCCGCCGGAGCGAACGCGGCCCGGGACTTGTGCTCGGCCTTTTGCTGGGCGGAACCGGACAAGCGAAGAAGAAGGGCCGCGATGGCCCGACAGACAATCTTCTCGACATCGATGCCTATGTCGAACAGGCGCAACAGGCCGAACAAGGCAAGATCCACACGATCTTTCTGGCCGATGCGCTGGTCACCAGCGACACGGCGCCGAAACCAGGGCTGGAGCCGGTCACCCTGTTGAGCGCGCTTGCCGCAAAAACATCGCGTATCGGCCTCATCGGCTCGATCTCCACCTCGTTCACTGAACCCTACAATCTTGCGCGTCAGGTGCTTTCACTCGACCACATCTCGAAGGGGCGCGCTGGCTGGAATCTTGTCACCTCTTCTGCGGGAGAGAAAAATTTTGGCAAACCTCTTCCCGCGCATGACGATCGTTACGCTGTGGCCGAGGAATTTGCCGGCGTGGTGCAGGCACTCTGGGAAAGCTGGGAGCCAGATGCCATCAGCTATGATGACCAAGGCCGCCAGATCGTTGATGCCGACAAGGTTCACCGCATCGACTGGAACAGCCGGCATTTTTCCGTGCAGGGGCCGCTCAATGTGTCCCGCAGCCCGCAAAACCGGCCGATTCTGGCTCAGGCAGGATCATCCAGCGAGGGCAGACAACTGGGCGCTCGCGTCGCAGACGTGATCTTTACCACGGGCCTGACGGAAACCGAGCCATCGATTGACCTCTATCGCGACTTCAAGGCCCGCGCGTCGGCCTATGGACGCTCGCCGGATTCGATCAAGATCCTTCCCGGCGTCGCACCCGTGATTGGTTCCACCGATGAGGAAGCAAAACGCTTCTGGCAAAAGGTCATCGACGACATCGATTTCGAGGAAGGGCGCAAGTCGCTTGCCGGACAGTTCGGCGGCATCGATCTGGCTGAACTCGAACTGGATGATGAAATCCCGGTCAACGATCTGCCGCAGACCGCTGATATTCAGGGCCGCCGCTCGCGTTTCGGCGTGTTCCGAGATTTGATCGCAAGCGGCAAGGTGCGCACTGTGCGTGACCTCATCATCTATCACTCCAGCGGTGCCGGCCACTGGTTTCCGATCGGTTCGGTGGAGAACATCGCCGATCAGTTGCAGGATCGTTACGAGCGCGGTGCGACGGACGGCTTCAATTTCCTCGCCTTCACCCTGAAATACGAACTCGGGCTTTCCGCCGTCACGGATCACCTGATCCCTGAACTGCAACGTCGCGGCATATTCCACCACGATTACCAGCACGAAACGCTGAGACAAAATCTGGGCGTCTGACGCTGCTATCAACGAGGAGAAAGAGATGACACGGTATGTAATCATCGGCGCCGGCGCGGTCGGCGCAAGTCTTGCAGCACAGTTCGAATTGTCGGGAATAGAGTATGCGCTGGTCGGCCGCGGTGCGCAGATCAGTCATATCCGGGAACATGGGCTGAACTACCAGCGCCCGTCTGGCACGCGGCAAGTCAGGTTGAATGCCTTTGATCTGACCGACCCACCCGAATTGGCGACAGACGATGTTCTGCTGCTGACGGTGAAAAGCCAGGACGCAGCGGATGCGCTTGCCTTCTGGTCATGGCGAAGCGTAGACGACGCTTCGCTAACAGCCGCGAAAAGCCTGCCGATCGTCACCTTCCAGAACGGTCTGGCGACAGAAGCGGCAGCGCTTCGGACCTTTGCCAATGTGTATGGAGCCAGTATCCTTACGCCGGCGCGCTTCACCGAGACGGGCAAGGTGGTCGTGGGCGGAGAGCCTGAAGTCGGCGTCGTTACCGTCGGGCGTTTTCCGTTCGGGCGCGACGAAACGGCCAACCGCATCGCCGCGGACCTTAATCGCGCCGGCTATCTTGCAGAGCCGAGTGCCGACATCCGTCGCTGGAAATCGGCAAAACTCCTCCATAACGTTCGCAACGTGCTGGAACTGTTCGACGGCCCGGCTGACCTGAGAGCCGAGATCGGCGATGCGCTGGTGGAGGAGGCCCGGCGTATCCTCCAGACAGCAGATTACAAGCTGGCATCGCCTTCCGAGAGAACCGTCGATATCTCCAACTGGCGCACGGCACAGGGCAGCGGCATTCATCCGGGGCAGCAATCAACCTGGCAGAGTTTTACCCGCGGCGCATCCAGCGAGGTCGATTTCCTGAACGGGGAAATCGTGCTGCTTGGCCGGCTCCATGGGCTTGCGACACCTTACAACGAGGCCGTCCAGACGCTGACCGGCAAACTGGCGCAGCAAGGCTCCTTTTCGAAACCCTTGGCACTTGACGCGATCCTCTCCCTCGTGGACAAGTCGGAGGAGAAAAGACAGAACGGTCTTGCTGCCGTGCGCTGATGGGCTGGTGGTCTATGGGCGGTGATGAAGCGACTATTTTGAAGCGAAGCGATGAGAGAAGCCATATCAGACCAGATCCTTACCGCAGCCGGCGCGCTTTTTTATCGCGAAGGCATCCGGGCGGTGGGCATAGATCGCATTATCGAGGAAGCCAATGTTGCCAAGGCAACGCTTTACAGACATTTCCCCTCAAAGGACCACCTTGTTGCAGCCTATCTGCAGGCCCGCCATGAGCGGGTCTTCCGATCCCTGAAAGAGGTTGCCGATGGGACTTTGGAGCCACGCGAACAAGTGCGGCTGATCTTCGATCGCCTGCATGAAAAAGCAGATAGCCCCGAATTTCGCGGCTGCGCCTTCGCACTGGCCGTTGCCGAACACGGCGATTCCGAGCGGGTCGTTTCCGTAGCCCGCACGCACAAGGCTATGGTGAGAGGCCTGTTTGCCGCCATCATGGCGCGGGCGACCAGCCGGGCGGATCAGGCGGCGGCACATCTGTCGTTGCTTTACGAAGGCGCGCTGGCCACAGTCGCGGTTGAACGTGACCCCAACGCCGTATTGGTGGCGCGAGATTGCGCGCTCGCCGTCTTCGATGCAGCGATTTCGTCCGAAACATTCTCCTGAAAGAGCAGAGCATGACAAAATCGATCGACTATTTTTTCAGCATCGGCTCGCCCTGGGCGTACATCGGCCTAGAAGCGTTTGCGGCTCTGGCGAATGAGCACGACGCGACGATCACGCCTCATGTCATTCCACTGATCGAGGACAATGGCGGCATCTATTCGCGAAATCGGCCTGAAGCACGCCGGACCTACTGGACGAAAGACCTCAAGCGCTGGGCGGCACTGCGCGGCAAGGTGCTCAACTTCGACAACCGCGCAGGTCTTTCCGATCCGGCGCCCGCAGGCCTGACGATCATCGCCGCCATCAATGCCGGTCAGGACTGGCTCAAGCTGACGGCAGCACTTCAGGAAGCATTCTGGGCGCGCGGCGAAGACATCGGCAATGCGGATGTCCGACGCGCCATCGTCGAAGCCGCCGGTTTCGACGCTTCCGCGCTCGATGAACTGGCCGAGAGCGACGCCGTGCAGGCGATCCGTAGCTCTAGCTACGAAACCGCCAAGGCCGCTGGTGTCTTCGGCGTGCCGACCTTCCGTTACGAGGGTGAACTTTATTGGGGGCAGGACAGCCTGCCGTTCCTGGAGCGTCATCTCAAGGGCGAAAAGCTGGTCGCCTGATTTTCCTTATTCGGCAGGGCCATGCGCGGCACCCACGGCGCATCCAGCCCTGCAAGACAGACTGCCGGAGTTCCTAAATGTCTCTTTCTCTTCCGGGTTCCCTCGTGTCCAGCGAATGGCTGGCGGCCCATCTCGATCATCCCGATCTCGTCATTCTCGACGGATCGTTCAAGCTGCCGGGTGTCACACCCGTCGCCGCCGAGGATTTTACGGCACGCCATATCCCGAAAGCCCGCTTCTTCGATATCGACACCATTGCTGACCATGATACGACGCTGCCGCATATGCTGCCGTCAGCCGAGGCTTTCGAGCGCCATGCCGCCGATCTCGGTATCTCGAACGATAGCGTTATCGTTGTTTACGACACGCCCGGCCTGATGTCGGCGGGCCGCGTCTGGTGGACTTTCAAAACCTTCGGCCATGACAAGGTGGCGGTTCTGGACGGAGGCCTGCGCAAATGGCTGGCGGAAGGCCGCCCGCTCACGGATGTGGTCGAGCCTGTCGCCAATGGCAGCTTTCACGCGACGTTTAATGCCGGTGCGGTGCGCTCAAAGGCTGATGTGCTCGCCAATCTCGAAAACCTGTCCGAACAGGTCATCGACGCGCGTTCTGCCGCACGCTTCACGGCCGAGGAGAGGGAGGCTCGTCAGGGCCTGCGTTCCGGGCACATTCCGGGAAGCTTCAACCTTCCCTTCAATGCGCTGACCAATCCCGAAACGGGTGAAATCCGCGATACCGAAACGATCCGCGAAGCCTTCGAAAAAGCCGGACTGGATTTGTCTGCGCCCGTCATCGCCAGCTGCGGGTCAGGCGTCACCGCCGGCGCGCTTGCCTTTGGCCTGCATCTGATCGGCAAGAATGATGTGGCGATCTATGACGGCGCCTGGACGGAATGGGGACAGCCGGGCGAAACACCCGTCGATACCGGCACGGCAACGCACGGGGACGCGAAGTGAGCGCCCTGCCCGCCGTCCTCTCCGAAACTCTGAGCAAACGCTTCGGGGATCGGTTTTCGACGTCGCAGGCATTGCGTGAACAGCATGGCCGCGGCGAATCTCATCACACACCGGCAATCCCCGATGCGGTGATTTTTGCCGAGACGACCGAGGAAGTTTCCGAGGTCGTGCGGCTATGCGCTGCGGAAAGTATCCCCGTCATCGCCTTCGGTGCCGGCACCTCGCTCGAGGGCCATCTGACCGCTGTGCGCGGCGGCGTCTCCATCGACCTCTCGCGCATGTCAAAGGTCACCCGCATCAGTGCCGAAGATCTCGATTGCACCGTGGAAGCCGGTGTCACGCGTGAGCAGTTGAATAGCCATCTGCGCGACATGGGTCTGTTCTTCCCGATCGATCCCGGCGCCAATGCGTCTATCGGCGGCATGGCTTCCACGCGCGCATCGGGCACCAATGCCGTGCGATACGGCACGATGCGTGAAAACGTGCTTGGGCTGACGGTGGTCCTGCCGAACGGCCAGATCATCCGCACCGGCGGCCGGGCGCGAAAATCCTCAGCCGGTTATGACCTGACGAGGCTGTTTGTCGGCGCGGAAGGTACACTCGGCATCATCACCGAGGTGACGCTGCGCCTCTACGGCATTCCGGAAACGGTCTCGGCGGCGGTCTGCTCGTTTGAAGGCGTTGAACAGGCCGTTGCGGCGGCCATTCAGGTGGTGCAGCTCGGTATTCCGGTCGCTCGCATGGAGCTGATGGACTGCGGCTTGATCAGGGCCGTCAACGCCTATTCCAACCTTTCGCTGAAGATCGAGGACACGCTCGCCTTCGAATTCCACGGCTCGCCCGCCGGCGTGCAGGAGCAGGTGGAAATGGTCGCCGCCATTGTCGAGGAAAACGGCGGCCGGGATTTCGAATGGGCCAACGCAGCGGAGGACCGCAACCGCCTCTGGAAGGCACGCCACAACGCCTTTTATGCGGTCGTTTCCCAGCGTGAAAATGCCAAGGGCTGGTCGTCGGACGTTTGCGTTCCCGTTTCGCAATTGAGCGGCTGCATCCTCAAGACCCGTGAGTTGCTGAAGGATTGCAGTGTGCCCGCCGCCATTCTCGGCCATGTTGGTGATGGCAATTATCACGTTGTTTTCGCCGTCGATCCGTCCAATCAGGCGGAACTCGACGAGGTCGCGACCATCAATTCGAAAATGGTGGAACACGCGATTTCGGTCGGCGGCACATCGACCGGCGAACATGGCGTCGGAACCGGCAAGATCAAATATCTGCGGGCCGAACACGGCGATGCCGTGGACCTGATGGCTGTCATCAAGAATGCCATCGACCCGACCGGCATCATGAACCCCGGAAAGGTTCTTCCGGGCTAGGTCCGCCCGCCGCGAAAAAGCGTTTGCCGCCAAGGATGCTGCCATGAATGTTTTCAAACCGCACAGCTCTCACTGGGGTGCTTTTTCAGGCCGATACCAGGGCGGCAAGCTCGAAATTCTCGCGCATCCCGAGGATCCTGATCCCTCGCCCCTGCTCAAGAATATTCCGGCGATTGCAGACAGTCCGGCGCGCGTTCGGCGTCCGGCAATCCGCCGCGGGTGGCTTGAGGGCGAGCCCGGCCATGCCGGACAGCGCGGTATGGATGATTATGTCGAGGTGAGCTGGCCGGAAGCATTGGATCACGTGGCTAGAGAGCTCGGTCGGGTCTATGGCGATTTTGGTCCCACGGCCGTTTTCGGCGGTTCCTATGGCTGGTCGAGCGCGGGGCGTTTTCACCACGCGCAAAGCCAGATCCATCGATTTCTGAACGTGCTGGGCGGTTATGTCCGGTCGGTCAACACCTACAGTTCGGGTGCGGCGTCTGTCATCATTCCGCATGTTCTGGGACCGTATGACACGTTCGACCGCAAAAGCGTCACCTGGGACGCCATCGAGCGCAGCACCGAACTTGTCCTCGCCTTTGGTGGCATGGCAATCAAGAATGCTGACGTGCATGGCGGTGGCATCAGCAAACATGTCGTACGCCAGAAACTTGGCGGAGCAAAAGCGCGCGGCGCTCGCTTTATCTCGATCACTCCGCTGAAGGACGATTTTTCCGGTGATCTGGCCGCAGAATGGTTGCCGATCACGCCCGGAACGGACGTTGCGCTGATGCTCGGCATTGCTCATGTTCTCGTTACCGAAAACCTGCACGACCGCGCGTTTCTCAATCAGTACACGGTCGGTTACGAGCGCTTCGAGGACTATCTTCTCGGCCGAAACGATGCACAGCCCAAAACGGCGGAATGGGCCGCTGATATCTGCGGCATAGATGCGGGTGCCATCCGAGACCTCGCACGCGCTGCGGCACGTGCAAGAACCCTGATCACCGTCAGCCATTCGTTGCAACGCGCCGATTACGGCGAACAGCCGGTGTGGATGGGCATCGTGCTTGCCGCCATGCTCGGACAAATCGGGTTGGATGGCGGTGGTTACTCCTATTCGCTCGGCGCGCTCGGCAATATCGGCAAAAGCCAGCTTGCCGTTCCGCTGCCGACGCTCAACCAGTTCAGGAATGCCGTGGCGGATTACATTCCTGTCGCGCGGGTCTCGGACATGCTGCTCAATCCGGGCGGAGCATACGACTATAATGGCCACTCCCTGATTTACCCAGATATCCGCCTCGTTTACTGGGCAGGCGGCAATCCGTTTCATCACCATCAGGATCTCAACAGGCTGCGGGCCGCATTCCGACGACCGGAAACCATCATCGTCCATGAGACGGCATGGACGGCGACCGCCCGCCACGCAGACATCGTTTTGCCGGCAACGACTACGCTGGAGCGGGATGATATCGGCGCAGCAGACCGCGACGACCTGATGATTGCGATGAAAAGATTGATCGAGCCGGTCGGCGAGGCCCGCGACGATTACGATATCTTTTCGCAGATCGCCCAACGTCTGGCCAAGTTCGATGCATTTACCGAAGGCCGCACGAGCCGCGAATGGCTGGCATACCTGTTCGAGACCACGCGCGCGTCACTTGCCGCCGGTGGGCATGATGCGCCGGACTTCGAGACGTTCTGGGCGCGCGGCGAATTGCGCCTGCCGTTAAAACCTGACGAGGGTGGCCCGGCATATGCATTTCGACAGGACCCGACGGCTGCGCCGCTTCAGACGCCATCCGGCAAAATAGAGATCTTTTCGCAGACGATCGAAAGCTTCGGTTATGACGACTGCCTCGGCCATCCGAAATGGTATCCCGCCAGAGCCGAATCCATCGAGCCGCGCTTCCCGCTGCATCTGGTCTGCAACCAGCCGCATCAGCGCCTTCACAGCCAGCTCGATTACGGCGATTTCAGCCGCTCAACGAAGATCAGGGATCGCGAACCGGTTCGTATCAATCCCGCCGATGCTCAGGCACGCGGCATATCGGATGGCGATATCGTGCGGCTGTTCAACGGTCGGGGCTGCTGCCTTGCCGCCGCCGTATTGAGCGACAGTGTGAAGCAAGGCGTCATGCAGCTGGCAACCGGTGCATGGTTCGAGCCGCATGACCGCGCCGACGAGACGGCGATGTGCATTCACGGCAATCCCAACATTCTTACCCGCGACATCGGTACATCCAAACTCGCCCAGGGCTGCACCGGCCAGATCACCACTGTTGACGTAGAAGTATTTACCGGCGAATTGCCACCGGTTCGGATTTTTGAGCGGATGGTCTTTGCGCAGGCGAAGGTCAGCGATACGGCCTGACAGGCTGTTGCGGGCACCGATACGGCAAACACTCGTCATGCCGTATCAATCTGCACCTTGAAAAAGCTCATCCCAATGCACTGCAAAACAGCGGCAAAATAATCCATTAATTCCATAGAAAAAGAATAACCAGTCTTTCTCATCCGGCCCGCCCTGATAGGCTACGCATCATCAGCTTCTTGGCAAAAATCAAAGGGACCGCGTCATGATCGAAAAATGTACCGCCGAGCGCGCTCCTCGATCCAGGCAGCCATTCCGGGCCGTCTGACCGCGGTAGCGCCTAATCCTATTCCTCACAGATTTCCGGCAGGCAATTGATTGCACGGCAAAAGCCGTAGCGAAAGCGGCTTTGTGCGCGCTTTTTGGCGAACGTTGCCCGGCTGAGACCCAGAACCAGCAAAATTAAACCATCAGGATCACCCCTATGACCGAACGTTCCTCCCTTCTCTCCCTTTCCCGGCGTCGCCTTCTCGTGGGCGCCTCGATCGCCGCGGCACTTGTCGCCACCAATGCGATTGATTTCAGCTCAGCGCTGGCGGCAGACGCCCCGCGCGAAGGCGGCGACATCACCTTCCTGATCGATTCCCTGGGCGACACTTGGATTCCCAACAACAGCGCGATCTCCAGCTTTCAGGGCCATATCTGGGGTCACGTCACCGACAAGCTTCTCTACGTAGACGCCGAGGGCAAGGTCAGCCCGTGGCTGGTCGAACGCTGGGATCAGAACGACAACGCCACCGAATTCACGCTTCACCTGAAAAGCGGCGTGACCTTCTCCGATGGTGAGGCGCTCGATGCGAAAGCCGTCGTTGCCAATCTCGACATCTGGTATGCAGGCCGCAAGAACGAGGGCATCAACCCGATCGGCCTCTTCCCGAAAACCTATGACCGAGCCGAGGCGGTCGATGGGGCCACTGTAAAGGTCTTCTTCAAGAAGCCGACGCTCGGCTTCATCCCGACACTCGGCTATCACGGTTCGATCCTGGTCTCGCCAAAGAGCATCGCGCAACCGGCCTCGGAACAGGCGGATCTCAGCAAGACAGCCGGCAGCGGTCCTTACGTTGTCGAGAGCTGGAAAGAAGGTGACCACGTTACGCTGGTCAAGCGCAAGGATTACAACTGGGGACCGGCCGCCGTTGGGCACACTGGCCCGGCTTTCCTCGATACGATCACCTACAAGCTGGTTTCGGAACCATCGCTGCGCGTTGCCTCGGTGCAGTCAGGACAGGCGGATGTCGCTTACAACGCGTCGCCGCAGGAATTGAAGTCGCTGAAGGAAGAAGGCTTTACCGTCGCCACACCGCGTTACCTCGGTTTCGTCAACGGCTGGGCGGTCAATACCAAGCTGCCGCCTTATGACGACGTGAAGGTGCGTCAGGCCCTGCAGGCCGGCGTCAACCGGCAGGAAATCATCGACACCGTCTATACGCCGGACTGGCATCTCGCCACCTCCTTCATCCAGAGCAACGTTCCGGGAGCGACCGATCAGAGCGCGCTTCTCGCCTATGATCCGGCCAAGGCCGAAAAGTTGCTCGACGAGGCCGGCTGGGTAAAGGGCGCGAATGGTATCCGCTCGAAAGACGGCAAAGAGCTGGCATTGACGATCCACTCCAACCCTTACCTCGCGACCTCGAAATCGGTGGACGAACTCATCGCCCAGCAGCTTGGCAAGCTCGGCTGGAAAGTCGTGATCCGCGCGTATGATGTCGTAACCTATGGCGAGAAGGTCAAATTCGGTGGCGCTGCCGTGCCGACCTATGAAGTGACGCGCAGCTTCATCGACGCCGGCACCGTCGCCGGTATTCTGACAAACGCCAACAATGGCGAGAACTGGTTCGCGCTGGATGACCGCGACACCAAGATCAACGATCTGCGGGACAAGATCGCTGGTGCCGGCTCTCTGGAAGAACGCGGCCCGCTGCTTGACGATCTGCAGAAGCATGTCCTCGATCAGGGCTATTTCATCCCCCGCACCCAGATCGTCCAGCGCATCTATGTGCAATCGCCGACGCTGAAGGGTGAGGTCTATAACGGCGTCGCTTATGCGAGCTATTACACCGCCTTCATTGCCGATTGAGCCCGTTCCAGTGACCTGAAGTGAGAGGGCTTTCCGCGTGAGCAATGCCTATCTGACCTATGCAGCAAAGCGGCTCGGCCAAGCCGTCGTGGTCATCTTGCTGGCCTATATCTTCACCTTCGTGGTCGTCAGCATCCTGCCTGGCGACCCGATCACCAGCGTTCTGCGCAACCCGCAGAACGGCTTCACCGAACAGGAAATTGCCGAAATCATCGCGGCGCAAGGGCTGGACAAACCGATCATCGTTCAGCTCTGGAACGCGCTGTCCGGTTTCCTGACCGGTGATCTGGGCATGTCGATGCGATCCAACCGGCCCGTAGCGACCCTGATCGCCGAGGTTCTGCCCTCGACGCTTATCCTCGCGTCGGCGGGGCTGGCGGTCGCTCTGGTACTGGCACTGCTCGTCGCCTACGGCACGCGCTTTGTGCCGAAGAAATACGGTCAGGGTCTTTTACGCGGCTTTCCGTCCCTCTTCCTGTCGGTGCCGAATTTCGTCATCGGCCTCATGCTGATCCATATCTTCGGTTTCCAGCTCGGTCTGTTCCGCGTCATCAATCCCGACAGTTTCTGGGCAACCTTTTTCGCCGCAATCGCTCTCGGCATCCCGGTCTCCGCTCAGATTGCCGAAGTGCTGATCGCCAATCTCGACAAGGAGGCGGAGCAGGAATACGCCACCGTCGCCCGCAGCCGCGGCATCGGGCAGGCCCGCCTCTTCGCCACCCATTTGCTGAAACCCGCCTCGCTTCCCGTCGTCACTGTCGTGGCGCTCACAATCGGTGAGCTCCTTGGCGGTTCGCTGATCACCGAAACGGTGTACGGACGGACCGGTATCGGCAGCCTCGTGCAGCGTTCGGTCAGCACCCAGGACCTGCCGGTCCTGCAGGCCGTCGTGTCGCTCGGCGCCGTGGTCTTCGTACTCGTCAACCTGATCGCCGACCTTCTCTACCCATTGCTCGACCCGCGGGTCAAAATTGTCGGCGGCCGCAAGCGCAGCCCGACGACGGCGGACGAGCCCTCCATCGGCGCGACAAAGGCGGTGGCACCATGAGCTTCGTATCCAATCCATCGCTTCGCGGTTCAGGCTCTGCAAGCCGCTTCGCAGCCTTTCGGCTCCCCGTTACCGTGGCTCTCTCTCTGCTGATCGTCACGATCGTGCTGGCCTGGTCACTGGCACCGAGCCTGTTCACCAGTTACAGCCCGGTGGTTGGCGTGCCGGCCGACAAGCTGCTCGGACCGAGCTTCGCGCACTGGTTCGGCACGGATCATCTCGGTCGCGACGTTTACGCCCGTGTCGTTTATGGCACTGCCTCCTCGGTCACGAGCGCGCTGATTGCCGTGGTGATCGGCGTTCTGTTCGGCGGTCTCATCGGCCTGATCTCCGGCTTTCTCGGCGGCTGGGTCGATGTCATCTTCGCCCGCCTCGTCGATGTCCTTCTGGCAATCCCGAAATTCCTGCTCGCCGTCATTATCGTCACCGCGATCGGCTTCGAGACCATCAACGCCGCCATTGCCACCGGCGTTTCGGCGGTAGCGATCTTTGCCCGCGTCACCCGTGCCGAGGTCATCAAGACGCGGCAAGCTACATTCGTCGAGGCCGCTTTTCTGTCAGGCGGTTCGCGCTGGTTCATCCTCTGGCGCCATGTTCTGCCCAATGCCTCGCGCTCGATTCTGCCGCTTGCGGTTTTGCAATTCGGCGAGTCGATCCTGGTGATCGCCAGCCTCGCCTTCCTCGGCTACGGCGACCCGCCGCCCGCCTCCGACTGGGGTCTGCTGATCTCGATCGGCAAGGACTACCTCAAATGGCCATGGCTCGTTTACGCCCCCGCCTTTGTCACCATCTTAACCGTCCTCTCCGTGAACAGGATCAGCCGATGGCTTCGCAAGACAGACTGACCCCTACTCTCCTTTACCCGGCAACTGCCGCGCCGCTTCTCAAGGTCCGCAACCTGTCGGTTTCCTATGGCCGACAGGAGGTCGTCCACGACGTCGGCTTCGAACTCGGCCGCGGCAAAAGTCTTGCATTGATCGGTGAATCCGGTTCCGGCAAATCCACCATCGCCCGCGCCGTGTTGCGGCTGCTGCCAAGCGGCGCGTCGGCTTCCGGACAGGTGGAATTCGAGGGGCAGGAAATCCTGGCTCTGCCGGAACGCCGGTTCCGCCCCTTGCGCGGGCGGGCCATCGGTTTCGTGCCGCAGGACCCTGGCAATTCGCTCAATCCGGTGCGCACCATCGGCGTGCAGGCGATGGAAGCAGCGGCGCTGACCGGCGAAACGAACACGGCCATCCGCAAGGCGCTCATTCTCGAAACCTTTGCACAGGTCGGGCTCGACAATCCGCAACGGGTGTATGATTCCTATCCGCATCAGCTCTCCGGCGGCATGCTGCAACGTGTGCTGATCGGACTTGCCGTCCTACCGCGCCCGGCGCTTCTGGTCGCCGACGAACCGACGTCAGCGCTCGACGTCACCATTCAGAAACGCATTCTCGACCTGCTGTCCCGTTTGCAGCAGGACCTGGATATCAGCCTTTTGCTGATCACCCACGATCTGGCGATCGCAGCCGAGCGAACCGACAGCCTCGTCGTCCTGAAAAACGGCAGTGTTCAGGAGGCCGGAAAAACCTCCTCCGTCTTCTCATCCCCTGCTTCCGCCTATGCGCGCAAACTGCACGCCGATGTTCCGGCGCTCAACCCGGATCGTTACGCCAAACTGCGCGATCCCGGCCTGCGCCCGCGCACGTCCCGCGAAGCACCCAAAATCGAGGTCAGCGCCGTCACCAAGACATTCGCGGTCGATGGCAAGATTCTGACGGCTGTCGACAACGTGTCCTTCGCCGTCCCCGCTGGCACGACGCATGCGCTGGTCGGTGAATCCGGCTCCGGCAAGACGACGACGATCCGGCTTTTGCTCGGGCTGGAAGAACCCGACAGCGGCGAGATCTCGGTCGCGGGAGACCGTGTGTCCGGGCGCTCGCATCAATCGCTGCGTTCGGTCTGGCGGCATCTTCAGTTGGTTTACCAGAACCCGTTTACCTCGCTCGACCCGACATGGACCGTCGAACATCTCGTCCGCGAACCTCTCGACCGGTTCAGGATCGGCACATCACAGGAAAGGGCTGCGCAGGTGCGTGAGGCGCTGGCCAATGTCGGGCTCGCGGAACACCTTCTGTCCCGCAAACCGGGAGCACTTTCCGGCGGCCAGCGTCAGCGTGTGGCCATCGCCCGTTCGCTGGTGCTTAAGCCGGATGTCATCGTGCTCGATGAACCGACATCCGCCCTCGATGTCAGCGTGCAGGCGGATATCGTCGAGGTGCTGCTGACGCTGCAGGCAAAGCTTGGCTTGACCTATATCTTCGTGTCTCACGATCTGGCGCTGGTGCGCCAGCTTGCGCACACCGTCTCCGTTATGAAACAGGGCAGCGTCGTCGAGCAGGGAAGCGTGACGGACATCTTCGAAAATCCGCGGCATGCCTATACCGCCTCGCTGCTGGAATCGATTCCGGCGGGGATTTCCGAAGCCAGACCTGCGCTTCAGCCAAAAGCGCGACACACCTACCGGCAGGAGCAGCTCGCATGACCCTTGCTTTGCCCGCCAATGCGCTGCCCGCGTCCTTCCGTCCCAAACAACGACTAGGTTTCAACACACGGGTATCTTTCAATGACGACGCCGGGCCGGCTCAGGGGTTCCGCGACGGTATCGAACTTTTCAAGCAAGCCGAGCAACTGGGTTACCAGTCGGGCTGGGCTTATCAGCGGCACTTCGATCATTATCTCTCATCGCCGCTTCCGTTCTTTGCGGCAATCGGCCAGCACACGAGTCGCATTACACTCGGCTCGGCCGTCATTCCCATGCGTTATCAGGACCCCATCCTACTGGCCGAAGCAGCAGGCACCACCGATTTCCTGATCGGCGGGCGTCTGGAACTCGCGATATCGACAGGCGCAAACGCAGCTTTTGACGCTGTTTTCGGCACGATCGGCACCGACGCCCGAACCGAAGCCAAGCGGCGTCAGGCGCGTTTCCTCGCAGCGATCTCCGGTGAGGTTCTGCACACCGTCACCGAAGCCGGCCAAGGCGCACCACAAGGGGCTGAACTGCGGGTCACACCTCATAGTCCGACATTGCGCAGCCGCATCAGACAGGGATCGGCAAGTCTGAATTCGGCAATCCAGGCGGCCGAACTGGGTATTGGGCTGATCTGCGGCACCGTGCAGCATGACCAGAACGATGGCGAGAGTTTCGGCGCCTATCAGGCCCGTATCATTGATGCCTATCGCAGCACTTGGGCTCGTATCTGGGGAACGGAGCCTCCGTCGGTGGCCGTCGCCGCATCCATTCTTGTCGGTACCACGGCAGAACTGCGCGACAAATATGCGGCCTACGATATCGAGCGCCGAACCAAAGGTATCGCCGCATCACGCCCCAAAGGCGCGCTTGAGCCGCCGCGCCAGCCGGAAGGCGCGCAGATTTCACCCGTCTTCCAGGGAACACCCGATCAGGTCACCGAGGCGGTGTTCAATGATCCGGGCTTGGCGGCCGCGGACGAAGTGGTGCTCTTCCTGCCGCCGGCTTTCGATCTTCCCGAAAACGTTCGGCTTCTGACCGACCTCGCACAGACCGTTGCGCCCGCGCTTGGCTGGTCGCCGTCCCCGGCATCATGATCTGCCAACATTTCGGACCGAGCCTGCCCTTTGGTTGGCTCACCTATATCACGCATTCAGACAGAGAATATTTTCTACATAATCCATAGAAAAAGAACGGTCTGTCTTCCTCATCGGCCTCGCTCTCCGTAACCTTTCAACACTGGCCGGCAATTTCAAGGAGCTCCTATGTCAGCGGAATTTATCAGCGTTAGCTTTCCCAACGCCTCGAATGACCTGAACCCCATTCCCGACGCACCTGTCGATCCGCTTTTTCTGGAGCGTTACGCCCGCTCTCTCGATGATTACGGTTTCAACTACACCCTCATCCCTTACTCCTCCTCATCTTTCGATCCGTTCACGCTGGGCGCGACGATTCTCGCACACACGAAGCACATCAAGATCATCGTGGCGTTGAGGCCGAACACCGTCTATCCGACGGTCGCAGCCAAATCGCTCGCCACCCTCGACCAGCTGAGTGGCGGCCGCGTGGTCGTTCACTTCATCGCCGGCGGCAGCGATGAGGAGCAGGCCCGCGAGGGTGATTTCCTCAACAAGGAAGAACGCTATGAGCGGCAGGAGGAATATATCCGCATCCTGCGCCTTGCCTGGACGTCGAAAGAACCCTTCGACTTCGACGGAAAGTATTATCAGTTCAAGCAGTTCCGCAGCGCCGTACGTCCGACAAACGGCACGATCCCGATTTCTCTCGGCGGCTCCTCTGACGCCGCCTATCGGATCGGCGGCTCGCTCTGCGATATTTTTGGCCTGTGGGGCGAGCCGCTGGCGGAGACCAAGCAACAGATCGACCGCGTCTATGCGGAAGCGGAAAAGGCCGGCCGCACGGATCGTCCGCGCATTTGGGTCACCTTCCGTCCGATCGTTGCCGAGACCGACGAACTGGCATGGGAAAAAGCGCACAAGGTGCTCGATCAGCTGACTGCGAACCGCGAAAAGGGCCTTGCCCGCGCGCCGATCAACGCTGCGGCGCCCGCCAATGTCGGGTCGCAACGCCTGCTCGACATCGCCAAACGCGGCGACGTGCATGACCGCGCCCTCTGGTATCCGACCGTCACCGCAACCAATGCCAGCGGCGCCACCACCGCGCTTGTCGGTTCGCCGCGTACGATTGCCGACTCCATCCTCGATTACATCGATCTCGGGGCCGACCTGATCTCCATCCGCGGATACGACAACTACAATGACGCCGTCGATTACGGGCGTTACGTCCTGCCGCTTGTCCGTGAAGGCATTCGCGAACGGGAAGAGGCCAGACGCAAGAATGCCGCCTGATCAGGTATCGAGGTCCGGACTTTCCCGGACCTCGTTTGGCTCCGACAAGCGGACCAGACAGACACTATTCCCGCGCCAGCCAGAAAGCATTGCCCCGTATGTCCTATGATCCAACCGCCCTAGACGCAGCTGCACGCGCGCTTGCCGAGGCCGCACCGGATGCGGACCAGACCGGTCAGTTTCCATGGGTCGGCATCAATGCCGTTCACAAGGCGGGCCTTCTGGAAAGCACGGTTGCAGCCCGTTATGGCGGCAGGGGCGGCACGCTGGCCGATGCGGCCCACATTCTTGCGGCACTTGGACGTGGCGATCCATCGGTCGCGCTCATCAGCGCTATGACGATTTTCAATCATCTCGGTCAGGCAACAAAAAACCACTGGCCGGAAGGTCTGTACCGGCAGCTTCTGGCAGATGCGAAACACCGCCCCCTGCTCCTCAACGCCGCCCGCGTCGAACCCGAACTCGGCTCACCCGCCCGTGGCGGCCTGCCAGCCACCCAAGCCCGCCGCACAGCAAACGGCTGGTCGATCACGGGTCGCAAACGTTTCGTCACCGGCGCGCATGGGCTGACGCATTTCCTTGTGTGGGCACATACGGACGAGACGCCGGCACGGGTCGGAACCTTTGTGGTTGCCAACGGCCTGCCGGGTATCACCGTCATCGAGAACTGGAAAAGCCTCGGCATGCGCGCCACCGGATCGCATGACGTCGAATATACGGATGTCGAGATCCCGGCGGAAAACGTCCTGGACCTCGTCGATCCGTCCGTTGCCCAACAGGACAACCGCGCTCATGCGGCTATCAACCTGGCGCTGACGGCGCTCTATCTCGGAGCGGCAGAGGCGGCGCAGGAAACCTTCATCCGTTTTGCCCATGAGCGTGTGCCCGCCAATCTTGGCCATCCCATTGCCCGCACGGAACGTTTCGTCACGCTGTCGGGCGAAATCGACCTCCTCGTTTCCGGCGCCCGCCAGCTTATTTTCGGCGCGCTTGAACGTAACACCGGCGATGCGGAGCCGTTGATACGGGCGCGCCTCCTTGCAGGCCGCCAGATCCGCGAGGCCGTCGAAATCGCCGTGCGCGGCATCGGCAATCCGGGCCTAAACGCCGATCTAGGTCTCGAGCGGCATTTCCGCGATGTTCAATCTGTCCTCGTTCATGCACCACAGGAAGATACGTCGATCGCCATTCTCGGCCGCGCTGCCTTTGGCCGGTGGAATCGGCTCCAAGCCAGCTCGTCGCCGGAATATCCGGCTACCGTATCCATTCTGAAAACCGCCTGACACAGGCAATGCCCCCAACCTAAGCTTGCCGCGGAGCGAGCACCGAAAGGAAAACGGAATGAGCAATAACCTGATCGTCGGTTTTGCCGGCAACCTCTCCCGCCCCTCCAGCACCAGGCGCTTCGTGGAAAGTGTGACGGAAACGCTGGCGAGGCAAACGGGTTTGCAGCATGCAGTCTTCGACATCGAGGATCTCGGCGCATCGCTCGCAGCGGCGCGATCCGTGGCGGACCTGGATCCGGCCTCGCGCAAGGTGATCCGAACGATCATCGAAGCCGAAGCCCTCGTGATCGGCTCGCCAACCTACAAGGGCAGCTATACGGGTCTGTTCAAGCATGTCATCGATCTGCTCGATCCGTCCGACCTGCGCGGCAAACCGATCATCCTGACGGCAACGGGCGGCGGCGACCGGCATTCGCTGGTCGTAGAGCATCAGTTGCGCCCGCTTTTCGCCTTCTTCGAAGCCTTCGTGACGCCGACGGCAATCTATGCTTCCGGTCGTGACTTCATTGAGGGAGCCCCCTCGCCCGCGATCCTCGGCCGCGTCAACCAGGCACTCGCGGAAGCATCGCTGCTGATCAGCGCGCGTTCCATTTCTTCGGCAATCGCGGCGGAATAGACCGTGACCAACGCGATGGTGCGATCGATCTCTGGTGCCATCGAACAATGCTGGCATAGGGGCACCCCCGATGCCGGCGCATAGGCTGGGGCATTTCGGCATTCCTTCAAATCACGCCAATTTGCTCCCATTCCCGCGTCGCAATAGCGCCTCAGAGACAATCGAACATGGCAGCAGAACGGAAATATGTGGTCGGCATTACCGACCACATGATTGGCGCGCCTGATCTGGAAGCGGACGTGCTCGGCAGCGATGTCGAGATCGATTTCTTTGGCTCAACCGATGAGACATCCTTTGCTCCTGATCGCCTGGCGAGGCTCGATGCGCTGATGGTCTGGGGCGCCCGGCTCGGGACAAGGAGCATTGCTCACCTCACCCGCTGCAAAGGTGTGGTGCGTTATGGCGTCGGCTACGAGAAGATCGATCTCACCGCACTGACTGCTGCCGGCATCCCCTTTGCCAACAATCCCGATTACGGCACCGAGGAGGTTGCCGATCATGCACTGGCGATGATCCTCTCCCTGCATCGTCGGCTGTGGGAACACGACGCCCGAGCCCGCGGCTACGCGTCCGGATGGCAGGTCCATAGCCTCAAGCCGCTTTCCCGTTCCAACAGGGCGACAGTCGGCGTGGTTGGTGTCGGCCGGATCGGGACTGCCGTCGTCAACCGGCTGAAACCCTTCGGCTTCCGTATCCTCGGTTATGATCCGGGCCAGCCGCCGGGTCACGAAAAGGCGATCGGATACGAGCGGACGGAGCGGCTGGAAGACCTTCTCAATCAATCGGATGTGGTCTCGCTCCATTGTCCGGCGACGGCCGAGACACGCGGGCTTCTCGATGCATCCGGTCTTTCTCAGCTGAAACCCGGAGCGATCGTTGTCAACACCGCCCGCGGCGAACTGATTGACGATCTCGACGCGCTGGCAGCCGCCTTGCGCAGCGGCCATCTGGCTGCGGCAGCGATCGACACTCTGGTCAAGGAACCTCCAGGCGACCATCCCTTGCTGACGGCATGGCGTAACCGCGAAGAGTGGATTTCCGGGCGGTTGGTCATCACTCCACACAACGCTTTTTATTCCGATCACGCGGCAATCGAGATGCGGCGCAATGCGGCGAAAACAGTGAGGCTGTTGCTCGACGGAGGAAAGCTGCGAAATCAGGTTACGGATTGACCATGATTTGCCGATCCTAATTTCTCCGCTACATTCCAAACGCCCCGATGCGGCCGGCGCGGCGATGCGGCAGATCCGGACCGTAACAGTCTCGACACACCGATGGCCCGGACACGGAAGGCCTGTGAACTCTGCATCCTCGGCCGACAAACTTCTCGAGCGGGTGGAGGTAGCAAAAAACGCTCAGCTTACGTCACTTTTTAACGCTTTGTTTCTTCTCCAAACAGCCACGACATGGCTGAATGTCACGTTCATGCAAGGAGCGTGGAATGAGCAGGATCATCAGCTTGACGCACAAGCTCAAAGCCGTAGCCTCTTACATAAGCACTGAGGATGAGGCCATCGATGCCGCGAAGGCGCTCGCCGATGTGATCCGATCCGGATCGAGCCTTCGTGACCGGCAGCGTATTCTGCCCCATCGCGAAATGGAGCTGACGGCACAATCGGGAATTCTCGGGATCACGGTTCCTGCCGAATATGGTGGCGCCGATATTTCCAATCCGTTTCTCGCCGAAGTCATGGCAATCCTGTCGGAAGCCGACAGTTCTGTCGGCCAGATCCCGCAGAACCATTTTTATATCCTCGAAGTACTAAGGCTTGCCGGCACCGAGGAGCAAAAACGCTATTTCTTTTCGCGCGCGCTGGCCGGTGATCATTTCGCCAATGCGCTCGCCGAAAGGCACACCGGCGCCGCGGGCGCGATCAGTACGAGATTGGTCCCTGATGGACCAGGCTACCGAATTTCCGGTCAGAAATATTACTCGACCGGCGCGCTGTTCGCCGACTGGATTGCCATCTTCGCGCTGGATCAGCAGGACCGTATCGTGATGGCGCTCGTCCCGCGCGACACAAACGGCCTGACAATCACGGACGACTGGGCCGGTTTCGGCCAGCGGACGACGGCAAGCGGCACCGTGACGATAGACGATATCTATGTGGCCGCGGACTGCGTCATCGATCACTACAAGGCCTTCGAGCAGCCGACACCCCTGGGCTCGCTCGGCCAGTTGCTCCATGCCGCCGTCGATCTCGGGATCGCCCGCGCTGCATTTGCCGACATGATCGACTTCGTCAAAACCCGGTCGCGGGGCAATCGCAATCTCGGCATCGAGATTGCAGGCGATGATCCGTTATTGATCGCAAGGGCCGGCGCGATCGCCGTAAGGATCGAGGCGGCGGCTGCAGTCGTGGAGCGCGCCGGGCGCAAGATCGATATGGCCCAGGTATCCCCCTCACCCGAAGCGGCGACCGAAGCGTCTCTAGCTGTGGCAACCGCAAAAATCCTCACAACGGAAGCCGCGCTGGAGGCAACAAACGCACTGTTCGAACTTGCAGGCACATCGGCCACCGATGAAGCCCTGAACCTTGACCGTCACTGGCGAAATGCGCGCACCCACACGGTTCACGATCCTGTCCGCTGGAAGCACCACGCCATCGGTGATTTCCACTTGAACGGCCGGCTTCCCCCGCCCAACGGCCAATTCTAATCAGAGTCTCTGTTCTTCGATCGAAGATGTGGAGCGCTTGGCCACCATCTGCTCCAGCGTCATATTGTCGAGAACCGCGGAAATGGCATCCCTGACTTCCGCCATGGAATGCCTGACCTGACAGTCTTCCGGATCACGACAGTCGTCGCAGGCTTCAAAGGCCGTCTTGCTGGCGCATCTGATTGGGGCAAGTGGTCCATCGAGAATGCGAACAGCCTGACCTATGGAAATCTCCGACGCCGGTTTCGACAGGGCGTAACCTCCGCCTGGACCTTTTTTGGAACGCAGAATGCCGCCTTTGCGCAGTTCCAGCAGAATGGCATCAAGGAATTTCTTGGAGATGTTGTTCTGCTCGGCGATGTCGCTCACGAAGGCGGTTCTGCCCGGTTCGAGCTGCGCCAGATGCACCAGCGCCTTCAGCCCGTACTTTCCTTTTTTCGTCAGCATAGAAAGCCCAAATCGGCCGAGAGGCCGCCGCAAAGTTATCTCAGGAGAGAGATCGATACAGGACGCTCGCCAAAGCTTCAATCGGACGGTACCCGGCAATCGACTATATTAGATGCATAGGCAGGCCTTTCGCCGGCGACGCTCGGGAATAGAAGGTGGCGGTCGGCATCACAGGCCGCTCCGCACGCACCTGCCCTTCAGATCCCTGCATGTCAACGGATTTCGAATGAGCTGGTGATTCAGCATTATCTGCTGCGTAATATTCGCCATTCGAAACATCGTGCGATGGCCAGATGAGACACTGTGTCCCGCCGGTCGATTTCAATAGCTCTGCACTGGGCTATAAAATTCTGCATCTTTTGTAAAATTCCCGAGAAATTCCAAGCATTTCTCGGAAGAACGCTCGTCGTGAATTTCTTTCAAAAATATAACAAGGGAACAGGTATAATGTGGTTCAAGAGAACTTTGGTCGCCATATCTCTCTCGATCGCCGCTCACGCAGCACAGGCGCAGACGGTCTATAAGGTCGGGTCCACTCCGACAGGTACTCCATTCACGTTTCTGGAGGCGAAAACGAATACCATCCAGGGAGTGATGGTCGATGTCATCGAGGAGATCGCCAAGGACGGCGGGTTCAAAATCGAAATCCAGCCGATGCAGTTCTCGGCGCTGATTGCCTCCCTGACCTCCGGAAAGATCGATATCATTTCCGCGGCCATGTACGGCTCGCCGGAGCGTGCCAAGATCGTCGACTTCAGCCAGGACGTCTATGCCTATGGCGAAGGTCTGGTTGTTTCTGACAAGGACACCACCGACTACACTGGTGTCGAGGATCTCAAGGGCAAGAAACTCGGCGCTCAGGTTGGAACCCGCTATATCGATTACATGAAGTCTTCCGGTGCGCCGTCCGAGGTGAGCGCCTACGAATCCCTGCCGGATATCCTGCGCGACGTCACCAATGGCCGCCTGGACGGGGGCGTCGGTGACTACCCCATCCTCGCTTACAACATCGCCCAGGGACGTTTTCCCGGTCTTCGCCTCGTTCAATCCTACAAGCCCGCCGTCGTCGGTCCGATCAATATCGCCGTCACCAAGGGCAATGCCGAGCTTCTGGAAAAGATCAACGCAGGTCTTGCCAATATGAAGAAGGACGGCCGCTTCGACGCGATCAAGAAGAAGTGGGGCCTCTAAGATCCGGCGACGAAAATCATGTCTCAGTTCTTCGAGCAGGCGCCCGGCTATCTGCCGATCCTGATGCAGGGCGTCTATCTGACCTTGCTCGTGACCATTGGAGCATTCGTCCTTGCGACGGTGCTCGGTCTGGTCTGGGCTTCGATGAGGGTAAGCGGCATAGCGCCGCTTGCCTGGACTGCCAGCACCATCATCATCATCGTGCGCGGCATCCCCGGCATGGTGATCCTGTTCTATATCTACTTCGTCATGCCGGATCTCGGCTTGTCGCTGACCGCCGTTCAGGCTGCCATAATCGGGCTCGGTATCGCCTATTCGCCCTACATGGCGGAGGTTTTCCGCTCCGGCATCGAAGCGATCGATCGGGGGCAGACGGAAGCCGCACTTTCGATAGGCATGGGCTGGGGGATGCTGATGCGCCGCATCATCCTGCCCCAAGCGATCCGCGTAGCGCTGCCGCCCTATGGCAGCACCATGATCATGCTGCTGAAGGATTCGTCACTTGCGTCCACGATCACGGTGGCGGAGCTCTCGCTGCAGGGAAAACTGCTCGCGTCCTCCACCTTCGAGAACACCATCATCTTCACGCTTGTCGCACTCATCTATCTTGCCATGAGCCTGCCGCTGACGGCTTTCAATTCCTGGCTTGAACGACGTCTGGGGAAATCGCGATGAGCATCATCGAACTGAAGAACATCCGAAAGAGTTTCGGCACGATCGAAGTCATTCACGACATCTCCTTTTCGGTCAAAAAGGGTGAGGTCGTTTGCATCATAGGCCCTTCGGGCTCGGGAAAATCGACCTTGCTTCGCTGCATCAACGGCCTCGAGACTTATCAGGGCGGCGAAATCAGGGTGCATGGCGACCGCGTCGACACCGCAAGCAGGACCATCAGGCGCATCCGCACCCGCGTGGCCATGGTGTTTCAGCGCTTCAACCTTTTCCCCCATATGACGGCGCTTGAGAATGTCGCGGAAGGGCCGATCTACGTTAAGAAGGAACCTCGCGAAAAAGCGTTGGAACATGCGCGCGAATTGCTGACGCGCGTCGGGCTTGCCGCCAAGGCGGACAGCTATCCGCCGCAACTATCGGGTGGCCAGCAGCAGCGTGTCGCCATAGCCAGGGCGCTCGGCATGCAGCCGGATGCCATCCTATTCGACGAACCGACCTCGGCGCTCGATCCGGAACTCGTCGGCGAAGTTCTTTCCGTCATGCGGTCGCTGGCAGCGGAAGGCATGACCATGGTCGTCGTCACCCATGAGATGGGGTTCGCGCGCGAGGTTGCCGATCGCGTGCTCTTTCTCGATGGCGGTGTCCTGGTCGAACAGGGACCACCCGAAGAAGTGTTGAGCCGGCCGCAAAACCCGCGCACGCAGGATTTCCTGAGGCGTGTTCTGGAGGCATGACCAGCATGGTGACACTGAAGGGCCGTTTTTTCACCGATGACGCCGTCAACGAACCCTATTGGTGGGAGGCGGCGAAACCAACGGTGAGCGCGGATACGGATCTGCCTATCCGCAACGATGTGCTCATTGTCGGCGGTGGCTTTACCGGCCTTAATGCGGCGTTGACGCTTGCCAAGGCGGGGCGCCAGGTCACCTTGCTGGATGCAGAAGCGCCCGGCTGGGGCGCCTCTTCAAGAAATGGCGGCATGCTGGGTCCAGGCTGGGCGACATTCGATGCGGCTATGGGCTATGGCCCGGAAAAAGCCTTGGCGATCGTCAACGAAAGCTTTCACGCGCTGCAGCATGTAAAGGATGTCGTCGACCGGGAAAAAATCGACTGTAACCTTTCCGTGGTCGGTTATTTCCGCGGTGCCGTGACGCCGCGCGCCTACGATGCCATGGGCGCGCAACTCGACCGTATCCGCAAGGTCATGCCCTGTGATGCCTACCTCGTACCGCGCGCGGAGCAACATGGAGAGATCGGCACCGACTTCTACCACGGAGGCCTTGCCATACCGGGATATGCCGGGTTGCATCCGGCACGATACGTCGCAGGCTTGGCACAAGCTGCCGAGCGCGCGGGCGCAAAAGTGTTCGGTGGCGTGCGCGTGACTGCACTGGAACGGCAAGCGGCGGGTTTTCGGGTATCGGTGGGCCATCAGAAGATCGAGGCAAAGCAGGTGCTTCTCGCCACCAACGGCTATACCGGCTCGCTCTATCCTTTTCTGCAGCGCCGCATCATTCCGATCCGCAGTGCGATCATTGCAACCGAAACACTGCCGGCCGCCGTCATGGATCGCCTGATACCGAAACGCCGCATGCTGGCCGGAAGCCAGCGTGTCGTCACCTATTACCGGCCGTCACCCGATGGAACGCGAATCCTTTTCGGCGGTCGGGTGCTCAAGGTAACGGGCGAAAACGTGGCCGCGGCGAACGCCGCCCATCTGCGCAAGCAGATGCTGCAGGTTTTTCCGGAGCTGACCGGGACGCGGATCTCGCACTACTGGCATGGCCAGACTGGTTTCACCTTCGACAAGCTGCCGCATCTCGGCCAGCACGAAGGCGTTTACTACGCATGCGGTTACAATGGTACCGGCATTGCCCGCGCCAGTTGGTTCGGCCATGCGATCGCCGAGCGTATGCTGGGCATCGAGCGCCAGCATAGCGTCTATGAGGACCTGCCGTTCCGCAGCCGTCCGCTCTATTACGGCAAGCCCTGGTTCCTGCCGCTCGCCGTCCTGTTCTACGAGATGCGCGATCGCTGGGACCAGCGCTGAAAGCGTATATTCAGCCAAAGGATTGCGAAGCAAGACCGTAAACAATTGGCTTTCCGCCATCACTTTCGCCATAACTCGCAGCCTCCGACGTCACCATCGTCTTGACCGTGTCATAGACCGACATGCCGGACTGCTGAACGAAATTGGCGAAGTCCCCGGCCTCGAAGCGAAGGTCGATCCGCAGGAAGTTGCCGACATGCGCAACGATATGGGGATGCGTCACCGCAATGGCGTCAGCGTCGCAGGACGCGACGACGGGACCGATCACATGTCCTCGTCCGAACCGCCGTCTCATCGAATAGGCTAGCAGGCGGTCATCATCGTAGAGCCCGTAACAGATGGAGCTCTCGAATAGGCGAAGCAGATGGAAACGCCTTTCTGCGCCGAAAGCAGGGACGTCCAGCGCGATCATCGCCTCGATATCGCTGCGATCCAGGCGTTTGATCGCCACGCCATCGGCTAGCGAGGGTGTAACGGGGGGCGTTACTGCTTCGCCCTGACATTGAAACACCGTCCGCTGCGGACGAAAACCGAACGAGGTGTAGAGACGTCGCGCTGCCCGGGTCGAATTGAGGCGGATATGCCGGCCCGGGCATTCCGCCAGCACACGCTCCATCAACCATCTCGCCGCTCCATTCGCCTGCAGTCGAGGCGATGTAATCAGCATGCCGAACGTGGCAAATTGCTCTCCGTGAGGAAACCACATCGTGGAAGCGGATATCCGGCCGATTTCGTCCAACGCGACAAAGCCGTGGCCGACATCGCGTGCATGCTGCCAGTCAAGGGCCCGATGCGGCCATCCGACGGAAATCGACAGTGCCTGAAGCTGTGAAAGCTCGACATCTGCAATGTCGGTAGTGCGCATCTCGAATGCATCGACATGCAATGTCTGTGGTATCTTCGTATGCATCCTTCACCCAGCCACGACAGGACTCTTCCCAAAGGCCAATCAAAACCTTTGCTCCCGGCGATTATGCTAGCCCGCACCCGGCGAAACATTTCACTGCGAAGATGAGTTTCGGCACAAGATTGCACCGTATGACGCCGACTTTCGGCAGCCATTCCTTTTCCCGACAACTAACCTTGATCTCCATAAAGCGGGGAGATGCCGTCTCTACGGCATGTAACAACTGGGTATGACGGCGAGATCGATGCGCACAAACGACATCCTGGAAAAGCTGGTTGGGTTTCCCTCCGTTGTCGGCACGCCCAACGGCGATGTCATTGACTGGATATCGAGCTATCTATCGTCCTTCGGCATCAATGCGTATGTCTTCGCCGGCCCCGAGGGTGACCGCGCCAATCTTTTCGCCACCATCGGCCCCGCAGACAGGCCCGGCTACATTCTGTCAGGCCACATGGATGTGGTGCCGGCCACAGAAACCGGCTGGAGCAGCGATCCGTTTACGCTGCGGGCGGATGGCGAAAATCTCTACGGTCGCGGGACCAGCGACATGAAGGGATTTCTGGCGGCGGCTCTGGCGGCTGTCCCCGCACTTGTCGCCGCTCCTTTCGCCCGACCGATCCACCTTGCGTTTTCCTATGACGAGGAGGCTGGCTGCCGTGGCGTGCCGCATCTGCTTGCCCGATTGCCCGATCTCTGTGCGCCACCCCTTGGCGCAATCATCGGAGAGCCGAGCGGCATGCGAGCCATCCTCGCGCATAAAGGAAAGGCAGCAGCGAGGGTGTTGGTCAAAGGGCGATCAGGACACTCCTCTCGTCCCGATCTCGGGCTGAATGCCATCCATGCGATAACTGAGGTTTTACAGGCCGCAGTGACTGCTGCAGCGGAGTTGACGAACGGTCCGTTTGAAAGTGAGTTCGAGCCCCCCTACTCCTCCATTTCCATTGGCACCATCCACGGCGGGCAGGCGGTCAATGTCATTCCGGACGTCTGCACGCTTGATATAGAAGCTCGGGCCATTTCGTCCGCCGAACCGCAGGCTCTGCTTGCTCCAGTGAAAGCCGCAGCCGAAGCGCTCGCCGCCCGAGGTTTTGAGGTCGACTGGCAACTGCTCAGCGCCTACCCTTCCCTGCTGCTTGCATCGACGTCTCCGCTCGCCGCACTTCTCGAACACCTTACCGGCATCAAACCGCTTGCGGCCGTCAGTTATGGCACTGAGGCTGGTCTCTACCAGCAGGCCGGCATCGACGCGATCATCTGCGGGCCGGGCGATATCGCCCGTGCACACAGGCCGAATGAATTCATCCAGGCGAGCGAACTGGCTGCCTGCCAAGCCATGATCGAAGCGCTCGGCCTGACATGCCGCCTCGAACCCGAGATGGGAACAGAACAATGACCTTCCTCTTCCATTCCGATGCGGCACGCGGCCAGATTTTCAGGGAAGCCTTTGCCCGCGACCTTCCCGATCTGCCCTATTCCATGGCTCCTTCGACCGTCGATCCTGATGCCGTTCGTTATCTCATCACCTGGACGGTTCCGGAAAACCTTGCTCGTTACCGCAATCTCGAAGTGCTGTTTTCCACCGGCGCCGGCATAGACCAGTTCAGCACGGCATCGGTGCCGGAACATGTAAAGATCGTGCGGATGGTTGAAGAAGGCATCGCGCGGATGATGCAGGAATATGTGGTGCTGGGCGTGCTTGCCCTTCACCGCAACCTGCCTGCCTATCTGCAGCAGCAGAAGGCCGAAGCATGGAAGGTCCTGCCGCAAACCCAGGCCGCCGATCGACGTGTCGGCGTCCTGGGGCTGGGCAATCTCGGTCAGGCTGTGCTCGATCGGCTGAAGCCCTTCGGCTTTCCCCTTTCCGGCTGGAACAGGTCGGAGCGCAGCATCGACGGCGTCCACTGTTACAGCGGCGCTGACGGTCTCAAGGCGATGCTCTCCGAAACAGACATTCTGATCTGCCTGCTTCCCTTGACCGACGAGACACGCGGCTTTCTGAACCGCGACCTCTTTAACGTGCTGCCGAAAGGCGCCGGCCTCGTCCATGTCGGGCGCGGCCCGCAACTCGATCATGATGCATTGCTCAGTGCCCTCGATGACGGCCAGTTTTCCTCGGCCGTGATCGACGTGACCGACCCCGAACCGCTTCCCGCCGGTCATCCATTCTGGCGGCATGAGAAGATCTTGCTGACCCCGCATATCGCCAGCATCACCCAACCCCATACGGCCGCGCGCGCCGTGATCGACAACATCAAGAGGCTTCGCGCCGGACTGGATCCGGTCGGCCTTGTCGACAGACGTCGCGGCTACTGAAACGTCAACCTCGAAAGGACAACCATGTCTCTCCTGAAGACTATCGAACCGAACCCGTCTTTCGCGCCGCGTGAAGGACGCCCCACGCCCGAAAGGCTGATCTCCGGCGATCCGCAGTTCAAGACATGGGCGCAGGATGAAGCGCATGGCGAGCTGATCCATACCGGTGTCTGGGAAGCAACCCCCGGCCTCACCCACTCGATCAAGGGCGAGACCTTCGAGTTCTGCCACATCATCTCTGGAGCCGTCGAAATCATCCCCAAGGACGGCGAGCCAGTCGTCTACAAGGCCGGTGACAGCTTTGTCATGAAGCCCGGTTTCGTCGGCGTCTGGAAAACCATCGAAACCGTTCGCAAGATCTACATCACCGTCACGCCGTGACATGACGACAGGCGGCGCGACTTGTCATCGGTCCGTGCCGCCTTCGGCAAGTTGCCGAGACACGATGAGTAAACATGCGCAAACGACGGTATCGTCGTCATGTAACCGGAGGCATAACGATGAGCCTGAGTTTTGATCCCGACAGTCTGGCTTTGCCTAATGGACATTTTATCGGCGATCGGCTTGTCGCTGCCGAAGGTGTCATCCCTATGCACCGCCCCTCCGATGGGAAAACCTATGCTGGCTGCCCGATTGCCGACGCGGAGCTCGTCGACCACGCCGTGCAGACTGCGAAATCAGCCCTGAAGACAAGCAACTGGGGTGGCATTCGCCCGCGCGAGCGCCTGAACCTCCTGCATCGCTGGGCCGATCTCATCGAGCAGGAAGCGGAAACGCTCGCCCGGCTGGAGGCCATCTCCTCGACCCGCCCGGTCGGACAGCTGGTTGCGGGCGATATCGCCGTATCCGCAGAGCAGATCCGCTTTTTCGCCGAGTTCGCCGACAAAGAGGGCAGCGATCTGGTGCCGACCGACGACGGCAATCTCGGCATGATCATGACAGAACCCTATGGAGTGGTCGGCGCCATCACCCCATGGAATTTTCCGATCAACATGGCCGCTTGGAAACTCGGACCTGCGCTTGCCGCAGGTAACGCCGTCGTCCTCAAACCGTCCGAGATGACGCCTTTCTCGACGCTCTACCTTGCGGAACTGGCGGTGCGGGCCGGTATACCGGCAGGTCTGATCAACATCGTGCTTGGCGACGGAATGACCACCGGCAACGCCATTACCGGGCACCCCGACATCGCCAAGGTGAGTTTCACCGGATCGACGCGTGCTGGTTCGGCGATCATGGAGAACATCGCCCGCACCGGTATCAAGCCGATGACACTGGAACTGGGCGGCAAGAGCCCGCAGATCGTCTTTGCCGATGCCGATATCGAAAAGGCGGCGGCGGCGGTGACGGCAAGCATCACCAGCAATGCCGGGCAGGCCTGTGTCGCAGGATCCCGGCTGATCGTCGAGAAGAGCGCCGCAGGCCCGCTGATCGAGGCCATTCTCAACAGGATGAAGAGCATTGTGCCGGGTCCGACCTGGGATGCGGCAAGCCAGTATTCGCCGATCATCTCCGACAGGCAACGCCAGCGCATCGGTGAGATCGTCACGGCTTCGGTCGCCGCCGGCGCGGAATGCCTGACCGGCGGTAACTCCATGGATATGCCCGGCTATTTCTATGCGCCAACACTGTTAACCGGCATCAACCAAACCTCCCCAGCTGTGATTGAGGAAATCTTCGGCCCTGTCCTGACCCTGCAGACATTCGAGGACGAGGAGGAAGCCATGGCGCTTGCCGACCACCCGAGCTACGGCCTTGCCGCCGGCCTCTTCACCAGCGATCTTTCGCGCGCAATCCGGCTTACCCGCCGTCTGCAGGCAGGCACGATCTGGGTCAACCGCTACGGCCGTTCGCGCGACCACATTTTGCCGACAGGCGGCTACAAGCAGTCGGGCATCGGCAAGGATCTCGGCCGGGAAGCGTTCCAGGCCAACCGCAAAAGCAAAAGCGTCTTGATAAGTCTCTGAGGATGAAGAACATGAACACACATAAGATAGCCCTGATCCCCGGCGACGGTATCGGCCGCGACATGACCAAAGCCGCATGGTCGGTGCTGCAGAAGGCAGCGGGCAAGCACGGATTTGGCCTAAAGGGTACGGACTTCCCTTGGTCCTGCGCCTTCTACAAGCAAACCGGTGCGATGATGCCGGCAGACGGCATCGAGACACTGCGGGGCTTCGATGCCATCCTGCTCGGCGCTGTCGGTTGGCCGGCGGAGGTGCCGGATTCGGTATCCCTGCACGGCCTGCTTCTGCCGATCCGCAAGAGCTTCGTGCAATATGCCAATATCCGCCCCCATCGGCTGTTGCCCGGTGTGGAAGGCCCGCTCAAGGCGACGGAGTTCGACATCCTCTGCATCCGCGAAAATACCGAAGGCGAGTATTCCGGTGCCGGCGGACGTATTCATCAGGGTAGCTCCGACGAGGTCGCCGTCGAGACCTCGATCTTCACCCGCAACGGCGTGGAACGTATCCTGCGCTTTGCCTTCGAGCAGTCGAAGAGCCGTCGCGGCAAGCTTGCTTCGGTTACCAAATCGAATGCCCAGAAATATTCGATGGTGTTCTGGGACGACGTGACGAGAGAGCTTGCAGCGGAATATCCGGATGTCGAGGTTACCAGCTATCACATCGACGCCATGGCGGCGCGTATGGTGATGGCGCCTGAAAGCCTCGATGTCGTGGTCGCCTCGAACCTTTTCGGTGACATCCTGACAGATCTCGGCGCCGCCATCCAGGGAGGGCTTGGCTTTGCGGCTTCTGCCAACATCAATCCCGATCGCAACGCCCCGTCGATGTTCGAGCCGGTGCACGGTTCCGCACCCGATATCGCCCATCTTGGCATTGCCAACCCGATTGCCACCGTCTGGTCCGGCGCCATGATGCTCGACCATCTGGGAGAGAAAGAAGCCGCAGCCACGGTCATGAAGGCGATCGAGGCAACCACGGCAAGCGGCATCGGCACGGTCCCCGGCAAGGACCGCACGGACGCGATCACTGCTGCGCTGCTTGCAGCAATCTGACATCTTATCGAGGACCGGATTCATGCAGAATTTGAACCTTCCATCCCTGTTTCGGCAGGAAGGCCTGATTGGCGGGACGTGGCTTACTGCCCGCTCGGGCAAGACAGTCGATGTCACCGATCCCGCAAGCCAGACGATCATCGGCACCGTTCCCGATATGGGCGGCGACGAAACCCGCGCTGCGATCGAGGCCGCAGATAAAGCCTATCCCGCATGGAAGAAAAAAACCCATGCGGAGCGCGCCGCACTGCTTGAGACCTGGTATGGTTTGATGATCGAGCATATCGAAGATTTGGCGCTGATACTCACCACCGAACAGGGCAAGCCCCTCGATGAAGCGCGCGGCGAAATTCGCTATGGCGCTTCGTTCGTGAAATGGTTCGCGGAAGAAGCCCGCCGCATCGGCGGTCAGACCATCCCTTCGCCGACGCCGGACCGTCGCATCATCGTTCTGAAGGAACCTGTCGGCGTCTGCGGTATCATTACCCCATGGAACTTCCCGAATGCCATGATCACCCGCAAGATCGCCCCGGCGCTCGCGGCCGGCTGCACTGTCGTGGTGAAGCCATCAGAATTCACGCCTTACTCGGCGCTGGCGATGGGCGTGCTGGCCGAAATGGCGGGAATCCCTGCCGGTGTGATCAATATCGTCACCGGCATGCCGAAGGAGATTGGCACCGAGATCATGGCCAATGCGACGGTGCGCAAGATTTCCTTTACCGGCTCCACACCCGTTGGCTCGCTCCTGATGCGAGGGGCTGCCGACAGCGTCAAGCGCCTCTCTCTCGAGCTCGGCGGCAACGCGCCATTCATCGTTTTCGACGACGCCGATCTCGATATCGCGGTCGAAGGTGCGATCATCTCGAAATTCCGCAATGGCGGCCAGACCTGCGTTTGCGCCAACAGGATTTTGGTGCAGTCGGGCGTCTATGATCGGTTCGCCGAAAAACTCACGGCACGGGTCAATGCCATGAAGGTCGGACCCGGCACCGAGAAAGGTGTATCGATCGGCCCGATGATCAACGATGCTGCAATCGCCAAGATCAACCGCCATGTCGAAGATGCGCTCGCCAAGGGCGCGACGATCATCTCCGACAAGCCCGACCTTCCGGCCGGCGGGCAATATACCGCACCGATCGTCCTGTCCGGGGCGACCATCGACATGCAACTCGCCAGTGAGGAGACCTTCGGCCCTGTCGCGCCCCTCTTCCGTTTCGAAACCGAAGACGAAGCGATCGCCATTGCCAACGGCACGCCCTTCGGCCTGGCCGCCTATTTCTACACGGAAAGCCTCAAGCGGGCATGGCGTGTGGGCGAGGCGCTCGAATTCGGCATGGTCGGACTCAATACCGGCCTGATCTCCACCGAGGTTGCACCGTTTGGCGGGGTCAAGCAATCCGGCCTCGGCCGCGAAGGCTCGCAACTCGGCATTGACGAATATCTGGAAGTAAAGACTTTCCACATCGGCGGGCTCGCCTGAGCTATGACCTTGAATACATAGCAAAAACGGCGGAGTTGCATGCAACCCCACCGTTTTCGTTTTGAGCACCGATCACCAAACCGGAGCCGGCTTACTGAATCTTGTCGAGCAACTTGAAATACAGGCCGACAAACGGCAGGAACCAGGGTTTGCCGAAATGACCGGGTACAGCCGGCCAGTCGAGATCCTTGACCGGGTTCCTGTCGGGCCTGCCGAGGATAGCATCCGCCATTGTCATGCCGAGATGCGTGGCAAGCTGCGCGCCATGGCCGGAATAGCCCATCGCGTACCACAGCCCGTCATGATAGCCGGCACGCGGATAACGATCCTTGGTGATGTCAACGAGACCGCCCCAGCAGTAATCGATTTCGACCTTGGCGAGCTGCGGAAAGATTCGGGCCAGGCTTTCGCGCAGGATCTCCCCGCTCTTGGCGTCAGAACGTTGGTCGGATGTGGCGGAAAACCGCGCCCTGCCGCCGAAGATCAGCCGGTTATCCGGCGACAATCGCCAGTAATTGCCAATATTCATCGTGTTCACGCAAGTGCGGTTACCGGGCATGGTGGCAGCCACTTCCGCATCCGTCAGCTGCCGGGTCGCGATGATGAAGCTGCCCACAGCCATGATGCGCCGGCGGAAATAACCGAAATTCGGCGTCGTATAGGCACCCGTCGCCATCAGCACGTTATCAGCCGTGGCAACGCCCTTGGAGGTTTTCAGCCTGTGCCGGCCACCAGTCTGCGAATGCTCGGTCACCAGCGCATTTTCGACGATCGCCGCGCCGCGTCGCCCTGCAGCCTCCGCAAGCCCGACCGCATAACGCCCCATATGCATCATCGCGCTTTTCTTAGACAGCATCGCGCCATGGAAGGGAGAGCCGATTTCGCTCTTCAGATCCGCGGGTGAGAGAAGTGCCGTATCCGGATCGACTTCCGCATTCACGGCCTCGAAGTTCTTCGCAAGCCCCGCGAAATGCTGCGGCTTGGATGCGAGCTTCAGCTTGCCGGCACGACGGAAATTGCAGTCGATGCCTTCGTCGGCAATGATTGCCTCCAGCGTATCGATCGAATCATCGAGCGCCTTGTAAAGCGCGATTGCGCGCTCCTTACCCAGTTCCTGCCTGGCCGCGAGGTAACTATGCGCCAGGCCGTTGTTCAAATGGCCGCCATTGCGACCTGAAGCACCGAAGCCGACGGTATCTCCCTCGAGCACGATGACCTTGGCGCCTGCCATTGCCAGCTGCCGTGCAGCGCCAAGTCCCGTAAACCCCGCGCCGATGACGGCAACGTCGTAATGACCCTCGACAGGTCCCTGAACGGCTCCCGCAAAACGGGATGCCGTGTCATGCCAGTAAGAGACGTATTTCATCAGACAAAGCCTTTTCTGGATTCTAGAGCCCTACGACGCCCGGTAGACCAGAGATATCGGCGATTTCCGTGTAACCGTAATAGGGGTTTGCCGGCTCGTGGCGACGATTGACCCAGACCTTGTTCTTGATGCCGAGATCATGGGCCGACATCAGGTCGTAGCGGAAGGACGATGAGCAATGAAGAATGTCTTCCGGGCCGCAGCCGAGCATGTCGAACATGTATTCGAAAGCCTGGAAGCGCGGCTTGTAGGCATTGGCCTGCTCCGCCGTGTAGACGGCATGGAAGGGTGCGCCAAGCTTGGCGACATTGGACGGGATCTGGTCGTTCATGGCGTTGGATAGGATGACCAGCGGGATCTCCTTGGCGACCTTGGCAAGTCCGGCCGGCACATCCGCATGCGGCCCCCAGGTCGGGACGCGCTCATAAACCATGGTGGCATCCGCATCCTTGAAGGTGACGCCATTGCGCTTGCAGGTCCGCTCCAGCGAGTTGTAGACGACCTCGGCATAGGGCTTCCAGGCGCCCATGATTTCATCGAACCGATAGCCTGCGAAATTGCTGATGAATTCCAGCATGGCCGGCTCATCGAGACGGTCGTCGTAAAGGTCGCGCGCCGCTTCCGCCATCTGGAAGTTGATCAGAGTACCATGGCAATCGAAGGTGATGTATTTCGGGCGGAAGATGGTCATGCGCTTCATCCTTGCAAGGGGGCCGTTGGGGGCCTTGGACGGCCTGGCTGGCCTTTCGGTGATAACGGATAATAGAACCGCTTATCGCTCGTCTGCCGACTGATTTCCCCTCATTCGAAGCAGAAAGTTCCGTATCCTGCCGCCGCTTTGGCATTTGGTTGCACAAACGCCCCCGGACGCCCAGCCGGGATCATCCTGAAGCGCGCCGCCGAGCTCCAGTCACGGCATAAGATGCGGCAACGTACCACCGCTTTGGCGAAAGATATCGTTACAGCCACCGCCTTCGGATAATCGTCCGGCATCTTCCCCGCGAAACTTGAATGCAGAAAAGGAGCATCGTCCATGCAGGTGGGAGACATCGAGATCAAGGCCTTTACCGCCGACCATCTGGCGGCTGCCATTCGTCTCTCGCAAGAGGCCCGTTGGCCGCACCGTCGGGAAGACTGGCAGGTTGTCCAGCAGTTGAGCGAGGGCGTGGTTGCAGTCGAGAGCGACGGTACGGTGGTCGGTACCGCTCTGGTCACGCCCTATGGTCCAGACTGCGCGACGATCAATATGGTCATTGTCGATTCCACCATGCGCGGTCGCGGCCTCGGCCGGCGATTGATGGATGCAGCTCTGACTATCGGCGGCACGCGACCTCTTCGCCTGATCGCTACCAGCGACGGGCTTCCCCTTTATGAAAAGCTGGGATTTCGCGAAACCGGCACGATCCTGCAACACCAAGGCATTGTCGCATCGGCACTATCTCCGGCGAATACGCAGTCCGCAACAGCTGACGACCTGCCTGCGATAACAGTGCTCGACCGGCAGGCATTCGGTGCCGATCGCACAGCACTCATGACCAAGTTATTCGAGATCGGCGAATTCTCCGTCATCCGCCACGATGATGACATTACCGGTTTTGCCTGCATCCGCGCTTTCGGTCGCGGCGAGGTCATCGGCCCCGTGGTCGCCAGCAATGCCGAGGACGCGAAATTACTGGTATCGCATTTCCTGGCTCAGCGGGCCGGTAGCTTCGTCCGGGTCGATACAACCGGCGCAGCCGGTCTCTCTGACTGGCTTTCCGAACACGCCCTTTCCCATGTCGGCGGCGGCATCGCCATGTCGCGCCCTCTTCCCATTCCATCCGCCACATCAACGGCCACGACCTTTGCCCTTGCAAACCAAGCTCTTGGCTGATCCGGAGAACGTCATGCTCAGCAACTCTCTCATCGAACTCGATCGCGCTCATCTGGTGCATCCCGTCGCGTCCTATCGTGGTCATGAACAGCAGGGCGTAAGGGTTCTGACCTCTGCCAAGGGAGCGACTGTTACCGATGCCCGCGGCCATCAGTTGATCGACGGCTTTGCCGGGCTGTGGTGCGTCAATGCCGGTTATGGCCATGACTCGATCGTCGAGGCTGCGGCGCGTCAGATGCGTGAGCTGCCTTATGCCACCGCTTATTTCGGCCTTGGTTCGGAGTCCGCCATCCGCCTTGCGGCGGAATTGGCCGATCGCGCTCCGGGCGATCTGAAGCACATCTATTTCACGCTCGGCGGTTCCGATGCCGTCGACAGCACAATCCGTTTCATCCGCTACTACTGGATTGCCAAGGGCCAGCCGCAGCGTGACCAGTTCATTTCCATCGAACAGGGCTATCATGGCTCCTCGACGGTCGGTGCTGGCCTGACCGCGCTTGCCAATTTCCATACAGGCTTCGGCATTCCCTTCGAATGGCAGCACAAGATTCCGTCGCCCTATCCTTACCGCAATCCGGCCGGCCAGGATCCGCAGGCGATCATCGACGCCTCGCTTGCGCAGTTGAAGGACAAGATCGAGACGATCGGCCCGGACCGGGTTGCAGCATTCTATGCCGAGCCAATCCAGGGTTCCGGCGGCGTCATCGTTCCGCCAAAGGGCTGGTTGAAGGCGATGCGCAATCTCTGCAAGGAATATGGCATCCTGTTTGTCGCAGATGAGGTCATCACCGGTTTCGGTCGCACCGGCCCACTTTTTGCCTGCAGCGAAGATGAGATCGTTCCCGATTTCATGACGACGGCCAAGGGACTGACGTCCGGCTACGTCCCGATGGGGGCCGTGTTCATGGCCGATCATGTCTATCAGGTAATCGCCGATGGCGCGGGCGCTTCAGCGGTCGGTCACGGCTATACCTATTCCGCCCACCCTGTCAGTGCGGCTGTCGGCCTTGAAGTCCTGAGACTTTACGAAGAGGGCGGCCTGCTGGAAAACGGCATCAAGGCAGGCGCACGGCTGATGGCCGGTCTCGAAGGTCTGAAAGACCACCCTTTGGTCGGAGATGTTCGCGGACGCGGCATGCTGGCAGCGATCGAGCTTGTGACCGACAAGGCGGCCAAGACCCCACTTCCCGCGGAGGCGGCCCCCGCGCGGCGAATCTTCGAGCGCGCCTGGGACAATGGCTTGGTAATCCGTGCCTTCGCCACCGGCGTTCTCGGTTATGCTCCACCGCTCTGCTGCACCGATGACGAAATCGATGCGATCATAGAGCGGACGGCGAAAACCCTTGATCAGACGCTGGAAGACGCCGATGTCCGCAAGGCTTTGAAGGATTGAGCGCAGATTGCGCCTCAGCCCTTATACCGCCAACCGGCAAATTTCAGAACTTTCTGCCGCACTACCCCGCCGATTCGGAGAAAACGGCGGGGGTAAACTGTCAAACTTCAATCCAATAAAAGCCCAAACCCCGATAAAACCCGCAAAGGGAGGGGAAAACGAACAGGGCATGGAACAGCATAATCTACGGCACTTGGCACAACGCAATGTCATCTGCTTCGAAACTGGGATGCTAACGTGACCAAATCTCTGACAGAATTCAAATACCTGACGTTCGATGTCGTCGGCACGCTTATCGATTTCGAAGGCGGATTGACCACCTGCCTCAAGGAAATCGGTGCAGAGAATGGCGTTGAAGTCGATGCGGAAGAAGCACTCGCGCTGTATCGTGTCGCACGCTATTCGGACGCGACCGACCTGTTTCCAGATGACCTTGTCCGCGTTTATCTCTTGATCGCGCCCAAACTCGGCTTGCCGACAGACAAGGCCAATGGCGAACGCCTGCGTGACTCTGCGAAAAACTGGAAGGCTTTTCCGGACAGCGCAAAAGCGCTGGCTGAGTTGAGGCAGCACTACCGCCTGATCGCGATGACCAATGCGCGTCGCTGGGCATTCGAGTTCTTCTCCGAGGAGCTTGGAAACCCGTTCCACGCCGCCTTCACCGCAGATGACACGGGCACCGAGAAGCCTGATCCAGCATTTTTCCACCACGTATTCGACTTCGTCTCCACCGAAGGTGCTGGCAAGGATGACATCCTTCACGTCGCCCAGAGCCAGTATCATGACATCGGCATCTCGCGGCAGCTCGGCCTGATCAATTGCTGGATCCAGCGCCGACACGCTCAAAAAGGGTACGGGGGCACAATCGAGCCGGCCGAATTCACCAAGCCCGACTACCACTTCACTTCGATGGCCGAACTGGCCGAAGCCGTGAGGGTTGCCAACGAAAACTGACCATCAACGATCTTCGCAACATCGGGCCAAGCCGGCTGAAGACCGGCCACCCGCAAACGGTGAAAAGGGGAATGACATGAACAGTAAGATCACCAACTGGACTGCGTCGGACGACGCAATGGTCGAGAATGCCATTCGCCGCGGAGCCACCCGGCGCGAACTGCTCAGCATGATGCTTGCTGGCGGCGTTGCAATGTCTGCCGGCGGCCTGATCCTTGGTCGCGCATCCGATGCCATCGCCGCGACTCCGAAGAGCGGCGGAAACCTCAAGGCAGCCGGCTGGTCGTCTTCGACCGCGGACACGCTCGATCCGGCCAAAGCTTCCCTTTCCACCGATTACGTCCGCTGCTGTGCCCTCTACAATCGTCTCACATTCCTCGACCAGGCCGGTGTCGTGCAGATGGAACTCGCCGAGAAGGTCGAAAGTGCGGACGCCAAGACTTGGACCGTCAAGCTGCGCTCCGGCGTGACCTTCCATGACGGCAAGTCGCTGACGTCCGCTGACGTCGTGTTTTCGCTGAAACGCCATCTTGATCCGGCCGTAGGCTCCAAGGTCAACGCGATTGCCAAGCAGATCACAGACGTCAAGAGCATCGATCCGACGACGGTCGAGATCTCGCTCGCCAACCCTAATGCCGACCTTCCGACCATCCTGTCGCAACATCACTTCATGATCGTTCAGGACGGCACGACCGATTTCTCCAAGGGCATCGGTACCGGCGCGTTCAAGCTCGAAACCTTCGAGCCGGGCGTGAAGTCGATCTTCGCCAAGAACCCGAACTATTTCAAATCAGGCGGCGCTCATGTGGATTCGTTCGAATTCTTCGCAATTTCTGACGACAATGCCCGCGTGAACGCGCTCGTTTCCGGCGACATTCACCTCGCCGCCTCGATCAAACCGCGTTCGATGCGCCTGGTCGAGAGCCAGCCCGGCTTTGTGCTCTCCAAGACAACATCCGGCAACTATACCGACCTGAATATCCGCCTGGACATGACGCCGGGCGACAAGGCCGATTTCATCAAGGGCATGAAATACGTGACCAACCGCGAGCAGATCCAGAAGTCGGTTCTGCGCGGCCTTGCCGAGGTCGCCAACGATCAGCCGATTTCGCCGGCAAGCGTCTATCACAACGCCGAATTGAAGCCCAAGGCTTACGATCCGGACAAGGCGAAGTTCCACTTCGAAAAAGCTGGCGTCCTCGGGCAGAAAATTCCTTTGATCACCTCCGATGCTGCCACCTCCGCCGTTGAAATGGCGACGATTGTACAGCAGTCGGCGGCCGAAATCGGCATGAACCTCGACGTCCAGCGTGTTCCAAATGACGGCTACTGGTCGAACTACTGGCTGAAGGCGCCCATCCATTTCGGCAACATCAATCCGCGTCCGACGCCCGATATCCTGTTCTCGCTTCTCTACGCCTCAAATGCGCCCTGGAACGAAAGCCAGTACAAGTCGGAAAAGTTCGACAGCATGCTGGTTGAAGCGCGCGGCCTTCTCGATGAAGCCAAACGCAAGGAGATCTACGGCCAGATGCAGGTCATGATCGCGGAAGAGGCCGGCACCATCATTCCCGTCTACATATCGAATGTCGATGCCATCACCGAAAAGCTGAAGGGCCTGCAAGCCAACCCACTTGGTGGCATGATGGGCTACGCTTTTGCCGAATACGTCTGGCTCGACGCCTGACCTTTATGCATGATGGCGGGAGACATGTGTCTCCTGCCATTCCTGCCGCGCTTTTCAGGTATCGTTTCCGCTTAAAGCGATGCTGCAGGCGACTCGAATCTCTCAAAATCAGGGAGCCGATCTTGAGGACATATGTACTCAATCTCATTGTGCACCGGCTTCTCATCGCAGGCCTGACACTGCTGATCGTCTCGTTTGCGGTCTTCTTCGCAACCGCCATGCTGCCCGGTGATACCGCGACCATTCTGCTTGGGCAGGCTGCCACCCCAGACGCCGTGGCCGGTCTTCGTGCTGCCATGCACCTCGATGAACCGGCCGTATTCCGTTTCTTTCGCTGGCTCACCGGTTTGATACAAGGCGATCTCGGAACCTCCTATGTCAACAATGTGGCGGTGGCGGACCTGATCGGCGGACGTTTCGTCAATACGATGCGTCTTGCCGGCATCACCACGCTGGTTTCAGTCCCCATCGCCCTGACCCTCGGCATTACAGCGGCGATGTTTCGCGGCTCTCTTTATGATCGCATCGTCACGGTTTTGACGATCGGCGTCATCTCCGTGCCCGAATTCATGATCGCCACCTCTGCAGTCCTCATTTTTTCCGTCTATCTCAAATGGCTGCCCGCACTTTCGTTCGCCAACGAGGTAACGTCCTTCTGGCAGGTGCTGAAAATCTATGCCATGCCGGTCATCACGCTTGCCTTCGTCGTGTCGGCGCAGATGATCCGCATGACTCGAGCGGCAGTCATCGACACGATCAACACGCCCTATGTTGAAGCTGCCCTTCTTAAAGGTGCGTCACGCCCACGTGCCGTGCTGTATCATGCGCTGCCCAACGCAGTGGGTCCGATCGCCAACGCGATCGCGCTGTCGCTGTCCTACCTCGTCGGCGGCGTCATCATCGTCGAGACCATCTTCAACTATCCGGGCGTTGCCAAGCTGATGGTCGATGGCGTCTCGACGCGCGACCTGCCGCTCATCCAATCCTGCGCCATCATCTTCTGCATTGGTTATCTCGCCCTGATCACGCTTGCGGATATCGTTGCCATTCTTGCCAATCCGAGGCTGCGCTGACATGACCCTATCCACGCCCCTGTCGAGCAAGTTCAGCTACAGCTTCAGCTGGGTCGGAATGATCGGGCTTGCAATCATCGTCTTCTGGGCGGTCATTGCGTTGGCAGCCCCGCACATCATCCCCTACCCGATCGGCGAAATCGTCGACGAGGATTATTTCGGGCCCATGAGCAGCAAACTGCTTTTCGGCTCCGATTATCTAGGGCGTGACATGCTCTCAAGGCTGATGATGGGCGCGCGCTATACGGTAGGCATCTCGCTCGCCGCTGTCTGCATCGCCTGTTTCAGCGGCACGGCGCTGGGCATGGCCGCGGCCGTCATCGGCGGCTGGTTCGATACAGTTCTCAGCCGCTTCCTCGATGCGCTCAACTCCATCCCCAGCAAGCTTTCCGGCCTGGTGGTCGCCGCCGCGATCGGCTCCTCGATCAATGTCCTGATCGTCATGCTGGCAGTGATCTACACGCCCGGCGCATATCGCTTTGCCCGCGCGCTTGCGGTGAATGTCAATACGATGGATTACATTACCGTTGCCCGCACCCGTGGCGAGAGCATTCTCTACATCATATTTTCCGAAATCCTGCCGAATATCATGGGCCCGCTGCTCGCAGATTTCGGCATTCGTTTCGTCTTCATCACGCTGCTTCTGTCCGGCCTTTCCTTCCTCGGCCTCGGCGTCCAGCCACCCTATGCCGATTGGGGTGCGCTGGTTCACGAAAACATCAGCGGTCTGCCTTTCGGCGCACCGGCTGTCATCGTGCCCTCGCTTGCGATCGCCAGCCTCACGATCAGCGTCAACCTGCTGATCGACAATCTGCCCAAGAAGATCCGCGACCGGAGTGCGTGAATGGAAAATCTCGTAGAAATCCGCGGACTGAAAGTCGAAGCAACCACCGATTCCGGTCGCCGGCTAAACATCATCAAGGGCGTCGATCTCGATATCGCGCCGGGGGAAATCGTCGCGCTGATCGGCGAAAGCGGATCGGGCAAGACGACCATCGCCCTGACGTTGATGGGATATACCCGTCCAGGCTGCCAGATATCGGGCGGCAGCATTCATGTTGCAGGCAAGGACATGGTGACGTTGAGCGAGCGGCAACGTGCTTCGATCAGGGGCCGAGAAATCTCCTATGTGCCGCAGTCCGCCGCCGCCGCCTTCAATCCGACCAAGCGCATCATCGACCAAGTCGTGGAGGTCACCCACATCCATAAGCTGATGCCATCGGCTGAGGCCAGACAGAAGGCCATCTCTCTGTTCAGGGCACTCTCCCTGCCGGACCCCGAGCAGATCGGCGATCGCTACCCCCACCAGGTTTCTGGCGGCCAGTTGCAGCGACTTGCCGCCGCTATGGCACTGATCAGCGATCCGCAGCTGGTGATCTTTGATGAACCGACGACCGCACTCGATGTGACCACCCAGATCGAAGTTCTGCGTGCTTTCAAGTCCGTGATGAAGAAGAGCGGCATTGCCGGGGTCTACGTTTCGCACGATCTGGCGGTCGTCGCCCAGATTGCCGATCGCATTCTGGTGCTGCGTAATGGCGAAGTGCAGGAAGTCGGTTCCACCGAAGCCATTCTCAACCATGCCGCACATCCCTATACCCGCGAACTCCTCTCGGCTTTCGAGCCTAAACCGCGCGGCGATAATCTCGATGCAGTTCCGGAGGCGAAACCCCTGCTTGAGATCAATGCCCTGACTGCTGGCTACGGACCTATACAGGCGGATGGCTTGCCGCTGGTGCGCGCTGTCCAGGAGGCCAGCATTACTGTGCAGACAGGGAGAAACCTCGGCATCATTGGCGAGTCCGGTTGCGGCAAGTCCACGCTGGCACGCTCGATCGCCGGCATTCTCCCGGCCTCATCCGGCAAGTTGGCCCTTGATGGCCGACAACTGGCCCCATCGGCGCGACAGAGAAGCCATGAGCAGCTTCGCGAATTGCAGATCGTCTTTCAGCATGCGGATACGGCCCTCAATCCGGCGAAATCGATCGAGGATATTCTCGGCCGTCCCCTGACCTTCTATCACGGCATGAAAGGCAGTGCTCGCAGCACCCGCATCGATCAATTGTTAGACATGGTGCATCTGCCAAAAACTCTGCGAAGCAGAACGCCGGCGGAGCTTTCTGGTGGCCAGAAACAACGCGTCAATTTCGCCCGCGCCCTCGCCGCCGAGCCGAAGATCATCCTGTGCGACGAGATCACCTCCGCGCTCGATACGGTGGTCGCTGCTGCAATCATCGATCTTCTGAAGGAATTGCAGCGGGAGCTCTCGCTTTCCTATATTTTCATCAGCCATGATCTGTCGGTTGTGGAAGCCATCTGCGACGAGATCGTCGTCATGTACCGTGGGCAAAAGGTCGAGCAGATCACAGCGGCAATCTCCAGGATACCGCAGCATCCCTATTCGCAACTGCTGTTTTCGTCGGTTCCCAAGCTGGACCCCAACTGGCTCGACAGTCTGGAACGCGACCCGGAACTGGTAAAGACCTATGCGCACGCCTGAATGCCAAAACCGCCGGCTTGCGAAAACCGGCGGTTACTCATGCAAGTGAGCGAGATCAGTTAAACCAGAAACAGGCTGGTCAGAGGCATATGCGCCTTTACGATCGGCGATTTCAGCACCACGAAGCTGAAATACTTGTCGATGCCGATATCCATGTCCGTCAGGCGTTCCATGATCGTCTGGTATTCGCCGATACCGGCGGTGACGAATTTCAATAGATAGTCATAACCACCGGAAACGAGGTGGCATTCGATGACCTGGTCTACCTTTTCGACTGCCGCAAGGAATCGGGCAAAGTCGATCTGCCGATGATTCTTGAGCGTGACTTCGGTGAAGACGGTCAAGGTCTGGCCCAGCTTGCCGATATTTATCTGAGCTGAATACCCTTCGATATACCCTTCCTGCTGCAGCTTCTTCACCCGCATCAGGCATGGGCTGGGGGAAAGATTGACCAGCTCAGCAAGCTCGACATTGGTGATGCGGCCGTTTTTCTGCAGTTCGTAGAGAATCTTGATATCGATACGGTCGAGCTTCATCCGAGATATCTCCTTGCGAACAGGGTGCAGCAGCATTTTATTCTGCCGATTTCCAAAAGCGAACTTAACACTATGAAGACGCTTGTCTATTCCATTGTGCAGGAGAGCTTCCGGCAGAAAAATGCGCATCTGATTGCTCGCGCAGCATTTAATGCCGCCCAGACCATCTGTCCGGTAACCGGCAGGCGGCCCGTCCCGTTATGCTGGCGGCGACAAGGAGAAATGCCATGCCAGCGCCGCTCACGCTCGTCCCGACCTCCAACGATCTCCCGCAATCCGCCGATGCGGTCGTTATCGGCGCCGGCATCGTCGGCGTCTTCACTGCTTATTACCTCGCGGTGCGCGGGCTGAAGGTCGCGCTGCTTGAAAAGGGTTTTGTGGGAGCAGAACAATCGAGCCGCAACTGGGGTTGGTGCCGCCAGCAGAACCGCGATGCCCGTGAACTCCCGATGGCAACCAAAAGCCTCGATCTGTGGGAACGTTTCGCGGTGGAGACAGGAGAAGACACCGGCTTCAGGCGCTGCGGCCTCCTTTACCTGAGCAACAGCGAGGAGGAGATCGCCGGATGGGCCAGATGGCGGGATTTCGCCAGGACAGTCGACGTCACGACCCATATGCTGGACAGCGCCGCAGCCCGTGAACACGGCAGGTCAACCGGCCGTTCATGGAGAGGCGGCGTATTCTCACCAACCGACGGAACGGCGGATCCCACCAATGCTGCGCCGGCTGTCGCTCGCGCCATCATCAAAATGGGCAGTACCGTGCACCAAAACTGCGCGGCTCGCGGTATCGAGACGGAAGGTGGCAAACTGTCTGCCGTCGTGACAGAACACGGGACGATCAGGACAAAAGTGGCGATCCTCTCCGGCGGCGCATGGGCATCCTCCTTCTGCCGCCAGCTCGGCATCCGTTTCCCACAAGCCTCCATCCGGTCATCCATCCTTTCCGTCGGTCCAGGCGATGGCGACCTTCCGGACGCGCTTCACACGGGTCGAGTCTCGGTCACCCGGCGCGGCGATGGCGGCCACACACTGGCGATCAGCGGTCGTGGCCGCGTCGATCCGAGCGCGCAAAACATGCGTTTTGCAGCCCAGTTCCTGCCCATGTTCATGCGCCGCTGGCGCAGCCTTTCACCCGGTGGGATGGAAGGCGTTCGCAGCGGTCATGAAAGCCTGAAGGCATGGCGGCTGGACCGTCCGACCCCGATGGAAGAGATGCGCATCCTCGACCCCGCGGTGGACTGTAACACAATTAAGCTCACCCATGAACGTGCGATCGAACTGTTGCCCGCTCTCAAGGGCCGCCCGGTTTCTGCAGCATGGGCAGGCTATATCGATTCGACACCGGATGGCGTTCCCGCGATCGGTGAGACCGCCGTCGTTCCCGGCCTGGTACTTGCGGCGGGTTTCAGCGGTCACGGCTTTGGCATCGGCCCGGGTGCCGGCCATCTGGTCGCCGATATTATCACCGGTGCCGAGCCCATCGTCGATCCCGTACCCTATCGCCCCGAACGCTTCGAGCGCTCTTCATGGGGCAAGGTTGCCGACTTCTGACCAATCGGCCTTTTGATATAGGTTGAGAGCGAAAACCAAAGGGGACAGGGAAACGAATGCAGGCACGCCAACTGGAAGTTTTCTGCATGCTGATGCGCTGCGGGACTGTGACCGGTGCCGCCGCGATGCTGAACATATCGCAGCCGGCGCTGAGCCAAATCCTGCTGCATGCCGAAGACCAGCTGGGTTTCAAGCTGTTCAACCGTGTCCGCGGCAAACTGGTCCCTACCCGAGAGGCGGAGGAGCTCTATCCTGAATGCGAGCGGATTTTCTCCGAACTGGGTGCCTTGAGGCGGCATACGACCGATATGCGCTTCGGACGCACCGGCATCATTCGCGTTGCCGCGTCCGCACCGCCAGCCATGTCGATCGTGCCGAAGGCGCTCGCATCCTTCCGCGCGGCTCATCCTGACATCGTGATCCGTTCGCTCATTGCGCCGCTGGTCAATGTCGTCGACATGATCCGCAACGGTGATGCCGCACTCGGGCTTGTGATGAACAACACGCCGAGACCGGGTCTCGAAATCGAAACGCTCGGCCATACCGAATTGATCTGCATCCTGCCCGAGGGGCATCGGCTGGCGGAACGCGACCATGTCAATTTCGCTGACCTGCAGGAAGAAACACTGATCTCGTATAGGGCCGGCACATATCCCGGCCGTATGCTGTTAAGTGCCGCTGCGGCCGAAAAACAGATGTTCAATCCAGCGATCGAAATCGACATCTCGCTAACCGCCTTGCCGTTCGTTCGTGATGGTTATGGTGTTGCCGTGGTCGATGGTCTGCTTCCATGGGATCAGTTTCCCGGCCTTGTCCGCAAACCGCTGTCTCACAAGACAATGGTCCCGATCGCACTGCTCACCAGCCGCGACCGGCCGTTGACGGGAAGCCACCTGGCCATGCTCGATGATATTCGAGATGCCTGTGCCTCTGTATTGGCCAAGGCCTAGAACTTCGGTCGCTTGCCTCGATCATGCGTCACGCACCCATGCTCCGATGGGAGCAGGCCGCACCGGCGCCTGTTCACGCAATCGCCCTGCGTCAAAAACGGAAATTCCGGCCTTTGCGGCAATCAGCTCCGCACCGGCCAATTGGCAATAACGCCCCTGACAACGCCCCATGCCGACCCGCACGAGCGACTTCACCCGATTGGCCTCGCCCCCACCGAAATCGACACCGTCGCGCAATTGCCCGGCAGTGATGCCCTCACAGCGACAAACCACCGTATCATCGGGCGTCTTGCGAACCATGTCAGCAGGCCACGGAAAGGCCCGTGCCATGCCGCGCGCAAAGCGCTCATACCGCGCGAGCCGGCGCAGATCCGCAGAACTGTCCGGCGCTGCCAAGCCCATATCGGACAGACAAGCATTCGCCGCGATGCGACCGGCGACTTCCGCCCCATCGGCCCCGAGTATCCGCAGGCCATCGCCAGCGAGATAAACTCCTTCCGCGGCGCGTCCCATGCGGTCGGTACGTGGAAGCCATTGCGCCCAACCGGTATCGTAGTCGAACTGGCAGCCGGCAAGGCTCGCGAGCTGCGTCTCGGCCCGTAAATGCCATCCGATCCCGACCATGTCACACTCACTGGCGCGCATCGCGCCATGGGCGTCCTGCCAGCGAATGCTTACAGGACCACGCTCGTCGGCATCGATCCCCATATTTTTTACGCCCGGATGATAAAGCCGGCCCAATTTCGCGCGCATCAGAAGTCCGCGCAGAACAAGCCCCGGCCGCGCCAGCATGCCGGGCAGCCCCGCCATCTGCGTCCAGAATGACGAAGTGTCGAGAACTGCGGCAATCTCCGCCCCGGCCTTCAGCAACTGGGTTGCGACAAGCGTGAGGAGCGGCCCCGATCCGGCAAGAACAATCCGCTGCCCGAGTGCGACACCCTGTGCCTTGAGCGCGATCTGGGTTGCGCCGAGACTGTAGACACCGGGTGACTGCCAGCCCGGAACGGGTGCAAGACGATCGGTGGCGCCCGTCGCCAGGATCAGCCGGTCATAGCCAAATTCTCTCCGTCCGGACGGCGTCAACGCATAGAGGCTCGGGTTTGCACACGCCAGAACGGAACTCTGGGGGTAATAATCGACCAGTCCGTCAGCGACCATCCGGTCGAATAGCATATGCAGCGCCACGGCCTTGTCGGCTTCGGTTCCGTAGAGCTCGCGCGGCGACCGCGTAAATCCATCCGGTGGCCGGCGATAGATCTGCCCACCCGCCTTCATTCCCTCGTCGATGACGACGGGCTTTACACCCGCCGAAACCAGCATCTCAGCGGCGCGAATGCCGGCCGGCCCCGCGCCGACGATAACGACCTTCTCCGCACCCGACGTCATAGTGGCCACCCGGCCGGTGCTTCGGTCAGCAGTCGCATGCCGTCCGTCACAAGCGTCGAACAGGCACGAAGACGCCCTCCATCCACCTGCCAGATCCAGCAGTCCTGACAGGCACCCATCAGACAGAACCCGGCCCGCCTCTCCGGCCCGAATTCGGATTGCCGCAGGCGATCTGAAGAAGACAATATTGCGGTGAGCACCGTGTCCCCCAAAAGAGCCTCACAAGGCGAGCCGTCGAGATGAAAATGCACCCGCGGTCTGGCCGTTTCCGACAGACGGACAATTCGCCCGGTTCGCGGGTGCGGTTTCATTCAGCGGCCTCCCTGGCCTCGATAACCGGCTCGGGCATTTCCTTGAAGCGCGCCCGCACATCTGCCAAGGCAGCGGACACCCCTTCCGGCCCGACGCGGCCCTTCATCCGGCGGAAGATTTCCGTCTTGGTGAAGAAGCGCCAATGGATGGGCAATCCGGCAAGAATGTCGGTCAGGAGATCATAGGCGGCCGGCGTCCATTGTGCCTCGTAGCCGTCACGCTCGGGGCCATAGTGGAAATGACCGGCATGGACAGAACAAGACGCCCTCAAGCTCTCGGTCGCCGTCTCGTCCGCGACACCATCACGAATGACAACACCATAGTGGCGTTCGGCGGCCTCCGAAGAAACATATCCCCGCTCGACGTCACGCACCACACGCCAGACTTCGCGCTCCAGCGGATTGCCACGCCCGCCGCCACCTGCCGAGCGGATTTCCAGCACGTCGCCGGGCTGCAGGATGGCTGTGTCGATATTACCGAGCCGGCGAAAATCATCCCGGCCGGGGTTCAGGACCATGTCGGACAGGCCTGCAGCCTTACCGCCGAGCAGGCCCCACGGACGGAAGAAGCTGCGGTCGCGGTTTCGCGCGGTGATGCGGCTGCCCGGGCTGAAAACCCGGAAAGCCATCTCTGTTGCCAGCCCGCCGCGCCAACGCCCAGCGCCGCCACTGTCTTTCGCCAGTCCGTACTTGACGAACTCGATCGGCACTTCGGTCTCGGTGATCTCGATCGGCGTGTTTTTGAGGTAAGCCGCGTCAGCGCCCGAGCCGTTGGTGCCGTCGCGATGCGGCATGCCACCGCCGCCGCCGACAACCGGATTGACGGCCGCGATGACGGTACGTCCCGTCCGTTCATCCGTGGTCATCACGTTGACGATGCAATTGTTGCCGGCAGGTGCCGCCGGAAGCCTTTCGGGCACGGCCTGGCAGAAGGCGCCGAAGATCACCGAGCGCAGGCGGGCGCAGGTGAGCGATCGCATGCCGACAGCAGCCGGCGAGATCGGGTTCAACACGCTGCCCTGCGGCGCGATGCAGGTGAACGGACGGGTCAGGCCGGTATTCAGGAGGATCTTCGGGTTGATCGTGTAGAGCACATAATAAACGCCGACGAGCAGCATCGTGTGCCGCGGATCACCACCCGACGGAACGTTGAGCGAGGAGCCAAGCTGCGGATCTGAGCCGGTGAAATCCAGTATCGCCTCGTCACCCCTGATCGTCAGCGTTAGCTTCAGGCGGCATGGGTTGGCTTCGACGGAATCCTCGTCCGCATAATCGACGAACACGTAAGTGCCGTCCGGCATGGCGCGCAAAATATCCCGCGCCTGTGCCTCGGCATGATCGAGCAGCACTTCAGCACCTTCAAGAAACGCCTCCTTGCCGAATTTCTCGACCATGGCGAGGATCTTGCGCTCGCCGGTATTGAGCGCACCCACCAGTGCCTTGATGTCTCCGATATTGAGATCCGGCTTGCGCACATTGGTGGTCATGATTTTCAGAATGTCCTCGTCGAACACACCTTCATTGACCAGCTTCATCGGCGGAAAACGGATACCTTCCTGATGGATTTCTGTGAGCGCGCGCGAGAGCGACGCCGGCACAGCCCCGCCCATGTCAGTATTGTGGATATGCCCCCCGGTCCAGGCGATGATTTCGCCCTCGTAGAAAACCGGTTTCCAGAGATGCGTGTCGGGCGCGTGGGTTGCGACGAAGCAGGAATAGGGATCGTTGGTAAAGGCGACATCGCCGGGCTTGTAGTCGGCGACCATGTCGATCGCCCGCGTATAGGTGAGCCCCGGATACCATGTGGCGCCGAGCCCCATCGGCACGCCGAACGTATCCCCGTTCCGGTTGATCAGCATCACCGTGAAATCCTCCGTCTCCTTGACGAAGGCGGAATGAGCCGTCCGCTGCAGCGTATAGGCCATGTTTTCGGCAGCCGCGCGGGTATGATTGGCAAAGACCTGAAGATACAAAGGATCGAACATGGACTGTTACTCCGAAAAGGTCAGATGCAGGTTCAGGTGGCGGTCGACATCGACTGTGGCGCCAGCCGGAATGGCAAAGGTTGTATCCTCCTGCGCGACGACCGCCGGCCCTGAGAAGCGGCCGCCGGGACGCAGGAGATCTCGCCGGTATAGGCCGATCCATTCGAATTCCCTGCCGGTGAAGACGGGTATCTCACGCTCGGGTTCGACACCGATGCTCCTGTCTTCGGTCTCGACCGGAAACTCGAGAGCCGGACCTGCGCCGATCGCCGAAAGCCGCAGGTTAACGATCTCGATCTCGCCGTCCGGATCGTCGAAATCGTAGAGTTTCGCATGCATGGCGTGGAAGGCTTCCTCGATCGGGCCGAGTTCCCCTTTGGCGATCCAGGCCGCCTGGACCGGAACCTCGATCTCGAAACTCTGGCCGACATAACGCATATCGGCGGAAACCTGCAGTGTCGCCGGACCGTCATGTCCCTGCTTCGAGAGCCATGCTAGCCCCTCGGTGGACAGAGAATCCAGCGACTTGCGCAACAGCGGTGTCGCATCGGTGGAAAGATGGGTGAAAACTGTGCGGATGAAATCGCCGCGAAGATCGGCCACCAGACCACCCAGCGCCGAAACCACGCCCGGACGTGGCGGTCCGATGACCTTCGCCATCTTGAACTCGCGCGCGAGGAACGCCCCGAGCATCGGCCCGCCCCCACCGAACGGCATCAGGGTGAACTCCCGAAGATCGACAGCGGCTCGCGAAGCAAGCTTCTCCACTTCCACGAACATCTCGGAAATAGCGATATCGAGAATGGCCTGCGCTGCTTGCTCGGCGGTGCGACCGATCTGGTCGGCAAGCCTCGATACCGCCGCCCGCGCCAAGCCGACATCGATCTGCAACTGGCCATACGCCATCTGGCTGTGGCCGAGCCAACCGCAAACAGCCATCGCGTCGGTCACGGTCGCCTGCATGCCGCCGCGTCCGTAGCACGCTGGTCCTGGCGTCGATCCGGCCGATTCCGGCCCGACACGCAGCACGCCCTGCGCATCGACGCTCGCAACCGAACCGCCGCCGATACCGATCGAGCTGACCGAAACCGACGGGATATACAGCGGAAACTCGCCAATCAGTTCGCCCGTGCCGAATTGCGGCTCACCGTCGATAATCAGCGCGAAGTCGGCCGAGGTCCCGCCGATATCAAGAGTAAGGATATGCTTTTCGCCGGCGCGACGGGCAAGCCACGCCGCGCCGATGACGCCGGACGCCGTGCCGGACAGCAGCATCTGCACACAGGAGCGCTTGCCCTCCGCCGCATTCATCACTCCGCCATTCGATTTGGTCAGCAGCGCCGGAGCCGTGACACCGCGAGAAGCAAGCTTCTCCTCCAATGCGGTCAGGTAACCCGAAACGCGCGGATGGACGTAACCATTGAGAATGGCGGTAGTCGTCCGCTCGTATTCGCGGATGACCGGCCAGACTTCCGAAGATGTGAAAACAAAGAGCTCGGGCGCCAATTTCGCGATCTGTTCCTTCACCGCCGCCTCCTGGGCGTCGTTGCGCCAGGAATGTAGGAAGGAGATGATGATGCCCGCTGCACCCTTTGCCTTGGCGGTGGTAACCGCCTCAGCAACCACCTTCATGTCCGGCGCCAGCGCTTCGCTGCCATCGGCTCTCAATCGCGCCGGAATGCCGAACACCATGTCCCGGGAAATGAGCTGGTCAGGGCGCGAACAGAAGAGCGAATAGACATCCGGCATTCTCAGCCGCGCCAGTTCGATCACGTCCTCGAAGCCGGCATTGGTCATCAGCGCCAGCGATACGCCGCGCCTCTGGATAACGGTGTTGATACCGACCGTCGTGCCATGCACGAAACGGCTGATCGCGGCCGGATCAAGCCCTTCGCGCTCGGCAAGCAGCGAAAGCCCTGTCATCAGTTCCGCGCCCGGATCATCCGGCGTCGTCAGAACCTTTAGGGACGCGACCCTGCCCGACCGTGTTTCGAGCGCGCAGAAATCGATGAAGGTTCCGCCGATATCGACGCCGACCTTCCAGTCCTGTTCCTTGAGATGGCTTTTGTCGGGCGCAGCCGCATTGTCCATATTGGGTTCCCTTTCCGTCTGATTGTGCAAAGCTGGCACGACGGAAACGGAGAGGTCCAAGACGGAAAGAACCACATCCCATAAGCTGAGCTTATGCCTTGGAATGCGCCAACCCATAGGTCCGACTTATGAGACTGCCCAAAGCTCGACTTTGACTTACCCTTTGAGGATCGGCACCCTTGATGCGATTTTGGGAATGGCGAGGAAGCCGGATGGATGTGATTGTTGTCGGTGGTGGCCTTATGGGCGCCGCATCGACCTATTTCCTGGCACGCCGCGGACTGCGTGTGACACTCATCGAGCGAAACCGCGTCGGCAGCGGTGCGACCGTGGCGTCGTTCGGCAACATCCGTCGAAGCGGCAGATACCTGCCGCAGCTCCCTCTCGCCCATAGATCTCTGGCACTTTGGAGAGAGGCGGAAAAACTGCTCGGGCGTGATGTCGAGTTTCGCACCACCGGCCATCTGCGCCTGATATTCACGGAGAAAGGGCTGAACGAAATGCGGAGTTTCTCCGAGGCTGCACGGCCCTGGGGACTGGAACTGGAAGAACTCACGCCGAAAGAGGTTCAGGCCCGTTTTCCGGGTCTCGGCCCAACCGCAATCGGCGCCTCCTTCTCCCCGGAAGACGGAAGCGGCAATCCTCGTCTCATCGCGCCGGCTTTCGCCGATGCCGCCCGCCGGCTGGGCGCGGAAATCGTCGAGGAGGCCGTTATCGACAGCATAACGAAAACATCCTTCGGCTTCGAAGTGAGGTCCTCGAAGGGTCTCTGTTCGGCGCCGATACTGCTGAACACGGCCGGCGCCTGGGGGGCCGGGATTGCCGCACAGTTTTCCGAAACGGCACCGATCGTCGCCAAAGGCCCACAGATGGGCGTTACCGAACCACTTCCCCATCAAATCTTGCCGGTCGTCGGCGTCTGGGGGCATGATCACGGCGGCGGTTACCTTCGCCAGGTCGAACGCGGCAATATCGTTTTCGGCGGCGGTGCTGAACGTACCGATGTCTCGCTGGACAGCGGCCATGCGAAGGCCGATCCCGCCCGTCTTCCGGGTCAGCTCAGGGCGCTCCTGCCCTTGCTGCCGGCGCTTGCAAACGTCTCGGTGATCCGCACCTGGTCGGGCTGCGAAGGCTATGTCGCCGATGGCCTGCCCGTCATGGGGCCATCCCCCACGACCGTAGGCCTGTACCACGCTTTCGGCTTCTGCGGGCACGGTTTCCAGCTCGGCCCGGGCGTCGGTGACGTCATGGCAGAAATGATTGCAACCGGCGGCACTGAGATGCCGTTAGACGAGTTCAGTATCAGGCGGTTCTCGCAACCGACATAGGCCCTCAATAGTTGCAGAGCAGCGATCCGACTTGTTCGTCATATCGAGCAGGTTCACCCCGCCACCGGTTCAGACATCAATAAGCCTGCAGGGCATCATCAAGTCCTTGGTCTGCGCTCCCTGCAAAATATCCTGGCCCGCTGAAGGAAAAAATTCCCATCGAGATCGCCGACACTGTTAGTCCGGTAACGGTATATGCTCGTCACGATCATCGATCGGCAGGTCAAACCGCCCCTCTCCCCATTTCTGCGCCCGCCACTCGGCTTTGGCTTCTTCGATGCGGTCCCTTGAGGAGGCGACGAAGTTCCACCAGATATAGCGTGGGCCGGAAAGCGTGGCCCCTCCCAGGATCATCAATCGCGCGCCCCGTTCACCAGCGGCGACCGTGATCCGATCGCCGGGGCGGAATACCATCATCTGCTGTGCCTCGAATGCCTGTCCCGCGATCGAGATCGAGCCTTCGACGATATAGATGCCTCGGTCCTCGTGATTGTCCGGCATCGGCAGGCGTGCACCTGCCTCGAGCGTGACATCGGCATAAAAGGTTTCCGAAAACATGGTTGCCGGAGCATTCTCGCCGTAGGCATTTCCGAGAATGAGCCGCACCGATACACCTTCATCCTCTATGACCGGCAAGGTCTCTTTACCATGGTGCTCGAACACCGGCGCCATGTCCTCGTCGCGTTCCGGCAAGGCAAGCCAGGTCTGGATGCCAAACAGGCTGTTCGGGCCGGTCCGAGCGGCGGCAGAGGTCCGCTCCGAGTGGGAAACGCCTCTTCCCGCGACCATCCAGTTCAACGCGCCGGGCCGAATGATCTGGTCGGCCCCAGTACTATCGCGATGATGAAAGTCACCACGGTAGAGATAGGTGACGGTACCCAGACCTATATGCGGGTGGGGGCGGACATCGATACCCTGGCCGGTCAGCAACTCGGCTGGGCCGGCCTGGTCGAAAAAGATAAACGGCCCAACCATCTGCCGCTTCGGCGCCGGCAGGGCGCGCCGGACTTCGAAGCCGCCGAGATCACGGGCGCGAGGAACGATAAGCGTCTCGATCGAGTCGATACCGACCTCGTCGGGACAGCCTGGTTCGATTGCGGGGTTCCAACTCATGAGCGTTCACCTCTCCTCTCCATTCGGCCAGCGCGGATTTGCCCAGAATGCAGTGTCCGTTCACCGGCTCCAAATGACTATCGGGTGAGCCTCCCGTTTGCTAGTTGCGCGGAGCGGTGAGCTGTGTCGCAAAAGGCGGAACGCGCGTCAGCATATCGACCCGCTGTATGTCACAAATGCGGATTTCGCTCGAAGGCTTCCATCAGGAATTCCGCAAGAACGCGCACCTTTCCCGCCGGGTGCGGGCTGGGCGGTCGCACGACATAAACGCCACCCACCGGCAGAGGATATTGGGTCATGACGGGCACGAGCGTGCCCGCGGCAAGATAGTCATGGGTCACGCAGTCGGGAAGCCAGGCGATCCCCAGCCCTGCCGCCGCGGCGCTCGCAAGTGCCGCGCCGTTGTCGGAGCTGAAGCGTCCCTGCGGCTGCACGGTCACGACCTTGTCGCCATCCATGAACCGCCAGCTTTCGGCACCCACCAGGGCCTCGTGTGCAGCGATTTCGTCAGGTGTTTCCGGTGCACCATGTCGTTTGATATAGCCGGGGCTCGCCACCAGCTTGCCGTAAATTTGCCCGACGCGTTTCGCGATCAGGTTCGAGTCACGCAGGGAGCCGACCCGGATCGCGCAATCGAAACCGTCGGCGATCAGATCGACGAACCGATCGCTATATTCCGCATGGATCTGAAGCTGCGGGTGATGGCGTGCCATCTCCGCAAGCACCGGTGCAAAATACATCGGGCCCGATGTCAGCGGGACGGCCACCCGCAGGCGCCCGCGAAGATCGCCGGCCGGCAATATCGTCTCGCGCGCAATATCGATCTCGGAACAGACCCTTGCCGCATAATCACGGAACGTCGCGCCCGCTTCCGTCACCCCGGCGCCGCGCGTCGTGCGTGCCAGAAGCTGGATCCCCATCGCCTCTTCGAGCCGGATCAGGCGCCGACTGACCATCGACTTCGAGATACCCAATCGACGTGCCGCGGGAGAAATGCCGCCGGCATCGACAACTTCGACAAAAGTGCGCAGATCCTCGATATCCATACGGCTCTCCCAGCCTTGCGATACAGTCGGGCATCCAATCCTATCGCGCTGCCCTCACGATCGGCGCGACCTCGGTGCCCAGAAGTTCGATCGATCTTTTCATCGCTACCGTATCGAGAGAGGCCGTGCTCATCTGGAAGGTGATGCGCGTGACGCCGCCAAGGGTTTCGCTGGCCTTCAGCATCTTGGCTGCGACCGTCTTCGGGTCACCAACCAGGAATGCGCCCTCGGGGCCTGCCATGGCGTCGAACTGCTGGCGCGACGGCGGCGACCAGCCACGCTCACGACCGATCTTCGTCGTCAGATGCGCCCATCCCGGGAAAAAGGCATCCCTCGCTGCGTCGTCGGTTTCGCCGACGAAACCCATGGCGTGAACACCAACCTTGAGCATATCGGGACTGTGTCCCGCACGCTTGCCTGCCTCGTGATAGAGATCGACAAGCGGCCGAAACCGCTCGAAGCTTCCACCGATGATTGCGACCATCAGCGGCAGGCCGAGAACGCCTGCGCGCGCAAAGGATTGCGGCGTGCCCCCGACCCCGATCCAGACCGGAAGCTGCGGCTGATGGGGCCGAGGAAAGACACCCTGCCCTTTCAAAGGCGGGCGAAAACGTCCTTCCCAGTTCACATTCGTTGTTTCGCCGAGCGCGAGCAGCAGGTCGAGCTTTTCCGCGAAGAGATCGTCGTAGTCGCGCGTGTCGAGACCGAACAGCGGATAGGCCTCGACGAAGGAACCACGGCCGACGACGATTTCCGCACGCCCACCGGAGATCAGGTCCAGCGTTGCAAACTCCTGAAAAACACGCACCGGATCGGCGGCGCTCAGAACGGTCACAGCACTCGTCAACCTGATCCGGCTGGTGCGCGCCGCGGCCGCGGCCAAAATGACCGCCGGCGCGGAATCGAGAAACTCGCCGCGGTGATGCTCACCGATCCCGAAGACGTCGAGCCCGACACTGTCCGCAACAACGACCTCCTCGATGAGTTCGGCCATGCGCTCGGTCGCCGACGGTAGTCTGCCTGAGGCGGGATCAGGGAGGATGGCTGCGAAACTGTCGATACCGATTTCCATCTCATGGTCCTTGAATGTTAATCCGTCGGCACTTCGACGGAAATGAAGCAGGCACGACGGGTTCGACTGAGCGCTCACGCTCTTCGCAGCGCGTCCGCCTGAACCTCGTCGTCCCTGCCATGGATTTAGTGGCCGCTTTTGGTGGTCGGCACCGGTGTGTTGAGCAATTGCTGCTCCCACATGTAGGCGATGGCGCTTCCCCCGCCGTGCGGTACCATTGCGTCGTTGAGCGCCACGGCGGTGTCGATCCGTGCCCAGTCACGCTGCCACTCGCCGGCCAATGCCACCCAGGTCATCATGTTGACACCGGCCGCGATCATACGCTGGATCGCCACATTATGCGCCTCGAGTGACACCGCAGCAGACGCGTCGGTAATCACCGTCACGTCCCAACCTTCGCCGGCAGCCTGGATTGCCGGCATGGCGACGCAGATCTCCGTCCAGAGGCCGGCAATGATCAGCTGCTTGCGGCCGGTCGCCTTGACGGCATCGACGACCTTTTTGTCCTCCCAGGTGTTGATGAACGTCCGGTCGATCACCTCCTGCCCCGGAAACACATCGGTGACATGTTTGAAAATGCGGCCGCCGCGATCAGCGATGACGCTTGTCAGGATGGTCGGGACGCCGAAGACCTTGGCGACCTTGGCCAAGCCTGTCGTATTGTTGATTACCAACTGCGGATCATGGCTGTTCACGTTTGCGAGCTGATAAGGCTGGTGATCGATCAGGACGAGGACGGAGTCTTCGGGGCGGAGAAGCGAGTCAAGGCCGTTACGAAAGGTCATGGTATCATCCTATGTTAGCGGTGGGTTGATGCTCATTTGCTGAGAAGACATGCGCCCGCCGGGACGCTGCCACGCAGAAACCTTGTCATTCCTGTTTGTGATGCGGTAGTCGTTGCTACTGCTAAGCTGTGTCGCAGAATGAGGAACGCTGATTGGATATCGAAGATCTTCGGACATTCGTCGAAGTGGCCGATGCAGGCGGCGTGACCGCTGCGGCACTGCGGCTTGGCATTTCCAAGTCGATGGTCAGCCGACGGCTGGTACGGCTCGAAGCAGAACTTGGCGTCCAGCTGCTGGCCCGCTCCACCCGCGGAGCATCCCTCACTGAGGCCGGCAGCACCTTCCGGGACTACGCGGCCAGGGTTTCGGCCGAAATCGACGCGGCAAGGGAGACAATTTTGCCTGCTGGCGAACTCCGTGGCCGCCTAAGGATTGCCGCACCGCTCTCCTTCGGGCCGACGCATTTCGCACCGGTGATTGCGCAGATGGCGCGCCGACACCCTCAACTCCAGATCCAGACCTGCTACAGCGATCGTTTCGTCGATCTGATCGCCGAAGGTTATGACTGCGCAATCCGGGTCGGGACTCTTCAGGATTCCAATCTGGTGGCCAGGCGCGTCGGCCCTCTTTACGGAAATTACGTCGCAAGCCCGGATTATATCAGCGTCCACGGCTCTCCGGAAACGCCGGAGGAACTGGTGGCTCATCAGGCTCTCATGCAAGGGACGGAGACCTGGCAGGTAATGGATGGGGACAAGATTACGACGGTGCGCCCGCAGGGCCGCTTCAAGGCCGATAACGGGGTAGCGCTCGCCGCAGCCGCGGCTGCCGGGCTGGGCATTGCCGCGCTTCCCGACGACCTTATCAAGGATTATCTCGACTCAGGCGCCCTGGTGCGGGTCATGCAACGCCATCCGCCGCCGCCGGCTGGAATATACGTCGTCAGGCCACCCGGTCAGCATCCGGCAAGGAAGGTCCGGGTGCTGACCGAGATGCTGATCGAGTGCTTTGACAATGGTCCTGCATTGTCGAAAGCGGCGCAGATATAGCTCAGCGAAGGGTCAACCCTAAGCCGCTTACGCGGTCAATGTCAGGGTTTCATCACGACGCGGCCGAGTGGTTTGGCGGTCTCAGCATACTCGTGTGCCTCTGCAGCCTCGTGCAGCGAAAACACCCGATTGATCACGACGTCCAAGCGCTTCTCCGCCGTTGCCTTCAGAAGGTCATCCACCATGCTATGCACGGCTGGCCGTTCGAACAGCGCCCCCATGAAAACGCCGTGCAGTGTTTGATTATTCTGCATCGGTTGCCACAGAGCGACACTGAGGTCACCACCGCCGGCATTTCCGACGAAGACAAGACGTCCTTCTGGAGCAAGCGCAGATAGGGAAGCCTGCAGGGTTGAGCCGACCGGATCCAGAACGAGATCGGCACCCTTGCCGCCCGTCAGTCTAAGCACCTCCTGCACTACATCCTTCTCCAGGCGATCGATGATATGCGATGCCCCAAGGCTGATCAGTCGTTCCCGTCGTTCGCTGCCGCTGGCCACTGCGATGACGGTCGCCCCCGTGTTGCGTGCCAGTTGAATGGCGGCCAAACCGACACCGCCGGTGGCAGCCTGGATCAGGACCGTCTCTGTCTCACGCAGGCCACCCTTGGTGATAATGCAATGGTAGGCCGTTCCGAACGAAATCGGCAGTGCAGCGGCCTGCGCCATGTCCAGACCATCAGGAACCAGCCATGTGCGTGTGGCAGGCACGGACCAGAGTTCCGCGTGCGATCCCTGCATATCGAAGGCAGTCACCTTTTCCCCGACCTTTCGGTCCCGGACGTTTTGACCGACCGTGACGATCGTGCCCGCGGCGGCATAACCGACGATCGACAGCGTCTCTGGTGGCGTCGACCTGCGATTGATCAGATCACCGCCCTCGATCGAAATCGCTTCGACGGCAATCACGACATCGTCCGGCCCGCAGACGGGGTCCGGCACATCCGCATATCTCAAGACTGTCGGAGGACCGGGTTTGTCATAGACTGCAGCTTTCATGTGCTTTTCCTTGGCTGAGATGGAAATTTGGCTAGCCCTGCACGTCGTCAATATCCGCCCGTCGAACGTCATCGGCCATGACATAAATCTACTTGCGGCAGCTCCCGGATAGGATGTTTGGGCCGCATCACCATCCATCAGGCATCTCTTTCCGTCAGGGTGTGATCGAGGTTCTTCAACGCGGCCGCAGCGGTGGCAAGCCGCGCCTTGCCGGATCCGATCGCGATGGTTTCGGTCGATGAGGCGCGGCGAACCCCGCCTACTGCGGTGACGGGGTTCCGCTGAGAGGCTCGGGAACCAGCTGGAAGTGCAACCGATCGCGGCCCGACATCGCGTCCCCCTGCACCTGCTCAGACAGACGCTCGTCGTCTCGCTGACGAACGTCCTCGGCGGCTTCCTCCACGTCGATTTCCGCGTAGCCCAGGACGCGCAGGCCCTCCGCGCCCATCATATAGGCGGATTCGACCGTTTCGCGGATCTGATAATCCACGCCGGCGCGGACGAGATCCACCGCATGTCCTCGATCATAGCTTCGCACGAGGAGCTTGGCCTGAGGAAACTCATGCTGCACCAATTCGACGATCTGCATTGCGGCCTTCGGGTCGTCGATGCAGATCATCAGCGCATCAGCGGTGTCTGCACCGGAGTGACGCAGGGTGTCGAGCCTTGTACCGTCACCGAAAAACACCTTGAACCCAAAGCGCCCCGCGTCGCGGATACGATCGGGATTCGTATCGATCACGGCCAGATGGACACCCTTGGACAGCAGCAGCTGGGAAGCAATCTGCCCAAAACGACCGAAGCCGATGATGAGCACCCGACCTTTCAGATCCTGGGCGACGTCGACGCCGTCCATCGACGCTTCGTTGTGCAACAGCCGGTCCGCCGCAATCATGAGAAGCGGCGTCAGAGCCATGGAGAAGATGATGACGGTGGTGAAAAGCGCGTTTTCACGCGCGTCGATCACGCCGCCTGCGGTCGCTGCGGCGTAAAGCACGAAGGCGAATTCGCCGCCCTGCAGGAACATCGATGTGCGATGCAGGGCCTGATGATTGGAACCGCCGAACACGCGCGCGACCGCATAGACCACAACACCTTTTGCGATGGTGAAAGCGACCAGCAGAGACACCAGCAACCACCACTCTTGCGCCACGACGGCAAGATCGAGCGACATTCCCACAGCCAGAAAGAACAAACCCATCAAGAGGCCGCGGAAAGGCTCGATATCGCTTTCGATCTGATGACGGTAACTGGAACTCGACAGCATTACACCGGCAAGGAATGCGCCCATCGCCATGGACAGGCCGGAAGCGCTCATGAGCAGAGCAGCGCCAAGTACCACGAGCAGCGCGCCTGCGGTCATCACCTCGCGCGTTCGCGTCCGCGCCAGAAGCGCGAAGAACGGATTCAGACCCCATTTCGACACACCTAGAAGCACGAGCAGCGCGCCAAATGCCAGCAAGACGTCCATCCACTCTGACTGTCCCTGTGCCAGTGGCGAGAGGAATGCGACCACCGCCAGAAGTGGCACGATCATCAGGTCTTCAAAAAGCAGGATCGAGACGGATTTCTGTCCCTCTGCGCTCGAAACCTCCCCGCGTTCCTGCAGCACGGACATGATGACGGCCGTCGAAGACAGGACAAAGCCTGCCCCGGCGACGAAGGCCACGGAACCGGAGAGGCCGAAGACCACAACGCCCGTCAGCGCCAGGGCTGTGGTTGCCGCCGCAACCTGCATCAGGCCAAGCCCGAAAATCTGGCCACGCATGGCCCAGAGCTTGTGGGGGCGAAGCTCCAGTCCGATAACGAACAGGAACATCACCACCCCGAGCTCGGAAAAATGCAGGATGGACAGGGTATCGATGAAAAGGCCGAGCACCGAAGGGCCGACGAGCACACCGGCGGCGAAATAGCCCAGAACCGAGCCGAGGCCGAGCCGTCGGAACAAGGGAACAGCGACCACGGCCGCTCCCATCAGGACGATCGCGGGTCCGATCGTCTCTCCCAAGCTGGCTTCAGCCATTAAGTCGCCCTTCCGAATTCATGCACTTGGGCGATAAACACCGAGCAATAACTAAAACTCCGGCGCGCCGCTCAATTTCCAATGTTTATTGTATCGTTGGCGATGTGCGCTGGGTAGTTCTGGTATTTGCAAAACACTGTCGCCGGAACGGGAACGCGATATCCCTGACTTCGCCACCGTTACCTTGCTACACTTGCACGCCACCGGACAAAAGTCACCGCTTCACCTTGAGCGCTCATCAGGAGAGACATGTGTCGTCTGACGTCAACGCAGAGAGAAAAATTGCCCGGCGTTCCTTCATCGCAGATACAGTGGCGCTCCTCCTTTTCTTCACCACGACCGGTGTCATCAATGAGCGATTTATCGCCGGCATGAGCTGGGAGGAGATAGTCAACGCCCGGCTTCTGGGGGCCGTACTCATGATCCCGGTTGCACGTCCCTACGGTCTCTGGCGCGATTGGATGATGCGACATGCCAGTAAGACACAGCTGTCTCGACTGCTTTGGGACAGCGCCGCTCTGGTGAGCTTTCAGGTCCCGATCTATGCCATAATTATCGGCATGGCGGGCGCTGAAGGTAAGGGATTGATCGCTGGCATTCTGGGCGCTGCAGTGATGATGCTTGCTCTTGGACGTCCTTATGGCGCTTTCCTCAATTGGGTGAGAAGCATGTTTGGCCTTTCGCCGGGTGGGGAAAAGCCGATGTCCCTGGGCAATTGATCGGTAAGCGCATGGCGTCTCCCGCTCCATGCGCTCTCCAACCCAAGATAGGAAAGCCTTATCTAGCAGGGGGTTTCATCAATTGGGCGAGGGAAGATCTTGTATGTTCGGCAACGTCATCAGTTTGTTCCGACATCGGATCCAGCTTTGCAAGCGACGCTTCGGCTGCGGCGACGATCCGTTCGCGAAAACCCGGATCTGATGTGTTCGCGTGCTCGACCAAAGCCTGAATGACGGCTTTAAGCGTTGATCGCTCGGTTGCGTGAGCGAGGTCGGCCCTCTCCTTTTCATCCTCTCCGGACATGATTCCCGTCTCCGCCTCGCGCGCCCTCACGGATTGCCCTGTTTCTCTTTGCCAGTAGCGCGACGACTTGCCCGCGATATAGATCATGCGCGCCGCACGTTCCGGGTCGCCACCTTTGCCTGTTTCAGGATCGGCACCACAATGTTGCAGGTACAGAAATCGGAGCGCCGCGAAATTGAAATAGTCTATGGCTGGCCTATGATGCGCGTAGCCTAATCTGTCGAACTCCCTGGCCGCTTCTGCCTGTGCCGCTTCGATTGCCGAATTCATTGCAGCGATCATCGTCTGCTCTGCCCGTTGCAATATTTCGCCTGCAGATCGGTTCGGATTATCGTCGCTCATCGGATCCGCTTCCTCAAGGTTCGTTTGGTGCTGGTCATCGCCGCTCAATGCGGCGATCTCGCGGCTGTGTCCGGCGATAGGGATCAACAAAAGGACGGCGGAATACTCTTCCGTTATGTCCATGCGCTAAGTTCTTGGATAGCCGGTCGACTTCAATCCGTCCTCCGTCGATTAAGACGTCACCCGATTGACATCAGGCGAATACCGTCTGCATTGCAGGGTCATGACAGTGCGCCACCATCCACATTGAGGATGGTTCCGGTGATTTGCCGCGCGGCTGGCGTCGCAAGAAAGGCTGCTGCGGCAGCGATATCGTCAGGCTGGCTGAACCGGCCGAGAGGACTGAGACTCCGCTGGAATTCCGCGAACTCGCCCGTTTCAGGATTTGCGTCAGTGTTTGTCGATCCCGGTTGAACGAGATTGACCGTTATGTCGCGGGGTCCCAGTTCCTGCGCCAGTCCCCGGGTAAATGACTGAAGGGCGGACTTCGTCATGTAATAGACTGTCCCGGTGGTGCCGACGATGCGGTCTGCACCTGCCGAACCGATGGTTATGATGCGTCCGCCCGCCTTGAGATGAGGGATGGCTGCCTTCGATGCGAAGACCGGACCGCGTGTATTGACGGCGAACATCGCATCGAAATCATCCACGTTGAAATCCGCGATATTGCCGTAACGGGCGATAGCGGCGTTGTTGACGAGGATGTCGAGACCGCCCAGTGTGCTGACGGCATCATCGACTGATCGCTGTATCGCTGCCGGATTGGCGCTATCCGCCTGGAGCGCGACAGCCTTGCGGCCCTTTGCTTCGATTGCGCGAACAAGCTGTTCCCCGCGTTCGGCAGATCGATCGTACGTGATGGCGACATTCGCTCCTTTATCTGCGAGCGCAAGCGCTATTGCTGCCCCGATACCGCGTGAGCCACCCGTGACGAGTGCATTCTTTCCAACCAGTTCCTGCATGTCCTATCCTTTCCAGATCATGTCATCCGCCTTGCGCGGCCGCGATATGCGGCGGCGACTGAAGCAAGCGGATTGAAGATAGGTAGACAGCAAGGTTGCCACATTCCTGATTTTCTCAAATACTTGCCTGATCCTTCCAAACCTCTAGAATGCCCAGGATGACCAATGCCGTGAGCACAACCAACCGGCTGCTTCGTGATATCGCTCCGCTCGTTGCGGGGCGTTACGGAACGGTCGGCGTTGCGACCGCCGTTCCCCGGTTGACACTGTGGTCGAGCGCGACCGAGAGCCAACCTACGCCGGCCGTGTTCGAACCCATGTTCTACGTGGTTCTGAGGGGTATCAAGGTTTTGACCATGGGCGCCAATCGCTTCGAACTTCTGCCGGGCGCTTGCGCCGTCTCATCCTTCGGCCTGCCCTATGTCCATCAGCTGACCGGCGCCACGCCGGAGCTTCCTTATATCGGCATCAGCCTGCATCTCGACAACGTCATGCTCACGCGCGCCATGCTCGATATGCCCAAACGCCCTGATCGATGGACCTGCGCCGTGGCGGCAGGAGATCTCGATGGCTCGATTGGCGATGCCTTCACGCGGCTTGTTGGTCTGCTGAGCACGCCTGACGATATCGACGTGCTTGCGCCCCATTATGAATTCGAGCTTTATTATCGTCTGCTGCAGAGCTCGATGGGAGACACCCTCCGTCAGGTGGGTTTGCGGAACTACCGATTTCACCAGCTCAAGTCGGCCGCAGATTGGCTGGCCACGAACCACAGCAAGCCAGTTGTTATTGCTGACCTGGCTACCACCTCAGGCATGAGCGTGACGTCCTTTCATCGACACTTCAAGGACGTTACCGGGTTCAGCCCGCTGGCGTTTCAGCGCCACATGCGCTTGCTGGAAGCGCGAAAGCTTCTATCCGCCGGCGGCGCGAATGTCTCCCGCGTGGCTTACGAGGTCGGCTATAAAAGCCCATCACAATTCAGCCGCGAGTATAGGAGCATGTTCGGGAATGCGCCCGCCGCTGACTTGCATCGTTGACCGTTTTCCCACCCGACCGCCGCAAAGCCGAGCAGCGGCGCTGTCAGGCGCGCAACCATGCGCACCGAAATCCGGTGGATCTCCAGAAGCGGAGCCTTGTAAGCACCGCGAGAGATCGCTCGTCAGCGCGTTGGCAAGGTCACCCTTAGGGTTGGACAGATGAAATGTCATCGGCAGATCGGTGAGATGCCGAAGCAGCCGATGGCGTATGGCGCCGACAAATCGGAAGCTCGTCAGCCATACGCAACCCACCGACCGGTAGGTAAAAAGGAACTGCGACAGGAGCAGCAGGAAAACTGCCAGACACGTCGCGAGATGGTCAAGGCACGGTTTGGCCGCTCAACGAGAACGCTTCAGTTCGTCGGGACACCGGCCTCCGTCGCGGACAGAATGGGCGAAGTGGCCGATCAGATCGGCGGCGACGGTTTCCTCACCCATGCGTTCCCGTTGCCCCGTCGCTCCATTGCAGAAATCACAGACGGGCTGGTCCCCGAACTGCAGAAGCGTGGGCTGTTCAGAACGACTTATGAGCACGAACGTTTTCGCGATAACCTGCACAGCTTCTGAGCAGGTCGGCATATGGGAGAAACGGAAGATGAGCGAACATCACCACCACGATGACGCGGAGCGCTGGAAACACGATGGCATCAGGGTCATCAAGGGCGACCAGCTGGATCCCAATACCGCTCAGACACCGGGCATGTTCCGGCAGGCGGCCATCAACCATGCTCGTGTCGGCGCCCAGAAAATCTGGGCCGGCACAGTCGCCATCGAGCCGAACGCCAAGACGGGCGTTCACCATCACGGACCACTCGAAAGCGTCATTTTCGTCATACGCGGGAAAGCGCGGATGCGTTGGGGTGACCACCTTGAATATGTCGCCGAAGCAGGTCCGGGCGATTTCATTTTCGTGCCACCCTATGTCCCGCATCAGGAAATCAATGCCGACCCGGACAACCCGCTCGAATGTGTCCTCGTCAGGTCAGATAACGAAGCTGTGGTCGTCAACATTACCGACGTCGATCCGGTCGAGCATCCGGAAGAAGTGTACTGGGTTGACCCGATCCACAAGCATCCGCATGAATGACATCCAGAGGTTGAAACGCGTTCAAGACGGATTTCGATGACGACAAATGTAACGTCTACCAGGGACGATATTCTTTCCCGGGTAGGAGATATCTTCTACGCCAAGGGTACCTATCTGGTTGGCATGTCGGAACTGGTGGATCACCTGAAAACCACCAGGGCGACATTCTATCGCTATTTCGGAAGCAAAGAGGCCCTGATCGTCGCCTATCTGGAAAAACGCAACGACGCGGTGCGACGGCAATTGCACGAAATCCTCGGCGAGCGCCGCGGCCGGGAACCGGTTCTGGACGTCTTTTCGAACCTGGAGCGCAAAACAGAGGCGGAGAATTTTCGTGGCTGCGCCTTCCTGATTGCCGCTATCGAGAACCCGCAATCACCCGACATTCTGAAAGCAGCTCGTGACCACAAATCCTTTCTCAAGGATTTCTTCGTCCAGGCTTTAGGCGTGGAGGCCGACGACGCGACAGCGGAGCAGCTTCTGTTGCTGTATGAAGGGGCTTTGGCCGGATCGGTCCTGCGACGAGATGCACGTAGCGCCACGACCGCAAAGGCGATCGTGGCGAAACTTTTGCCCGCGCCTGCGAACGATCAGGCGCGCTCGACGTCAATAAGGCCATCGGCCTCGTTGTAGCGGACCACGGTACCGTAGGCCTTGCTCATTTCCGCCATATCCGCGGCGATTTCCCGCGCCAGTTCAGGCGATGCGCAAGCAGGTAGGCCGCGTTCTGAAGGCCTCTTCCTGTTGAGATCAAGGTCGAGCGCGACAAGCCTGACCCGCGGATCGCCGTCAACGATATCCAGGATAGCGATGCAGGATTTCGAGAAGCGTGCGTCGCCGTAAAAACCGATCGGATCACCCCCTACGTTGCGGGCGCGGGACATGTGCAGGTGCGAAGGCAGCGAGTCCTTGGTGAAACCGTAAGCTTCGTACATTTCCGGCGTCATCTTCTGCATGCCGGCCTCGAATTCCATCAGCAGGCTGCCGAGAGAATAGAAGATTGGCTTGCCCTTGTAGAATTCGATCCCGCGCAACATGTGCGGCCCATGGCCGATCACGGCCGTTGCTCCGGCATCGATCGCGCGACGGGCGAAGTCTTCAAGGAAAGGCGCCGGCCGCGGTGAGTACCAGTTCTCTTCCGTTCCTTCATGCGCGTGCAGGCTCAACAGCACGACTTCGGAGCGGTTGGCAGCATCCCGAATGTTTTCGAGAATGGCCTTCGCGTCTTTCTCATTGGCGTAATAGCGAATATGCGCATGCTCGCCGCGCTCGAACTGCAGCGAGCCTTCGAAGACAGAACCGAAAGGCAGGCGATCGGCGCCCGGATCCGGCATCACCTCGACATCCATGACTTCCTTGCGGCCGGCCGCAATGCCGAGCATTTCGTCGATGCGACGCAACTGCTGAAACTCGGCATCCGGCAAGACATAGGCGCGCCCCCATCGTAACGGGTTCAGGCCTGCGCGCGCGGGAATACCTGTGCCGGCCGTGCTCGCCGCAAACTCCGTCGAACGCGTGGTCCCCGTCGAGATCAGGGCAATACGGCCATCCTTCGTATCAAGAAAATGCGGCAGGCGAGCTTCTTCCAGGCTTCGGCCAATGCCACTGTGAATTACGCCGCGTGCCTCGCATGCTTCGATTGTGTCGATCACACCCTGCGGTCCAAAATCACCGGTGTGGTTGTTGGCGAAGGATAAAAGATTGATGCCGATCGAGGTCAGTTCATCGACCGCTTCGATCCCGACTGCCGTCATGAAGCGGCGCGGCGCGGGCGCTGTCGTGCGAACCGGGCAGATGAACTCGGCGTTGACGAAGGCGGCATCAGAATCCGCCAGATACTCAAGTAATTTCTCATCGAGACGTTCGGCGAGATTTCCGCCGGAAAACAGTGCGTCACCACCAGCTACGAGCCGCATGCTATAATATCCTTTACCGTGACCCCAGGCCAACGCGAAATGCGGAAGAGAAATACACCGCGGAGACGCATAAGTTGTCGCCAGATATTCCAATTTTAAACCGAGATTTGGAATATTGTTTCTTCGGAAAGCCCTGCGAGATGCACTATTTCTCCGCACTAGAACAATCGTTCTACCGCATTGGTTAGATCGACAAAAGAATGTTCGCAACGAGGCTTCGAATTCATGTCGACAACAACCAATACAGCAAAGTCCGAGCCTCTTGTGATCGCCTGCAATCTCGACCCGGAGCAAGTCGAAAAACTCGCTCGCCACGCAAGCGCGCCTGTCGTGCGCTCTTATAGCGACGATGCTCCCGTCTGGGATGTTCCCAAAGACGCGGATATCCTTTTCACATTCTTTCGTGGCTGGGCCGGAGCGCCGAAGCAAAAGCCTGCGGGCTGGCCGTTCAACCTCAAATGGATTCAAATTGCCTCAGCAGGCATAGATGCATTCCCGGACTGGGTCTTCGAAGCCCCGCTTGTCACCACAGGCCGAGGGATTTCCGCCGAAGCGATCTCCGAATATGTCGTGGCGGCCATATTCGCGCATGAGAAGAAAATGTTCGACGACCTGCTCGTCTATTCCGCCGACCAATGGGTCAAGCGCACGCTGGGTCTCGTCTCAGGCAAATCCGTCGGAATCTATGGTTTCGGTGCGATCGGCCGTCGCACCGCCGAGAAGCTGCAAGCGCTCGGCATGCGCGTAAGTGCCGTCAGGCGTAACGCGGCTGAAGAAGTCGGTGGGGTTCGTTTCTTTGCTTCTTTGAAGAACATGGCCGCGCAGGTCGATCATCTCGTGCTTGCTGTGCCTTTGACTGAATCCACCCGCCAGTCCGTCGACGCCGAAATCTTTACTGCTGCCAGGCCAGGTCTCCACATTGTCAACATCTGCCGGGGTGAGGTTCTCGATGACGACGCCTTGCTTGCAGCGCTCGACAATGGACAAGTGTCGGCGGCGACACTGGACGTGACCGCTCCCGAGCCACTCCCGGACGGTCACGCTTTTTACAGCCATCAGCGCGTTCGGCTGACGCCCCATATCTCATGGTCGTCGGAAGACAATGCCGATCGCATCGCCGCGAAGCTGCATGGAAATCTTGATCGTTACCTCGCCGGCGCGCCTCTGGCCGACGTCGTCGTGGCCGGTCGTGGCTACTGAGATCGGAGCTTCGAACATGCAACCGGATCAAACTGTAGTCGAGCGAGATGGATCACACCTTCCGCTCGGCATCTTCTGTGTCCTTCTCGGAACCGCAGCACTTTGGGTCGCACAGGATTATGATACCGGAACTTTCATCAGCATGGGGCCCGGCTTTTTCCCGAAGGCGGTTTCCGGCCTGCTGATCCTGATGGGCATCGTTATTCTTTTACTCCGGGGACGAGACCGACCTGCCGCCGAACAGGACGCCCGCGATACACCGCCTCTGGCCGCATCCCTGCGCATCATTGGCTCTGTGACGGCGTCTATCATCGTTTTTGCAGCAGCTCTGATGCCGCTTGGACTTCCGTTTTCCACCTTCGTGATGGTGGCCATCGCGGGGCTGGGACATAGCGGCTCGCGCCCGTCGACCATTCTATTAACGGCCGCTGCACTCGCCATTCTGGCCACGGTCCTGTTTGCGTGGTTGCTCGGCCTGCAGATCCCGGTTCTTCCGGAGGGACTGCGATGATTGGCGGCGTAGACGTTTTTGGCGGTATCGCTCTTGGACTCGGCGTCGCACTGACGCCCATGAACATTTTCTTCTGCCTTGCCGGATGCCTGATCGGCACGCTGGTTGGCGTATTGCCGGGACTTGGTCCGACGGCAACCATCGCCATTTTGCTGCCGATGACCTTCGGGCTTCCGCCCGAGACCGGCCTCATAACACTCTCTGGCATCTATTACGGCGCGCAATACGGCGGTTCGACGACCTCCATCCTGCTGAGACTGCCGGGTGAAGCCTCATCCGTTGTTACCGCCTTGGACGGCCATGCAATGACCCGTAACGGCAGAGGTGGAGCGGCCCTGACCATTGCGGCCCTCGCCTCCTTCTTCGCTGGTACCGTTGCGACCTTCTTTATGGCGGCATTTGCGCCCATTATGGCCGCGGCAGTCCTGAAATTCGGGGCACCCGAATATTTCATGCTGATGTTCCTCGGCTTGATTACATCGGTGGTGCTGGCCCAGGGATCTGCGGTGCGGGCGATTGCGATGATCTTTCTCGGCCTGCTCCTCGGACTGGCCGGAACGGACATCAATTCGGGGCAATACCGTTATGATTTCGGCTTCATGGAGCTTCTGAGTGGAGTGCCCTTTGTGCCGCTCGTGGTTGGCCTGTTCGGTGTCGCCGATATTCTGGTCACACTTGAAAACGCAATACGCGACGAAAAGCCCCCGACGCTCAATCCGATCAGCAGCCTTTGGCCCACCCGCAAGGAGCTGACGCGCGCTGCCCCGGCAACGGTGCGCGGCAGCCTGATCGGGCTCTTTCTCGGCCTGCTTCCCGGTGGCGGCGCACTTCTTTCCTCATTCATGGCCTACACCGCCGAGAAGCGGATCTCAAAAACGCCTCAGAAGTTCGGAACAGGCATGGTCGAAGGCGTGGCCGGCCCCGAGGCGGCCAATAATTCCGGTGCGCAAACCGCCTTCCTGCCGCTGCTCACGCTTGGCATCCCTTCGAATGCGATCATGGCATTGATGGTCGGCGCCATGATGACACACGGCATTGTGCCCGGCCCGCGCATCATGAGCGGACAGCCGGAGCTGTTCTGGGGACTGATCGCCAGCATGTGGGTCGGAAATCTGATGCTGCTCGTGATCAATCTTCCATTGGTCGGCATCTGGGTTCAGCTCCTGAAAATCCGCTACCAGTTCCTGTTTCCCACCATTCTGACGGTCAGCATCGTCGGCATCTACGGGGTCGAGTTCACCACATTCGACGTCTATCTCACCGCAATCTTCGGCCTGCTCGGATACTTCCTCCACAAATGGCGTTGCGAACCGGCGCCACTTATCCTCGCCTTCGTGCTCGGTCCGATGATGGAGGAGTATTTCCGCAGGTCCATGCTGGTCGCACGCGGTGACCTGATGATCTTCGTCCACCACCCGATCAGCCTGGCGATGCTCGTGGTCACGGCGCTGCTGCTGCTCAGCATCTGCTTCCCATTCATCCAGAAGTTCCGGCAGAAGGCCTTTGCCGAATAACAGACAAAAGGATTCCGAAATGACTTCCCTCCATACGACACGTCGCGGCTTCCTTGCTGCCGCTTCCGCACTGTCCACCACGGCGCTCCTCGGCATGCCCGCATTCGCTCAAGGTTACCCATCGAAAAAGATCGACTATGTGGTTCCCTATAATGCAGGCGGCATGAGCGACAACATCTCGCGCCTGATCGGCGAAAAGCTGGCTGCGGCCACCGGCCAGCAGGTTATCAACGACTACAAGCCAGGTGCCGGCGGCGCGATCGGTGCAAATTACTTCATGGGTACCCCGGCCGACGGATATACGCTTCTGCAGTCGACCAACAGCTTTTACGGTATCATTCCGCTGGTCACCAAGGTCCAGTACAAGCCTCTGGAGGATTTGGTCCCACTCGTTCTTGTCGGCGACGCGCCGATGGTCATCGCCGTCAACCCTGCTGTTCCGGCAACCAACCTTGCGGAACTCATCGCCTATGCGAAGGCCAATCCCGGCGCGCTATCCTTCGGCACGGCCGGCAAAGGTACCGTTGGTCACCTGAGCGGTGAGTGGCTGCAGAAGCGCGCCGGCATCCAGCTGCTTCACATCCCCTACAACGGCACTCCCGCCGCGCTTCAGGCTGTCCTGGCCAATGAAGCGCAGATCCTGTTCGGACCGGAAAGTGCAGAACATATTGCTGCTGGTACGCTCAAGGGCATTGCAGTTCTCGGTGATACGCGGTGGCAGCAATTGCCGGACCTGCCGACGACCGTGGAGGCGGGCCTCGAAGGATGGGCTCCGCGCAGCTGGCACACGGTCTCGATCCAGGCAAAGGCTCCGCAAGAGGTGAAGACCAAGCTCAACACGCTGATCAACCAGATCCTGCAGGAGCCGTCCGTTCGCGAGCGCGTGGCAAGCTTCGGTCTCATCCCTGGAATTGCGTCCTACGACGAAGTGCAGCAGCGCGCCCGTGACGACAACGCACAGTTTGGTGCACTGATCCGCGACGCCGGCCTGGCAATCGCCAACTAAACGCGAGTGGCGCACGGCAATGACCGTGCGCCAGCGAAACCCAGGGCGCCGGGTTGTCCAGGATATTCTCGCATAACCCGGCACTTCGGCGAGTTGGGACCAAACATCCCGCCAAAGACCAATTGCAAACAGAGTTTCAATTTCAGCAAATGGGTCTATCGCCAGCGCAATCTCGTGGAGCGGTTCTTCAACCGCATCAAGCAGATGCGCTGCCTTGCGACGCGATACGACCAGTGCGCGGACAATTACCTCGCCGCCCTCAAGCTTGCGGCGGCAAGGTTCTGGATTGCATCAGCTGATGAGTCCGTGTCTTAATGCACCTCGGCTCGCGATTTGCGGCTACCGCAAACTTGGCCGTCAGTCAGATGTGACGGATCACAGCAGCGCTTGAACGCAACCATTGAGGTTTACGCTTGGTCATCCTCGCGTTCCCGATGGAACGCGGTGACAATCGTTTGTGCAGCCAGCTCCGCTTCCCTGGCGTCGGTCTGGTAGTTGCAAATCGATATTCGAAGCACTTCGCGCTGGCGCCATTTGGCTCCGGTCACGAAAATGATCCCCTCTCGCTGAAGTCGGTGGATGACCCGCCTGGTCAACTCGTCCGCCTCGCTCGAGGAACGTTCGGCACCGAAACGGCAGATGATCTGGTTGAGGACAACGTCGTTCACGACCTCGATATCGGGTTCCAGCGAAAGCCGCTCAGCTATAAAGCGCGCCGCAAGACAGCACCGATCAACCAGTTCGACGACCCCGCTTCGTCCCAAATATTTCAGCATCGCCCAGGTTGTGAAACCCCGCGCACGCCGTGAGAGCTCCGGAACGTAATGCGATGGATCACGGTCGCCTTCCTGTGCGATCGGCAGGTAACTTGCCGTGATGGTCATCGCACGGCGGTGCGCCGTCTCGTTTTTGACGATGGCATAGCCGCTATCGTAAGGGGTCTGCAGCCACTTGTGCCCATCCGTTGCCCAACTATCAGCCAGTTCAACGCCGGGGCATAAATGCTTCGCAGACGGTGAGGCTCTCGCCCAAAGACCGAAGGCTCCGTCTACATGCACCCAGGCCGCCTTCTGTTGGGCAAGCGGAATCAGATCAGCAAAGGCATCGAACGCGCCCGTGTTGATTTGGCCAGCCTGAAGAACCGCGATGATCGGCCCGCTGAGGTTACGCAGTGTCTTCTCAAACTCTCCGGTCCTTATACGGCCTTGCATATCCGTTGGAATTCGCACGACCCGATCATGCCCGAGCCCGAGAAACTGTAAGGCGGAAAATATGGTGGTGTGGGCATCGTCGCCGATAAGCACCGTAATGGGCGGTGCACCGAAGAGCCCGAGAGCATCTGCATTCCACCCTGCTTGTCGAAGGACTTCGCCTCTTGCCGCAGCGAGGCAGGTGAAGTTTGCAACCGTAGCTCCAGTTACGAACCCGACGGATGATCGCTCAGGCAATCCGAGAACGCTCAGGAGCCATGTTGCAGCGACCGCCTCGAACGAGGCAGCGGCCGGTGACGCGGTATGGTTGCCGGCATTTTGTCCCCACGCGCTTGTCAGGAAGTCGGCAGCGACTCCCATCGGATGCGATCCTCCAATCACCCATCCAAAAAACCGCGGCCGGACCATATGGTGGAGGCCCGGTTCCGCCTTCTCGACAAGACGGCGCAGCACGTCATCCGCAGCAACGCTCTCCTCCTGCAGATCCTCCGTAAGTGCCGCGAGGCATTCCCGATATTGCATGGTGGGACGGTGCAATTCCGGCTCGACCAAACGGAAGGCAGAAGCGAGACGGGCGGCCTCGGTGAACAATATCTCAGTCTCGCTCGCCACGACAGCCACCTCCTTCCGTCCAGGTTCGATAAGAATACGCTCATATGCAACAAAGGACAGATACAACTCTCCAATCCGGCTGCGGCCAACCGGCTGAAACAGGCCTGAACTATGGTCACCTCTCGGTGGGCCTAGCGAGGAAGATTTAACCGGAGCTGCTAGTGCCTGCTGCCCGAGATCGATCTCACGTTGAGACCGGATCCCACATTCCGATCTGGCTTTGTGCAAAAAGAGCGGTCAGGACGAGCCTGCGCCATCAGGCTGGCAACTCAACGGTTTGGCCGCGCATTGGTACCGGCTTCGGTAAGTCTGGGCTTACCGAAACAACTGGTGCATGTAGTGAGAACATGATGACACCCGTCGCGAACAGAATAAAGATGGCGTCGTTCTGAATCAGAAACAGGCTCTCGGTGAGGTTCATCACCAGCAACACGACCGTGTAGACATTTATCCAGAGCCATCCGAAATGCGGATCGTGACATTGAAGCACAGCGCCTTGGTAAACGGCCCGAACCAGCAGCATGATGAAGAGGATCGTCCCACTCAGTCCGAAGCTCAACATCGTGTCGCGAAAGCCGTTATGGGCATGGGGAGCCTGCCACCTGATTTCCGACCAGATAGCCCAGGCTGAAGGGTTCGCGTCTGTCCAGAAGGATTGATAGCCGTACCCCAGCAGCAGGCGATCAGCGATCTGGAGGTCGACCAGCTCCCATAGCGGTACACGCCCCGTCAAGGTCGCATCCTTGCCGAGCGCTTCCAGGAGCGGCACCAGGAACTCGTGAAGCATGACAAGGGCGCCGGCAGACACCTGGATGGATATCAGGACGATGACCACGCGGCTGATGCCGCGGGTTCGCTGCAACAGGATGTAAAACGCGATCAGGAAATATGCCGACCCGGTTGCGATCATCGCCGTCATCGACCCGGAGCCTGCAAGGCAGATCGCGCCTGCAAGCAGCAAGACAGAGGCGACGCGGCGCAAGCCCAATGTGCCGTCCAGAAAAACAGTCGTCGCGACAAGCAGCATCAGGCAGGCGTACCATCCGAGACTGTTTTTGTTGATGAAAATTCCCCGCATGGCGCGGTCCCCGGGCGTGTGGGCAAGAGCTGGTGATACTGCGAGCATCGCCACGCTGAGAAGGATACAGACCCCCAAGGTCGCAAATACGATCAGAAGCAACTGCCGTGGCGTGAACCGTATTGCCAGCGCATAGGCGAGGAGCACCGTAAACAGGAGACCGATCGCGCGCCTCAGCGTCGTCGACGGTCCGACTGACCAAAGCACGGACAAGAACGGCAAAAAAAGGATGACAGGCAAAAGCAGGTTTCGCCTGATTGCGATGGAAAACTGCCTGCTGTTCCGGATCAAGATCAGGCTAGCAAAAATATAAGCGGGCAGGCACATCAGACGCAGCTTGGCCTTGGCCGGATCGCCCAACGCTCCGTCGGCATCAGCCAAGAGGAGCGGGAAAAGGGCTCCCGTCTGAAGGAAAAGCGATATGCCGGCACCCCAGCACTCAAGGACACGCCAATCGACGCCGAGCCCGCTCGCTTTTCTTTGAAAAACCTTCATCAAGGGCAGCCCAGAAGCCTGACAGGCAAGGATGGATTTCGAAGAGCGCTGAACATCTGCGTCAAGCTCGACGTCAACGCGATACTCCATCCAGCGGCCTACCGAGCGCAAGCCGTACAAGTGGGCTTTGCCTACCCCAAACGCTGTATGCTGCCTTCAAATGTTTCGCTTGATGCAAGCTCTTCGATTGTCCGCACCTCTCCGAAAGGAGTAGCTCCCTCAGTAACATTGATCGACCTGTGGTCACGCAACGAACCGCCCCCGTTACTCCTCGGCCGCGACGACAATGCGCAGAAGCATGGGCAACGAGGCGGCCCCTGTGCGACGCATGATCGAGGCGCGGTGGTTTTCCACGGTTCGCTGACTGATGTTCATGTCCGCAGCAATAATCTTGTTGGGCTGTCCACGTAAGATGCGGTCCAGGATCTGGCGCTGTCGGACGGTTAGGGCGCTGAGCGTTATTCTGGCAGCATCACGCCGTTCCGAACGTTCATTACCATTAGCCGACGAAAGCATGGCTTTGCGAACGCTCCGCTGGATCTCCTGTGATGAAAACGGCTTTTCGACAAAATCGACAGCACCTCGTTTCATTGCCTCGACAGCCATGTGCACATCGCTGTGCCCGGTCACGATGATCATCGGAAACCGATGATGTCTTTCCCTCAATGCGCTCAAAAGGTCGAGACCACTTATGCCGGGCAGATGGGCGTCAATCAGCAAGCAGCTTGCCCGGTTCGGATCATATCCCGCCAGATATTCCTCCGCCGATGCGTGGGTCATAACAGACCAGCCGCCATCACCAAAAAAGACCTTAACGCCATCTCTTACTCCTGCATCGTCGTCGATAATCTCGATCAGCGTACAAACATTGTCTTGCTCAAGTGAGGAGTGATCCGAGTTCTCCCGATCTCCGACGCGTGTCTGCAAGGCAATTATAGCGCTCACGATATCCTTGAGTTTCGCCGGCTTGTTCAAATGCGTAATTTTATGCTGTGCGCATTTGCGCAAAGTAATGCTGGAGATATCGCCCGTCAGGATCAGCGCAGGTGCCGCATGGCCCAAAAGGCCACGGATACTGGTAATCGCCGCGATCCCGTCCATTCCTTGATGCAGATTGAGGTCGGCCAGAATGATATCCGGGGCGAATTCCGCATTCTGGACGAGATTGAAGGCCTGGGATCCGCTCGCCGCTACGGCCACGACATAACCGGCCTGCTCCAATCCCATCTTCAGCAGATCTCGCATCTCGCCCTCATCTTCGATCACGAGGATGGAAGCGCTTGGATGGCCTGGGGTTTGGGATGTCGTCTGAGGCAGCGGCATGCGCGCACTTCCCGCCGGCGCCATATCGATCTCAATCGAAAAAACCGACCCTTTTTCGGCTGTCGAGCAAACGGATACTGTGAGACCGGTCAAATCGCTTAACCGCTTTACAATTGAAAGCCCCAGTCCCAGCCCGTATTCCCTGCCCCCATGGTTCGCGTCGACCCTATGGTATTCCTCGAAAACGTTGTCGATCTGATTTTCGGGGATGCCAATCCCGGTATCCCACACTTGCAATCTGAGCTTCCCGCCTTTTCGCCGGCAACCGACCAGAACCCGACCTTTCAACGTGTATTTCAAGGCATTCGACAGCAGGTTCCGGATGATTTGCTCAAGAAGACGGGGATCGGTATAGACCGCAAGTTGGCAGGAGACGACGCGCAATTGCAGTCCCTTTGCTTTGGCCTGATAAGAAAATTCCCGCTCCAGCCGCTCCAAAATGCTGTTCACGGCAAAATTTTCGAGTTGGGGATGGACAATGCCAGCTTCAATCTGGTCGATATTCAGTACCGTGTTGAGGATGCCCGACATCGAGGCCAGCGTCTCCTCCATGCGCTTTACGAAAATGCGCGACTGCGAATCCTCCGCGCTTTTTTCCAAAAGTCCATGGAGGAGTTTTAATGTCTGTAAAGGCTGCCGCAGATCGTGGCTCGCGGCTGTCAGAAGTTTCGACTTGGCCTCCGTCGCAAGCTCCGCCGATCTTTTTGCAGACTCTCTGCTCTCGGCGATTTGCTTCTGTGCACTCATGTCGATGAAGGTGATGACGACACCCTCAATGCTCCCCTGCTTCATGCGATAAGGCTTGATCCGGCGAATATACCAGCGACCGTCGCGCGCTGCAGTTTCCTTGTCGATCGAACCACCGGTTTTCAGAACCGCGATCGCATCCGTCGACAAACTCGTATCGTCAGCCAACGGGCTCAGGTCAGAAAACGGCCGGCCAACATCCGAAGGCAGGACATTGAAGAGCGATCGCATTGCGGGCGTGAAAAACCGGATCTTGAGCGATACGTCGAGGAAGAGCATCGGAACGTCGGTGCTGAAGAGGACATTCTCGAGGTCGTTGAAAATAGACTGCTGGCGCTCCAGTGTTTCTTGCAGCTGGCTGTTCAGAGACGTCAATTCCTCATTCAGAGACTGCAGCTCTTCCTTGGAGGTTACAAGTTCCTCGTTGGCTGATTGATATTCTTCGTTCAGCGACAGTGCTTCGGCCGTGATCGTCTTGTGCTCGCGCTCGGCAATTTCGAGACTTCGAATGGCATCCTGCAATTCGGAGCGGGTCTCCTCCAACTCGAGCTCGACGAGACGTGCGGCGTCAATGCTCCCCCTCGGCTGAACGGCAGCCGGTTCACGCGTCGGCGGCTCCTCGATAAAGCAGATCAGGAACAGCTCTTGATTATGGTCGGCAAGAGGATCGACATCGATACGGAACTGTAACTCGACACCGTCAAGTTCCATTTTTGCGCCATGGGCGACAAACCGCTTCTCGTCTCGTGCAGCGCGATGGATTGCCGAGCGGATCTTGCCGTGAAGGGACTGCGGCGTGATGGCATATAAGTTATGGGACGAGGGCCCGGACGCAAACTGAAGGAACCTTGCGGTAGGGCCGATTGAGTAGAGACACTCACCCTCGCGATTGATCAAGAGAGTAGCTGGGATATGCCGATCAAGCAAAGCTTGTGAAACGACAGCACCCAACGTGTTCTGATACTCAACCTTGCTTACCTTGTCAGGCGCTGCCGGCACCGGAGAGTTGCTGATGGAACTTATTTTGAAGTTTAAGCCATCGGCCACTGGACCCCCGAACCGGCGGAAGATGCGCTCGGCTTTGGAAATGAGCTCGAATCGATCTTCCATCTTACCAACGGTTTCAGACTTCCCGATGAGCAGGATGCCGTTTTCTCGCAAGGAAAAACTTAACAGTGCCAGCGCCTTAGCCTGGGCGTCCGGCTCCAGATAGATCAACAAGTTCCGGCAGGAAACGAGATCCATATTGGAAAAGGGTGGGTCGCTGAGAACGTTGTGGACTGCGAAGATGACGCTTTCACGAAGCTCGGGCACAACAGTGTAACCGGTATCGTCGCGGTTAAAATAGTCACTGAGAAATTGCGGCGGCACGGCCTGGACGGCAGAGTCCGGATAGTGACCATGCCTTGCGATGGCGATGGCGTCAGGATCCGCATCCGATCCAAAGACCTGCAGTTTGATTGCCAGCCCTTGAGATCTGATATGCTGGAGAAAGAGGATAGCGAGTGAATAAGCTTCCTCGCCGGTGCTGCAGCCTACAATCCATATTCTCACGGTATCTTCGGTGAGCTTGGCGCGAACGAGGTCCGGAATGATGCGTGAGCGAAGAAAATCGAACACGGTGATGTCGCGGAAGAACTCCGTAACGTTGATCAGAAAGTTTTTGGAGAGGTACTGCCGCTCCTCGTCGCTATTCTTCAACATCTCAAGATATTGCTCTGCCTTGTCTTCTGGAATGCCGAGAATGGCGAGGCGTTTCTCGATACGGCGCTGCAGGGTGCCATGTCTGTAGGACGAGAAGTCGTTCGGAGTTAAGCGTGTCAACACCTCGATGATCTGCAACAGAAGATCTTTTTGCTTTCGGTCTGTCAGACCTAAAGGACTATCGGTTGCTGATGGCTGGTGGCGGATGATCGCTTCGGCGATACCGGCAACCGGAAGTACGACTGCGCCGAAGGTAGAGGCGATTGCACTTCGCGGCATCCCGTCGAACTCGGCTTCTCCCGGTTCTTGCACCAGAACCAGGCCACCAGCAGCCTCCATGAGCCCTGCCGTCACCGCGCCGTCAGATCCGGTTCCCGACAGAATAACGGAGATTGCCCTGTGGCCGTATTCTTTTGCCAGAGAGCGCATCAGGAGGTCGAACGGAAGCCTCACTCCACGTTGCTCGGGATCCCGACTGAGACGGATCTTCTCCGCCTCGACGGACATGTAAACACCGGGAGGTATGACATACAGGTGTTCGGGCTTCAGATCGGCACCATCGGTGGCTTGAACAACCGTCAAGGTGGTGACACCAGCCAGCAGTTCAGCGAGCATGCTCTCATGTACAGGGTGAAGATGCTGCACCAGCAGGAATATACACCCGGTATGGGCAGGCAACCCTTGTAGAAGCGCTCTCACCGCACTGAGACCGCCCGATGAGGCGCCAATTCCCACGACCTTGTATTCGGTGTTTACCCCAGCCATTGTTTTCACATGAGTGTTTTATCGTCGTTCCCGAACCTGCGTCTTCCAAATCAAGATCACATTCCGCCGATTGCATAGGCCGACAGAACGCAGCCTCTCGCGACTTGGCAAAGACGCGAGAGACATCTTGAAACGTCATGCGGATCTATCATTGCAGGTAGTGTCCCGTCGGCCGGATATCCGGCCGCTTCACGCATGGTACCGCCCCAAAACCCTACGGTTTATATGCGTTTAAGGTGTACCGTATCGAGACAATATAAGTCTTTAGGAGAAATGTCGACGCTGCATTTCGCGTATATACTTATTTTGCAATGCAAAAATAATGCACGACAAACGATATCCACCCGAGAACCTTCAATAAGTCACTAGGTACTTTCCGAATCTTTTAAAATTGTACTTCTTCATCGTAGTATCACGACATAAAATGCGCCTCAGAGACTACCGCTTGACGGGTTTCTGGACCGGATTTTGGTGGGAGGGGTATCCGCCTTGATCCGGGATAGTTCGCATCAGACGTAGTATCTCGCTATATCGTGCCAACAACCACTGGCACGAGCACTCTCATTTTGGAGGATCAAAACAGGGTGAACTGGACCGGATCGGTTAAGCCGACGAGCATGTCGGCGCTGCGATCCAACGGGGGAGAGAAACAATGGCTGTCGCCATCAAATCCTATGATCAGACCACAATTCCAAGCGAATTCGGCTCTCTGGTCAATTCTCAAGCGGAAATCTTGCTCCGACATGGAAGCGATCCGCAGAAACTGGCCATTATCGACGACCGTGCCCTGGATCGCGAATGCCTGGCACGAAGTCTTGTTGCCCATGGTCTCGACATGTCGGTCGATGTATTTCCCTCGATCGATCGCTGGAGGATGGCATCCGGCCCGCGTCACACAGGCATACTCATCAACATCGGGCACGGCGACTTCTATAATGACGCATTCCTTCAGGATCTCCAGGCTCTGATCAAGGACTTCCCGGCCGTACATGTGATCATTCTCGCGGACAACCGCGACCTTCGTCAGGTATTGCGAGCCTTCGAAGTCGGTGTACGCGGCTATATCTCTTCAGCGATAGGATTGACGGTCTGCGTCAGCGCCATTTCTCTGGCTCTGGCCGGCGGCGCATTCATCTCCGCCGAAACCCTTGATGACCTTCCGCAACTGATGGCGATGGCAGAAAAACGTGAACGTCACCGGGCCGCCATGTTCACACAGCGCGAGGCGGACGTCATCGATGCACTGAGCCAAGGCAAGCCGAACAAGATCATTGCCTACGAACTCACGCTTCGTGAAAGCACGGTCAAGGTTCATATCCGAAACATCATGAAGAAACTGAATGCGAGAAACCGTACGGAAGTTATCTTCAAGATATCAGATATGTACCACCATTAAGACCGTCAGATAGCCCTCCCACGGCAAGTTCCCGATCAAAAGACAGTTCGATTGATTGCAAGCGTAGCAGTAGAGGAGTGATTTCCAGTGACAACAGATAAGTATCACGCTTTTCATCCGGCGGAATTCGGTCCAGGCTTTCATGCAGATGGCGGCTATGTTGCCCTGATTGACCGACGAACGCTGGAACGGGAATGCCTGGCACACAGCCTTGCATCGCATCACATGAACCGGCGCATCCTGACCTTCTCCCGTTTGAGTGACTGGGAAGCTGAAAAGGATGGCATCGGCTTGCCGGCTGTGGTCCTGTTTTATGCGGCACATGTGCGGGACGAGGCGACGAGCGAGATTGCCAAGGTGGTGACTGCCGTCTCGCCAGCCGCCGTCGTGATCATGTCGGATGACGAGAACGTTGGCGCCGTTCTCGACCTCATTTCCCTGGGCGCAAGAGGTTATTTGCCGAACTCTGTGAGTATAGACGTCTGCATCCAGGCTATAAGCCTTGCAATCGCCGGCGGTCGGTTCATTCCTGCAAGCAGTCTGCTGAGCATAGGAAATGTTCTTGGCCTGACATCGCACAAGCCTCTGTCTCCGGTAAAGTTCACGCGCCGTCAGTTTGCCATTGCCGAGGCACTTCGGTGCGGCAAGGGCAACAAGGATATCGCCCTGGAACTTGAGCTGTGTGAAAGCACGATCAAGGTCCATGTTCGCAACATCATGCGAAAGCTCGGAGCGACCAATCGCACCGAGGTCGCCTATAAGCTCGGCGACATCGCGTCTGCACAATAGCGGTGTGCGTCTCAAGCAGTTTGACACGAACCTGATGTCTGGAAATGGGTGGTGGATTAGACACTAGACCCTCTCCCATCATTAAGGATGAGGCCCGCCGAAACACCTCCGACTTTCGCAAAATCGGTACAGACAGCATATTGGCGGCATGGCTTTGGGGCGTGTCTCTGGCTTGAAAATGCGGGATCCAAGGCTCGAAACCGGCATCCAAAAAGGATGCATCACGGGTGGACATGACATGAGGCAGCTCATCTTCAACCCAGGCATGTTCTGCGCAACTCTGACTGTGAGCGCAGGGATCATGTTCGTCGGTATCGCAACGCCGGCGCTTGCCGATAGCATGCCGCTTGCTCCTCAGTCTAAATTGCGAATGACGGTCATTCAGTGGTCTTCATCCAAAAGTCAGTATGAGCGATGGGATGCGATCAGTGGTGAGTATACGGTTTCGGACGCAAGCACTCTCGTCCTGCCGTTTATCGGTCGGGTCCCGGTCGGGCCGATGGATGTCAACGATCTGGCGGACGAAATCGCCGAGCGTCTTCAGGAGAAAATCAGTTTGGTCCAGCGACCGACAGTCACGCTGGAGGTCCTCGAATATCCGCCCATTTATGTCGCCGGGGATGTCACGAGGCCCGGAGAGTACAAATTCTACCCCGGCCTTACTGTGCTTCAGTCTCTGGCGATGAGTGGCGGGCCACGGCGCGCCGCAAACCAACAGCATTTGCAGACAATCAACCTGAAGGGCGAATTGCAGGAAATCGAACAGACGTTATTGCGGCATTCCGCAAAACTGGCGCGGCTTCGAGCGGAGATGGCAGGAACCACCGACATCACTTTCGAACAGTCATCCGACACTGACCAGCACTATGCTGCGGCAATTTTCGACCAGGAGCGGGTCATAAATCGGGCCCGCTCAAATGCGCTGGACAGACAATCGAAAGCCTTCGCGGAGCTGGGCGATCTCTTGAACACTGAGGTCGATACGTTGAAGGAAAAGCTGCAGGGCGCTGAAGCCAACGTCAAATCGGTGGAAGATCAGCTGAACAGCGTCAGGACGCTCGTGGAGCAAGGTCTCGCGATTACGTCGCGGCAGCTGGAGCTGGAACGACTGCTCACGGCCTATCGTGCTGATCGTCTCGATATTCTCACGGCAATGATGCGGGCCCGCCAAGGGATCAGCGAGGCGCGGAGAAACCTCGAAGGGCTTCATGACGCGCGACGAAGCGAAATCGCATCCGAGCTGCAGTCGGAACAAGCAGATTTCGACCAGCTGAAAATGAAAAGGGAAACGACACAGAAGCTGCTCATCGAGAACCTCCTGGAGAGCGACCGGTCACCAGGGCCGGGCGAGGACATACCACTCGCCTTCACCGTAAGCCGGCGGAAAGACGGACAGATCAACCAGTTCGTCGCATCGGAGACAACGACGCTGGCTCCGGGTGATGTCGTCAAGGTTGTCCAGCCTCTGCTTTCCGGCGGATCGCCCAGGGCAACGCCCGCTATTTCGAAAGCAGTGCCCGATCAGGCAAGTCAGTGACGCAGGACATTCAGCCTTGCATCTGTGTTGGGGCGCAAGGGAAGCAGCAGGGACACTCATGACCTATCCCCTGACACCATCGCGCAGTCAGACCTATACCCAGATCCTCAAGTCCACGATATGGATGGGTGGCTCCTCCCTCATCAACGTTGCACTCGGTATCGTGCGCAACAAAGCTTTGGCTGTCTTTCTTGGGCCCGAAGGCGTGGGGCTGATGGGCCTGTACAGTTCCATCATCGATATCGCACAGGCCATTGCCGGTCTGGGGGTCGGCGCCAGCGGGGTGCGTCAGGTTGCCGAGGCTGCGGGCACCGGTGATGCCACTCGGATTTCCCGCTCGGCAGCAACGTTGAGACGTCTGTCGGTGTTGCTCGGCTTGCTCGGTGTCCTGCTTCTCGCTGGGCTGGCATTTCCACTATCGAACTTGACCTTTGGCGATCATCAGCATGCCGGCGCCCTAGTCTTGCTTGCACTGGCCGTGTTCTTCAGACTGGTGTCTTCTGGGGAAACCGCATTGATCCAGGGCTTGCGTGGCATCTCAAGCCTTGCGCGCATTAACGTTCTCTCCGGCTTGTTTGCAACGATTGTCACCATTCCTCTGGTCTATGTTTTCGGGGAGCAGGCGATTGCTCCGGCGCTTGTCGGGACCGCGGCGCTATCGGCCTTCGCCATATGGTGGTTCAGCAGACAGATCGCATTACCGGTGGTGCAACTGTCGGCTCGCCAGTTTCGCACGGAATCGAGCGCCCTGCTTCGCCTCGGCGTCGCCTTCATGATCAGTACCCTGCTCACATTCGGCACGGCCTACGCCATCCGCCTCATCGTCCTGACAGAAGGGGGCGTAGAGGCCGCAGGATTGTATCAGGCCGCCTGGGCGGTCGGTGGACTTTACACTGGCTTCATTCTGCAGGCGATGGGAACTGACTTCTACCCACGCCTGACGGCGGCGATCGGCAATGGAGAAGAGTGTAACCGGCTTGTCAACGAACAGGCCGAAGTCAGCATTCTGCTGGCTGGCCCCGGATTGCTGGCCACGCTGACACTTGCCCCATTCGTCATGAGCATCTTCTATTCCGATCGGTTTGGCGGTGCGGTGGAGCTTTTGCGCTGGCTCTGTCTCGGGATGATGCTCAGGATTGTCGTCTGGCCGGCCGGCTTCATTATCGTGGCGAAAGGCGCGCAGAAAATCTTCCTCTGCACGGAAGTGGCCGCAACCATTGTGCATCTCGGGTTGGCGTGGCTCCTCGTACCAAAGCTCGGCGTTTCGGGAGCCGGCATCGCCTTTTTCGGTCTCTATCTGTGGCACAGTGTGTTGATCTACGCGGTGGTGCGGCGCCTTACCGGCTTTCGCTGGTCTGCAGCGAACCGCCGACACGGACTGATCATGCTGTCGTTCTCCGGACTGGTATTCTTGGCCGTCGGAAACCTGCCAGCCTGGCTCGGCCTGTTGATCGGCTCGGTCGCGGTTGTCCTGACGTCGCTCTATTCCCTGCGGCTGCTGCTTCGGCTCCTTCCACCGGAATCGCTGCCGGTGACCATCAGAGGATGGGCCACGAAATGGGCGTGAAGGACACTTCATCCATTGAGGCGATCAACGGCCGGACCGAATGATGCGGGACGAGAGCCTCGATTATGAGATCACAAGCGGATCATCCGCCACCGTCATCGCAAAATACTGGCGCAGGGCATCGACGACGCGCGAAAGCTCGACATCGGTCATTCCAGCAAAGAGCGGCAGGATGATCGTTTTCTCCTGCGCCGACACGCTTCGGCTCAGCCGTGTCGCCGTACGGTGGCTGTTTTGACTGCGATAGGCTTTTTCCAGGTGAATGTTCATGATCCCGCGTCGGGTGGAAATGCCTTGATCAAGCAGCATCTGCATGACGGTTCGCTGATCCGTCCGAGACGGCAATCCCACACAAAAGCTCTGCCAGTTGCTGCGAGCCCAGCGCGGCTCGACGGGGAGCGACAGGCCGAGCGTGGACAGCTGCTCGCAATAGGCTTCGGCAAGCTGACGCCGCTCTTTGATCAATCCCGGCAAGCGCCGCAACTGCTCCCTGCCGATGGCCGCCTGCAGATCGGTCATGCGATAGTTGTAGCCCAATTCGTCATAGTCTTCGAAGATAACCTGCCTGGATCCATGACGTGTAGTATCGGTGACGCTCATGCCGTGCTGGCGCCATAACCGGAACTTGCGGGCGAATTCCGGACTGGAGGTTGTCAGCATTCCGCCATCGCCGGTGGTAACCACCTTTCGCGGATGGAAGGAGAAGCAGGCAATGTCTCCATGCGGCTTCCCGATCTTTTCCCATTGCCCGTCCCAGAGGACTTCACTGCCTGTCGCGCAGGCCGCATCCTCGATAACCGGTATGGAATGGCGTTTTCCGATGTCGATGATCGCGCGCAGATCACAGGGCATGCCCAACTGATGCACGCACAGAATCGCCCTTGTACGGGACGTGATTGCCGCCTCGATCAACTTTGGGTCGATATTAAAGCCATCGGCCTCGATGTCGACGAATACCGGCAGAGCGTCGCAATAGCGGATCGCGTTTGCGGTCGCGATGAAGGTATGACTGACGGTGATAACCTCGTCGCCTGCCGCCACGCCGACTGCCTTTAACGCAAGGTGAAGTGCGGTGGTGCAGTTGGAAACCGCACACGCATGATCTGCGCCGACAAAGGCTGCGAATTCGCTCTCGAACGCCGCGACCTCCGGCCCCTGCGTCACCCAACCCGACTGAATCACACGCCGCAGAGCCTCGGCCTCTTCATCTCCCAGAGCGGGCCTGGCAACCGGAATGTTGGGCACGGACACATTCATGCGGCCCTACCTCCTGCTACAGCCATGTTGAGCCGCCACCAGGCGACAAGCTCGCGCAAGCCGTCCTCCATCCTGATATCGGCCTTAAAACCAAGTTGCTGTTGTGCTTTGGACGTGTCTGCAAGACGGCGCGTAACGCCATTGACCACACGTGCGGCCTGATGGTGCGGATCTATTGACGAGCCCATGACTTTGCTGAGGAGCTTTGCAAGTTCCAGAAGGCTGGTTTCCTCGCCGCTTGCCACATTGAAGACCTGGTCGCTCACGTCGGATTTTGCCGCCAGCACGTTCGCCCGGGCGATATCGCGAACATGCACGAAGTCCATGGTCTGGCTGCCATCTCCATGAATGATCGGCGACAACCCGGCGGCCAATCGCTCCATCCAGCGGATCAGCACTTCGGTATAGGCGCCATGCACATCCATGCGCGGACCATAGACGTTGAAATATCGGAGCGCGACGTAACGAAGTCCGTACATGTCGTTAAAGCTCCGCAGCAAACCTTCGTTGAATGTTTTTGCTGCACCATAGAGCGTACGATTGTTGTAGGGGTGATGCCCCTCCGTGGTCGGGAAGCTGTCGGCAAGCCCGAGCACCGATGCCGAGGAGGCCGCGACGACTTTCGATACGCCTGCGTTCACCGCGGCGTCGAGAACATTGAAGGTGCCTTCCGCAAGAACCTCGAAAGCAAGCCTCGGCTCTTCGGCACATTGGGTGATCCGAATGGCTGCCTGATGGAATACGATGTCGATGTCCTGGAAAACGGACGCAAGCAGAGCCCGGTCCCGGATGTCTCCTTCAACGACATCGATGGGGGACAGGCTCATCGCCGTGGCAAGGTTTTCACGGCGTCCGCGCACGAAATTATCGAGGATGACAATCCTGCGCGGCTCTTCTCGTGCAACGAGATCGGCAATATGCGAACCGATCAGCCCGGCCCCGCCGGTAATGAGTATGCTCTTACCCTTCATGATATTCCTCGCGAAGTGTCTTCACGCCGGGATCGGCATCCATGCGCCACCGTATGAATTTTGCCGGGACGCCAGCCACGATGGCATAGGGTTCGACATCGGAGACAACCACCGCACCGGCACCAACGATGGCGCCTTTGCCGATGCGCACGCCCGGAAGAATCGTCGCATTTGTTCCGATATCGGCCCAGGCCCCGATCCGAGTCGGCTTGATCTCGAGATCGGTGCGGATGATTGGAATGTCCAACGGAAAGGCAGTGTGGGAGGATCCGAGCAGCTTGGCACCGGGTCCCCAACCGACATACTCCTCGACAATCAGGTCACGCGCATCGAAATAGGCCATCGGGCCGATCCAGACATGATCGCCGATGACGCATCTGCCATCGAAACGACCCTGGATGTAGGCCTGGGAACCGATAAACACCCCATTGCCGATCTCGAACGTCTCAGGGTGCTTGAACCCTGCGCCGCTAGCGACCTGCAGAGAGGAGCCGCAATGACGGGCAAGACCTTGCCAGATAGCGCTGCGCATCATGGTATCGATAAAACCATCGCCGATCGCGAAACGGCCATAAGCCTCGATAAGACCAGCGTGCCCATAGGTCAGCTTAAGCTGTTCGGTTAACCCCACATGATAAGCCGGGTCTTCAGACTTTTCGATGCGGCCGTGAACGGCCTGCACGCGTCGCGCCTTGCCCATGGCGTCACTCGGCATAGGCGTTCTCCATCGCCTCGACCACCATTTCGAGTTGTAACGTGGTCATTTCAGGATAGATCGGCAGCGAAAGGACCTCGCGGGCCGCAGCCTCCGAGACCGGAAAATCACCTTCTCCGTAGGCAAGGTCGGCATGCGCCGGTTGCAGGTGAACGGGAATGGGATAGTGCAATCCGGACTGGATCCCCTGCTCGGCAAGCGCCTGCCGTAGCCTGTCGCGACCGCGAGACCTGATGGCGTAGACGTGATAGACATGGCGCCGTCCGATTGTCTCGACGGGTGCCCTGAGGTCCGACATTGTCTCAAGCAGGCTGGTGTAGCGGCTGGCATGGGCGCGACGCTTCTCCGTCCAGCCTTCGATATGCCGCAGCTTCACCCGTAATATCGCACCTTGAATGGCGTCCATGCGATAGTTGAAACCTTTCAGCGCGTGATGATAACGCTGCGACTGACCCCAATCGCGCAGCATTCGCATCGCGTCGGCCTGATCATCATCGTTGGTGACGGCCATGCCCGCTTCACCGCAGGCACCGAGGTTCTTGCCGGGGTAGAAGCTGAAGCAACCGGATAATCCGATACTGCCGGCGCGGCGCCCCTTGTATTCAGCCCCATGAGCCTGACATGCGTCTTCAATAACGGCGATGCCGTATCGGTCAGCTATTGTCGTGATCGCATCCATATCTGCCATCTGGCCATAAAGATGGACGGGAATGATTGCTTTGGTGCGGGACGTAATCTTTGCTTCGACCTGCGCCGGATCGATGGTGAGCGTCTGGGGTTCCACATCGACGAAGACCGGCCGCGCGCCGGTGTAGCAGATCGCCGAAGCGGTTGCGATAAAGGTGAACGGCACGGTGATGACCTCATCGCCGGGACTAACACCAGCAGCAAGCAGGCTGAGATGGAGCGCGCTCGTTCCGGTATTGACGGCGATGGCATGTCTGACGCCGCAATAGTCTGCAAACTCCCGTTCGAGGCTGGCGACTTCATCGCCCAAAGTGTATTGCCCGGAGGCAAGAACGCTCAGGACCGCAGTATCAACTTCACTCTTGATCGACGCATATTGCGCCTTGAGGTCCAGCAGGGGGATCATGCTATTCGCCTCATCTCTTCCAGCTCAATGACACGACCGCGCTGAGCCAGCGAACGGGTCGCCGCCTCAAGAACACGCACCACGCGCAACCCGGCGAAGCCGTCCGCAATCGGGCGTTCATTCTGTTCGATACAGTCGATGAACTCGTTCAGTTCATGCTTCAACGCCTCGGTCATATCGAGCCTGGGGGCGTACATGTCGCCGCTGCGATAGCCGACGAGCATCTGATGAACCTTCTCGCCGTAGCCGGAATGGGCGTCCCCGTTCATGGTGATGCCCTTGTCATAGATTTTTATTTTCTCGCTGGGCTCCAGATCGTCGTAGACGATCATCTTGCTGCTGCCGCCGACCAATGTTCGACGCACTTTGACAGGGGCAAGCCAGTTGACATGGATATGGGCGATCATCTTGCTCTCGAAGAAGAGCGTCAGATAGGCGATGTTCTCGGGCTCGCCCGTCAGATGGCTCATCCCGATCGCTGAAACGGCGACCGGCTTTTCCGGCAGGACATAGTCCAGGATCGAAAGATCATGGACTGCGAGATCCCAAATGACGCTGACATCATGCTGAAACAGGCCGAGATTGACCCGGACGGAATCGTAATAATACATGTCCCCCAGACCCGTCTCAACGAGCTCGCGCATCTTGCGGACTGCGCCGGTATGGACAAACGTGTGATCGACAGCGAGCACAAGGCGACGCCGCAGGGCCTCGTCGACCATGCGCGACGCTTCCTCGGCCGTTGCCGCCATGGGCTTTTCGACAAAAACGTGCTTACCGGCCATCAACGCCTGCATTGCGAGCCTGAAATGGCTGGAGACCGGTGTGGCGATGGCAATCGCATCCACCGTCGGGTCGGCAAGCACCTCCTCGAAATCCGTGGTCGCTTTGACGGATGGATATCGAGCGCGAACACTTTCCAGCCGACCTGCATCGCGGTCACATACGCTGACGAGGTTGGCGCGGGTCGTTTCGGAAATGTTGCGAACAAGGTTCGGCCCCCAATAACCGTATCCGACGACAGCAAAGCCGATCATCGCCCTCTCCCCACCGATTGAATTGCGGGATGTGCATCGCCGACCCGGCCGATTATTCTGGCCGGGACGCCAGCGACTATGGCGCGATCGGGAACATTCCTTGTTACAACCGCGCCGGCGCCGACCTGCGCCTCCTCGCCGATCGTGATGCCGGCCAGGATGGTGGCATTACTGCCAATCGACGCATGGCGCTTGACCAATGTGGGCACGACGACCCAATCGGCCTCTGCCTGACGACTGCCATCTGGATTGACCGCGCGCGGGTAGATGTCGTTGGTGAACATAACGCCGTGGCCGACGAAAACGCCGTCTTCGATGGCCACGCCTTCGCAAAGGAAGGAATGGCTGGAGATTTTGCAATTGCGCCCGATCAGGACATTCTTCTGGACCTCGACGAAGGTGCCGATGGCAGTGCCCGCGCCGATCGTACAGCCATAAAGGTTCACCAGGTCGGGATGGTGAATGACGGCACCATCTTTGAGAACGACGTCGGATGAAATCATGCCCCCTGCCCCTTCGCCATGACGTTCGAAAGCCCGTCTTCTGCTGACCCGATGGCCAAAACGATGCTTTGGGCGCGTCGCTTGCGGGGGCCAACATTCCGTTGCCCAGAAGATTATTTTTGATCGGCCGAGTAAAGAAACACAAACGGCGAGGCAGACTGACCTTAAGACGTAGCTATCGGCAATTTGGGGATGAGAGGCAGGATGCAATGATGGTTTCAGAACGACAGGGAGCAGCGGATCGGCCAATTTTCCCGCGCTTCGGCAAGGCTCGAAGATGACCACAACGACGCGGCTCCCCGCGGCAATCTCAACGGGAAGGACACTGCCAGCCAGGGATTGGAGTGCGCCGCTGCTGGGCTGTCATTCTATGGATTGACGATACGTTGTGTTCAAAACACTCCACCATCGTGGCCCTACAATCTGCTTTAATGCCAACTTGACCCAGGGCAAGGAATTGCGCCCCTCGGGATAGACCTCCGAGGCAAAATGCTGAATGGCTGCGGCGGCAGCAAGATCACATCTGTTGAATGCGGCGCTTGCCTGTCCGATTGCCTCTCGCCCGAGTTCCCGGGCAAGAAACCGCCGTAGCGCCTCATCGTCCCGCGCGCCGGACGTAACATGCTGAAACAACATCTCGATCGCTTTTTTACGCTGCCGGAGATCCGGAAGGATGTCGTCCATATAATATTTCAAGGACATATTGGCGTCATGTCTGCGGTACACGGCCTGATCTTCATTGATGAACCCTACATCGGCATGAGAGGCGAGCCTCAACCACATCTCCATGTCACCGGCATGAGGGAGTTCCTTGAGATAGCCCCCGGCATGTTTCTGGAGCTCCGTTCTGGTCACCGCCGTTGGCGTTGGAACAATGTTGGTTGCTCCGCTCAAGCGGATGAATTCCGATCCGGAATACACCGTGAAGTCTTTGACATTTTCCGTTCCAATTGGATTCATGCGCTGGGTCGTACCGTCCGGCTTGGCAATGATCGCATTGCCGAACGTGAACCCGACATTTGGTCGATCGAGCATCAATCGCGCCGTTCTCAAAAGTGCACCCGGCAGAAGGTAATCGTCTGCGGAAAGCAGAAGGAAAAGATCACTTTCCGCCCAATCTATGCCTTCGTTATAGGTCGCGATATGGCCGCGGTTGACCGTGTGCCGCCGGTAGATGACCCTTTTGTCCTGTTGGCTCAGATCCGTGCCGACGGCTTGCGTATCATCGATGGAAGCATCGTCCAGAATGAGCACACGAACATCAACGCCCTCCTGAGACAGAACGCTTTCGACGCATTCTCGCAGGAGATGGGCGTAGTTGTAACACGGCACGGCGACATCGATCCGCGCAGCGTATGGTTGGCTAGCGCCGCCAGTGGCCTCTGCGAGATGCCCCTGAGGCACTGCCGGCCCCTGCTCGCGCCTTACTCGGTCATCATCGCCGGGGATTTCCTCCCCATACACATTGCCCTCATCCATGCTCGGATCCCCGGTTGGCCTTTGCAGGCTTAAGAGAGCGTCCATCGCCAATGGATTTCACCCACGACTTCATGCGCCTCAGCAATACTGATCGCACGAGCAGTCTGGAGCAGATACGTTTTAACGCACTGGAGGACCGCTCGCGGTGGGTCAGGGCAAAGCGCGTCCGGGCGCGGTACGCATCGTAAAACCCGACATTCGGGCTGAGGCTCCCCGGCTTCCAGGGTTTTACGCCGGTTGCGAAGTGGACGATCTTGAGATTGTGTTTGCGCGCAATGGGCGCGATTGCCTGAGATGGCTCGAACTGGAAATTCCAGGCTTGCTGCAGCTCTTTCCATCGTCCGTCACAGACGAAATTCAAAGCATCCTGATCGGCATATTCCGTCGTCGGAAATTGATCGAGATATTCCAGGGCACGCTCCGATATTCGCTCGCTGCGCCATTTTTCCAAGTTGAGAAAGATCATGCCCGCATTGAAGTAGCGCTCGATCTTGAGCGCACGACTGCTTTTTGTGGCAACCCTATCGAGCCAATAGTCTGGAACGGCGGCGATGATGGCCCCATCCAGATCAAGGTTCCACAACGGTTCCAATGTGTCGAGCACGAGAATATCGGCATCCAGATAAAGCGCTCTATTGCAGGTGGCCGGCAGGAAACGCGGCAACAGAAGCCTTGCAAAGGTCATTTTCGAAATGCCCGGTCGGGTAGAGAACCGACTGGCGAAGGAAAGCGTGTCGATCGAGTGCCACGTCATCGCCGCGGAATTTGCAGGCAGGGAGCCGGCAATACGCTGTTTTATGGCCTCATCCATCCCTTCGTTGATGACATGAATATCCAGAGGCCACGCCTGCCTATTGCTTTCGGCGACGGATCTGAGCGCGGTTGCCAGAGGCGCGGCAAATGCAGCGTCAGCCGCAAACACGATCGGCCCGAACCCCTGGTGTGTTTTCAATGGTGTCGCTGCCGCCGCAGGCCGATTGCCCGCCCCTGCCATCACCGCAGCCGACCCTTGGTTTGATTGACTGACGCCAGTGCCCATTTACCTACCGCGCGCTGTCCTGAACGATCAGTCCGGTGTCTTGCACCGGCAGATATGGGGCAGGCTTTTGCAGCGGCTTGTCGCGTTGCATCGGTTTTGTTGCCCCCGAAAGTATCCACTCGAAATAGGCGATCGTCTTTTCGAGACCTTCGCGCAGGGCTATCTTCGGCTCCCAGCCGAGCTCCTGCTTTGCACGAGTGATATCCGGCTTCCGCTGCGTCGGGTCGTCGATCGGCAGTGGTTTGAAGACAACGGCCGATTGCGAGCCCGTCAATTCGATCACAAGCTCTGCCAGTTCACGGACCTGGAATTCACCCGGATTTCCGAGATTGATGGGACCGGTCAATGCGGCGGGCGCGCCCATCAGACGAACCAACCCATCGATCAGATCGTCCACGTAGCAGAACGACCGGGTTTGCGAGCCATCTCCGAAGACGGTGATCGGCTCGTTGCGCAGCGCCTGGACGATGAAATTCGAGACGACACGGCCGTCATTGGGATGCATTCGGGGCCCGTAGGTGTTGAAAATTCGCGCCACATGGATGCTTACGCCATATTGCCGATGGTAATCGAAAAACAACGTCTCGGCGCATCGTTTGCCTTCGTCGTAACAGGCGCGCGGCCCAATCGGATTGACGCTGCCTCGATAGTCCTCGTGCTGTGGGTGGACTGCCGGATCACCATAGACTTCGCTTGTCGATGCCTGCAGGATCTTTGCTTTGGTGCGCTTGGCCAGGCCGAGCATGTTGATTGCACCGTGGACATTCGTCTTCACGGTCTGGACCGGGTCGAACTGGTAATGCACCGGTGATGCCGGGCAGGCAAGATTATAGATCTCGTCCACCTCGACATAAAGAGGAACCGTGACGTCGTGGCGGATCGCCTCGAAGTGAGGATCGTCGAGGAGGTGAATGATATTGTTGCGTGACCCCGTGTAGTAGTTGTCCACACACAAAACATCATTGCCTTCTTTAAGGAGTCTTTCACACAGGAAGGATCCCAGAAAGCCGGTGCCTCCACTGACCATAACGCGTTTATGTCCGTGCATAGACATGCTCCTTTTGAGTTTGGTGAAAGGTTGTGCGAAGGGTCAGTAAGCCCCGTTACGCCTGCAGACTGCGGGAATTGTCCTGATGAGAATGTGCCAGTCGAACCACAGGGAGCGATTGTCGATGTAAAATTCGTCGAGCTGCTGCTGTAGCTTGATATCCGCATCGCTTCGGGCGGAGACCTGCCACAGTCCGGTCAGTCCGGGGGTAATGGAGCGCCGTTTTTCTCGAAATTTTCCGTCCATTGCCCTCAAGTGATAGTCGGGGAATGGTCGCGGCCCGACTATCGCCATCTCTCCCGAGATGATGTTCGCCAATTGCGGGAGTTCGTCGAAACTGCTGGAGCGAAGAGCGTGGCCGATGAAGGGCAATATTCGCGGATCCTTCTTCAGCTTGAAGCTGGTTTCCCACTCGGCTTTGATCGCCGGGTTGGTTCGCAACAGTGTTTCAAGACGCTTTTCGGCATCTCCATACATCGTTCTCAGCTTCAGGATCCGCAGCGGTTTGCCCGACAATCCCTCCCGCGTGTGCCTGAAGAATACAGGGCCGGGATCGATGGCGTAAATCGCAGCGGCGGCAACCAGGATGAACGGGGCTAGCAGCAGCAATGCTGGCACAGCGATTGCGAGATCCAGCACGCGATGAGCAAACCGGTGATCGCTCGAACGACCATTTCCGGCCAATCGTATCCCGATTTCACCTCGAGCATCTGCGGGCTGCAGGCCGCTAACCTTCAGGTTTGGCGTATCACAGAGGAGAATGACTTCATCGAACCTGCGACGAATTATCGTCAGGTCTGCAAGTGCAGTATCTATATCACCAGCGACCAAGGCGATCGGTGGGCGATTGGGCGCAAACCCCAAAGCGTCGGTGGGTGATAATTCCGGCTGAATTCCAAGCTGCCAGCGACTACTGAAATACGTCGCGAGCCTGGACACCTGGTCGCGATCGCCAAGGATCACCGCCCGCTCCCCCCAAATCTCAAGTTTGCGGCAAAAGAGCCGCGCTACCCGATGAAGAACCAGTTGAAGGAACAGGCCGAGACCGAGAAACAGCGCGACATTCGAAACCATCCACTGGCTGTCAGGTAGGAGCACGGCTCCGACAACGGAAAGGAGCACTATCTTGGTAGAGGCTGTGACGCGGCGGCGTAGATGCTCATGATCATGGAGCCGATATCCGGGGTAGAGGCCAGCTAATGCGTTAAGAACGATTGCCGCCAGCGCCGCCAGTGCGAAAATTCGCTCCGGCAGCACGTTTTCCGATGTGCCGGAAAAATACAATAGAAGAAGACAATAGGCTGCCAGATACGCAACGCCGTCACCCAGGATCAGAAGTGACGACACGGCGAGCCTAGCCAGCTTGCGTTTCACCGCCACCGACATGTTCAACGCTGTCGGCTGTTTGCGCTGGACGGCACCGCTTTGATTTGCGGCCGACGGGCCGGGCTTGACCGGGATTGCGCCCAGACCAGTGACCGTAGTCACGTTTGACAGTCCGGACAACCTTTCTAGGAATGGAAATGGCATGATGATCCTACTCCCCTTGGGCATCGCTCCTATTCCGTTGCCCAGAAATTCAGTCCTCGATGGGAAACTCTCGAAGCCCCAGTCTCTGTACTGCGCTCAACGATATGAAGGCCGGCACGACACGTGCGTAGCGACGCCATAGCCGCCGCGGTTCGCAAGCGAGCCGAAACGCCCATTCAAAGCCGCTTTGCTGAATCATTCGCGGAGCCTGACGTACTAGGCCTGCGTGGAAATCGAAGGCAGCTCCAACTCCGATTAGCATTGAGGCATCCAGACGATCACGCATGCGCGCCATCCAGAGCTCCTGTTTCGGGCTACCGAGACCGACCCAAACGACATCTGCTCTGGAGCTGTTGATCAGATCAGCGACATCCGCGTCCTCCTTCTGCGACAACTCCCGAAAAGGCGGCGCATAGGAGCCGGCGATCAGCGCGTTCGGAAACCGTTTCAAGAGCCGCGTCTGCAGTTTTCCCAGCGTATGCGCCGTTGCGCCAAAAAGGTAATGGCGCAGGCCTGCAGATCTGCCTTCATCAAAGAGCGATAGCATCAGATCAGGTCCGTAAACCCTGCTGCATTGCGAATGCCCGGCACGTTTTAGCGCCCACACCAACGGCATGCCATCAGGGGTTACGAGAAAGGCACGATTATGAATGGATCGCAGAACCGGGTCGTCCTGACACCGCACTATTCCATGCGCATCACGAACGCACACATAATGCTTTTCGCCCCGTCCGATCGATCTCTGGATAAGCCCGGTCGCAGTTTTGAGATTGACTGCCGAAATGCGAACCCCCAGGACGTTCACCCAAGTTGTGGATGTATCCTGCGCATCGAAAGACATGTGAATAGGATCAACTGAAGGCTCTCTCATGAAATCTGCTTTCGCGATCTAACCTGCCGCCAGAATTATATCGCAAGCCTAAATTCAGCAATATTTGGGGACGCATCCATATTCGTTAGTATAGAAAATTCAAGCCAGATCGCGTGCTGAAACATAATACATTTGTACCGCATTAAATTACCATGGGCATACAGATTTTCTTCAGATACCGGCAAATCTACCAAAATCGGATAGTTTGATTTCCATTGACGTGAAGCCGATATTCTTCCGTGCCCCAGATCGCTGGAGGGAGAGATGGTTTACGAAACGAGTGATGCGGGAATACCGTTCAACAGAGCAACAAAGGCACCTCGAACCGCCAGCCAGTTGCAAATCGACTTGATGTCGGATGGTTATGCGATCATTCGCAACCTCCTTTCGCGCGATCAGGTCAATGCTCTGAGGCTGACCGTCACGCAGCATCTGAAAAAGAACGGCGACTACAAGTATGGTGGAAAATTCCAGCTTCATGCCATGTACTCGGTCGAAGACGTTGCCAAGATTCTGACCGTCGAGCCGATCCTCGATCGCTTGAGAGAAATCACGCAGCCGCTGGCGCCTATCCTGACCGGCGAATGCGACCTGATGATCAACACGACATCATCTTGGCACAACGACGTGCCTCACCATCCGGCCAGCCGCGATGGGAGCATTTTCAGCGATGAAAGTTTCAGGGTCTACAAGATCGCCTTCTATCTGCAGGATCAGGGTGAAGATGCAGTGACAACCTTGAAGGTTCGTCCGAAATCTCACCTCAAGGGACGCAATAGAAGCATGCCGGGTAGGCCAATCGCGGTGAGAGCGGGGGACGCCATCGTGTTTGATGTGCGTATCGAACATGCCGGGCAATTGCCTACTCGGACTGACCGTGCGATGCGCAAATTGATCGAGCGTGTCGGACCATTCTTTCATCTGGACACTCAAAAGGCGTTTACTTCGACGCGAGCAATCATCCGGCGCGCAACAGGCACTCCGGACCGCGTTGCCGTTTTCACGACCTTTGGTCCGGCTGAAGCATGGACCTATTCTTATGCTGAAGAAGGACGCAATCTACACCCCGATGTCCGCGGAACACTCAGTGCCGAGGTGATGACGCGGCTGGCGCTCAACAAGATTGTGCCACCTCTTATTGGAACGCCTTCGGCGCCGCACCTTTAACCACTGGAACGTGACGCCATGCGTGTACTGATTTCAGCCTATGCATGCGAACCCGATGCAGGGTCCGAGATGGCAAAGGGTTGGAATTTCGCCCACGCGCTTGCGCTTCAGGGACATGACGTCACTGTCCTCACATGCGGAAGCCATCATCGCCATGCAATCGAACGTTACTGCATCGATCATCGGCTGCCTGGGCAGCTGAGCTTCGCGTGGCATGACGTTCCCGGTCGAGCAGGGCCGGGATACAAGACGGCTGAAAAAATCCGCCAGCATTACTACATGTGGCAGGTAACAGCCCGCAAAGTGGTTGCTAGGCTGAACGCGGAGCAGCCGTTCGACGTGATTCATCACCTCACCTGGACGGTTTTGCGCTGGCCCTCGTTTCTTGGCGGCCTTGGTCCTCGCTTCGTTTTTGGTCCCGTTGGCGGAGGAGAAGCCACACCCTGGCGCCTGCGGAGGGGATTTCCCGGCCGCGGATGGAAGTTCGAGATTCAACGGGATCTTCTGAACATTTTCAGCCGGTTTGATCCGATGGTGCTGCACTGCCTTTCCAAAGCCGACGCAATCCTGGTGACCGATCGTGCCACTTTCCGTCACGTACCGGTGTGGTGGCACGCCAAAACCTCTCTGGTGGCAGATATCTATGCGCCGAGCGTTGCCGTCCCGCATTCACAGGCTGACACCGAAATATCCAGGGCACCATCGATCTTGTTTGCAGGGCGCCTGGAATATTGGAAGGGCGTGCAGCTGGCACTGGGAGCGGTCGCACGGCTGCAAACGGACATCCCTGACTTGTCATTTACCATTGCCGGAGAAGGTCCGGAGGAAGGCTATCTGCGCAAAATCGCATCAGAACTCGGTATAGCGAAACGCGTGAAATTTACCGGGAAGGTGCCTTATAGCGAACTGCGCCGGCTCTACATGACGCATGACCTGTTCGTATTCCCCAGCCTCCACGATTCTGCTGCACAAGTGATCGGAGAGGCGATGGCCCACGGCCTGCCTGTGGTCTGCCTGGATCTGGGAGGATCGGGGCTGGCGATCGATCCGGATTGCGGCATTGTGGTTTCGACGAAGGGACAAGACGCCAGATCTGTCGAGCAGCAATTTGCAGCTGCGATTGCGCGTATCATCAGCGACAAAGGTCGTTTGGCAGGGCTGAAGAAAGGCGCTCTGGTGCGTGCCGCGAGCTTCACCCATCAGCAACGCGCGGATCGAATGGTGGAGCAATTCTACAAGCCGCCGTCTCTGGATCCTGCCTTTCTGGCAGTGCCACCAGTATCGTTGAAGGGCTGACTTACCGATCTGAATGTTCAGTTGCAGTGCTGCCGGTGTCCATCCCCGCCTTTTCGAGATCATGCAGACTGCCATATTCTCCCGCGTGCATCGTGCCGGGACTTACCCGGAAACTCCGATCGTTTAGGATGCCGAGATAGCGATTGCGAGCGAACCGGACATATCCCGACTGGTGAGACGGAGCATAAACGAAGGCTGCGAGACCGTTGCGATTGTTGATAGAAACCGTGTTGTCCTCTATGCGGTTTGGACTTGCCCAGGACGGCCGCCATCCCCTTCCAGTACCGTCATCAATGCGGAAGGCGGCACCTGAGCCGCTCTTGATGTGGTTTCCAGTGACGATGTTACTCCAGCCGCCATTGATGCCGATCGCAGCAACGTTACCCGAGAGGGTATTCCTTTCGATACGCACCCCGCTCGCGCGACCATCAGTGTAGATCGCCCAACTGATCGGGCTGGGCCACTCGGAAATATCCTCATAACCAGAAGGCCAAAACGTCCCATCGGCTCTGTTCATCAGATGCCCGGTCCCGGTTACCAGATTGTTGCGAATGATGCTGTTCAACGGATCGCCCTGCACACCCATCATTTTGATTGCAGCGCCGTCAGCCGTCTGCTGATTGGCATTACGGATCACATTTCCTTCGATAACTGCGTCATAGACCGCATCGTCTGGACCCCAGATGGAACCACCGGAGATCCCGAATTGCGCGGTGTTTTCGATCACGTTATCGGCGATCCTGATGCCGTTGCCCGCCTGGAACCATATGCCGGCGGTTTCGAAATAGACGCTGCCGATATCGGAGATCCGGTTCGACAGGATCTTGCCGCCATTCGATTTGCCAAAACTACCCCAGGCCGTGCCCATATAGATCCCATTGCCGGCCGTACCTCTAATGGTGTTGTTGGCAATAAGGACATTGTTGCTTTCCGACACATGAATACCGACTCCGACATTTTTAACAATGTTGTTCAACAACTTAACATTGTCGGAATGCTCCAGCCTGATGGCGCCGTAGCCTCTTGTTTCGGTATAGAACTTGCCACTGCCGTCGGGCGCTCCGTCGCGAAACGACAGGCCGGCGACAACCATCCCGTCCGCGCCTTCAAGTTTGAAGAATGTCGGCAAGATCCCTGCTATGACATTGGGCCCAGGCGGATTTCGATCACCGGAAATGTAGGTTAGCGACGCGCCCTGATGATCGTGCCACCATTCTCCTGGCGCATCGAGCAGCGCTTTGGCGCCGGAAAAGAAGTAACGGCTGCCCTCGGAGGTAAAGAAATGGCCGGTTCCACCGGTCCGTACCGTGTGTGTCGCCGCTTCGACAAGATCGACGGGCAGCGTATCGCTGCCCCACTGAGTGCCCGGTTGGCTGCCACCCACGATGTGAGCGACCAGTCCGGAAATGTCGTCGAGCACAGGAAGATCCCCGGGGTGATAGCAAAACCGCGTATTGCCTTCCCATATATCGATGGGGGGCTCACATCTGGCCGCGAACAACCAGCCCTTGCGCTTATCACCGTCCAGGGGAGCGTTTGGGAACCGCGCCTGAGGTTGAACCGCTCCGTTGACGACAAGGCTACCCACCCGCATATCCGAAGGAAGTTGTAACGGTGCGCTCCACCGACCGTCAGGCAGCATTGCCCAGCCTTCGATCCGCAAACCGCCGTGCAAGACGGGTTTTTCGTTACATTTTGCCGTGACAATCAAACCCGCATCGCGCTCGTCGAAGACGACTGCCTGAGACAGGTAATAATCTCCACCCGCTATCGCGATCATACTTTGACCATCTGTCATTCTAGCTGCATCCCGCGCGAACTCGATCCTCGCGAAGGGGCCGTCAGTCCGCTGGGCGTTCGGCTTGGAAAGGCGCCCGGTCCAGGTGTCGTCCCCGTCAGGAGCAACGTAAAATGTCGTCCGGTCGGCGGATTTGGAAACGGCGTTGGTCAGGATCGTGCGGCCAAGCTTGGCGGGCAATGCCGGCAGGGTTGGCAGCGACGCGTCTATGCATGCTTCTTCGCTGATCGCGACTTGCGATGGATCGCGCGCATCTTCTTCCGATCTTGGCGAGGCCGTAAGGCCCGACGGCAGAATAACGGCAGCGAGCATTATGGCGGACATCATCAGCCTGATCTGGAACATCATGAGATATGCGCACCTCTGATCGAGTGTTTTTCGGGCCGGTCGAAGTCCACCGAAACGAGCGGCGCAAAATTGGCGACATCATGAGGATGGCCATACGCAAGCGAGCAAGGTTGTGAACAAGAGACCACAATGACACGCAGCAACAGAAACAGCGCCCCTGCCGGCAATTTGCTTCAAAGAGTAGCCAGATGGCTCCCCTCACAAGCAATTCATGCAAACGAAGAGCGGATTACATCGAACGTCTGGGTGGCAATCGAAAGTATCGGCTCTCTTACGCCCTTAGGAGGTATCTCGTGGCCAAGGGGGAGGAATGACTGTGACGACCTGCCCATACGGGCAAGTTATGTGTAGCGCCATTCAACGATAACTTGTCAGCGGATATCGAAGCTGAGGCATCGGGGCAACCGAAGAGGCTTGTTCCACCGGGCGGTCAGGCCGAGTGATGTGAAGTGCTTCAGGTCGAACGGAAAAATACTCGCATTGTCGGCTTTACCGACCAAAAGCTGAGCCCAGCCACCTTTTGAGAAGTGTCATGACGCGACCGGCCATCAGTGTTCTCATCAACAACTACAATTACGGTCGCTTCATCGGACGCGCGATTGACAGCGCGCTGGCTCAAGAGGGACCTGTCGCCGAGATTATCGTGGTGGATGACGGTTCAACCGACCAGTCTCGAGCGGTACTTGAACCCTACAGCGATCGGGTCACCCTGCTCTTCCAGGAAAACAGAGGGCAAGCCGCAGCGATCAATGCCGCCGTCAGGGCAAGTGCGGGAGATATTCTTTGCTTCCTGGACGCCGATGACTGGTGGGCTCCCGAAAAGCTGCATTCGATCTCCGCCGCATTTAACGCGGATGCCCGGCTGTCGCTTGTATATCACCGACTTCAGCCTGCATTCAGCGACAGAAAACCTACACTCAAACCAATCCCCCGAACACTGTGTTCCGGCGATCTGTCGCTGCGGCTTCGCAGGTCCGCAGGCTGCTGGCCGTTTCCCATGACATCTGCCATCGCAGTTCGTCGAAATGCATGGAACGCGGCAGGTGAGATACCTGAGCAGTTCAGGATATCCGCCGATTTCTGGCTTGTGGGTATTTATCCGTTTCTGGGGCGCGTCGCTGCGCTGCCGGGTTCACTTGGGTTTTACAGGATCCATGACAACACATGGTATCGCCCCCTTGACGATGCCGCGATGTTGCGCAAGCGCATGGCGCACTGGGTCGCGAGCATCGATGTGATGAACCAGTTCCTGTCCTCTCATAATCTGCCTGCACCCCTGCGGTTGGCGGATCACTATCCCTATCAGGTGGCACTGGCGCAGATGGAAGGCGGCAACATATGGAGCCGCTTTGAGCTTGCCATGCAAGGCATTGCTTATCCTGGGGAACCTAACCTGATGAGGCGCATGCGTGATGCACTACGCGCGGCCTACAATCTACCTTGCCGCGGCAAGGAATTTGGATGGGCGGAGGACGTTCAATGAAAGCGCGGGTGCCGACTTCCTGGGAATATCCGCTCGTCTGGCGCCGGAGAGCGAACTCACCCCTGCAGTTCGGCGCGCAAGCCGCAAATCTCTGCCGGACAGTGATGGAAACATGCACGTGACCGCGCGTCCCCGGATATACGGCATATCGTCAGCACCAGCCTCATCCGTTCGCCATTATGTAGCGGGAGGATGTGAAAGCGGCGGCGGCATTGGTAGGCTGATCGGTTACATATCGGATGCGGCGAAAGAGACTGACCGTAAACTCCGGGTAACGGACACACGGGGGCAGAAATGGTCGTTTTTGACGTCGCCACCACGCTTGCTGGCCGCGGTTTCCACAATGACGGTAGATCGCCTCGCGGCTCCCGGCCGCATACATCACATCCACGTCGCCGGTCGCGGCAGCACCTCGCGGAAACTGATCCTGACGGCAGTTGCTCGTTTTCTAGGATGTCGTCACATACTGCATCTACACGACTACGATTATGCGCATGACTTCGCTGAGCGCACGCCAAAACAACAAGCGCGCATACGCCGAATGTTCCGAGGTGCTGATCATGTCGTCGTATTGGGCCGCCGTGATCGTCTGACGCTGACCGATGATTTGGGCGTTGATCCGAGACGCATCGCAGTTATCCGCAACTGTGTCCCGGACCCCAAGGATCGTAGCGCGCGAGTCCCTGAATATCCGCAAGGGAAGCTGCCGCTCATTATTTTCCTGGGCAGGCTGAGTGAACGCAAAGGTGTCCGGGAGCTTCTTCTTGCCCTGAGCCACCCCGTGATGAGGGAGCTTCAGTGGAAAGCCGTTGTTGCAGGTGACGGGCCTCTCGAGGACTACCGACATCAGGCAGCAGCCCTTGGGCTTTCGGAAGTCGTGAAGATGCCGGGCTGGCTTGGCGCAGACGAGACGCGGACCTTATGCTCGCAGGCAGATATCCTGGTTCTGCCGTCTTATGCCGAAGGCATGGCGATGGCGGTGATCGAGGGACTTGCCCATGGGCTCGCGGTGGTGACCACGCGTGTCGGGGCGCATGAGGAAGTTATCTCCGATGGAGACACCGGGGTTTTCGTTCCTGTTGGCGACAAAGACGCCTTAGCTGAGGCATTGGCAAAACTGGTTGGTGATCGCGAACAACGCGATCGATTATCCGCTCAGGCCCGTCTTCATTACCTCAATCATTTCAGCATGAAGACATACATGCGGTCACTGGAACATTTATATGAAACCATCTCCGCGCAACCTCAAATATCCGCCGGTGCCTCATGACCATTACGACGCTCCCGATGGACCGCAACAGGTCGCTGTCGCCAATGCGATACGATCCGTTACTTCAAAGCCACGAGGCCGCCGATGACTTCGATCTGATGGCCAGCGTCCGCCTTATCCGGCGAAGGGCCCTGATGATAACTGCGCTGGCGATACTGCTGATGGCTGCAGTGTTTCCATTCATTTGGGGATTGCTTCCGACCTACTACGCCGAGTCTCGGCTGATGATCCACTCGCCTCTGTCGACATCGCTCACCACAGAAGCGTCCGACCGGACAGGTTGGCTGGACGTCGCGGCGGAAACCGAACGGCTGTTGTCCAGAAGCATCGCGGAACGGGTCATCCACGATCTGCGTCTTGCCGAACGTCCGGAGTTCGAACCGGCACTGCGGGGAGCTTCGCTCATTGGCCGTGCACGGGAGACTTTTCGAAACTTGACCGGGAGCGCGATGCCTCCCTCGCCGCAACCAACCGGGCTCGACGGCGTCGTCCTCGAATATTACAGGGCATTACGCGTCCAGCGCGATGGCCAGGCAAACGTCATCAGGATTGGATTTTCTTCACGCGACCCTGCGCTGGCAGCAGCAGTTCCCAACTACTTGATCGATATTTATAGCGATGAACGGCAGAACCGGCTTCGCGTTCGCTTGGATGCAGCAGAGAAATGGGTTCAGCAGCGCATCGGCGAACAGAAGGACCGGGTCATCGCTGCACGCGAGAGCTTTGATCGATACCGAAACACAATGGGCCTGATGTTAAACGATGATGCCCAGGGCACAACGGCAACTTTGATTGCTGATCTAAGCGACCGGCGGTCCAAGCTTGATCAGGCCCGAGCTCAGACCCGCATGACAATCTCTCATCTGGAAAGCGGTGGAGCGGCCTCGCTTGCCACGGAAGGTGCGTCGTCTGTTCCGGAAAACCTTGGCGAGATGCAACGCAATCTGGTGGCCCAGCAGCGGGATCTTGATCGTGTTCTGGAGGTGTATGGCGAGACGGCTCAGGCAGTCATCGACCTGCGGGCGCGCGTTGCAAGGTCCCGCATCGACATTGACGTAGCAACTGGTCGATATCTTGAAACCCTGCGCGCCGCGTTGAATGACCTCAACCGCGAGGATGCCGAAATCCAGTCGGCATTGGCGGTGGCTCAAGCGCAGAGATCCCGCAATTTGGAGGCCCAAACCGAAGCTGTGCAGTTGGAACGTTCTGTAGAAAAAGAGCAACTGGCCATGGATAAGATCGAGGAGCAGCGCCGCGTGCTTGCCGATCAGGCGCGTTCTCCAGGAGCGGAAATCGAGTTGTTGTCACCAGCAACGATCCCGCTCGCACCGCTGGGACGCGGTCGGCTGTTTTATGTCATCGGCGCTCTCATCGCATCAGTGTCCTTTGCGGTGACCATCGCGTTCGTCGTCGAAATGCTGGACAAGACCGTTCGCAGTTTCGACCAGCTATCCGGCATAAGCCACATCGTGCCACTTGGGCTTGTTCCACGCCTACGGCGCCGGGAGCGGTCGCAGCTATTGAGACGGGTGCGCGGAGGAAGGTTCGATGACGCTATTCAAGCGCTTATCGCGTCGCTCAAACAATCCTCTGGCGGAAAGCTGCCCGGCAGCATCGTGGTGACGTCATCGCAGAAGGCAGAAGGCAAGTCGACCATTGCAAGCTCGCTTGCGATCGAAATCGCAGCAAGCGGCATTGGCGTCATTCTCGTCGATGGCAACCTTCGAAGTGGAAATCGTGTCTCGGTGTTCAATTCCAATCAGGTGCACGGCCTGAACGAATTCGTCAGGCGCAAGGCGAAACTGACGGAAGTCGTACATCATCACGCCCCGACCGGCATTGATTTTATTCCGGCGGGGCGGCCTGATCTCTATCGGCGCGCCTATTTGGCGGATGTTTCCGAAATTATCGAGATGGCTCGCCTCAACGGACAAATAGTCATATTCGACAGCGCGCCTGCGCTGGATTCGACCGACACGCTGCATCTGACGAGCCTGGCAGAGCGCACCATTCTGGTTGTACAATGGGCGCGGACGACCTGCAGAACCGTCGAAATCGGCGTTCGGCACCTGCGAGGATCCGGCGGCGCCGATATTCTCGTTGCCATAAACAACGTCAATCCCAAGCGACACGCGATGTATAACTTCACCGATGCAAAGCTGATTGTTGCATAGCGAACGGCGAGCATGTTCCCAGCCCGAACATCGTCGTTTCGCGACGATTACCCTCGGCAGACACGCCGCCTGAAAACTTGCAGACGTCGTAGCTGGCAACACCCAAGCCAGTCCCGACCTCATCCATCGGTAGCAGCAAAAGCGGTGCGATCTCGCATTATCTACATCTCTTAGGTCAGTTTCGGAAGGTCGCAAGTTCCACCTATAATTCAGAAGGGTGGTAGACCCGCGCGGTGCACCCATCCAGACGCCGGAGAGTTCTCGGAGCCAACATCGGCTCGATCACTCGGTAGACTCATGACCAGGCTCTTGGGGGAACGATGAACGATCCATTGCCACGCAACGGCAAGGTTGCGCTGATTACCGGCATCACAGGCCAGGATGGCTCCTATCTCGCTGAATTTCTTCTCGATAAGGGGTACGAAGTGCACGGCATCAAGCGCCGCGCATCCTCCTTCAACACGTCCCGCATCGATCACATCTACGAGGACCCGCACCGTCAAAATCGGGGTTTGAAACTGTATTACGGTGACCTGTCGGATACTTCGAACCTGACCCGGATCATTCGCAGTATCGAGCCAGATGAAGTCTATAATCTTGGCGCTCAGTCACATGTCGCCGTCAGCTTTGAAGCTCCGGAATATACGGCTGATGTCGATGCGATCGGAACTTTACGGTTGCTGGAAGCGATCCGCTTTTTGGGGCTGGAGGAGAAAACGCGCTTCTACCAGGCGTCGACGTCCGAGCTCTACGGTCTCGTCCAGGAAATCCCACAGCGGGAGACGACACCCTTCTATCCGCGCTCCCCGTATGCAGTGGCCAAGCTTTATGCCTACTGGATCACGGTCAATTACCGGGAAGCGTATGGGATGTATGCCTGCAACGGCATCCTTTTCAATCATGAATCTCCTCGTCGCGGAGAGACATTCGTAACCCGGAAAATTACGCGTGGTCTCAGCAATATCGCCATGGGCCTCGAAACCTGCCTCTTCATGGGCAATATCGACAGCTTGCGCGACTGGGGGCACGCCAAGGATTACATCCGAATGCAGTGGATGATGCTGCAGCAGGACACGCCGGAAGATTTCGTCATCTCGACGGGCCGACAATATTCTGTTCGAGAATTCATCGATTGGACGGCCAGCGAGCTTGGTCTGACACTGGAGTTCTCGGGCACGGGTGTCAACGAAGTGGCGAAAGTCGCCGCGATAAAGGGCGATCTTGCGCCAGCCCTGAAGGTCGGGGATCTCGTTGTCCGGATCGATCCCCGCTATTTCCGCCCCGCCGAAGTCGATAGTCTCTTAGGGAGTTCCCAAAAAGCCAAGGAAAAGCTTGGCTGGGTGCCGGAAATCACCGCCCGGGAAATGTGCGCTGAAATGGTCGCCGACGACCATCGAGCGGCCCGGCGTCATGCGCTTTTGAAGAAACATGGGCTTGCTCTTCCCGTTTGCGTGGAGGAATGACGATGGCGTTCGATCTCAAGGGAAAGAGGATCTATGTTGCGGGTCACCGCGGCATGGTGGGGTCGGCGATTGTTCGGCGCCTTTCTTCCGAGGGCTGCCGGATATTGGTTGCGAGCCGTTCCGAAGTTGATCTCGCGAGACAGTCGGACGTGGAAATCTGGATGGAAAAGAACCGTCCTGATGCCGTCTTTCTGGCGGCTGCGAAAGTCGGAGGTATTGTCGCCAACGACACCTACCCAGCAGACTTTCTCTACCAAAACACGATGATTGCAGCGAACATAATCCACAGCGCTCATGAGATCGGCGTCGAGAAGCTGCTTTTTCTCGGCTCCTCATGCATTTATCCGAAATTCGCCGAACAGCCGATCCGTGAGGAATGCCTGCTGACTGGTGCACTTGAGCCCACCAATGAATGGTATGCGGTTGCCAAGATAGCGGGCGTAAAACTGTGCCAAGCCTATCGACGTCAACATGGCAACGACTTTATTTCAGCCATGCCGACCAATCTCTACGGTCCCGGCGACAACTTCGATATACAGCTTGGCCATGTCATGCCGGCGTTGATCCGCAAGGCGCATGATGCAAAGCTCTCGGGTGCAGGCGAGATGACCATGTGGGGCACCGGCACGCCTCTGCGAGAATTTCTCCATGTCGATGATTGTGCAGACGCCTGTGTACACTTGATGAAAGTCTATTCCGACGATGCTCCGGTCAATGTTGGGTCGGGGACCGAAATTACCATATTCGATCTGACGCAGCTTGTGGCCGATGTCGTCGGTTTCGAAGGCGGGATCAAGCCGGACTTGAGCAAACCGGACGGATCGCCACGCAAGTTGATGAGCAGTGAAAAACTGCGATCACTTGGCTGGACACAGAAGATAGCGCTTCGCGAGGGTATAGCAGACGCCTACAAGTCTTTTCTAAGGGATAGGCGGCTGGATTTCGCGCGAGAAGATGCAGCAGGCCTTCACGACTTCCGCGATATTTGAGAGCATTGCACTCATCGCCCGTTGGCCTTTCGCCATTCGGCGAACATCGAGAGATTGTTCTCGTCGGTTGCCGGATAAAGACCGATGATCGTGTGCCCAGTCTTCACCCGCTCAATAACAAAATTCTCGTAGGCGGTCATTTCAACCGCTTCATCGGCGATCTCGTCGGCGATTTCGGCCGGAATGACGATGACGCTGTCGTCGTCTCCCACCATGATATCACCCGGGAAGACAGCAACGTCACCGCAGCCGATCGGCACGTTGATGTCGATCGCCTCATGCAGCGTCAGGTTTGTCGGGCTGGACGGCCGATTGTGGTAGGCGGGCATGTCAAGTTCGCCGATCGTCATCGCATCGCGAAAACCGCCATCTGTAACCACCCCTGCCCCGCCGCGCACCATCAGCCGCGTGATCAGGATATCGCCGGCGGACGCCGCGCGTGCATCCTTGCGGCTGTCCATCACAAGCACATGGCCCTCCGGGCAGGTCTCGATCGCATGGCGCTGCGGATGTTTGGGATCGCGGAACACCGTCATCGGATTGCGGTCCTCGCGCGCCGGCATGTAACGCAGGGTGAACGCGGGGCCGACCATGTTGCGGCCCTTCGGCCGAACAGGACGCACGTCTTGGATCGTCTGGTTTTTCAGGCCGCGCTTGTAGAGCGCCGAGCAGAGCGTCGCGACGGAAACGCCCATCAGTTTTTCACGGGTTGCGGAATTCATTGTCTCTCCTCGATGCCTGCTGAATTGGAGGCCGGTTCTGACGTGCCACACAAGCAATCACACATTTGCGGCGCGCCATAAGCTTGACTTTCAAAAATACAACAGATATGTCAAGTTCAATTCTGATATCTCAGTATGGCAATTGATATGTCTAATCCACTTGAATTTCCATCTCTGCCATTATCCGATCTCGTGACCCCACGAGACTTGCCGGCCGATGGGAACATGACAAACCGGATCCATGCGCTGCTTCGCAAACTGATTGTCGAGGTAAAGCTGCTTCCGGGGCGTGCGCTATCGGAAAAGGAAATCGCGGCACTGCTGCATGTCAGCAAAACGCCGGTGCGTGAAGCGATCATCCGCCTTGCAGAAGAAGGTTTCGTCACGGTCGTACCGCAGGGCGGTACCTATATTTCGCCAATCGATGTGCAGCGTTACATGGAAGCCTGCTTCATCCGGTTCAAGCTGGAAGAAGGCGCCGTCATCGAGGCAACGAAGCGGCATTCGCTCGAGGATATTGCCCGCCTTAAAACCTGCCTTTCACAGCAGCGCACCGCGGCCGACGACGAGGAATTCACCGACTTCTTTTTGCTGGACGAAGAATTTCACCGCACGATCTTCGCAGCGGCCCGCCTGCCCGGAGCCTGGAGCGTCGTCAACCAGGCAAAAGGCGAAATGGACCGCATGCGCCACCTGAAGCGCGTTTTTGCGGTCCGTCGCACCGAAAAGGTGATCGAAGAACACGAAGCGATCGTAAACGCGATCGAGTCCGGCAATGTGGAGGCGGCGCGCGAAGCCATTCAGCGCCATCTGGGATCGCTTGAATCCAAGATCGCAGAACTCTCCAAGAACCCGAAAATCTGGACCTTCATCGAACAGGTCAACACGCGCGTCACGAGGAAGCGCGTGTCACGAGGAGCCAAGGCCCCCGACTGACGTAACATTCAAGGCTTTTGAGGAGGGGCCTTATATGTCTGCAGTTCAAATCAACGACGTCGTCAAGCGCTACGGTGCTCTCGAAGTTGTCCATGGCATCAATCTTTCCATCCAGCCGCAGGAATTCGTGGTGCTCGTCGGGCCTTCGGGATGCGGAAAATCCACGACATTGCGCATGCTTGCCGGGCTGGAAGATATCTCCGACGGCACCGTCTCGATCGACGGCCGGGTGGTCAACAAGGTCGCTCCGAAAGACCGCGACGTTGCAATGGTCTTCCAGAATTATGCTCTCTACCCGCACCTTAACGTAGCGGAAAACATTGCCTTTGGCCTGCGGGTGAGAGGCGAGAAACGGGACGTGATCGACAAGGCCGTCGCAGAAGCTGCCCAGATTTTGAGCCTGACGGAATATCTGGCGCGCAAGCCTGCAGACCTTTCCGGCGGCCAGCGACAGCGCGTGGCCATGGGTCGCGCCATCGTCCGTCGCCCCAAGATTTTCCTCTTCGACGAGCCGCTCTCCAACCTCGATGCCAAGCTGCGCACCCATATGCGCGCCGAGATCAAGCTGCTCCACAAGCGCATGCAGGCCACCAGTGTTTACGTCACCCACGACCAGGTCGAGGCGATGACGCTTGCCGACCGGATCGTCATCATGAATGGCGGCAATATCGAGCAGGTCGGCTCGCCGATGGAAGTGTTTCTCGAACCGGCAAATACGTTCGTCGCCAGCTTCATAGGCTCACCGCCGATGAACCTTCTCGATGCGGTAATCGAAAAGCGGGATGGCCGTGTCAGCGCGATACTTGGCGGCAATGCCGGACAGCGCTTCACCATTCCCGATGCCTTTGCAAAGGGCGCCACAGAGGGGCAGACAGTCAAGCTCGGCCTGCGCCCGGAAATCATGTCGGTTAAAACCGGCGATGGCCGTGAAATGCTAAACTGCAGCATCGATCTCGTGGAGCCCCTCGGCGCCGAGGCTCTGCTTCATGGCAAGGCCGATGGCCAATCCTTTATTGCCAAGGCAGAAACACTCTACGCCGATCATGCCCTCAACGGCGTCACCCAGCTCGGCATCGACACGACACGCATCCAGATCTTCGATGCGACAACCGGCCGGTCACTCAAGACCGCAGGCGGGGCGCGGTCATGAAACAGACTTATCAGGAACGCCTGCATGATCTGTGGGGAGATATGCGCCGCGACTGGCAGCTCTATCTCCTGCTTGCGCCGATGGCCATCTGGTTCGCGCTGTTTCTCTACAAGCCGATGTACGGTCTGGTTATTGCTTTCCAGGATTTTTCGATTTTCCGCGGCATCGAAAAAAGCCCATGGGTCGGCTTTGCGAACTTCGTCGAGCTTTTCCAGAATGACATGTTCATCCGCGCCTTCTGGAACACGATCACCATCAGCGGCCTCGGACTGATTTTTGCGTTTCCCGTGCCGATCATTCTCGCTCTGATGTTCAACGAAGTTCAGAACGAGGTCGCACGCCGATGGGCGCAGACGATCGTTTATCTGCCGCATTTCATTTCGGTGGTCATCGTTGCCGGCATCGTCATCAACTTCCTTTCGCCCTCCATCGGCATCGTCAATCTTTTCCTGAAGAGTTTAGGTCTGGAGTCGATCTACTTCCTGACCCAACCCGAGTGGTTCCGACCGATCTTTATCGGTTCGTCGGTCTGGAAAGAGTCGGGCTTCGAGTCGATCGTCTATCTTGCCGCTATCGCCGGCGTCAGCCCGACGCTCTACGAATCCGCACGGGTCGATGGTGCCTCGCGGTGGCAGATGATGTGGCGGATTACGCTGCCCTGCATCCTGCCCACGATTGTGATCATGCTGATCATCCGCATCGGCAATCTGGTCGAGGTCGGTTTCGAATACATCATCCTTCTCTATCGCCCATCCACCTATGAGTCGGCCGACGTCGTCTCGACATTCATCTACCGCACCGGCCTGCAGGGTACCCAATACGACCTGGCAACGGCTGCAGGCCTGTTCAATGCGGTTATCGCTTTCGTCCTTGTCTATTCGGCCAATCGTATCAGCCGAAGAGTCTCGTCGACATCGCTTTGGTGAGGAGCTGAAGATGGCAAGTTTCAATCTTTATTCCCGTGGCGACAAGATCTTTGGCTGGGCCAACGCCATTCTCTTGAGCCTGTTCGTCCTGTCGACGCTCTATCCGTTCATCTATGTGGCCGCGGTCTCGCTGTCGTCCGGTGCGGCTGTCACTGCCGGCCGGGTTACATTCTGGCCCGTAGATGTCACGCTTGCGGCCTACGAGCATGTGTTGTCCGACCGGATGTTCTGGGTTGCCTACGGCAACACCTTCATCTACACATTCGGCGGCACGTTCATGAGCCTGCTGATCATGATCCCCGGCGCTTATGCGCTGTCGCGTAAACGTCTGCGCGGCCGCACCTTCTTCAATATCGCGATCGCCTTCACGCTCTGGTTCCATGCCGGCATGATCCCGTTCTTCCTGAACATGCGGGATCTCGGACTGCTCGACAGCCGTTTCGGCATCATCATCGGCTTCGCGGCCAGTGCCTTCAATGTCATCCTGTTGCGCAACTTCTTCGAGGCGGTGCCGAAATCCTTCGAGGAAGCTGCCAAGATGGACGGCGCCAGCGAGTTGCAGCTGCTTTGGAAGGTCTTTATTCCGCTTTCCAAACCGGCCATCGTCACCGTGGCGCTGTTCTGCATCGTTTCGCGCTGGAACGGCTATTTCTGGGCCATGGTCCTGCTGCGCGGCGAAGAGAAAATCCCACTGCAGGTCTATCTCAAGCGCGTCATCGTCGATCTCAATTCGAACGACGAATTCGCCTCGAGCCTGCTGACGGCCCACTATTCGTTCGAGACGGTTACCTCCGCGATCATGATCGCGTCGATCATCCCCGTCCTCATCATTTACCCTTACGCGCAGAGATATTTCACCAAGGGAATTCTGCTGGGCGGAGTCAAAGAGTAGCTGCACATGGGAGGAGAACCTGTGAGAACACTGCGAAAAGGCGCGCCCCTTCTGGCGTTGATGACAGCCATGACAATGGCCTTGCCCGCCTCCGCACAGGATGCCAGCAAGATATCCGAAGACCCTCTGGAACTGACGATCCATTTCCACTTCCGCGACAAATACGTCTATTCGGAAAAGTGGCCCGTGGAGCAGAAGGCCGCAGAGATTACCAATATCCACGTCCGCAACGTCGCGTCACTGGCGACTACGAGCAGCCGCGATGCCTTCAACCTGTTGATCGCATCGGGCGATCTCCCGGACATCGTCGGCGGCGATGCCAACGGCGGATTGAAGGAAGACTTCATCCGCTACGGGCTGGAAGGTGCGTTCATTCCGCTGGACGACCTGATCGAGGAAAACGCCCCGCACCTCAAGGCGTTCTTCGACAGTCACAAGGACATCCGCAACGCGATTTCCGGACCGGACGGCAAGCTCTATTTCATCCCCTATGTCCCGGATGGAAAATACTCTCGCGGCTGGTTCATCCGCCAGGACTGGCTCGACAAACTCGGCCTGAAACAACCGGAAACGCCTGAAGAGGTCTACGAGGTTCTCAAGGCTTTCCGCGACAAGGATCCTAACGGCAACGGCAAGAAGGACGAAGTTCCGTATTTTGCCCGCGAGGAAATCGATGCCGTCCGCCTCATCAATCTGTGGGACGCACGCGTTTCCGGATCCGAGCGATATGGCGACTTCGCCCTCTATGACGGGCAGCTCCGTCACCCCTGGGCCGAGGAGAACTACAAGACCGGCATTTCGAATGTCGCCAAGTGGTACAAGGAAGGCCTGATCGATAAGGAGATCTTCACTCGCGGCGCCCGTTCGCGCGAATATCTTCTGGGCAACAATCTCGGCGGCATGACCCATGACTGGTTTGCCAGCACCTCCACCTATAACGACGCCTTGTCGCCAAAGATCGAAGGTTTTGCGCTGAAGCCCATGCTGCCGCCGAAGACGGCGTCCGGCCAGCGGTTCGAGGATTCCCGCCGACTGCGCGTTCAGCCCGTCGGATGGGCGATCTCGGCCACCAACGAACATCCCGTCGAAACGATCAAGTATTTCGATTTCTGGTTCTCCCAGCAGGGACGTCTGCTGTCGAATTTCGGTGTCGAGGGAAAGACCTACGAGATGGTCGATGGCAAGCCGCAGTTCAAAAAGGAAGTGCTGGACAACAAGGATCCGGTCAACGCCCAGCTTTGGGCGGTGGGCGCACAGGTCCCGCGCGGATACTGGATGGACTATGAGTACGAGCGCCAATGGACCAACAAGATCGCGCTTGATGGCATCGATCTCTACGACAAGTGCAACTGCCTCAAGGACGAGTTCATGGGCGTTTCATTGAACGCCGAAGAGAAGGCGACCTTCGACCGCTACTGGCCGAGCCTTCTCACCTACATGACCGAGATGCAGCAGACCTGGATACTTGGCGCCCAGGACGTCAATACAGGCTGGGATGCCTACAAGAAGCGACTGACGGCTCTCGGCTATGACGAGGTCATCAAGATGATGCAGTCGGCCTATGACCGCCAGTACAAGGCGGCCCAATAATCCTTCGATCGTGATGGCGGCCCTGTCGCCGCCATCCTTTTCCCTTTTGATTTTTTTACAGGAGTTAGAGCGCAATGCGTCCCTCTGCCTCGGCCATCACCAGACAAGCTCATCTCGATGAGCCCCGACCGGGTTCCTTGACCATTGGCTACGTGCCGAGCGAGCAAACCCCGCCCACCGAAAACCCGCCGCGTTTTTCCTGGCTTCCCGATATCGATGACGGTGCGCGCTACGTATTGCGCATCTCGACCGATCCCGAATTTGCCGGTGCAAAGACGCGTACATTCGAAGACCTCGCCTGGAATTTCTTCACCCCGGATGAAGCGCTGCCGAAAGGCAGTTATCATTGGAGTTATGCGCTCTGGGACCAGACCTCCGCAAAGCCCCTGTCGAACTGGAGTGCGGTGCGCAGTTTCGAGATCACCGCCACGCTGCCGGAAACGCCCTTGCCCGGCAGAACGGCCCGCCATGCTGCGGCCCATACGAGCCATCCGCGGCTTTGGCTCAGCCCCGAGCAACTGAAAGCATTTTCGCAAGCCGTGGCGGCGGACCCGAACCATTGCGGATGGTCCGATTTCTTCGAGAAATCCGTGAAACCCTGGCTAGACCGGCCGATCATGCCGGAACCGCAGCCCTATCCCAACAACGTTCGCGTCGCGACGCTCTGGCGGCAGATGTATATCGATTGCCAGGAGGTGATCTATGCAATCCGCCATTTGGCAATTGCCGGCCGCGTTCTGGGGCGGGAGGATCTCCTCGATGCCTCACGCGACTGGCTACTCGCGGTTGCCGCATGGGATCCGAATGGAGCAACCTCCCGCGCCTATAATGACGAGGCCGGTTTCCGCGTCGTCGTCGCACTTGCATGGGGATACGACTGGCTCTACGACCATCTGAGCGAGGACGAACGGGAGACCGTTCGCACCGTTCTGCTGCGCCGTACCCGTGAAGTCGCAGACCATGTGATTGCCCACGCGCGCATCCACCTGTTCCCCTATGACAGCCACGCGGTGCGCTCGCTGTCGGCGGTGCTCACGCCGGCCTGTATTTCCCTTCTGGGCGAAAGCGACGATGCCGGCGAATGGCTCGATTATACGGTCGAATTCCTGGCGACGCTTTATTCCCCCTGGGCGGGAACGGATGGCGGCTGGGCGGAGGGTCCACATTACTGGATGACCGGCATGGCCTATCTCATCGAGGCCGCCAACCTGATCCGCTCCTATATCGGCTACGACCTCTACCAGCGTCCTTTCTTCCAGAACACCGGCCGGTTTCCGCTTTACACCAAGGCGCCCGGCACCCGACGCGCCAATTTCGGTGACGATTCCACCCTAGGCGACCTGCCCGGACTGAAAGTGGGCTACAACGTCCGCCAGTTCGCGGGCGTCACCGGCAACGGTCACTATCAATGGTATTTCGACCGCATCAAGCAGGATGCGGCCGGAACCGAGATGGCCTTCTACAATTATGGCTGGTGGGATCTGAATTTCGACGATCTTGTCTACCGTCACGACTACCCGCAGGTGGAAGCCGCCTCGCCCGCAGACCTGCCTGCACTTGCCGTCTTTGATGATATTGGCTGGGTGACGATCCAGAAACATATGGAAGACCCGGACCGGCATCTGCAGTTCGTCTTCAAATCGAGCCCATACGGCTCACTCAGCCACAGCCATGGCGACCAGAACGCTTTTGTTCTTTATGCCTATGGTGAGGATCTGGCGATCCAGTCCGGTTATTACGTCGCTTTCAACTCCCAAATGCACATCAACTGGCGCCGGCAGACCCGGTCGAAGAACGCAGTCCTGATCGGCGGCAAAGGACAGTATGCGGAGAAGGACAAGGCGCTGGCGCGACGCGCTGCGGGCCGTATAGTTTCCGTCGAGGAAAAGCCCGGGCATATACGCATGCTGGGCGATGCAACGGCCGCCTACCAGGTGGCAAACCCGCTGGTGCGCAAGGCAGAGCGCGAAATCCACTTCGTCAACGACAGCTATTTCGTCATTGTCGATGAGGTGGAATGCGCCGAGCCGCAGGAACTGCAATGGCTTTGCCACACGACAGGCGCACCGCAGACCGGCCGTTCAAGCTTTCGCTACAACGGCAAAAAGGCAGGCTTTTACGGCCAGTTCGTCTTCTCCTCTGCCGGTAATCCGCAGATCACCGCCGTTGAAGGCTTTCCGGAAATTGAGCCAAAGGAATACGAGGGCCTCGAAATACATCACCATGTCTGCGCCACGGTTCCAGCCGCCACCAGACATCGTCTCGTGACCCTTCTCGTGCCCTACAGCCTGACCGAACCGAAGCGGATCTTCAGCTTCATCGATGATCAGGGGTTTTCGACTGACATCTATTTCAGCGATGTCGACGACGAGCGTTTCAAGCTTTCTCTGCCGAAACAATTCTAATCAATGCGAGGTTTTCAAATGCAACGTTTTACCAACAAGACTGTTGTCGTCGCCGGTGCAGGCCGGGATATCGGCCGGGCATGCGCGGTTCGTTTTGCGCAGGAAGGCGCCAATGTCGTGCTCACCTATAACGGTGCGGCAGAAGGCGCCGCTGCAGCGGTGGCAGACATCGAAAAACTCGGCCGCTCCGCTTTGGCAATCAAGGCTGACCTGACCAATGCAGCCGAAGTCGAAGCCGCAATTTCAGCCGCAACCGACAAATTCGGCGCCATCCATGGCCTTGTCCACGTGGCCGGCGGCATGATTGCGCGCAAGACGATCACGGATATGGATGAAGCCTTCTGGCATCAGGTCCTCAACGTCAATCTGACCTCGCTTTTCCTGACAACCAAGGCTGCACTACCGAAGATGGCAAAAGGCGGGGCAATCGTCACCTTTTCGTCGCAGGCCGGTCGTGATGGCGGCGGACCCGGCGCAATAGCCTATGCGACGTCCAAAGGGGCAGTGATGACCTTTACCCGCGGGCTCAGCAAGGAGGTCGGCCCGGATATCCGCGTCAACGCCGTTTGCCCCGGCATGATCTCGACGACCTTCCACGACACCTTCACCAAACCGGAGGTGCGCGAGCGGGTGGCAGGAGCCACATCGTTGAAGCGTGAAGGCGTGAGCGAAGATGTCGCCGGTCTGGTGGCCTTCCTGGCTTCGGACGATGCCGCCTACATCACCGGAGCCTGCTACGACATAAACGGCGGCGTCCTCTACTCCTGACATTCTGGAAAATACATGTCCGTATCGCATCCAAGGGCGAGCCGGGTTGCCGTTCTCGGCACTTCGCTCGTCCAGCAGAACCACATCGGTAACGAGACTTCGCTGGCGACTTCGGCACGCGGCTGGATGAGCTGGGCCGAGGTCCTGTCGCATGGCAGGCTCTCCTGCCCTGTGCACCATGAACCATCCGCCCCGCACGGCTGGGAGCCCGGTAACCGGCCAGGCGTCAGCCGCTTTTTTTCCGGCCTCAATTTCGGAGTGTCCGGGCAGAAGGCGATAGAGATAGAACGGCGGCTGCCGCATTTGCTGCAATCGGATTTCGACCTGATCGTCGTTGATGCCGGCACCAACGACATGATGGTGGAGACCCGACAGACGATTGCCGATACGCGCGCGCGGATCGCCTTGGCTTTGCTCGCCGCCGGCAAGATCGTCATCCTGCTGCCGATCCTCGCCCGCGGCATCGGAAAATGGCCCGCTGGCGGCGCGGAACGGGCAAAGGCGCATTGGATCAACCGTCAAAGCATCGAATTCGCAGCCAGCCACGCCAATTGTCATGTCTTCGACTGGAATTCCGCCTGGCTCGATCCGGAGAGCGAATTCGGTGAGCCCTATACCGGTTATTCCAACGACGGGACCCATTTTTCCGTGCTGGGTGGTTTTGCCGTTGGAAGTCTGCTGGCAGACTATCTCGGAACGATCGTGCCTCGCGCGCCGGAACGCATCCTGGCGAGAGACGATCGTTTCGACCCCGTGAACAACCCGCTGGGCAATCTGGCATCGGATCTTAGCGCTCGAACGACGACGGAAGGCGAACAGCAAAGCCATCACCTCGGCGGAAAGCTCGTTCATCCCGGCACCGGCGCCTGGATGGAGGCGATCTGCGATATCGACGTCCCCGCCCATGAGAACGTTCTCGGCATTTCCTTGCGATTGAAGGATGTTGCCGCCGAGGGGCAAGAAGCAATCGCGCTGGCCCCGTTCCGCGCAGACGACGGCACACTTTTTCCCTTCCCTGACATTGAATGGAAGGGCGCATTGCGAACCCCTCCCCTCAAACTCCGCCCCGGCGAGACGGAACCTGAACTTTATCTCGACGTCCTTCTTCGACCCGGCTCGAAGCCGCTCGAAATAGATGTGTCGCGCATCGACGTCCGCCCCGTTTCAAGCCCGGTGCGCGCATGAACGCCAGCAAACCCAAACTGCTGATCGCCATGCGCAGCGAACTTCCCGAAGGTTTCTTCGGCCAGAGCGAATGGGCGAGATTGAATGCGGTAACAGATGTCATTCCAGGTTTCCCCTATACGGATTTCGATACCGTTGAGGGCGGAAAAGCCCTGGCCGAGGCAGATATCCTGCTGGCGGCCTGGGGCACGCCATCCCTGACAAAAGAACGCCTTGCACGCGCGAAAAAACTCAGGATGGTCGCCTATGCGGCATCCTCCGTGCGAACCGTCACGCCCACGGAGTTCTGGGAAACATCCGATATTCTCGTCACCACGGCGGCATCCGCCATGGCCGTACCGGTGGCTGAGTTCACCTATGCGGCAATCATCATGTGCGGCAAGAATGTTTTCCGGCTGCGCGACGAGCACCGGACAGAGCGCGGCACAGGCGGCTTCGGCAGCCGCCGCGGCATGAACCAACCCCATCTCGGCAATCATGCCCGCCGGATCGGCATTGTCGGTGCCTCCCGCATCGGCCGTCTGGTTATCGACATGCTCGCACGCGGCACATTCGAGATCGCGGTTTACGATCCCTTCCTTTCATCAGACGAAGCGACAGCCCTCGGCGTAACGAAAATGGAGCTGCACCAACTTCTCGCATGGTCCGATGTCGTTTCGCTGCACGCGCCTATCCTGCCTGAAACCCATCATATGATCGGAGCACACGAGTTGGCGCTGATGGCGGATCAGGCAATCTTCATCAACACGGCGCGCGGCTGGCTTGTCGACCACGACGCCTTGCTTACGGAAGCGCAATCCGGCCGGCTGCGTATCCTGATCGATACGCCGGAGCCAGAACCGTTGCCGAAGGATAGCCCCTTCTACGATCTGCCAAACGTCGTGCTCACTCCGCATATCGCTGGTGCGCTGGGCAATGAGCTGCGAGCGCTCTCCGACCTTGCGATCACCGAGATCGAACGATTTGTCGCCGGGCTGGCTCCGCTTCACCCCGTGATGAAGCAGGATCTGGAGCGTGTAGCATGAGCGCATTTGAATACTGCTTCTCTACACTCGGCTGCTCGGAAATGAACCTGCACAAAGTTGCCGATCTGGCAGATCGACATGATATAGCCGCGGTTGAACTGCGGACGTTATCCGGCACTGTCGACCTGATTTCAGCACTGACCGCAGAATTTGCAAATCCAGCTGGGCTGGGAGCATTTCTGGCCGGACGCAATCTCGAAATCGTAGCCCTCAATACATCCGCCAAGCTCTTCGAAAGCCCCGCCCTTTCGGCTCTCGATACCTTCATTCCTTGGGCAGAAGCTGCAGGCGCTGCTCATCTGCGTATCTTTGACGGCGGCAAGCAGCTGGGCGCCGACGATATGAAACGTGCAGTCACTTTGCTTGATCACTGGCAGGCCATTCGGCATTCATCCGGGTTCAATGTCGACCTGATGATTGAGACCCATGATGTACTGGCGGATCCTGAGCAACTTGCGGTGTTTGTCGAGCTTATGCCGACTGTGCGCATATTGTGGGACACACATCACACATGGGCTCGTGGTGCCGATCTTGGTCTCGTATGGGATCGTATCGCCCGAAACATTGTCCAGCTGCACGTCAAGGATAGCACGACTGATAGTGATGGACGCCGACACTATGTGCTACCCGGCGATGGCGATTTTCCCATGGCCGAACTGATCTCACTTCTTCGACAGAATGAACGACACATCCCCCTCAGCCTCGAATGGGAGCGCCATTGGCATCCCGAACTGCCATCTCTGGAAGACGCGCTGATCGCAGCACGCAATTGGTGGCGACAAGGAGTTTCTTGATGCGTATCGCTGAAATCCACCTCACGCCCGTGGCAATCCCGGACAAGCCGCTATTGAACTGCAAGGGCGTACACCAACCTCATGCCTTGCGGACAGTGATCGAGGTGATCTGCGATGACGGGACTGTCGGCCTAGGTGAAAGTTATGGAAGCATCAAGGCGCTGGACGGCTTGCGCCGTGCGGCGCCGGCGCTAGTCGGGCTCGATCCTTTCCATCTCCACGAACTGAAATCGCGCGTGATTGCCGCATTGCCCGGCGGTGGCGGCATCAATGCCAAATCGGCGGTGGCCGATCACAAGCTGACGGATGTGGTTGCTTCGGCCTTCGAGGTCCCTTGTTTGGACATTCAGGGTAAGCTGCTCGGACGACCGGTTTCAGACCTGCTTGGTGGAGCGGTTCGCTCCAGTGTTCCGTTCAGCGCCTATCTATTCTTTAAGTTCGCCGCACATATCGGCGAAGCCCCGGACGAGTGGGGCGAGGTGCTGACACCCGATGCCATGGTTGGCGAAGCACGAAAGATGGTCGCAACCTACGGCTTCCAGTCGCTGAAACTCAAGGGCGGCGTGCTGCATCCCGATCTCGAAATCGAAACGATGCTGAAGCTTCGCGAAGCCTTTCCTGACCATCCGCTGCGTATCGACCCCAATGGCGGCTGGACGGTCGAGACAGCGATCCACATCGCGCGAAAACTCGAAAACGTTCTGGAATATCTCGAGGATCCGGTCATCGGCATGGATCAGATGGCACAGGTTGCAGCCGCAACATCGATCCCGCTCGCCACCAACATGATCGTGCTGGAATTTGACCAGATCGCCGAAGCTTTCAGTAAGAAAGCGGTACAGATCGTCCTGTCCGACCATCACTACTGGGGCGGACTACGCACCTCGACCCATCTCGGCAAGATCTGCGAGACATTGGGGCTCGGTGTTTCGATGCATTCGAACTCCCATCTCGGCATCACCCTTGCGGCGATGACGCATGTGGCGGCGGCCACGCCGAACCTGAGATTCGATTGCGACACCCATTACCCGTGGACGGGCATCGATGTGATCGAAGGAGCGCCTTTCACCTTCCGGGACGGAAAATTGAACCTGCCGCAGGGACCTGGCCTTGGCGTGTCACTCGACCGCCAGAAGCTGGCCGAACTCGCCGCCCTCTATGAAAAAACGGCAATGAGAGAGCGGGATGACACTGCTTACATGAAGCTCTTCGATCCAACTTATGAGCGGCGTGTACCGCGTTGGTGATGGCAAGTCACGTCAGGTGACCGCTGGAATGCTTATCCTGCCGGCTAATATTCAAGTCCTGGTGTGCGGTGTCAAGCAGCAGGGTACAATGGTTTCCAGGATCAGGCGAACTCTGAGCGTGCGCGAACGCATAGCCGCCTTCGAGGGATGCGAATCGCCGGCGTACATGATGTTTCGAAACCTTGATCTTAACGACCCGTACCTCACATAATAGTCTGGTCTGAACCGTCGATGAGCAGAAGACGAGTTTCCTTTTTTGAGAACGATGAAAAAGCAAAAAGATACCCAAGCTCCAGAGCTGATCAGGACGTGGACGCTGCCGACCTCCGTGACACTAGGATCGGCCGTACGCGTCAAGGGCATTGTTCAGGAGGTCCGTGCACGGCTTCCGTCATCGGTTCGCAAAGCGCTGGACGCCGAGGCCGGCTCCCTGACCTTGGCGATGCCGGAGACATCAAGAGGTATCTTCCGGGCAACGTCGACGGCGGTAACCGAGATGCTCGCCCAGATGGCTGATCTTCCCGTCATCCCTCGCGAAATCGAAGACATCCTCACGATAACCAGCACCGAGAGGCGGCGATGGCTGGACGACGGACGCCTGCCAAGCGCAGGAACACGAACGGTCCGTCTCGCGGGAAGAGCCAAGCAGATTACCTTTCATGTCTTTGAAGCCGCGGTGGTCGTGGACCTGCTCGATCGTGGTGCCGTTGACGAGTGGCGCGAGCACGACCTCGCTGCGGCTGCCGAGAACAGACGCCGCTCCGCGATGAAAGCGAAGCTGACGCGATCGCTCAAGAAAGGCCGAAAAGCCAAGTCGGCTACCGATGGTGACGCCGCTGCCGCCAACTTGCGAGGATGGGATGATTTCGCTGCGGACGGCTTTCTGAAGTAAGCCTGAAGCGGGTCGCGACGTTTCGGATCCGCTTCTTCCGCTTCAGCGGCCTTGGTCTGTCGCATGTCTTTTGAGCAAGACCGCTGCACACTTTTGCGCGACAGGCTTCAGCTGGCGGTTATTCCGTTTTGCGTCCGCTTTTCCTATACGACCAGCATCAAGCTTGCGCCGACAATGAGTAGAGCCCCGACGAAGACGTTCATCGTGGGGATTTCGGTCCAGATCATGTACCCATAGATGAAGGCCCAGATCAGCCCGGTATATTCGACAGGCGCCAGCGCCGATGCCGGGGCGTATCGGAACCCTTCATAGAGCAGATACTGGCCGACTGTCGCAACCAGGCCCAGTCCAATCATCAAAGCCCATCCCGTTGCATCGGGTGTCTTCCAGAGCCAGGGAAATGACGCAGCGCATGCCAACGCGAACAGAAGGCTCGTGGCCCACATCTGCGTCAGCGTGGTTTCGCTTCGGCTGACGAGCCGGATCAGGATCGTGCTCCATGCCCAGCAAAATCCCGCCGCAACGCACATCGCCGCGGGAATGATGTTGGGGGAATGCGCCGGGTTGGCAGCGATCAGAACTCCGATGAACCCGCCGAGACACGCCAGCCATCTTCCCGCTCGCACCCGTTCCTTGAGAACAAGGATCGACAGGAACACGACCATGATCGGCGCGGAGAAATAGAGGGTTGTCAGTTCAGCCAGCCCGAGATGCTTTGCGGCATTATAGAACAGCAGCCACGCGACGAGCATCAGCGCTGCGCGCAGCACAACTGTTCCGCGATAACGGCTTTTCAGAATAGACGGATGACGGAAATGCAGAGCGAGGCTGCCGGTGATGAGCACAATCACAAGGCTGCGCATGAACAGGACCTGCGGTACCTCGTAGTCGGTCACCAACCATTTGACGATTGCATCCTGCAAGGCGAAACAGGCATAACCCGCCGATGCCAGGGCGATACCGAGAAGTGGCTTATCTTGGTGGTCGTTCGGTTTCATTGGGGAACTGTATAATGGGAGTTGCGACGCGGTGCTCTCCATGAACCTCCAATCGGGAGGGCGCAACTGTTATTCCGAACACGACACAACGACGCTTTTCCTCGGCTCGGAAAAGTACTGTTTTGTGGCCACAATGCCATTACCGCATCTTGATCGTTCCGGCATCGCTGCGATCATCTACTGGCGGCTGGGGATCTTACACTTGGAAAACATGTCGATTTTTCCATAACAAACATCGCGCCCTTAAAGGGCGTGATGCCCGGCTCAGCTGAGGGAGCATTATGAACTGCAAAACACTTGTTACCGGCCCTGATAACGCAAGAGCCACATTCATCCTCGCACATGGTGCTGGCGGCGCCATGGACAGCGAGTGGATGAATGCCATGTGTACAGCCTTGTCCCAGCAGGACCTGCAGGTAATCCGGTTCGAGTTCGACTACATGGCGTCGCGCCGAAGGACCGGAAAACGCAGCCCGCCACCCCCTGCAGCGAAGCTGAAGGAGGAGTACAAGACAGTCATATCGGAGGTCGGCAAGCGCAACATGCTTGTGGTCGGAGGCAAATCGATGGGTGGTCGAATTGCGAGCATGATCGCCGATGATCTGTACGAACACACGCGTGTGTCCGGGCTGCTTTGCCTTGGCTATCCCTTCCATCCCATCGGAAAACCGGATGCCCTTCGTACGGCGCACTTCGCTGATCTGCGGACGCCAACACTCATTTGCCAGGGCACTCGAGACCAGTTCGGATCAAAAGACGAAGTCGCGTCCTATCTTCTCTCGCCGTCAATTGCCTTGAACTGGATGGAAGACGGCGATCATGACCTTAAACCTCGAAAATCGGTGTCGAGATCGACGTTGGGCGAGTATCTCGATAACGCGGCCAAAACGATCGCATCGTGGGTGGCGAATCTGAAGGATGGATGATGTCCTGGCGCAGTGTGCTGTAAACGGCACGGATACGCGTCCGAGCGAAGTTTGCTGACACGGTCTACCTTAGGCGACGATGCCCTCTTCCAGACTACTAAACCACCTTAGTCCGGCGCCACGGAGGACGGTGGCCAAATATCGGTGACGCTGGGGGGACTATCGTTCTTTCCGCCGAACTCTTCGTCTGCTTCCTGGTTGGCTTTCGTCACGTCGGAATCTTCCTGCTTACCCAGGTCCTCGGTCTGTGCGGCACGATTCCAGTGGTCTTCGTGCGCACCATCCGGACGGCCCTCTTCTTCCCATATCTGATATGCGCGCTCGCGCTGTTGCTGCTCTTTGTCACTCATCATCGTCAATCCTCCCATTGCTTATCCGTAACCCGGCAACAGGCTGCTGGTTCCCGAGAATATGTCACCAGAGCTGGCGGGACGCAGCGGCATCAGCATTTTTAGGTTGTTGGAAGCCGGTCAGCTCGATCTCCACGTCGTCACTCGCCTTTCGAGCAGCGACAGAAGGTCGAACAGACATATGGCAAGCGCAGCAACCAGGATTGCGCCCTGCAGGATGAATGCAAGGTTGTTCGATTGCAGTCCTGCGATGATCACCTCGCCGAGGGTCTTGGCAGCAACCGTCGAACCAATCGTTGCCGTGCCGAAGCCGATGACGGTGGAGATCTTGATGCCGCCGACAATCATCGGGAGGCTAAGAGGGAGCTCGATCTGCCAAAAAATCTGGGATGGCGTCATGCCACTGCCCTTGGCAGCATCCGTTACGCTCTGCGGAACGGTGGTCAGCGCCGTCATCGTGTTTTCGAAAATCGGCAGGAGGGCATAGAAAAATAGCGCGACCAATGTCGGGCCGTTGCCGAAGCCCATGGCCGGCACGGCAAGCGCCAGCACCGCGACCGGTGGAAAGGTCTGGCCTATATTGACGACGGTGCGCGCGAGCGGCAGGAATTCCGCGCCGAACGGCCGGGTGACGAGGATCGCCAGGAGAATGGCCACGATCGTAGCCAGCGCCGTCGAAAGCAGAACCATCCGCACATGCAGAAACGTCAGCGACGCCAGGCTGCCCTGATTGTAGACCGCTGGTGCATTGGACTGCACCAGCGGCTTGAAGACGAACTCGAAACTTTCCGGCGATGCGAGAAAGCCGACCAGCAGAACAAGGAGTATCAAGCGGGGAGCGAGGCGCCAGATGCTCATCGCGGCCTGACTGCCCGGTCGAGAAGGGTTGCCAGTCGGACGCGGCCGAGTGGCTTGCCATCGTCGGAGATGACGGGCAGCGCGTCTGCCCCGCTCCACATCAGCGTTGCCAGCGCTTCCTGTTGCGTCCTGCCGCTCTCGATCGACATGCCGCCTGCCTCGCCCGGCTCGACGACCGAGGCAACGGTTCCAAGTGACAGAAGCCGGAAAGGACGATCAAAGGTGCCGACCAGTCCTTCGACGAAGGGCGTGGCCGGCGCCTTCAGAAGGTCGAGCGGGCGGCCGTATTGCAGCAGCTTGCCCTTGTCCATCACGGCGATCGTATCGCCGAGATGAAAGGCCTCGTTGATGTCGTGGGTGACGATCACGATGGTTGTGCCGAAACGCTTCTGGATCGACAAGAGTTCGTCCTGCGCCTTTCCCCTGAGCACCGGATCAAGCGCACCAAAGGGTTCGTCCATCAGCAGGATTTTAGGCTCAGCGGCAAGCGCCCGGGCGACGCCAACGCGCTGCTGCTGGCCGCCGGAGAGCTGGTGCGGATAACGGTTCGAATAAAGCGATGGATCGAGCTGGAAGAGATCCAGCAGTTCCTTCACCTTGGCGTCGATACGGGATTTTTCCCATTTCAGCAGCCGCGGGACGGTCGCGATGTTCTCGGCCACGGTTCGATGCGGAAACAGGCCATGTCCCTGGATCGCGTAGCCGATCCGGCGGCGCAGTTCGTGGCCGGGAATGTTTCGCGTGTCGTTTCCGTCAATCAGGATCGTCCCCTCGTCTTGTGAAACGAGCTGGTTGATCATGCGCAGAAGCGTCGTCTTGCCGGAGCCGGAAGTGCCGACGAGAACGGCAATCGATCCGTCGGGGACGGAGAAGGAGATGTCGTCGACCACGGCCTTGCCGTCATAGCGTTTCGTCACGGACTTTATGTCGATCATGCGGAACGGGCCTCCGGGCCGGGAGCTTTGACGAAATCCACCAGCGCATCGAGCACGATGGCGGCAACAAATGACATCGCGACCGTCGGCAGCGCGCCAAGAAGCACGAGATCCATCGCCGACTGACCGAGCCCCTGAAAGACAAAGACGCCCATGCCACCACCGCCGATCAGGGCCGCAATCGTCGCCATGCCGATATTCTGGATGAGCACGATGCGCACGGCGGCAAGCAGGCTTGGGAACGTGAGCGGAAACTCGATCGAGACGAGCCGCTGCAGGTCGGTCATGCCGGCCCCTCGGGCGGCGTCATTGGCCTCGCGCGGCACGTTTTCAAGGCCCGCAACCGTATTGGCGACCACCGGCAGCAGCGAATAAAGGACGAGCGCGACGAAGGCCGGCGCCACGCCGATCCCGGCAATGCCGATCGCCGAGGCGCCGGGCACATGTGCCGCGACCCAGCCCAGCGGTAAAATGAGCAGGCCGAAAAGCGCGATCGAGGGAATGGTCTGGAGAATATTGAGACTGTTGAGCAGTGCCGAGCGCAGCCATGCAACACGATGGCAGATGACGCCGATTGGCAGGCCGATCACAAAAGCGAGTGCCATCGATCCGAGAGCCAGCGTCGCATGGCGGGACATTTCCGCCCAGAACGCCTGGGACCGGTTGGTATATTCCTTGGCCACCGAGATGTCGGCAAGGACGCCGGATGCGAAAATGCCGCCGATGATTGCGATGGCGACGGCAAGAGACAGGAGGCGAAGTTGTGGGGACGGCCTGAGCCTGGCAATTGCATCGACCACTGCAAGGGAGAATCCGAAAAGCAGCCCCCACAGGCCGGAGCCGGGCGACACGCGCCCATAGGTATTGCCGGCGGGAAGCTGCTCATGTCCAGCCCAACCGAGTGCCAGGACCGTTGTGACAATCGCCGCTATCGCGAGGGCGAGCTTTATGGTCGAAGACAGGCGGAAGACCAAGCAAAGCGCGATGGCGACGAGCGCTACGGTCAGTCCTATCCCTGCCCCGGAGGGCAGCGATTCGAGTAACGAGCGCCCTTGTCCCTGGAGGATGCGGTTCGGCTTGACCACGACGAATGGCAAGGCGAGCGTCGCGACGAGAATGAAGGGGGCGATCAATATGCCCGTCTTTTCCAGCCCAAACCGCAAAGCGCCCGACCTTTCGTTTCGTGTATTGATGCTACGGCGCCTTATTTGAGGAAGCCGTTCTTCTTGAGGAAGTCTTCGGCAACGGCCTTGGCCGGCTCCCCGCCCACCTGGACGCGGCCGTTCAACTCTTGCAGGGTCACGAGATCGAGCTTTTCGAACACCGGCTTGAGCAGTTCCTCGATCTTCGGGTTCTTTTCCAGCGTTTCCTGACGGATGATCGGCGCCGGCTGATAGACCGGCTGGACCTTCTTGTCGTCTTCCAGCACGACGAGACCGGAGGGCGCGATGCCGCCATCGGTGCCGTAGACCATGGCCGCATTGGCACCGTTCGTCTCATTCGCAGCCGCTGCGATCGTGGCAGCGGTATCACCGCCCGACAGCGTAATCAGCTGGTCCGAATTCAGCTTGAACCCATAGGTCGTCTGAAAGGCGGGCAAGGCCGCGGCCGAATTGACGAATTCCGAGGAGGCGGCAAGCACGATTTTCCCACCACCGCCGATGAACTTGCCAAAGTCCGAAAGCGTCTTGAGGTTGTTTTCCTGGGCGACATCCTGCCGAACCGCGATGCCCCAGGTATTGTTGGCAGGCGAAGGTGTCAGCCAGACAATCTTGTTGGCCTCGAGATCGAGCTTCTTCACCGTCTCATAGGCTTGGGTCGGATCCTTCCAGGCAGGATCATCGGCCTTCTCGAAGAAGAAGGCACCATTGCCGGTATATTCCGGGTAGATATCGATCTCGCCGGCGGTGATCGCCTTGCGGAGAACAGGCGTGGCGCCAAGTTGAATCCGGTCGGTGGCTTGAATGTCATTGGCCTGTAGGACGGACAGGATGATGTTGCCGAGTACGCCACCCTCTGTGTCGATCTTGGAGGATACGACGACCTGCGCCGAGGCAGTGGTGGCCGTTATCGACACGGCAAAAAGGAGGCCTGCGAATTTCTTGGTGAACGACATTGGAACTTCCCTAGACTTTACAGGCCGGTGAGAGGCCGGCGCACGGTTTGTTGGATCGCGCACTTTAGGTAGCGCAGCCTCATTCGCTGTCGAGGGGTATCTTCCGGCGAATAACCGTCGTGGCACAGAACCGAGGGAACTCGCTCCTCGACGGCGCGTTGTCAGCCCACTTCTGAACCCTTCAGTTGGATTGGATATCGCACATGCGGATCTCTCTTCGTCAGATTACGTATTCCTCCGGATTTCTGTCGGTCCCTCGACCTGCGCGTCATAGCATCACTTGAGGTTCAATGACTGCTTCCTCCAAATCCGGAAATGTTGATAGGAGTGATGAGTTGACCTATACGGCCGAACCCATCCCCGACGTCGTAGAGACAAACCCGCATCTTTCGCCCGAAGAGCTCGAACAAGCGCGGAAGAAATACCTGCTGAAGCGCTTCTGGATCAGCGCGCGCGGATATTGGAGCCGACACGGCGATCGTCTTGCCTGGCCATGCTCGATCGCACTGCTCATATTGATCGGCGCGAATGTCGGTTTCCAATACGGGATCAACGTCTGGAACCGCGAAATCTTCGATGCCATAGAGCAGCGCAACGCGCCGAGCGTCTATCATCTGGGCACCATCTTTCCGTTCCTAGTGCTTGGCAGCGTCGCCCTGGTGACCATCCAGGTGTTCGCTCGGATGATGATCCAACGCCGGTGGCGATCCTGGCTCACCAAAGCGTTGATTGCGCGCTGGCTCGATCATGGCCGCTATTATCAGCTCAATCTTATTGGGGGCGACCATCAAAACCCCGAGGCGCGTATCTCCGAAGACATGCGGATAGCGACGGAATCCCCTGTCGATTTTGTAGCCGGCGTCATTTCGGCATTCGTTTCCGCCTCCACGTTTATTGTCGTGCTTTGGACGATCGGCGGTGCGCTGACGCTTCCTATTGCGGGGACATATGTCACCATTCCGGGCTTTTTGGTCGTCGCCGCGGTCATCTACGCGATCATTACCTCCGGATCGATCACCTTCATTGCCCGCCATTTCGTGCAGGTCTCGGAAGTCAAGAACCAGGTGGAAGCCGAGTTCCGTTATTCCCTGACCCGCGTTCGTGAAAATGGCGAAAGCATCGCTTTGCTTGGCGGCGAAGAGGAAGAGCGAAACGAACTCGACAGGTCTTTCAAGAATGTGCGCCAGCAATGGCGCCTTATTGCCCATCAGTATATGCGCACGACCCTCGTGTCACACGGATCTATGCTGATTGCCCCCGTGGTGCCGGTGCTTCTCTGCGCCCCGAAATTCCTCGATGGCAGCATGTCGCTTGGGGAAGTGATGCAGGCGGCTTCGGCCTTCACGATCGTTCAGACCGCATTCGGCTGGCTGGTGGACAACTATCCCCGTCTTGCGGACTGGAACGCCTGCGCCCGGCGCGTTGCGTCGCTTATGATGTCTCTCGACGGATTGGAACGGGCCGAACAGAGCGAAACCGTGGGTCGCATCAAGCGCGGCGAGACCCAGGGAAAGACGATGCTCAGTCTCAAGGATCTGTCGGTTTCGCTTGGTGACGGCACTGCCGTCGTGAAGGAGACGGAGGTTGATATCGAGCCCGGCGAGCGGGTGCTCGTTGCAGGAGAATCGGGTTCGGGCAAAAGCACGCTTGTCCGTGCCATTTCCGGGCTCTGGCCGTGGGGTGGTGGAAGTGTCAACTTCCGCCCCGATGCCAACCTCTTCATGCTTCCGCAGAAACCTTACATTCCGTCCGGTACCCTGCGGCGTGCTGTCGCCTATCCGCATGGCGGAGACGATTGGTCTGCCGAGGAGATGAAGGCTGCGCTGGATAAAGTTGGCCTCGGTCACCTCAACGAGAAGATCGAGGACGACGCGCCTTGGGACCATACTCTTTCCGGCGGCGAGAAGCAGCGCCTGGCATTTGCGCGGCTGTTGCTCCAACAGCCAGAAATCGTCGTCATGGATGAGGCAACCTCAGCTCTCGACGACAAAAGCCAGGACTCGATCATGCAGACGCTGATCGATGAACTTCCTGATGTAACCATAGTCAGTGTTGGACATCGAGCCGAACTCGAAGCATTCCACAGCCGCAAGATCACCCTGGAGAAGCGTGACGGAGGTGCGAGGCTGGTAAGCGATGTGGATCTCATCCCCCAAGCCCGGAAACGAAAAAGGTTCTCACGTTTTCTGCCGCAACGTAGCTGAAGAACTCTTCGTCGTGTCGTGCTTTTGCTGTGTATCCAAGTAAATTCGCGAGCCACTCGCAAGACAGGAACAAAACCTGAGGAAACGAATTAGGGCATATCTCGTTAGGGATGCTCGCTATGATGGACATTCACATTTGGCTCGACAAGAAAATCGCGGAGCGCCACATCAAGGTCATTCCGGGCATCTGTTGTGACGTCTCCGATCAGGACGCTGCACAATTCGTCGGCGAGGCACTGGCACTCAAGGTCGCCGCGATCTCTGAAGGGTATTCGGAGACAGACCTGATCGAAGCTTGCGGTGGGGATGTCGCGAGATTCACCATGGACCGGCACAAGGGTCTTTCATTCGGGCACGAAGCAAAAACCACAAAGAATTAAGCTGAAAACCCTTTAAACACGTTTTCGAAACTCGGCACCTCTCCGAAAAGCAGAGGGTTTGCGACCCTCTGCAACCACGCGCGTCTTTTCAATGGCTGGAATTCCTGTCGCACGAGTCGAGCCCAGGGCTCCGTCTTTCGGTGGAGTAGACCTATCACATTTGAGGTGTGCGGCGAACTCAACCATCCTAACAGCCAACGCCAGCTCGCAGGATTTATGCAGCATAATGGCATGCTAGCAACGGCGCCGCCGCTCCTTTCCTGCACAGTTGTCTGACAACAAACCAACGCGTCATGCACCAGGACTACTCCCAAATTCGCGGCTCCGGCTTTTCGGCGTCTGCGAACTGAAATTGCCCTAGGATGGAGATTGGGATGACAGACGAATTGTATTGCGACGGCATTAGTGAAATCACCGTGACGGGTCCGATCGTCCGTCTGGACATGACCTCCCTTTCTCCCAGCAAACGCGACAGCAACGGCAACCCGGAACCGGTTCTCCGCCAGCGGGTCATCATGCCGATAGAAGCCTTCGCCAACTCCGTCGATCTCATGCAGAAGGCTCTGGACGGCCTGGTCGAGGCCGGTGCCTTGCGGCGGAATAATCCAGTGATGCCTATGGGTGACGGCGATCTGCTGGACCAATCGTCGACAAATACCTCGCCGAATTTCAACTGACGGCAAATGGCGAAGGTCCGCGACTGAAGCCATGAGCGAGCTCATACACACAAATCTGCACTGTCTTTGCCTGGTCGGCCGACACCACGGGGTCGACCTCTCACCCGAGCGACTCCAGCACGACTATGATGTTGGAGAGACACAGGTCTCGACACGCCAACTGCTTCGCATGGCAAAGGATGTGGGCCTTCGCGCTCGCGGCCTCTCTATGGACTGGAATTCGCTCTTCAAACTCGGCGAGGCCTATCCCGTGCTCGCCGAACTGGAGAACGGCAACTGGATCGTAATCGCGGGCGCATCTGCGGTCGATGACGTCGAAACCGTACGCGTCCTCGATCCGCTGGCGCAACGGCCGGAATCCATCATCCTGACCGAAGATCAGTTCTTAAAAAGCTGGCGCGGCAGCGTCGTGCTGGTCAAGCGCGGCTACCGCCTGATGGACGAGGACCAGCCTTTCGGACTTCGCTGGTTCATTCCCGACATCATCCGCCAGCGCAGTCTTTTCCGTGATGTCGGACTGGCGGCCATCATCCTCTATGGGCTGGGCCTTGCCACGCCGCTCTTCTTTCAGCTGGTGATCGACAAGGTTCTGGTTCACCAGAGCTACGCAACTCTTGCCGTACTTACCGTCGGCATTGCCATCGCGTTGGTCTTCGACGCGGTCTTCACCTTCCTGCGCCGCTATATCCTGCTCTACGCGACGAACAGGATCGATATAAGGGTGGCGACCAGAACCTTCGGCCATCTTCTCCGCCTGCCAATTGCGCTCTTCGAACAGGCATCGGCAGGCGTGTTGGTAAAACACATGCAGCAGAGCGGTCGAATTCGCGAATTTCTGACCGGCCGACTGTTTTTGACGCTGCTCGACGGCCTGTCACTGCTGGTTTTCGTGCCCGTTCTCTTCCTCTACAGCGTCAAGCTGACGCTTGTGGTTCTAGGCTTTACCGCCCTCGTCGCGATTGTCGTGGCCCTGCTCGTCGGGCCTTTCCAAAGGCGGCTTCAGGCGCTCTATCAGGCGGAAGGAGAACGCCAGGCCCTTCTGGTCGAAACCGTACACGGAATGCGAACCGTCAAATCGCTGGCGCTGGAGCCGCGCCAAAGGAAGGTGTGGGATGATCAGTCGGCACGGGCCATCTCTGTCCGCTTCCATGTCGACAAGATTTCGACGGCTGCCCAAGCTCTGACGGGCCTGCTGGAAAAGCTGATGAGCGTCGCCATCATCGGGCTCGGCGCGCTGGCCGTGTTCGACAACACGATGACGATCGGGGCGCTGGTGGCGTTCAACATGCTGGCGGGGCGGGTCTCGGGTCCCCTGCTGCAGATCGTTACCATGGTGCACGAATATCAAGAGGTCGCATTGTCCGTACGCATGCTCGGCGAGATCATGAACCAGCAGCCGGAACAGTCCGGCCGCGGCAGGGGCATCAGCCCATCCCTCACCGGCCGGATCGAATTCGACAGGATATCGTTTCGATACGGGCCGGATGGCGCGCCGGCGCTCGACGATATTTCCTTCAACATCCCGGCCGGTTCGCTCTTCGGCATCGTGGGCAAGAGTGGGTCGGGCAAGACGACCGTCACCCGGCTCATCCAGGGGCTCTATCAGAACCAGCAGGGCATCATTCGCATTGACGGTTACGACAGCCGCGAAATAGATCTCGTGCATCTTCGCACGAACATTGGTGTCGTCCTGCAGGACAATTTCCTCTTCCGTGGAACGGTGCGGGACAATATCGCGGCGACCAAGCCGGGCGCGACGATCGAGGAGATTGTAGCGGCTGCCCAACTTGCCGGAGCGGAAGAGTTCATCGAAAGACTGCCGCGGGGTTTTGACACGTTGCTGGAGGAAAATGCCAGCAACCTGTCCGGTGGCCAGAGGCAGCGCCTCGCCATCGCCCGCGCGCTGATCACCGATCCCAAGCTGCTGATCCTAGACGAGGCGACCAGCGCGCTCGATCCCGACAGCGAGGCGATCCTCAGGCAGAACCTCAGCAGTATCGCAGCAGGACGTACAGTCATCATCGTTTCGCATCGCCTCTCGACCCTCACCGACGCCGACGCGATCCTCGTGCTGGAGCGTGGGAAGATCGCTGACATCGGTCCACATGATCAGCTCGTGTCCCGCTGTATGACCTATCGTCACCTGTGGGCGCAGCAGATGAGGCAGGTGGCATGACCGAGCCCCGACAACAGAGCGAAAACCTGCCTGCTCCCGTCTCGAAACCCGGATCGGCTCTGGCTTCCAGACACCAGCTGTCATCAGTGATCATCGACTTCCAGTCGGATGCCGTAGAGCTTGAGGAGAGACCGCCGCCGCGCGTGGCGAAGGTGACGCTCTATGCACTTTCGGCCCTCATCTGTGCCGCGATCCTGTGGATGTCCCTATCAGAGGTCGACGAAGTCGTCGTCGCGACCGGCAAGCTGGTCACGAGCCAGCCCACCATGGTCGTCCAGCCGCTGGAGACCTCCATCATCCGCTCTCTCGATATTACCGTCGGCGAGATCGTCCATGCCGGGCAGGATCTCGCCACGCTCGACCCCACATTCAGCCAGGCCGACGTGGTCCAGCAGCAATCGAAATTCAATGCCTTCGATGCCCAGGTCAGACGACTGGAAGCCGAGATGGCGGGACATGATTACCCGTCACTTGCCGGCAAATCATCCGACGAGCAGCTTCAGGTCGCGCTGTTTCGGCAGCGGGATGCCTATCATCGCGCACAGGTGCAGAACTTCGACGCGCAGATTGCCGGCCAGTCGGCAACCATATCCGCCGGCAATGATCAGGCGAGGATTCTTCAAGGCCGCCTCGATACGCTCGGCCAGATCGAGACAACCCGTGAAGGCCTCTATCACCGGGATGCCGGTTCGCTGCTTCTGCTTCTCGTCGCAAGGGACGCACGCCTCGACGTCGATGCCGACCTCTCGGCCATTCGCGGTAAAAGCGCCGAAGCGGAGCACGCCCTGAGAAGGTTGACGGCCGAAAAGCAGGCCTTTCTGGAAGATTTTCGCCGGGCGACGATGGAGCAACTCGTCGACTTGCGCGACCAGCGCGACACGGCGGCCGAGGAACTCAAGAAGATGGAACTGCGCCGCATGATGGTGACACTCAAGGCACCGGCAGACGCGGTTGTACTCGATCTCGCCCAGCGCTCGGTGGGATCGGTTGTGCGCGATGCCGAACCGATCGTCACCCTGGTGCCTCTCGACGTTCCGCTGGAGGCCGAGGTCTCGGTCGGTTCCCTCGACATCGCCCGCATCGCCGACGGAATGGATGCGCGCATCAAGCTGGACGCCTACCCGTTCCAGAAATTCGGCACCGCCTCCGGCAATGTCAGAGTCATCAGCAGAGATACGTTCGAGCCGACTCAGCAGGAAGTTACCGCAGGACAATCTCCCCTGCCCTTCTTCAGGGCTCGGGTAGCGCTGACCGACACCCGCCTCCATGCGCCGGAGGAAACCGTCCGATTGCTGCCCGGAATGACGGTATCGGCCGAAATCAAGGTCGGACGCCGCACCATTATGTCGTATATCCTGTATCCACTGGTCAAAGGGCTAGATAGCGCCCTGCGGGAGCCCTAAGCGCCGTGATAACCGCGCTTGGAGTTCAGGAGTGATGACAGTTCACGATGGGTGCAATCGACCGCCGCGAGGCGTCGCAGGCTCCCCGGCTGAGTGCTCCGGGTGAGAAGCGGTATCTCGCGGCACAATCTTGACGCGCGCAGTCTACCAGGCCGGAAAGGGGTCCCGGAGTTGGGCCCAATCCGGTGGGTTGGAGCTGGCCAGACATTCGTCCAATGAAGCTCGGATGCCTGCCTCATCCATGCCCACGCCGATAAAGACCAGCTCCTGGCGACGGTCTCCCCAGGCGCTGTGCCACCAGCTTTCCACATGCTGACGAAACTGCTCATGGCTCGGCCAGTCCGCCCGTGGAACGGCTGCCCACCACAGCCCCATGGGTTCGCAGCGACGCTGCACCCCGGCGACCGACATGATCCCGACGTGACGCGGCCGCGTCGCAAGCCAGAAATGGCCCTTGGCGCGAATGATCCCCGGCCACGGTTCATCCAGAAAGCCCCGGAATTTTGCCGGATCGAACGGTCGTCTCGCGCGATAGACGAAGCTGGAAACTCCGTATTCCTCCGTTTCGGGCACGTGCTCTTCCGGATTGTAAAGTTCCTTGTGCCATAGCGGATGTGCCGCGGCCTTTTCCTCATCGAAGAGGCCGGTGTTGAGAATGGTCGTCAGAGCGACCTCGCCGAAATCGACCTCCACCTGGCGCGCGTCGGGATTGAGCGCGGCAATCGTCTTGCGAAGCTCCGCCCGAGCCTCTTCGGTGACGTCGGAGATCTTGTTGACCACGACGATATCGGCGAATTCTATCTGGTCCACGAGCAGATCGATGAGGGTGCGGCTGTCCTCGCCGTCACGCTCAAGACCGCGATCCTTAAGCAGATCGGCGCTGCTGTAATCGGCAAACAGGCTGGCGGCGTCGACGACGGTCACCATCGTGTCCAATCTGGCGAAATCGGAAAGCGACACACCGTTTTCATCGCGAAAGGAAAAGGTTGCGGCGATCGGGCGTGGTTCCGCAATGCCGGTTCCCTCGATCAGCAGATAGTCGTATTTCGCCGCATCCGCCAGCCGCCTCACTTCCGCCAGAAGGTCTTCGCGCAACGTGCAGCATATGCAGCCATTGCTGAGTTCGACCAATGTTTCCGTCGTGTGCGAGAGGTTGCAATTGCCGTTGCGAATGAGGCTGGCGTCGATGTTCACCTCGCTCATGTCGTTGACGATGACGGCGACCCGCAATCCCTCGCGGTTTGTGAGCACATGGCTGAGCAACGTCGTCTTGCCGGAACCCAGGAAACCGGTAAGCACGGTCACCGGCAGCCTGTCGCCCTTATTCACCGACAGGCATTGCATGTCGGCATGCAACGCGACCGGCATTTGCGTCGTATCAGCCTCGTTCCGCATCTTGCCCTCTCCCATCTGAGGCATCATGCGGCAAGTTGCGGCCGGAAGACCACATCGGCCCAATAATTCGCGGAATCGTAGGTGCTGTTCGGGAAGACGCCCAGGCTAGCCGATCCGCCATAGGCATAAACGCCATTGCCACCGGCCGCGGCGTTAGACAGGGCCGTCAGCGGGCCGCTGGTAACGGCACTGCCGAAGAAGCCGTCGCTCGCCACGTAGGTGCCGGTCGTGTGGTAGGAGGCGACATAGGTCGTGTTGGCCGCGATCGTGTAAGGCGTTGCAAGGTTGACGGTCTGCCATCCGGTGGCCGAGGTGTTGGTAAAACTGGCCGTCGCCAGCCTTGTGCCTGTCGCGGACCACAGGTCGACGACGTTCTGGCCGGTGTCTCCGGCGCTGCGATAGAATTTGATGCCAGTGATCTGGCCGGCTGCGCTCGACCGGAATTTTACCCCCAGCCCAATTTGCGAACCGTCGTTGAGGCCTGTCTGAGCCGGTGTCGCCGACGCGGAGAACAGGCTGTAGCTCGTGGGTTGCGGCGTCGTAGATGTGACGATATTGAAGTTTTCGCTGACGGAAAGCCCGCCGATATCGGTTGCCGCAACCCTGATACCATAGGTGCCTGCAGCTGTCGGTGTGCCGCTAAAGGTGCGCGTCGAGGCATTGAAGCTCAACCAGGTGGGCAATGCCGTGCCATCTGCCGAGGTCGCCGCGTAGGTCAGCGTATCGCCGCTATCGACATCCGTGAAGGTATTGGCCGGCAGGGCGAAGGAATAGGCCGTGCCGATCGTTGCATTCTGGGTGGCCGTCTGCGCCGCCAGCACCGGCGCGTCATTGGCGCCGCGGATGGTGAGGGTAAGGTTGGCGACGGCGGTAGCACCGGCAGTGTCGCGCATCGTGTAGCTGAACACGTCGCTCAGCGTATTGGTCGACAGCCGCAAAGCCTGCACGGCGGCATTGTTCTCGTTGATCGTGTAGGTATAAACACCGGCGACATTGAGGACGAGGTTGCCATAGGTCCCGGTCAGAGCGTTTCCGAGCGTGCCCGTGGTGGTGCCGAAGCGCACGGCAGTGACGGTCTTGGTATCGCCGGCATCAGGGTCGGTATCGTTGGTCAGCACATTGCCGGTGGCGTTCGAACCGCCGGTGGCATTGGCAATGCCGCCCTTTTCGGTCGCCGCTCCAGTGTCGGCAACTGCTGTCGGCGTCGTGTTGCCGGGCGTGCCTGTCGATGGATTGAAGATGACATCGACCCAGTAATTCGTCGCCTGATAGGTCTCGGTCGGAGCCACGTTGCCGCTGCCATAAACGAAGACACCATTGTTGCTGCCCGGTGCAGTCAGCGGTCCGCTCGTCACGTTGGAGGTGAAGTAATTAGACGTCGTCGAGTAACGACCGGCACTGGTGTAATAGGAAGCCGTATAGACCTGCCCCGGCGTCAGCGTCACGGCACTGGAGAAATTGGCCGTCTGCCAACCGCTCGCGGTTTCGCCGGTGAACGTGAGTGTCGCGATCCGTGTCCCGCTGCTGTTCCACAGCGATCCCGTATGGGTGCCCGTGTCCTGGCTGCCCTTATAGAATCGGATACCGCTGACCGCACCGGCCACCGACGTCTGGAAACGAACTCCGAGCTCGACGGCATTCGTATCGGCATTGTTGGTGGCCGCCGGTGTCGCGGAGGCGGAGAACAGGCTGTAACTTGTGGGCTGGGGCGTCGTCGATGTCACGATGTTGAAGGTTTCGCTGGCGGAAAGCCCGCCGATATCGGCCACGGCCACCCTGACGCCATAGGTTCCGGCTGCCGTCGGCGTCCCGCTGAACGTGCGTGTCGAGGCATTGAAGCTCAGCCAGCTGGGCAAAGCCGAACCGTCTGCCGACGTCGCAGCGTAGGTCAGCGTATCGCCGCTATCGACATCCGTGAACGTATTGGCCGGCAGGGCGAAGGAATAGGCCGTGCCGATCGTCGCATTCTGGGTGGCCGTCTGTGCCGCCAGCACCGGCGCGTCATTGGCGCCGCGGATGGTGACGGTAAGGTTGGCGACGGCGGTAGCACCGGCGGTGTCCCGCATCGTGTAGCTGAACACGTCGCTCAGCGTATTGGTCGACAGCCGCAACGCCTGCACGGCAGCATTGTTCTCGTTGATCGTGTAGGTGTAAGCGCCAGCGGCATTGAGGACGAGGTTGCCATAGGTCCCGGTCAGAGCGTTTCCGAGCGTGCCGGTGGTGGTGCCGAAGCGCACGGCAGTGACGGTCTTGGTATCGCCGGCATCAGGGTCGGTATCGTTGGTCAGCACATTGCCGGTGGCGTTCGAACCGCCCGTGGCATTGGCAATGCCGCCCTTCTCGGTCGCTTCGCCAGCATCGGCCACTGCGGTTGGAGCTGTGTTGCCGGGCGTGCCCGTCGATGGATTGAACATCACATCGACCCAGTAGTTCGTTGCCTCATAAGTCTCGGTCGGAGCCACGTTGCCGTTGCCATAAACGAAGACACCGTTATTGGCGCCGGGCACTGTCAACGGGCCGCTCGTCACGTTGGAGGTGAAGTAGTTGGCCGTTGACGAATAGTAACCGGCATTGGTGTGGTAGGAGGCGGTGTAGACCTGTCCCGGCGTCAGTGTCACGGCACTGGAGAAAATGCCTGTCTGCCAGCCGCTGGCGGTCTCACCGGTGAAGGTGAGGGTTGCAATCCGCGTGCCCGTGCTATCCCAAAGCGATCCGGTATGGGTACCCGTGTTCTGGTTGCCTTTGTAGAACCGGATACCGCTGACCGTTCCGGCCACCGACGCCTGGAAACGAACTCCGAGTTCGACGGCCGATGCATCGGCGGTATTGACAACGGCTGGCGCAGCCGAAGACGAAAACAGCGACGAGTAGCTCGGTCCACCGACCGTCACCGTGCGTCCCACTGACGGCGTTTCAAGATTGATGCTGTCGTCCACCGCACGGGATCGGATCGTATAGGTTCCCGCAGCCGATGGCGTCCATGAATATGTCCAGTTCTCGTCGCCTGTCGCGGGATGCCAGCTCGCACCGTTGTCCGTCGAGACTTCCACCCCGGCGATCACGCCGCCGCCCGTATCGGTGGCGGTGCCGGTCAGGGTGACGGCAGATCCGACCGCCACGCTGGTGGGTGCATTGATGACGGATATGGGAGCCGTTTCGTCGCCGGACTCTGTGCCGGCGATCAGTCCCGACTGCAGCGTGCCCGGCTGAATGCCCATGTCGGCCAGGAGGTTGACCATTGCCTGTTGCACGCGCGGATCCGTCGGCGTCACCTCCTTGTCGTGATTGTCGCTCAATCCCCAGGACCAGTAGACGGTACCTGCGCCAAACACCAGCGCACCGCTCGGCGCGCGATAGAGCGTCAGATTGTGGGTCGAGACAGCGCTGCCGGTCGTGTTCCCGTAGTCGAGCAAATAGGTGTCAACCGGGAGTGTCGTGGACGACAGTTTCACAAGACCCGCCGGGTCGAAACCGTTGTCGACTGCTTCATCCCACTCATAGCCGAGATAGTTCTTGGTGAGCGTTGCCGTCTGGCCCGGCTGGAGATTGGCGACGCTTGTATTGCGCCAGAAGCGCAGGTTGGCATCGTCATGGGGAATGGTGATCGACTGAAGCTTTGTGCCGACATCATCCACCTTGAACAATTGCCCGGTCAGGGAATTCTCCGGGCTCCCGCCGCCGATCGCGGGCGGGCTCTGGCGCGGATCGCGAAACGTGCCCGTCCACTCGTTCGAGGGATCGATGCTGCTGCCCGGCGCCCAGGTTTCCTTGTAGGAGATCAGCGTACGGTAAGGCGTTGCATCGCTGCTGTAGCTGTTGCCCCAGCGGGTTCGCCAATAGACCTCGTTGCCGCTCCAGAATTGCAAATGTACCCCGGCATCGCGGGCTGCCTCGACATTGGCTCGCTGCTGCCCTGACCAGTATTCGTCGTGACCGACGTCGAGATACATCTTGTGATTGAGAATCAGGCTCCCGTAACGGTCGGCATCCACGCCCGCCATGTATGAAACATCGTAGCCATTCTGTTCCAGCCAATAGATACCCGCATACTCGGCCCCGAACAGGTAGTCCTGGGGGCCGGCAAAGGTGCCGAGACCGCCGCGGGTCGCGATCGGCCTGTTGTAGCTCACCGCATAGGCCCGTCCCGCCCCTTGCCCTGTGGCCGGCCCGTTTCCACCATAAAAGTTTGCTCCGCCCCAGCCGTTATAGGCTTGCCAGGTCTGGTCGGCGGTCTGAAAGACGATGTCACTCCGGCTTGCATCGTCACGCACGATGAAGGGAATGTGGTTTTCTCCGAACGTGCCGTCCTGGCGCACGAGCTTGGCGACATAGACGCCGGAAACGGCATCGCCGGGCACGGCCCAGGAGGCGGAGACGGCCCAGTTGCCAGCGTCCACCGTGCCGGTCGCGCCATTGCGGAGCGGAGTCGGCTGCGACTGCAACCCGGTGTGCTGGAGAGTATCGACCTTTCGTGCGCCCATCCCTCCGTAGTAACCGAGCCGGTAGATATCGATGCGGTAATTGGTCGAATTCGTATTGATCTTGAAATTGATGGTGTTGCCGTTGTCGACGCTGATATCGGTTGCGAACCCCTCGATATTGCTGCTGCCCGCACCGTCGATGCCCCACTCGCTCTCGGGATTGCCCTGCAACTGGTTTTCCAGCACGATCGGGTTGATGGCCGTGACCAACGCGGGCGCGGCAGGTCTTCCAGCGGTGCGCGTAGTAACCGAGCCGCCGAGATAGCCAACGCCTTTGGAATTGGTTGCACCTGTGCCCGTTTCCCCGCCGCCCGGCAACGACCCGGTCCAGACCTTCGATTGAGTTCCGCCCACGGTCCCCCGCCAGTCCAGCGCAGGCGACAGGTCTCGATCCGGCAGGGGATCGCTGGTCGAGGCCCCGATGGTCGGCCTTGATGTTCCCACATGATCCGGCCCTTCGGTCAGCCTCGTCCCCGGCAGCTGACCGTCTTCCCGCAAGACTCCCCCCTTCTGCGCCCAATCGAGCATTCGCGTGGGCGACGTGAGATAACCACATCCGCAGACACCGAAGGGCATGCCAACGGCTAATGAATGAACGCCGCCAAGATGCGCGGTTGTTTGTGCCGACGGTGTCGATTCGAGAATGACGACATTGCCCGAAGAGGTCGTCTTACTCGCAGCCGCATTCAAATCCGGCGGAACTCCTTGCCCTGACGCCATCGGTGCCGGACCCTGCTGCAGATAGGGAGCCAGAGGGTCCTCGGCGATTGGAGTGGTTACCGTGTGGGGACGATGGACGGACGGCTGGCCGCTGAACGAAGCAACGCTTGCTTCCCGATGGAAGGACGCGAAATGGTGCGGCATCGCGGCCGACGAAAACGCATCGGCTCCAACGCCGGGCAGCCCCGTTGAATAGATCGGCGCAACGGTTTCCGATATGGTGGTCGTAGCGTGGCCGGCTTCTTCGATCCTGGCCCCAAGGTCCGCGTCCTGAAACGCCGTTTGTCCAGCAGCATCCTCGCCAAGGGCAGAATTATCGTCGTGATCGTCGGAAATTGCGCCGTTGGTGTTTTCGCCAGCGGCCTGCGCATGTGCCGCGATCTTAACCTCACGCCCGCCTGCAGGTTTGCCGGACTTCTCATTTCTGCCAGCGCTCAGATACTTGGGAACCAGGGCATCCAACCAACGTGAATTCGAGGCCCACCGGCGAGCGCTGCGATACATGGCATGCCCCTCTCGCAAAATTCGGAGATAAAATAGATGAGCTCACTCTAAGTGCTCTTCTCCAAATTTAGCCGAAAAAGAAGACGCTTTATCCTGCCCATTTGGACTAAAGAGGTCATCCTTTCGGGCTATCCTCGCAGGCAAAAGGCGCGCAGTTGGGACTAAACCAGTCTTAATCGACAGGAAAGAGACGGTCTTGTTGCCGCGCGGCCCGAAAATGACGAGATTCTGCAATCAGCGGTCATGTGGGCCGTGGTGACAGCATCAAGCGTTATTTCGGCAGATCGGCAATAGGGCCATTGTCCGTCAAGAACGCCCAACCCGATCGAAATCTGCGACAAGCCCGCATTTCGCGCTTCGGCATGAACTCACAAAATAACGATCAGGCGCACGAAACATCGCCTACCTAACGAACTATCGGTTGATACAGAGCCAGAAAAGCATTGTAGCGTCGCTCATGCATGTCACGCGTGGCGAGATCCGGTTCGATAACATCTTCTCTTGGCTCAAGAGCGCCGGCAACATTCAAGACATCGGCGGCCGCAAACGGCGCCATTGCTGCAACGGCCGCGCCCAGCAGGACAGGTTCTTGCGCCTGCGAGAGCACGATCCTGCAGCCGGTACCATCGGCATAAAGCTTGCGCAGCAGAGGTGACTTGTTGTGCCCGCCGCTCAAATGCAGCGTATCGATCGCATAACCATGCTCGTTCATGCGTTCGATGATGAGTCGTGTGCCGTAAACCAGTGCCGTTGCGGCGGCCCAATAGACCTTGATAAACGTCTCGCGCGGATCCTCCAGTGTCAGGCCGGTGATCTTGCCGCGAATGTCGGCATCGGCGAAGGGAGAGCGGTTGCCGATAAAATCCGGAAGCATGTGAATGTCGGGCGCCGGATCGCCGCTCTCGAGACGGTCCAACAGCAGTGCCGACAGGGCGCCGTGCGGATCCGTTCCGAATTCCTTGCCGCCTGCAAATAGCGCCACGATGTGGTCGAGCAATGCACCGGTGACGCTCTGTCCGCCTTCATTGGCGACATAGCCATCGCACAACGCGCCTGGATAAGGACCCCAGACACCCGGCACTTCGCGCCGGTCAGGTTGGGCTGCGATATGGCAAGTGGACGTGCCGGCGATGAGGGCGAGCCGATGATCCGGCCGATCCTGAAGGCTGCGGCCCAGCGTGCCGAGTGCACCGGCATAGGCATCGATCATGCCGACTGCAAAGACACAGTCTGTAGTGAGCCCGAGATCGCCCGCGGCGTCTGAGGTCAGGTGGCCTAGCGTCGTCCCGACGGGCAGCGCTGTTTCAGGTAGGGCCGCCGTTTCGAGAACATCGAGCATATCGATCTTGCCGAGAAAATCGCGATCCCAGCCGAAGTCGGGACGCGGATCGAAGGTCCATTTGCAGGCCAGCATGCAGACGGAACGTTCCAGCGAGCCGGTGCATTTGAAACCGACCCAATCGCCCAGGTCGCCGGCATAACCGATATCGGCGTAGAGGTCTGGACGGTTCCGCTTCAGCCACATCAGCTTCGGCATTTCCATCTCTGGCGACATCACGCCGCCGAGATTGGCAAGTGGCTTGCCGCCGGTTGCCGTGCATTCCTCGGCTTCCGCTGTGGCGCGGTGATCCATCCACACGATGATATTCCAGCCTGGCTCTCCTTCAGACAGGCGAAGGGGAGCATGATCCTTGTCCAGGAGGACAAGTGAACAGGTCGCGCTGACGGAAACGCTTTTCACGCGCTCGGCAGGCACGCCAGCATCGCCAACCGCTTTTCGCACCGAATGGCATATAGCCTGCCAGATGTCCGTCGTACTCTGCTCGACAAAATGGGTCTGCGGCCGGTTCATCGCGATCGCCTGCTTGGCTTCTGCCAGAAGGTTGCCTTTGCGATCGAACACGCCGGCGCGCGCGCTGCCCGTGCCGATGTCGATGCCGACGACGTAATCCTGAACGTTCATGCTGGTCTTCACCCGGTTATGTCTTCTTGAGAAATGGCGCACGCACGATCATCACGGCGATCAGGAACCCACCCCAGACGGCTGTTGCCAGATGCTGGCTCGCGCCCATCAGGTTCATGCCCGATGCGATCACCTGCAGGCTCATCAGGCCGAGCACCAGCGGCAGGACACGCCCGAAGCCGCCAAAAGGATTGGCACCGGCCATGAAGCACGCGAGAATGGTGATCAGGAGATAGCTTTCCCCGTGGCCGACGCGCACCGAATTGAAGCGCGCCAGCATGATCATGCCCGCGAGGCCTGCCAGCACACCGGACAACGTATAGAGGATCATCGTCACCTTCTTGACGTTGATGCCCGAATACTCCGTGGCTTTCAGATTCGAGCCGATCATGTGGATGGAAAAACCGGCCTTTGTGAACTGCATGATGTAGGCGAGCACGCCCGCAGCGGCCAGGAAGATCAGCATCGGCATCGGAATGCCGAGAAGGGTGCTGTTTCCGATTGCCAGAAACGCCTCCGGCATCCCGGAAATATCGCCACCGCGCGTCAGAAACTCGCCAAGGCCGCGTAGAAAGATCATCGCACCGAGCGTCACGAGGATCGGGTGGGCGCCGACATAGGCGACGATGACGCCGATCATCAAGCCCGATAGACCGCCTGCGGCAAGACCGGCGGCGATCGCAAGCGGCAGGCTTGCGATGCCCGCGCTGACCAGAGCGCCCTTGACCAGCCAGGCGGTGGTAAGACCGGCAATATTGGCGGTGAACGTGACTGACAGGTTTAGGCCGCCGGATATGACCGGCACGAACATGGCAAGCGAGAGAATGGCCAGTTCCGGCAATTGCCGCGCCATCGACGAAAAATTGCCGGCGCTCAGGAAGCCGGGCGCCATGAATGCAAACAGCGCGATGCTGGCAGCCAGCAGCAGCGCCATCACCATCATTTCGATGGCATCGCCGCCTATCCGTGCCTGCGAAGGCGCAGGAGAAACCGTCTTTGTGCTATCGGTCGCCATGATCAAACCTCCCTCGCCCGCGATTTGCCGGGCAGGATTTTTCCAAGATTGCTGGCGGTGATCGCCACCAGAATGATGAATCCGACGATCATCTGGAACGCGTAGGGTGTTACGCTCATCAGGTTGAGACCGTTCTGGACAACGGCAAGCAGCAGCACGCCGAGAATGGCGCCAATGACCGTGCCGCGACCGCCGCCGAGCGTGGCGCCGCCAAGCACGACAGATGCCAGGATCGGCAGTTCCTGCCCGTTCAGCGCGTTCGGCACGGCTTCCTGCACGATATGCGCCTGCATCAATCCGGCGACACCCGCACAAAGTCCGAGCCAGCCATAGGCAAAGGCATGGATCTGCCATGCCCGCACGCCCGAGCGCAGAGCGGCTTCCGAACTGGAACCATAACCATAGACGGCGCGACCAAAACCGGTCCTCGTCAGAATGAACCAGGTCAGAAGCGACATGACGATCATGACCGCAACCGGCAGATAGAGTGTCGCTGTGCCACGCTCGGCTGGAAGCGATACCAGCGGCACCGCATCATACAGCCAGTCCGGGATATCGTAGATCGACACGCCGCCGGTGAAATACATCAGCAAGCCGAAATATAGGTTGAATGTGCCGATGGTCGCAATGATCGACACGATCCTGAATCTGTAGATCAGGAAGGCATTGAACAGGCCAAGCACGGCGCCGCAGGCCATGGCCAGCGCAATGCCGAAAATCCAGTTTCCGCCACCCATCGGCATCAGCAGGGTGAGAACCACATATTGAACGACGGAGGCTGCGACGGCGAAGGAGATATCGATCCCGCCCGCAATCAGCACGACCACCAGCCCGACGGCGAAGATGATGTTGACCGACTGGTTATTCAGAAGGTCGAACAGGTTCTGCAGCGACAGAAAAGTGTCGGTGACGAAGCTGAGCAGGATGCAGAGGACAAGGATCAGGAGTGCGAGCACGCCTTCCGTGCCGAGACGGATGTTAGGCATTGATCATTCCCTCCAACTCTTCTTCCTTGATGTCGACCGGCCGGACGTCCTCGACCAGACGCCCGTCGCGCAGGAGCAGAATGCGGTCGCTGTTATACCAGAGCTCACCCGCCTCGTCGGAGATCAGGATGATCGACATGCCCTGATCTGCGAGATCGCGGATGATCTTGAAGATACCCTGCTTGGCGCCCACATCGACACCAACGGTCGGGCAGTCGAGGATGAGGACATCCGGCCGCGTCGCCAACCATTTTGCCAGGACGACACGCTGCTGATTGCCGCCTGAAAGCGATGAAACCGGCAGGTCCGCATTCGAAACCTTAGTTTGAAGCTTGGCGATCCAGTCCGCGGTCAATTGCCTGATGCGCTTTGGCGACAGGAAAAAGCGCGGAGCCTCCAGTTCGGGCAGAACGGTTGCGGCCGTGTTCATGTTGATCGACTGGTTCTGCACCAGACCGAGATTGAGACGATCTTCCGAGACATAGGCGATGCCGGCAGCAACCGCGTCACGGTTCGATGACAGCGCCAGAGGCTTGCCGTCCTTGAATATCCGGCCCGAGGTCGGCGGGTGCATGCCAAAGATCACATGCGCCAGTTCCGTGCGCCCGGCCCCCAAAAGGCCCGCCAGACCGAGAATTTCGCCGCGATGCAGTTTCAGCGAGACATCCTCGAATTCACCGGTTCGGCTCAAGCCCTGCAATTCCAGCAGCACGTCTCCGACCTTGCCGGGAGCACGCGGTTCCTGCGTCAATTCACGGCCTGTCATCAGCTCGGAAAGCCGCGCCTGCGTCATGCCTTCCGTCGGATAGGTGCCGACGAGCTTGCCATTGCGAAGGACGGTGACGCGCTGGCAGACATCCAGCACCTCGGAAAGGCGGTGGCTGACGAATACGATCGAGACGCCTTGAGCAGACAAGGTGCGGGCAATATCGAGCAAAGCCTTGACTTCACGCGCCGTCAGAGAGGCTGTCGGCTCGTCCATGAAGATGATTTTTGCTTCCGCCCGCATGACACGGCAGATGGCAACAAGCTGGCGTTTGGCGATCGACAGGTCTTCGACCAGCATATCCGGATCGAGATCTGCGCCGATCTTGGCGATGATCCTGCGGGCTTCATCACGCGCCTTCTTGCGCGAAAGAGGACGAAGCGGGCTGGCGACATAGTCGTCGAAGACGATGTTTTCGGCCACGGTCAGATGCGGGAAAATCGCCAGATCCTGCCAGATGACATGAATGCCGCGATGACGCGCATCATGCGGCGTTATCCCAGACACCTTGTCGTCGCCAAACTGGAATTCGGCACCCGCTTCCGGCGTATAAACACCGTTGATGATCTTGATCAGCGTGCTCTTGCCGCATCCGTTTTCGCCGGCAAGGCAAAGGACCTCGCCGCGGCGCAGTTCGAACGCCACATCGTCGAGAACGCGCACCTGTCCAAACACCTTGCTGATGTGCTTGGCGCTTATTGCAATATCCATCATGATTTTGACCTTGCCGTCACCGTGCGGGGACAGCCGCCGACCGAAATGCCAGCGGCCGTCCAGTCCCTGGGAGGATATTAGAGGCCGAGTTCGGCCAGACCGTCGACGGTTTCCTTGCTCAGTTCGAGCGGCTTGGAGGCAAACAGGACCTTGCCTTCCATCTTGACCGGACCGAGTACCGGAAGATCGGCGCCATCTTCGACCTTCTCGCCCTTGACGAGCTTGTCGCCCAGCGCAACGAAGGCCTTGCCGGCTTCAAGCGGACTCCACTGGAAACCGCCGGTAATGACGCCTTCATGAACGAGGCGGCGTCCCTGACCCGGCGAAAACAGCCCCATGACGGCAACCTTGCCACCGAGGCCACGTTCCTTGACGGCGCGCGCGGCACCAACGGTACCTTGGCTGCCGAACGACATGATGCCTGCGAGATCCGGATTGGCACGAATGAGATCGAGCGCGGTATCGCGGCTATCATCGACGCTTTCGGCAACACCGAAGCGATCGGCGGCCTGCTTCATATCCGGGCAATTGGCCGATAGCCAATTTACGGCGGCATCCGCCCAAGCGTTATGCGCCGGCACACTGAGACCGCCGACGAACACCGCATAGGATCCCTTGCAATCGGTGGTCTTGGCGAGAAGTTTGGCATGCTCTTCACCCAGCTGCTGGGAGGAGATCATTTCGAAGTCGTAATCGATGTTTTCCGAATCCGGGCTTTCATGCGTCAGGACCACGATGCCCTGGTCGCGTGCCTTCTTCAGCACCGGCTCCAGCACCTTGGCATCGTTCGGCACAACGCCGATAACGTCGACGCCACGGGCGATCAGGTCTTCGACGGCACGGACCTGCAGGGCCGGATCGGCACTGGTCGGGCCGATCATATAGGCTTCGACGCCAAGCGCCTCGCCTTGTTCCTTGATACCCTTTTCCATGGCATTGAACCACGGGATACCGCCAACCTTGGCAACGACGGCAATTGTCGGCTTGTCAGCAGCCAATGCGGCACTACCACCTAGAACAGAGCCGGCCAGCATCGTTGCGAGAATGAATGCTCTACGCTTCATGGAACCCTCCCATATATCGCCGGATCAACCTCCTCCGGCTAAAGAAAATTTATCGCACAATCCTTTGTGCAGTATTGCGCAATCGGTTGTGCATTATGTTGTTGCGAACGAAGTTGTCAATGGTAATTTCCTAATCCCTTCAGGAGAGCCGATTTGTCCACCGAAGCACCGAAACGTCTGACGATCTACGACCTGGCGAAACTGGCCGACTCGTCGCCCAGCACCGTCAGCGCTGTTCTGAACGGTACCTGGCGAAGCAGGCGAATCAGCGAAAAGCTGGCGACGCGGATCCTCTCCGTGGCGACCGATGCGGATTATTCGGTCAACATGCAGGCCCGCGCATTGAGGCGCGAACGCTCGGGAATCATTGGCATGATCCTGCCGCTTTACGACAACCGTTATTTCAGCTCGATCGCGCAGATTTTCGAGGCCGAGGCGCGAAAGCGCGGCCTGTTTGCCATCGTTTCCTGCACCAATCGCGACCCGCAGCAGGAACAGGACGCGGCGCAGATGATGATTTCCCATCGGGTGGAGAAACTCATCTGCACCGGAGCGACGGATCCGGACAGCATTGCCCGCATGTGCCAAGCTCAAGGTGTCGAAACAATAAATCTCGATTTGCCCGGAAAGCTCGCGCCATCCGTCATCTCTGCCAACCGGGACGGCGCCAGAATGCTGACGAAAGCTATTCTCGACCGACTGAAAAATTGCGGCAGGCCAAACGATCCAATTATCTTCGTTGGCGGGCGCATAGAGGATCACAACACGCGCGAACGCATCGCGGGCTTCAAGGAGGCACTGGACGCCCGCGGGATCGAAAGCCCCGAGAATAATATCATGCCTTGTGGTTATTCCGGCTCACGCGCCGCCCCGGTCCTTGATGGCTATCTTTTAAAACACAAGGCGCTACCCTCGGCCATTTTCGTCAATTCAACGATCACATTGGAAGGAATTGCCCGCTGGTTTCACGACCAAGGCCACAACATGAGCGAGATCGTTTTCGGATGTTTTGACTGGGATCCGCTTGCCGCTGTTTTCAATCCGCATTTCCTGATGGTTCGGCAGAATGTACCCATCATGGTCGAGCGCCTTTTCGAACTCATGGAGGGCGCGCGATATACCGCCGGCGAGGTGATCGAGATCCAGCCGGAGATTTTGGGTGATCTGACGTGATACGCCTCACCAAAACCAGGATGCAGAACCTCGCAAATTCGAGGCTCGGATCACGGCAAACATCGGCCGTACTCAGGCCGCTCTCCTGCTCTTTCAATATCCCGATGATCTGCTCGTCCGTGAACCGGAATGCATCATTTCGTCCGTCTCCTTGATACGACGGACTTTACCAAAATTTGGAGGCAGATCAGGGGCTCAGGTCATCAGTTTCGGCTCCGTCATACAAAATATCGCTTCCCGTCCCACCGAACAGTATGTCGAGAGTCCAGGCACTCGCCTCAGCCCAGATCG
>UBNQ01000055.1 GCA_900466875.1 Hyphomicrobiales bacterium | reverse complement strand
ATGCCGCGGCACAGAGCCTGGTCGGGATCAGCGGCAGCCTTGCCGCACTCGTGGCCCGCTTCAGGACAAGCGGTTCCGCAAGCGTCTATCAGGAGCGCCCGAGGCTGCGGGCCTGATCCGGAGGCTGGACCGGACGACAGGCATCCTCTACATCCCGCGCTACAGCATGTCTCCCGAAAGTGGTCACCGATTTCGGGATGAAGACTTGCGGTGAAAAGCAGCTTTGGAAGATGAGAGGATTGCCGCCGTGAGCGACGAGACGAGACTGGTGCAGCTGGAAGAACTCGCTGCCCATCAGGCCAAGGTTATCGATGAACTGTCCGACCAGCTTGCCGAACAATGGAAGGTGGTCGAACAGACCCGCGCCAAGCTCGATCGGCTGACCGAACGTTTTCTGACGCTTGAGGAAACGACGCACGATGCCGTACCGGTCACCCGGCCTCCGCATTACTGATCATGCTGAGGCACGGCGGAAAAGCCTGAGGGCTATGTATTCCCAGAGTGCGACCGCCAGCAGAATGGTGACTGCCACAAGCTGGAGATGGAAATTCTCCGCGTGGGGAACGAGAAACAGGCCTGCAAGAGCGGCAGCTATGCCGGCGCAATGCGACCATGGCACCATGCGAGACGATACCGTTTTCATCCACAGGGTGCCAGCCAGGAACAGGACAGGGCCGCCGAGGATCGCCAGCGCGTTGGTGTAACCGCTTTCGTCATGGGGATGGGTGAGCGTGAAGTCCTCGCCCACGGCCGTCAGAATAATGCCCGCGACGATCGGCAGATGTCCGTAGGTGAAAAGATGGTCGGCCGTGTTCTGCGGTTGGCTCGTGTCTTCCGCCGTGTCGGCGGCGCGCTCCTGCCCGTCATGGAAATAGATCCACCACATCAGCACCGTCGTCAGGAAGGCCGACACGAGCACGAAGAAGATGATGCCGCCCTCATCGGCATGGTCGGAAGCCGTCTTGCCCGTTGTGATGATCGTTTCGCCGAGCGCGATGATGACGAACAGGGCGCATCGTTCGGCCAGATGCTCGCCATTGACGTCGAGCGTTTCGGCGGGCGATGCGCCGATGCCCGGCATCCAGTAACGAAACAGTGGCGCGGCATATTCGATAGCAAGCGCCACGATCCAGAAAAGGGCACGGCTTTCGGAGCTGACGAGCCCGCCTGCGACCCAGAAGCCACCGGATATGAGCAGCCACATGGTGATGCGCACGAAAGTCATGAACGAGTCGGCATCGACCCCCTTGAAGGCATAGAGCGCGAACAGCGATCGGCTGAGCTGCATCGCAACATAGGCCAGTGCGAAAACCAGCCCGGCCTCATCAAACGCCTTGGGAAGCGCAATCGCCAGCACGATGCCCAGGAACATAAGTCCGAAGAGAAGCAGTCTTACCGCCACGACCTCGGCGTCGAGAAGGTTGGTGACCCATGTCGTGTGGATCCAGACCCACCAGAGGGCAAAGATGAAGATCAGCGCGTCGAAGGCGATCCCCAGGGAAAAATCCGAGGCCAGCGTTTGCGAAAGCTGGATTAGCGCAAAGACGAAAACGAGATCGAAGAAGAGCTCGGGAAAACTCGCCTTGGTCGAATCGGCGTCTTCCTTGCGCAGCCAGTTATGTTTGCCGTCATCCATTCGCGTTTTCCTGTCATTCGGCCATGCCCCTCAGGCCGGAGGACGGATTTAGGGCGGCGGAGAATAAATGGAGAGGAAGACGCAGAATATTTGCTGCGAACGTGGCATGGCTGAAAAACAAAAAGGCCGGGCAAGCCCGACCTTTCCAATCCCGTTCATTGTGCCAGTACATCCGTGGTCACGTCAAACGGGTCAAGCATTCCGTCGCGGCTGCGTTCAGGATCTGAGTGATCCTTGCAGCTCTGTGGCGTTCATCATCTCTGAAACAGGTTAATGAACCATTAAAGGCCCGGTTTGCCTGCGTCGGGACGGCACGGTTTCCCGTATCTGCCTGTAGATCGCCGGAATGCTGTTGGACTTTAGATGGGATGGCGCTCGGGTCATTTCAAGACCGTCGCCGGGACCGATAAGTGACGGTCATCTGGGAAGCTCGCGGCAACTTTGGGCCGCCGCGAGCAGAAGTTTATTAGGCAGCCTGCAGCTGGTCTGCTGCAACCTTGCCGGAACGGCGGTCCGTTACCAGCTCGAAGGAGAGCTTCTGGCCGTCCTGAAGCTGGCCGAGGCCTGCGCGCTCAACAGCGGAGATGTGAACGAAAACGTCCGCACCGCCATCGTCAGGCGAAATGAAGCCGTAACCCTTGGTCGCATTGAACCACTTAACTGTACCCGTCGCCATATCGATGCCTTTCTTTGCAATGACCGACAGCCCCTCCCGGAAACCCGGAAGGAACAGATTGAACTTCGAACTTTGCAGAGTAGAACGTCGCAAGCGTGGCAGTAGCCCGGTGCTGGCCATCAGACAAATTTCGATCCATACGCACTTAGGGCTTGGCCCAATGTTCGTCAAGATTGCTGCGGCGCTTCGGGTGAGCGTGGAATGACCCGTGCAATTTTAGAGGGTATTTTTAGAAAACACAATAATATCAGGACTGTACGCCGGCGCTTCCGTCGTCCCGGCGCGAGGTGAGGCTTCTGGTAACCTCGGGTTAAGGCATTAAAATACAGAAAGCCCGGCGCGGGAGGAGGTGCGCCGGGCTTCTGAAACTGACCAACAACCGGGAGGAGGAGGTGTTGCTGGTCCCATCGAGGACACTGGGAGGAGGAGTGCGTCCGTCGATGATTTGACTATACAGGAGGCGCGCCTAAAAAACAGCCACGATTTCGCACCGCAGTAATGCGCGCTATGCATGGCTTCGTCTGAGCTTGCCTAAAAACGGCACATGGGCGATGGTTGCGACATGAGTCTTTCTTCCGTCCAGGCCTATTTCGCCGAACACGCTCCCGATATCGAAGTGATCGTCACCGAAGCGAGTTCCGCAACAGTGCAACTCGCCGCCGCCGCCCACGGCGTGGAGCCCGACCAAATCGCCAAAAGCATATGCCTGCGGGCCGGCGACGAGACGATGATCGTCGTCATGGCCGGCACGGCGCGCCTTGATAACAAGAAATTCCGGGACCTCTTCACCGCCAAGCCACGCATGCTCGGCGGTGAAGAGGTCGTCGACATCACCGGCCATCCGATTGGAGGCGTTTGCCCCTTTGGTCTGGCTTCGGCCTTGCCGGTCTATTGCGACATGTCTCTCCGGCGTTTTGATGAAGTCGTTCCGGCAGCCGGAGCGACCAATTCGGCAGTGCGAATCAGCCCCGTCCGCATGGCTGAACTGACGGGCGCCGTCTGGATAGACGTCGCCCAGGATGTCGTTGTTACGGACACCTTTCAGTCGTCTTGAGATCGATCAGAAACGGTCGCCGAGATAGCGCTGGTACCACGCCTGCTTGCTTTCCGCGGACGCTGTTGCGACGGCGTAGCCGATCGCGAAGCCTACGGCACCGATCAGTGTAAACAATGTGGTGGTGGCAGCGGGATGTTCCTTGATGGTTCCGGCGACGGAATTGGCTTCCGACGAGACATAGCTTGCCGCGCTGCTGGCGCGATCTGCAACGCGATCGTAAACCTCACCGGTCTTTTCCGACATCATCGCGCTCAGCCGTGAAATTTCAGAGCGCAGGCCCTCAATCTCGTTGGCAATTGCGCTGTCGCTCGGCTGATGGTCGAAGGATGCGACTTCGTTTCCGCGGGTAAAGCTCTTTACTGATTCTGCCATGCCGGCCTCCATCACGTTGTTCTAGGAGACCGTTCAACTTTCCAGGTGGCTGTTCGGTTCCCTCGCGCGGCAAAGATGGCAAACGTCAATGGAGCGCGATCAAAGATCAGCGCTCCTGAATAAGCGCGCCCGCCAGGGCCTCCAGCTGTTCCTTCTCGTCGGAACCTTTTTGCAAGGAGTTGACCAGAATGAGTGCGAGCGCCTCGCCATCCGGGCTGGTCTTGTCGATGCCATGCTCGGCGCAGGTGTCATTGAAGACTTCCTGCAGCAGGGTGAGCTGTGTCGGATTAACCGGATTTCTGATTAACTGCGTCGGCATAAGACCCTCACGTCACGTTCAAGACCCAAGAGCAGGCGGTATGTTTCCGACTTTGCCCGGGCAGGCCACAAGCAACAGGCCCGCGCAATACCGTGCAGGCCCGTTTGTTGAAATGTCCTTACCCGGCGAGCAATCTGGATGCGGGTTAACGAAATGGCAACAACAACTTAGCGCGGGTATAATTTGAGGGTTAAAAATCGTGACCGGGTTTCTATTGCGATATTTGATCGCATTGGGAGGCGGGACGCGAACGCCCTGCCTCCAATTCACTCGAAAGCACCTCAAAAACGCGGCTCAGGCCATGCCTGCCGGGTCACCTGTCGGCAAAAGCGCCGGATCAAGCGTGGGATCCTGAGGGTTCTTGCTGTCACCCTTGTCCTGAGCGGGCGTCAAGGGCGGTTTTTCCTGGGTTCTGTCCGGCACTCCGCCGGTTGGGGTCGGCCCGCGCGGTGTATCCGATGTCGGGGTAGGGATGGGATCTCTGTTCGGCATCTTGGCCTCCTTTGGGTCCTGATACCCAACGGAGACGGGCCTGCTATGTTCNNCATATCTTTCGGACACTCAGTGAAACCGGCGACGGCGAGAACTCGAAGCGCCGAGCAGATATCCCACGGCCAAGCCGACAAGCCCGAAGGTTAGAACCGCGGAACCGGTTGCGGCTGGGTGATCGGCCGCATGCGCTGCGACCATGCCCGCCTCATCCTTTGCATTGGCAAGAGCGGTTTTCGCCTTGGTGGATACGCGGTGATCCTCTTCGATATTACCGGTAAAGCCGGCATTCAGAGATTTTCGGGCCATGTTGTTCTCCCTTGTAAAGAGGAGACAATCCGGCCGGACGAAAGTGGTTCCGCCGCAATCAACGCGCTCCGCCCCAGACAAATGCCCGGCGCGGAGCGTCGTTTGGTTATGGGGTGGCTTTCTCGATTTCCGTGGCGGGTTCGCCCGGTTGACCTGTCTGCTTCAACTCCTGTTGCGCGGGAGTTGTTGCGATGCTGGCGGTGGTGAACTCCTTGTCCACCTCCTTCGATGCCGTCACCTTATGGCCGGCGCAATCCGCAAGTGCTGCGGATGACGTAAGGCCGATAACGGCAGCGGCGATGAGAAATGTCTTCATGTCCATTCTCCTTTCGCTTGTTGCACCTGGAGGATAGCGCGCAAAGCGCACACGCCCAAATCACGAATATGCGCGGCGCCTCATGCAGCGCCGACGCCGTCGATGGCGGCATCCTCACATCAGCTTTTGCAGAACCTCGCGGCCGACAAACACATCCGTCCTGCCGGCCTCGTGTTCAGGATGACTGAACTCGAACACGAGCTTCTCGGACATTTCCAATGCCTGCTTGAGATTGACGAGCCCGACTGGAACCCGCTGGTCGCCCTTGAGCACGACCGCTTCGAAGATCTTGTTCATGGCTCCCTCCCCGAGCGCTGAACACGGCAGCGAGGAAATTCCTCCCCTTTGTCTGCCGGGCGCATAATTTTAGCGTTGCCTGATATTACCAAATCCCGAATTCTCTGGAAAGCCATGGTTTTCAGGGTAAAGAGGCGCATCTCGGAACAGTTGGTGGAAGATTGAGCTATCCTCTTCATCGTCTGTTTGCCTTTTACCCCTCCTTAAATCGCCTCAATTAAAGTCCAGCGGAAACCTATCGGCAAAAAGGCCTGCAGTTTTTGCAGGCGCAGGACGGGAGACCGCCGGCTCGCATGGCAGCCAGAGGCAAATCAGACAAACGCGTCGAACCTTCTTTCGAAGCATCGCACGACAAAGATGAAGACGAGTTTCGCCTCGAGGCTGACGATCGCATTGTCGGTCATCGCAAGGCGCCCAAACGTGTGTCGAAGGCTGATGCGAAAACCGATTCCGGTCGCCGCGAGAAACGGGGATCGGCGGAATCCGCTTCCCGCAAGCAGCGCGATTCCTCNNTTGCGCAGGTTGATCTACTGGTGCCTCGTTCTGGGTATCTGGGGCGCGATCGGCGTTGGCGGTCTGGTGCTCTATTACGGTGCGCAGATGCCGGCGGCCAGCAGCTGGTCCATTCCCGATCGCCCGCCGAACATGAAGATCACCGCGATCGACGGTTCCGTGATTGCCAATCGCGGCGCGACCGGCGGCGAGGCGCTGGCGCTGGAAGAGATGTCGCCCTATCTGCCGCAGGCGGTCATTTCCATCGAGGACCGGCGTTTCTATTCGCATTTCGGCGTCGATCCTTTCGGCCTGGCGCGCGCCTTCGTCAACAACCTGACCGGCCAACCGATCCAGGGCGGATCGACGATCACCCAGCAGCTGGCCAAGAACCTGTTCCTCTCGCCGGATCGCACCTTCGAGCGAAAGATCCAGGAAGTGCTTCTGTCCTTCTGGCTGGAACACGAGTTCACCAAGGACCAGATCCTTGCCATGTATCTCAACCGGGTTTTCTTCGGCTCGAATGCCTATGGCGTCGAGGCTGCGTCCCGGCGTTATTTCAACAAGTCCGCGCGCGAAGTGAATCTCGGCGAGGCGGCGACGCTTGCCGGGCTTCTGAAAGCGCCGTCGCGCCTGTCTCCCGCTCGTGATCCGAAAGCGGCCGAAGAGCGTGCCCAGGTCGTGCTCGGCACGATGCGCGAGGAAGGCTACATTACCGACACCGACTACAACAAGGCGATGGCACAGCCGCCGGCGCAGGCGAAAAGCTATTGGTCCGGCCCGCAGCATTATGCCGCCGACATGGTGGTCGAGGAGGTGAAAAGCCTGATCGGCGAGCCGAAGGTCGACGTCACGGTTGAAACGACGATCGACCTGAAGCTTGAGGAAGCGGCCGACAAGTCGCTGAACGACATTTTGAAAAAGGATGGCAGCAAGCTGAATGCCTCGCAGGCAGCACTCGTTTCGGTCGACGCGACGGGCGCGATCCGCGCCGTCGTCGGTGGGCGCGATTATGCCCAGAGCCAGTTCAACCGTGCCTTCAAGGCCAAGCGTCAACCGGGTTCGGCGTTCAAGCCCTTCGTCTATGCCTCGGCACTCGAAGCCGGTTATGGCCCCGACACGATCGTCAACGACGAGCCGGTGAGGANNCGGCAACTGGACGCCGGAAAACTACGAGAAGGAATACAAGGGCCCCGTCCCGCTCTCCTATGCCCTGTCACGCTCGTTGAACACGGTTGCGGCCCAGTTGGCCGTGGCTGTCGGACCGGACAAGGTCGTCTCGATGGCGCACCGACTCGGTGTCGATTCGGATATTCAGCCGAATGCCTCGATTGCGCTTGGCACGTCTGAAGTCTCGCTCGTCGAATTGACCTCGTCCTACGCAGCTTTCATGAATGGCGGCTACAAGGCGACCCCGCATATCGTCAAAAGGATCGTCGATCCGGATGGCAAGGTTCTTTACGAGGCCGATTACAGCAATCCGCCACGGGTGCTGAGCGAGCCGGTCGCAGCGACGATGAACGGCATGATGTCCGGCGTCATTCGCGAGGGCACCGGCAAGGCGGCGCGTCTGGACGGCTGGCAGGCCGCCGGCAAATCCGGCACGACGCAGAATTCCCGCGACGCTCTTTTTGTCGGCTTTACCAGCGTGATGGCGACGGGCGTGTGGTTCGGCAATGACGACGGCAGTTACATGAAAAAGGTCACCGGCGGCTCGCTGCCGGCGCGCGCCTGGAAGGAATATATGACCGCGGCGATGAAGGGGTATACGCCCACGCCGCTGTTCGGCTTCAATAATGGTTCCGCCCAGCCGTCGCAGCAGCAGGAACAGTCGCCCTCGACGAGCATCGGCGACATCATTTCCGGCATTCTTCCCGGCGCCGGTCAGGACGAGACGCAATATCCGGCGCAGAACGATTTCCCGCCCGCGCCTCAGGCGCCGCTCGCATCGCGTCCCATGCAGCCTGCGCCCGGTCGGGGCGAGGCGCCGGTCGATACGGGCCGCGGCCGCGCGCAGCAGCCGGGACCGCAGCCGCCGGGCGCTATCCCCTGCGCCTATGGCGACAACGCCGTCTGCAACAACGGCAATGGCAATACGGTTTACGACAACAGGCCGGCGCGCCAATATCGCGATGGCGGTTATCCCGATGAACGGCAGGCAGGCGGATACCGCGATTATCGCCAGTATCGCGGCCCTTATGACGCCGAATCACCGGTCCCGCCCGGCAATGTCGGTGGCGGTCCGATGCCCCCCGGAGACGTCGGTGCCGATGGCGGCCATGTCTACCAGCCGCAGNNGGCGCACGACATTGCTTGATGTCATCATGGGCCAGTAGCGGGATCGGCACAGCCTTCATGGTCATGCGTTTTTTGCCGGAAGACAGGCGATTTCCTGCCTTGCAGTCGGAAAAACCCGTCCTTATATACGCCGCATGACAGCAGCGCTGGCTGCTTAAGAATTATAGACCATCCCAGTCGAGGAACTGTCAGCGGAATGCCTCTCGGGGTCCCGACGGTTCGCTTAAAGGAGAGAGAAGATATGGCTAAAGTAATTGGCATCGACCTCGGCACCACCAACTCCTGCGTCGCCATCATGGACGGCAAGGACGCGAAGGTGATCGAGAACGCCGAAGGCGCGCGCACCACGCCCTCCATGGTCGCATTCACCGAAGACGGCGAACGTCTCGTCGGTCAGCCGGCCAAGCGCCAGGCAGTGACCAACCCGACCAACACCCTGTTTGCGGTCAAGCGCCTGATCGGCCGCCGTTACGAAGACCCGACCGTCGAGAAGGACAAGGGCCTCGTTCCGTTCGATATCGTCAAGGGCGATAACGGCGATGCCTGGGTCAAGGCACACGACAAGAATTATTCGCCGGCCCAGGTTTCCGCGATGATCCTTCAGAAGATGAAGGAAACCGCTGAATCCTATCTCGGTGAAAAGGTCGAGAAGGCCGTCATCACCGTTCCGGCCTACTTCAACGACGCGCAGCGCCAGGCAACCAAGGATGCCGGCCGCATCGCAGGTCTTGAAGTCCTCCGCATCATCAACGAGCCGACCGCTGCAGCCCTTGCCTATGGCATGGACAAGAAGGACGGCAAGACGATCGCCGTTTACGACTTGGGCGGCGGCACGTTCGACGTCTCGGTTCTGGAAATCGGCGATGGCGTCTTCGAAGTGAAGTCGACCAATGGCGATACCTTCCTCGGCGGTGAAGACTTCGACATGCGTCTCGTCGAATATCTCGCAGCCGAGTTCAAGAAGGACCAGGGCATCGACCTGAAGAACGACAAGCTCGCTCTGCAGCGCCTCAAGGAAGCTGCCGAAAAGGCCAAGATCGAACTCTCGTCCTCGCAGCAGACCGAAATCAACCTGCCGTTCATCACGGCCGATGCTTCCGGTCCGAAGCACCTGACGATGAAGCTGACCCGTTCGAAGTTCGAAAGCCTGGTCGACGATCTCGTCCAGCGCACGATCGCGCCGTGCAAGGCAGCCCTCAAGGATGCCGGCGTAACCGCTGCCGAGATCGACGAAGTCGTTCTCGTCGGCGGCATGAGCCGCATGCCGAAGGTACAGGAAATCGTCAAGCAGCTGTTCGGCAAGGAGCCGCACAAGGGCGTCAACCCGGATGAAGTCGTGGCGCTCGGCGCAGCGATCCAGGGCGGCGTTCTGCAGGGCGACGTCAAGGACGTTCTGCTGCTCGACGTGACCCCGCTTTCGCTCGGCATCGAAACGCTCGGTGGCGTGTTTACCCGTCTGATCGACCGTAACACGACGATCCCGACGAAGAAGTCGCAGACCTTCTCGACCGCTGACGACAACCAGCAGGCCGTGACGATCCGCGTTTCCCAGGGCGAGCGCGAAATGGCCCAGGACAACAAGCTGCTCGGCCAGTTCGACCTCGTCGGCCTGCCGCCGGCACCGCGCGGTATGCCGCAGATCGAAGTCACGTTCGACATCGACGCCAACGGCATCGTCCAGGTTTCGGCCAAGGACAAGGGTACCGGCAAGGAACAGCAGATCCGCATCCAGGCTTCTGGTGGTCTTTCCGACGCCGACATCGAAAAGATGGTCAAGGACGCTGAAGCCAATGCCGAGGCCGACAAGAAGCGTCGTGCCGGCGTTGAAGCCAAGAACCAGGCCGAAAGCCTGATCCACTCCAGCGAGAAGTCGCTGGCTGAATATGGCGACAAGGTTTCCGAGGACGACCGCAAGGCGATCGAAAATGCCATCGCTGCCCTGAAGACCTCGGTCGAAGCTTCCGAGCCGGACGCCGAAGACATCCAGGCGAAGACGCAGACCCTCATGGAAGCGTCCATGAAGCTCGGCCAGGCCATCTACGAGGCCCAGCAGGCTGACGGTGCTTCCGCAGAAGGCGGCAAGGACGACGGTGTCGTCGATGCCGACTACGAGGAAATCAAGGACGACAAGAAGTCGGCCTGATCTGTCCATTGACGGACACTGCAATATGGTCGACTAAAAACTCCGGCTGCCTCGTGCAGCCGGAACACTTTCCGGAACCGGTTATCTGAATGGCTAAAGCAGATTTTTACGAAATTCTTGGTGTCGCCAAATCGGCAGACGAGAAGGAGCTGAAGAGCGCCTTCCGCAAGATGGCCATGAAATACCACCCGGACAAAAATCCCGGTGATGCGGAAGCCGAAAAGAAGTTCAAGGAATTGAATGAGGCTTACGAAACCCTCAAGGACCCGCAAAAGCGTGCGGCCTATGATCGGTATGGCCATGCGGCCTTCGAACAGGGCGGCATGGGTGGCGGTGGTGGTTTCGGCGGCGCTCAGGGCGGCTTCTCCGACATTTTCGAAGATATCTTTGGCGAGATGATGGGTGGCGGCCGTGCACGCCGCTCCTCCGGCGGTCGCGAACGCGGTGCCGACCTTCGCTACAACATGGAAATTTCGCTGGAAGAGGCCTATAACGGCAAGACGGCGCAGATCCGGGTTCCGACCTCGATCACCTGCGATGTCTGCACCGGTTCGGGCGCCAAGCCCGGCACCCAGCCAAAGACCTGCGGCACCTGTCAGGGTTCCGGCCGCGTACGCGCATCGCAGGGCTTCTTCTCCGTCGAACGGACATGCCCGACCTGCCATGGTCGTGGCCAGACGATTACCGATCCCTGCGACAAGTGCCACGGTCAGGGCCGCGTGACCGANNAGAGCGTTCGCTCTCGGTCAACATCCCGGCCGGCATCGAGGACGGCACCCGTATCCGCCTTCAGGGCGAAGGCGAGGCCGGCGCCCGTGGTGGCCCGGCCGGCGACCTCTATATTTTCCTGTCGGTGACGCCGCACGAGTTTTTCCAGCGCGATGGTGCCGATCTTTATTGCGCCGTGCCGATCTCCATGACGACGGCAGCGCTTGGCGGCACGTTCGATGTCGGCACGCTCGATGGCTCGAAGTCGCGCGTCTCGGTGCCGGAAGGCACCCAGGCTGGAAAGCAGTTCCGCCTGAAGGGCAAGGGCATGCCGGTCCTGCGCTCGTCGCAGACGGGTGATCTCTACATCCAGATCGGCATCGAAACACCGCAGAAGCTGACCAAGCGCCAGCGCGAGTTGCTGCAGGAGTTCGAGGAAATCTCGTCCAAGGAGAACAATCCGGAATCGACCGGTTTCTTCGCCCGGATGAAGGAATTCTTCGACAACTGATCGTTTGTTGATCTCGAAACGCAAAACGCCGGCTGA